>DATJLS010000025.1:0-63039 GCA_035509315.1 Acetobacteraceae bacterium | reverse complement strand
TTTACAGACCGGAAGTCACCGAACCGTTCGGGCAGATCACGCCAGCGCCCGCCCGAGCGGGCCATCCACAGCAGCGCGTTCAGAAACCGTCGATTGTCAGTCCGCGGACCGCGCTTGCCTTTGCGCCCGCCGGGCACACACCCCTTAAGCCGCTCCCACTGGTCGTCGCGAAGCGCGTCGCAGTCCACCGCCGATCTCCAAAAATCAGCGTTGAATCCGATCCGTGCCCTTCTGGGAATCCCCCCTCCCTTAAATCGTCACCACGACCTAGATCAATATGGCTTCTGGTGGATCAGAGAGCGATCCGCCAAACCCCGAGGGGAAGCCCAAGGGGGAGCCATGAAATTGATCGAGAAAACAAAGCGACAGCGGGATAGGGGAGCAGGAGCGAACGCATTCCGCTCCAAAGATTCTTTCATACGCGCAGCAGATGCACATCCACCAGCGGCCGCTTGCCATAGCGGCGGCCGAGTGCACGGCGCAGTGCCGCCCGCGCGGCCTCCGCAAACGCCGTGTCGTCACGGCGAAGCTCCGCCGGCAGATCGCCGAGCGCGGCGGCGAACGAGTCCTCAAGCTCCACCATTTCGGGATCCCCCTCCTCGAGCAGTCCGGGCGCGCTCACCTGCGGCTGTCCGAGGATGCGCCCGGCCCGATCGACGGCGAGGCTGCCGATCACGGCACCATTGCCGAGCATGCGCCGCCGCGCCGCCATCACGCTGCCCTGGAGTGGCACCAGCCGGCTTCCATCCAGGACCAACCGCCCGACGGGCGCGGAATCAATGACCTCCGGATCGCCTGGAACCAGGCCCAGCATCTCCCCGTCCTCCAGCAGAATCGGTCGGATACCAAGCTCCTGGGCAAGCCCCGCATGGGCGGCGAGGTGCCGCCACTCGCCATGCACGGGCACCGAGAAACGCGGCTTGACCAGCCGATAAAGCTTGCGCAACTCATCGCGCGCGGGATGGCCGGAGACATGCACCATATGGTCGGAATCGGTCATCAGCCGGACTCCGCGACGGACGAGATTGTCCTGGACCGTTCCGATCGCCCGCTCATTGCCGGGAATGACGCGGCTGCTGAAAACCACCGTGTCGCCCTCGCCGAGCGCGAGACGCGGATGCGTATCGGCGGCGATGCGCGAAAGCGCGCTCCGCGGCTCGCCCTGGCTGCCGCTCACCAGCAGTACCAGCCGCTCATCAGGGATTTCGTTCGCCGCGTCTTCGGAAAGGAATGGCGGGAGCGTCTTGAGATAGCCGCATTCGCGCGCGGCCGCCTCGATATTGCGCAAGCTGCGCCCCGCGACCGCGACCGTTCGCCCCGCGGCGCGCGCTGCCAGCGCCACCGATTCCACACGGGCCACGTTGCTCGCGAAGCAGGTGACGGCGACGCGCCCCGGCAAGTCGCGCACGAGCGCAGCAAGCGTGCGGCGCACATCGGCCTCCGACCCGGAGTGACCCTCGACCATCGCGTTCGTCGAATCGCAGATCATCGCCAGCACGCCTTCGGAACTGAGCGCAGCGAAGGCGGCCTCGTCGGTCGGCGGTCCGATCAGCGGACTTGGGTCGAGCTTCCAGTCCCCCGTGTGCAGGACCGTGCCGAATGGCGTGCGGATGACAAGCGCCTGTGCTTCCGGGATCGAGTGGGCGACACGCAGGAACTGAAGCGCGAAGGGGCCAAGCGCGAAGCGGCCACCCGGCGGCACGATGGTGAGCTTGACCTCGCCGAGCAGGCCGGCCTCGCCGAGCTTGCGGTTCAGCACCGCGGCCGTGAAGGGTGTTGCGTAAATCGGGCAGCGGAGCTCCCGCCACAGCCACGGCACCGCTCCCACATGATCTTCGTGGGCGTGCGTGATGACGAGACCGAGCAGTGCATTGCGGCGCTCGGCGATGAACCCTGGATCTGGCAGCATGATCTCGGCTTCCGGATATTCGGCGGAACCGAAACCGATGCCGCAATCCACCGCCAGCCATTGTCCGGCGCAACGGTAGAGGTTGAGGTTCATGCCGATCTCGCCCGTGCCGCCGAGCGGCAGGAAGGCGAGATCAGGGGAAGTTCCGTCCATCATCTGCAGCCCGTCATTCGCCATCGGGTCTGCGCGCGCGATCGCGGCTGAACACCGGCCGCGGATTGCGGGACGCGAGCAGACGCAGCCCGTGCAGCGTGAGCTCGAGATCGACCGTCTCGATCAAGGGAGTCCCCTCGGCAAAAAGCGGAGCAAGCCCGCCGGTCGCCAGAACCTTGAGCGGCGCGCCGAACTCGGCCCGAATACGCGCGACCAGGCCTTCGACCAATCCCACATACCCCCAATAAATTCCGGATTGCATGGCTGGCACGGTACCTCGCCCGATCACCGATTGCGGCCGCCCGATCCCGATACGCGGCAGCCGCGCGGCGGCACGATGCAGCGCCTCGATCGAGAGATTGATTCCCGGCGCGATAACCCCGCCGCTATAGCTGCCATCCGGACCGACCACATCGAAGGTGGTTGCCGTGCCGAAATCGATCACCACCATCGGGCCGCCATAGAGCTGGTGGGCGGCGAGAGCGTTGAGCAGCCGGTCCGCACCCACTTCGTCGGGATTGTCGACGCGGATCGGAAAACCCCAATCGAGTGCGGCGCGCGCGATCAATGGTTCGGTTACGAACCAATCGCGGCAGAGGCGGCGGAGATGATAGAGCGCGGCTGGAACAACCGTCCCGATCACCGCCGTGTCGATATCGGAAGGCTTCAGCCGCACGTAACCGAGCAGCGCCAGCAGCCAGACGGCATATTCGTCCGATGTGCGGTCCGGCGCGGTCGCGATCCTCCAGATCCCGCGCCACTCCGCGCCATCGTGCACCGCGGCAACGACATTGGTGTTGCCGGCATCGATCACGAGGAGCACGGCGAATCCGAGACCTCTTCGCGCACGTCTCCAGCTGCGAAGCTCCGCGTGCCGGCCCCTGTCGAGAGCATGAGGGCCCCGACCTCGGTGAGGCCGGCGAAACGGCCACGACGCGACGCGCCCCCACCGGTGACAACGAGCGGTGTGCCCAAGGGATGAGCGTGCGCAAGCCAGGCCGCGCGAACGGGGGAGAAGCCCTCCGTCTCCAGAATCACCCGCCAATGGCCGACGCGCCCGAGGACCGCACGCGCCGCGTCTTCCGCCAACGGCGGCACGATGCCTGCATCCGCGAGAGAAGCCGTCTCCCGCCCGGGGACCATCGGTGCCACTGCAAGATTGGCGCCGATGCCGATCACCAGCCAGTCAAGGCGACCATCGGCGCCGCTCGCGCTCTCGATCAGGATTCCGGCAAGCTTCCGTCCCGCCAGCAGCAGGTCATTCGGCCATTTCAACGAGAGCGAGCCCGGCTCCGGCAGGAAAGCCGCCAGCGCTTCCCACAGGGCGACACCGGTCAGCAAAGCATATTGCCCGGCTTCCGCCGCCCTGCTTGGCGGACGCAACAGGACGGAGAGGAAAAGATTGCCGGCGGCGGACTGCCAGAGGCGGCCGCTCGTGCCACGCCCGGCGCTCTGTTCGGCGGCCAGCACCGCTAACCCATCCGGCTCCCCCGCAGTCGCAAGCTTTAGGCAGAGGTCCGAGGTCGAAGCAAGCCGTGGGTAGGATCGGATGCGCCACGGCCATGGCGGCGCCGATCCGTTCACCCGAGCAGCACCTGCGCTGCCGCCTGTGCTGCGCCGACGAACGGGCCGGGGAAAAGAAAGAAAAACGTGGTGAAAAGCCCGGTGCCGGCGGCGACCAGAGAGAGCATCGCCGGCCTTGCGTCGAAGGCGCCCACGGAATCGTCGATATACATCACCTTGACGATGCGGATGTAATAATATGCGCCCACCACGCTCGTCAGCACGCCGATGACAGCAAGCACCCACATCCCCGCCTGCACGGCAGCAAGAAAGATGTAGAGCTTGCCAAAGAATCCGGAAAGCGGCGGGATTCCCGCCATGCTGAACATGAATATGGCCAACGCGAGCGCGAGACCCGGATCCGTGCGCGCGAGACCCGCAAGATCGGAGATCTGCTCGAGCGCCCGCCCTCGGCGGCGCATCGCGATGATGCAGGCGAAGGTTCCGACATTCATGAAGACATAGACGACGAGATAGATCAGCACCCCGCGCAAGCCCTCGGCACTGCCAGCCGCAAGCCCGACCAGCATATAGCCCATATGGCCGATCGAGGAATAAGCCATCAGCCTTTTGATATTGGTCTGGCCGATCGCGGCGATCGAGCCAAGAATCATGCTTGCGATCGAGATCAGCTCGATCAACAGGCGCCAATTGTCGGCAAGATGTCCGAAGGGCGTGGCCATTGTGCGCAGAATGAGCGCCATTGCGGCGACCTTCGGGGCCGTGCTGAGAAGTGCTGTGACCGGTGTCGGCGCGCCCTCATACACATCGGGCGTCCACATATGGAATGGCACGGCCGAAACCTTGAAGACCAGCCCGGCGATCACGAAGACGATCCCGACCACGAGACCCGCCGAGGCGCCCTGTGGCGCGCTCAACGCTTGGGCAAGCCCGGCGAACCCGGTGGAACCGGCAAAGCCATAGACAAGCGAAATTCCATAGAGAAGGAGACCGGATGCAAGGGCGCCGAGCACGAAATATTTGAGCCCTGCTTCGCTCGAGCGAAGGGTATCGCGATCGAAAGCAGCCAGCACATATAGCGCCAGGGAATGCAGCTCGAGCCCGAGATAAAGTGTCATCAGGTTCGCCGCCGAGACCATCACCATCATCCCGACGACGACGAAGAGGACGAGGATGGGGAACTCGAAACGATCCAATCCCTGGCCGCGGTTGTAATCGAGGGCAAGCATCAGTGCCAGCGCCGACCCGGCGAGCACCAATAGCTTCGTGAAACGCGCGAAGGCATCAACGACGAAAAGGCCGCCGTAAGCGCTCCCCGAAGGCGTCGCAAGCACCAGAAACGCGGTAAGAAGCAAGGCGCCGAGGGCAAGCATGCTGCACGCGAAGGCCGTGTCGCGCCGGGTCAGCACGCCGAAGATGAGAATCGCCATCGCCACGAGTGACAGAACGATCTCGGGAAGGGCAAGGGACCAGTTCATCGCGAGATCATCGAAACGAGCTCGAGTCCGGGCTGATGATGCAGCATGGCCATGTGCTGCTGCACCATTTGCGCGACGCTGGCCGCCCAGAAGTGCGAGAAGCTCGATGGATAGACGCCCATCCAGAGCGTGATCAGGACAAGCGGGGCAAAGACGGCGATTTCGCGCGGGCTGAGATCGAGGATGTGTCTGAGCTCCACCTTCGTGAGCACGCCAAAGATCACCCGCCGATAGAGATAGAGCATATAGGCGACCCCCAGGATCATGCCCACACCCCCGAGCAGGGCGAGCCAGAAATTCACCTGCAACGCCCCGATCATCACCAGCACCTCGCCGACGAAGCCGGAGGTTCCGGGAAGGCCGACGCTCGCCAGCGAGAAGAACATGAAGACCGCAGCATAGACCGGCATGCGCTCGACGAGGCCACCAAACCGTGCGATCTCATGAGTGTGCATCCGGTCATAGAGGACGCCAACGCAGAGGAAGAGCGCCGCCGAGACGATTCCATGGGAGAGCATCTGGAAGAGCGCGCCCTGGAGACCTTGCACGTTGAAGGTGAAAACGCCGATCGTCACAAGGCCCATATGGGCGATCGAGGAATAGGCGATCAGCTTCTTCATGTCCTCCTGCGCCAGCGCCACGTAGGAGGTGTAGATCACCGCGACCACGCCCAAGGCAAACATCAATGGCGCGAAGGCCGCGGAGGCCGCCGGCAGCATCGGGACCGAGAAGCGCAGGAACCCATAGGCCCCCATTTTCAGCAGCACGCCGGCAAGGATCACCGATCCCGCCGTCGGCGCCTCGACATGCGCATCCGGCAGCCAAGTATGCACCGGCCACATCGGGAGCTTGATTGCGAAGGAGGCGAGGAAGGCAAAGAAAATCCAGCCCTGCATCACAACGGGAAGCCGCGTGTGCAGCAATGTCGGGATATCGGCCGTGCCGGTGTGCGCCCAGATCGCCAGGATCGCGATCAGCAGCAACACCGAACCCGCAAAGGTAAAGAGAAAGAATTTGAAGGCGGAATAGACACGCCTCGGCCCGCCCCAGACGCCGATGATCAGATACATCGGGATCAGCACGCCCTCGAAGAACATGTAGAAGATAACAAAGTCGAGCGCGCAAAAGGTCCCGACCATCATCGTCTCGAGGATCAGGAAGGCGAGCATGTACTCGCGCACCTGACGCTTGATGATGTCCCAGCTGGCGAGGATGCAAAGCGGCGTGAGCGCGGTCGAAAGCAGCACGAAGAGGACGCTGATTCCGTCCACGCCCACCTTGTACCCGAGACCATATTCGGGCATCCACGACACGCTTTCGACGAACTGGAAGCCGGGATTCGACGGATCGAAATCCGCCCAGAGCACTAGGCTGAGCCCGAAGACGATGAGGCTGGTCCAGAGCGCCGCCCACCGCGCGTTGCTCGCGACCGTTTCCTCATCGCCACGAATCGAAAGGATCACCGCGCCGCCGACGAGCGGCAGGAACGTGACCAGCGAGAGGAGCGGGAAACCGGCTACGTTCATCGCCTCACCCGACCAGGAGGAAGATCGCGATCAGGACGACGACGCCGATCACCATCGCGAAGGCGTATTGCGCCACGGACCCGCTCTGCAGCTTGACCGCCTCGGCCGAGGAATCGGTCGCCAGCACCGCGATGCCGTTCGGCACCCCGTCGATTACGGTCGCGTCTCCGACCTGCCAGAGCAGCCGCGCGAGCCGGATCGTCGGACGGACGAACAGCACGTCATAGAGTTCGTCGAAATACCATTTGTTGACGAGGAAGAGATAGACGGGGCGGAACCGCTCCGCGAGCCAGACCGGAATCTCCGGACGCGCGATGTAGAACAAGTACGCGGTCGCGATTCCAAGCAGCCCGACGATCAAGGGCAGCGGATGGAGCCAGGCGGACAAAGTCTCCATCCGCGCGATCGGGTTGGTCCCCGGCAGCGTGAAGATGCTGCTGCCCCAGAACGCCTGCCAGTCATGACCGATGAAGAGCCCGCTCAGCGCATAGCCCGCGATCGTCGCGCCGACCGCAAGCAGGATCAGCGGCACGGTCATTACCGGCGGGCTCTCATGCACATGCGCGAGCACATGCTGATCGGCGCGCGAGCGTCCGTGGAAGGTCATAAAGAGCACGCGGAAGGAGTAGAACGCGGTGAGAAAAGCGGCAGCAACACCGCAGATATAGCCGTAATGGGCGAGCCCCGAGCCCGCCGTCGCCGCCGAATCGAGGATTGCATCCTTCGAGTAGTAGCCGGCAAACGGTGGAATCCCGCTCAGCGCGAGAAAGCCGACCCACATCACGGCATAGGTAACCGGGATCTTGCGCCAGAGCCCGCCCATGCGCCGCATATCCTGCTCATCCGACATGGCATGGATCACAGACCCGGCGCCGAGGAAGAGCAGCGACTTGAAGAAGGCATGGGTAACGAGATGGAAGATCGCAATCGGAAAGGCGCTGACACCGGCGGCCAGGAACATGTAGCCGAGCTGCGAGCAGGTCGAGTAGGCGATGACCTTCTTGATGTCGTTCTGCACGCAGCCGATGGTGGCGGCGAAAAACGCTGTCGAGCCGCCAATGAACGTCACCAGGCCGAGCGCGCCGGGGGCATACTCCATCAGCGGGGACATCCGCGCCATCAGGAAGACGCCGGCGGTGACCATGGTCGCGGCATGGATCAGCGCCGAAACCGGTGTCGGCCCTTCCATCGCGTCGGGCAGCCAGGTGTGCAGAAAGAGCTGCGCGGACTTACCCATGGCGCCGATGAAGAGCAGCACCCCGAGCACCTCGAGAACCGGAAACGAGGTCCCAAACAACACGTAGTGGTCGTTCACGTGCTGTGGGACCGCAGCGAAGATATCCGCGAAATTCAGGCTGCCGAAGGTAAAGAAAAGAAGCGCTATTCCGACGGAGAAGAAAAGATCCGCCACTCGGTTGACGACGAAGGCCTTGATCGCCGCCGCACAGGCGCTCGGGCGCTCGTACCAGTAGCCGATGAGGAGATAGCTCATCAGCCCCACCCCCTCCCAGCCGAAGAAGAGCTGGAGGATATTGTCCGCGCTTACCAGCATCAGCATGGCGAAGGTGAAGAGCGAAAGGTAGCTGAAGAACCGCGCTGTCTTCTTCTTCTCGTGCGCCATGTAGCCGACGCTATAGACATGGATCAGCATCGAGACGGTGGTGACCATCGCGAGCAGCACGGCCGAGAGCGTATCGACCTTGAGCGCCCAGGAGACCGAAAGCGAGCCCGCGGTGATCCAGGTAAGGATCGGGACCACGCCGGCGGCGCTCGCGCCGGTCATAAGCAGCACGGCGTTGCTCACCCCCGCGATCGCGGCCACGATCATGCAGAGGATGGTGACGACCTGGCTCGGGCGATCCCCGATCGCCCAGCCGAGAAGGCCGGCGACCGCCGCACCGAGCAGCGGAGCGAAGACGGCAATGGCGGGAAGCATCTCAGCCTTTCATCAGATTGACGTCCTCGACCTCAATCGACCCGCGATTGCGGAAATAGACGACGACGATCGCAAGGCCGATGGCGGCCTCCGCCGCGGCAACGGTGAGGACGAACATGGCGAAGACCTGTCCGACGAGATCGCCGAGCGCGGCCGAGAAGGCGACGAGGTTGAGATTGACGGCAAGCAGGATGAGCTCGACCGACATCAGGATCACGATCACGTTCTTGCGGTTGAGGAATATCCCGAACACGCCGAGAACGAGGAGAATGGCGCCGACCGCGAGATAGTGGCCGAGCCCAACCGGCATTCCGGTTGGCATTTCAGTGTCCCTCCGCCGGATGCGAAAGCGCTTCTTCTCCCGTTTCGTGCGCCGGCTCCTCTGGAGACCCCGCCGGAGGCAACGGCACCAGAATCCCCGTTTCGGCGATGCCCGCGCCGATCGCCACCTCCACCATCGCCAGAGTCTGCACCTTCTCTCGCGCTGTCTGCTCGGCGATGCTCTGCCGCCGCACCGCGCGGCGATCGCGCAGCGTCAGCACGATCGCGCCGATCATCGCCACCAGCAGGATCAATCCCGCCGCCTGGAAGAGAAAGATATAGCGGGTATAAAGAATATTCCCAAGCGCCGCGGTGTTGGAGAGGTCCGCCGGCGTGGGCGAAAGCCGAAGCGCTGCCACGTTGGGATGGAAGTGCCATCCGCCCAGCACGAGCGCGAGCTCCGCCAGCAGCACGAGCCCAACCGCAGCGCCAACCGGCGCGTAGCGCTGGAATCCCTCGCGCAGCTCGGCGAAATTCACGTCGAGCATCATGACGACGAAAAGAAAGAGAACGGCGACAGCGCCAACATAGACGATGACCAGGATCATCGCCAGGAACTCGGCCCCGGCAATCAGGAAGAGCGCGGCGGCATTGAAGAAGGAGAGAATCAGGAACAGCACGGAGTGCACGGGGTTGCGCGCGCTCACCACCATCGCTGCCGAGATCAGCAGGATCACCGCGAAGACATAGAATCCAATCGTCGCGATCACGGTTGAAACCCGCCTTCCAACGCAGCCAAAAGCTCGGCGACCAACGGCTCGGCCACCGGGGGCTCAGCGCCCGGGGACTCAGCGATAGGCGGCATCGAGCTCGAGCCGCTTGGCGATCTCCGTCTCCCACCGATCGCCGTTCTGCAGGAGCTTCTCCTTGTCGTACATCAGCTCCTCCCGCGTCTCGGTGGCGAACTCGAAATTCGGCCCTTCGACGATCGCATCCACCGGACAGGCCTCCTCGCAGAGGCCGCAATAGATGCACTTGGTCATGTCGATGTCATAACGCGTGGTGCGCCGTGACCCGTCTGCACGCGGCTCCGCCTCGATGGTGATGGCCTGGGCCGGACAGATCGCCTCGCAGAGCTTGCAGGCGATGCAGCGTTCTTCCCCGTTCGGATAACGGCGCAGCGCGTGCTCGCCCTTGAAGCGTGGGCTGATCGGCCCCTTTTCGTAGGGATAGTTGATGGTCGCCTTGGGCTTGAAGAAATAGCGCAAGGTCAGCGCCATGCCGGCCACCAGCTCGCCTAGCACCAGGCTGCGCGCGGTGCGGTCAAGAAACGCCATCACACCCTCCTTGTGCCGCGCCGGGATAGCCCCTTCCCACGCCGCCATCAAGCCGCATGCGGCAGCCATCCGGTTGCCATCAGCACCGCCGCCGTCAGCACCAGCCAGCCGAGCGAGAGCGGCAGGAACACCTTCCAGCCAAGCCGCATGAGTTGATCGTAACGGTAGCGGGGGAAGGTCGCCCGCACCCAGAGGAAGACGAACAGGCAAACCAGGATCTTGATGATGAACCAGATCGGGCCTGGCAGCCAGGTGAAGGGGACGAAAGGCAGCGGCGAGAGCCAGCCGCCGAGGAAGAGAATGGTGGTGAGCGCGCTCATCAGAATCATATTCGCGTATTCGCCGAGGAAGAAGAGCGCGAAGGCCATGGCGCTGTATTCGACGAAGAATCCGGCAACGATCTCGCTCTCGCCCTCGGGCAGATCGAAAGGCGCCCGGTTGGTCTCCGCGAGCGCGGAGATGAAGAACACGACGAACATTGGAAAGAGCGGGATGCAGAACCAGATATTCCGCTGCGCCAGAACGATGTCGTTGAGATTGAGGCTGCCGACACAGAGCAGCACCGAAACCATGACGAAGCCGATGGAGACTTCGTAGCTCACCATCTGCGCCGCACTGCGCAGCGCGCCGAGGAAGGCATATTTCGAGTTGCTTGCCCAGCCCGCGATAATGATCCCATAGACTCCGAGCGAGCTGATCGCGAAGAGATAGAGAATGCCGACATTGATATCGGCAATCCCCCAGCCGTTATTGACGGGAATCACCGCCCAGGCGAGGAGCGCGAGCCCGAAAGTGATCATCGGCGCCAGAATGAAGAGCACGCGGTTGGCGCCGGCCGGGATGATCGTCTCCTTGAAGATCATCTTGAGCGCGTCGGCAAAGGGCTGAGTGAGCCCGAACGGTCCGACCACGTTCGGCCCTTTGCGCAGCTGCATCGCGGCGAGGACCTTGCGCTCCGCATAGGTCAGGTAAGCGACCGCGATCAAGAGCGGCACAATCAGCGCCAGCGCCTTGAGGAAGGTGAGGATGATCTCACCTGGAATGGTCGCGAAGAAGCCGCTCATTCCCTTACTCCGCGGCCAGCGCCGGAGCGGCGGAGAAGGTTGCCGTGCAACGTGCCATGGTCGGGGAGGCACGGCTGATTGGATCGGTCTGATAATAATCACCGACCGCGGGCACGAACGGGTTCGGCAGCATCGCGGCAGGATCGCCCGCCGGACCGGCGGGATCGGCGCAGCCGCCGCCCGTCAGCGCGCCGACCCGCGCAAAGGCAGGATGCGTCTCGGCCAGCCGCCGCCGAAGGCCGGCGAGGTCATTATAGGGGAGGGGATGGCCGAGCACGCCGCTCATTGCCCGCACAATCTTCCAATCCTCGCGCGCCTCGCCCGGCGGATAGACCGCAAGCCACCCACGCTGTACCCTTCCTTCCGTGTTGACGTAGGTTCCGTCCTTCTCAGTATAGGCGGCGCCGGGCAGGATCACGTCCGCGCGCTCGGCACCGCGATCGCCATGATGGCCCTGATAGATCACGAAAGTCGCCGGCGGAATGCGCGCGACATCGAACTCATCGGCGCCGAGCAGCCAGAGAAACTCCACCCCGCCCCCGCGCATCGCCCAGAAGCCCTTCGCACCCGGCCCCGGAACGAAACCGAGATCGAGTGCTCCCACGCGGCCAGCGGCTGTGTGCAGCACATTGAATCCGTGCCAGTCCGGCCGCAGCATCCCGCTCCGCGCCGCGAGCTGCCAGGAAGCCGCAAGCACCGCCTGGCCGTCAGGGCGCGCGAGCGCGCCCTGGCCCAGGATCAGCATCGGGTTCTTGGCATCCTTGAGCCGTTCCGCAAAAGGATGCTCGCCGGAGAGCAGCGCCGCGAGGCTCCGCGGGTCTTCGCCAAGCCATTCCACCGGATAGGTCAGGTCCGCAGGCTGGCCGATTGCCGCCACCGGAAAATTGCCTGCAAGCCAGCGCTTGCGGATCCTGGCATTGAGCACCGGCGCCTCGCGCCGCGGATTGGCGCCGATGATCAGCGCGGCATCCGCTTCCTCGATGCCGGCGATCGTCGTGTTGAAGAGATAATAATCGCGCCGGGTGGCGTCGAGCCGCGCTCCGTTCTGCCGGCAATCGAGATTCTGCGAACCGAGCGAGGCGAGCAGCTCCTTCAGCGCGAACATGCTCTCGGCATCGGCAAGGTCGCCCGCGATCGCCCCGATCTTCTCGCCCGAAAGCGTTCTCATCCGCTCGGCGATCGCGGAGAACGCCTCATCCCAGCTCGCCGGCTCGAGCCTCCCGCCCTGGCGAATCCATGGCCGGTCGAGCCGGCGCCGCTTGAGCCCGTCGACCGCAAAGCGCGACTTGTCGCCGAGCCACTCCTCGTTCACCTCGTCATTGATCCGCGGCAGCACGCGCAGCACTTCCGGGCCGCGTGAATCGACACGGATGTTCGTGCCCACCGCATCGAGCACATCGACGCTGTCCGTTCGCGTGAGCTCCCAGGAACGGGCGATGAAGGCATAGGGCTTCGAGGTCAGCGCGCCCACGGGGCAAAGATCGATGATGTTGCCGGAGAGCTCGGAGGCGAGCGCCCTCTCGACATAGGTGCCGACCTCCATCTCCTCGCCGCGGCTGGTCGCGCCAAGCTCGGGCACACCCGCCACCTCGGTGATGAAGCGGATGCAGCGCGTGCAGTGGATGCAGCGCGTCATCACCGTCTTCACCAGCGGCCCGAGCTCCTTGTCGGTCACGGCCCGTTTCGGCTCGCGATAGCGGGAATGGTCCCAGCCATAGCCCATGGCCTGGTCCTGCAGATCGCACTCCCCGCCCTGGTCGCAGATCGGGCAATCCAGTGGATGGTTGATCAGCAGGAATTCCATCACCCCGCGGCGGCCGTTGCGGACCATGGGGCTGTCCGTTTTCACCACCATGCCGTCCGCCGCCGGCCAGGCACAGGAGGCCACCGGCTTCGGCACCTTCTCCACCTCGACCAGGCACATCCGGCAATTGCCGGCGACCGAAAGCTTTTCGTGATAGCAGAAGCGCGGGATTTCCTTGCCCGCAAGCTCCGCCGCTTGCAGCACCGAGGAGCCCGCAGGCACCTCGACCTCAATCCCGTCCACCGTGAGCTTCGGCATCGCCGCTACTCCGCCGCCATCGGCAAGCCTTGCCGCTTGAACGCGGCGATCCGTTCCTCGATCACCGGCCGGAAATGCCGGATCAGCCCCTGCACCGGCCAGGCCGCCGCATCGCCGAGCGCGCAGATCGTGTGGCCTTCGATCTGCCGCGTCACCGTATCCAGCGTGTCGATCTCCTCGCTCTCGGCCCGCCCTTCGACCAGCCGGTCCATCACCCGCATCAGCCAGCCGGTGCCCTCCCGGCAGGGCGTGCACTGGCCGCAGCTTTCGTGCTTGTAGAATTTGGAGAGCCGCGCGATCGCCTTGATGATATCGGTCGAACGATCCATCACGATCACCGCCGCGGTGCCGAGCCCCGACTGCACGTCGCGGAGACTGTCGAAATCCATCAGCACCGTGTCGCACACGGATTTCGGAATCACGGGCACGCTCGAGCCACCCGGAATGACGGCCAGCAGATTGTCCCATCCTCCGCGCACCCCGCCCGCGTGCCGCTCGATCAGCTCGCGCAGCGGAATGCCCATCTCCTCCTCGACATTGCAGGGCTGCTCGACATGACCGGAGATGCAGAAGACTTTCGTGCCGGAATTGCGCGGTCGCCCCAAAGCCGAGAACCAAGCGGCCCCGCGCCGAATGATCTCCGGCACCGAAGCGATCGTCTCGACATTGTTCACCGTCGTCGGGCAGCCATAGAGCCCGACCGCGGCGGGAAAAGGCGGCTTGAGCCGCGGCATGCCTTTCTTGCCCTCGAGGCTTTCGAGCAACCCCGTCTCCTCGCCGCAGATATAGGCGCCGGCGCCGCGATGGACGAAGACATCGAAATCATAACCGGATCCGGCGGCATTGCGGCCGAGCAGACCGGCCCCGTAGCATTCCTCCACCGCCGTCTCGAGCCGCACGGCCTCGTTGTAGAATTCGCCGCGGATATAGATGTATGCCGCGACGGCGCCCATCGCGAAGCCCGCGATCAGGGAACCTTCCAGGAGCTTGTGCGGATCATTGCGAATGATGTCGCGGTCCTTGCAGGTGCCGGGCTCGCTCTCGTCGGCATTCACGACGAGATAGCTCGGCCTTCCGTCGGACTGTTTCGGCATGAACGACCATTTGACCCCGGTCGGGAATCCCGCCCCGCCACGACCGCGCAGGCCCGACGCCTTCACCTCCTCGATCAGTGCCTCGCGTCCACGGGCGAGAATCGCACCGATCCCGTCCCAATCCCCGCGTGCCCGCGCGCCCTTGAGGCCCCAATCATGCAGACCGTAAAGATTGGTGAAGATGCGGTCCTTGTCGCTCAGCATCGCCTCACTCTCCGGGAGATGCATCGGTCAGCGTGGTCAACCCGCCCGCCGGCGCCGAACCCTGGCGCCCGGTCATCGATCCCGGCGGCGGCGCTTCCCCGCGGCGCAATGCTTCCAGCAGCCGCTCGGTCGAGGCGGCATCCATATCCTCGTAGAAATCATCGTTCACCTGGAGGATCGGCGCATTGACGCAGGCACCGAGGCATTCGACCTCGGTCATGGTGAACATTCCGTCCTCGCTCGTCTCCCCCCAGCCCTTGATCCCGGTCTGCTTCCGGCAGGCGGCAACCATTGCGTCCGAGCCGCGCAGCCAGCAGGGCGTGGTCGTGCAGAGCTGAAGGTGGAACTTCCCGACTGGTCGCTTGTTGAACATCAGATAGAAGGTGGCGACCTCATAGACCCGGATGGGCGCCATCCCAAGCCGCTCGGCAATGACATCCATCGCCGCGACCGGCACCCAAGCCACGCCCGTCGTGCGCCCCATCTGCCGTTGCGCGAGGTCGAGCAGCGGCAGCACCGCGCTTGCCTGCCGGGCGGGCGGATATTTCGGAAGGATCCTGGTAATCGCCACCTCGCTCTCGGCATCGAACGCGAAGTGCTCCGGCTGGGCGACGTCGCCTGCGGTGCGGTCTGCCATCATCACCTGTCGATTTCGCCGAAAACGATGTCCAGGGAACCGATGATCGCTACGGTATCGGCCAGCATGTGCCGCCGGGCGAGCACCTCGATCGCCTGAAGAAACGAGAAGCCGGTCGCACGGATCTTGCAGCGATAGGGCCGGTTGGTTCCGTCCGCCACCAGATAGACCCCGAACTCTCCCTTCGGCGCTTCCACCACCGTATAGGTCGCCCCGGCAGGAACATGAAAACCCTCGGTATAGAGTTTGAAATGATGAATCAACGCTTCCATGGAGCGCTTCATCTCCGCCCGTCTCGGCGGCGTGAATTTGCGGTCCTGCACCTTGACCGGTCCGGGCCGCATCTTCGCTAGGCACTGCCTAATGATTTTCACGCTCTCGCGCATCTCGCCCATTCGCACGAGATAGCGGTCATAGCAATCGCCATTGCGGCCGACCGCCACCGCGAAATCGACCTGATCGTACATATCGTAGGGCTGAGCACGGCGCAGATCCCATGGCACGCCGCTGGCGCGTAGGCACGGGCCGGAGAATCCCCAGGCAAGAGCATCCTCGGCACTGATCGCGCCGATATCCACCGTCCGCTGCTTCCAGATGCGGTTGCCGGTCAGCAAATCCTCGAGATCATCGACGAATTTCGGAAAGGTTTCGGCCCAGGCGGCAATCTTCTCCGTGAGCCCGGCCGGCAGATCGCGGGAGACCCCGCCAGGACGGAAATAATTCGCATGCAGCCTGGCACCCGACGCCGCCTCATGAAACTCGAGCAGCTTCTCACGCTCCTCGAAGCCCCAAAGGCTCGGCGTAATCGCGCCGACATCGAGCGCATAGGTGGTGACATTGAGCAGATGGTTGAGCACGCGCGTGATCTCGGCGAAGAGCGTGCGAATCCATCGGCCCCGCTCCGGCACTTCCACTCCGAGAAGCTTCTCGGTCGCGAGCGCGAAGGCATGCTCCTGGCACATCGGCGAGACATAATCGAGCCGATCGAAATAAGGGACCGCCTGTATGTAGGTCTTGTGCTCGATCAGCTTCTCGGTGCCGCGATGCAGAAGCCCGATATGCGGATCGGCCCTCTCGACGACCTCGCCATCCATCTCGAGGATCAGTCGCAGCACGCCATGGGCTGCGGGATGCTGTGGCCCGAAATTGATCGCGTGATGGTCGATCTCGACGGTATGTGCCCCGGGGCGCGTCTTCGGCGCCGCAACCTCGCTCATTCCTCCCGCTCCTCGTGCACTTTTTCGTCGCCGGGCAGCGTGGTGATTCCCTCCCACGGAGAGATGAAATCGAAATTGCGGAAATCCTGGACCAGCTTCACCGGCTCATAGACGACCGACTTGCGATCCTCGTCATAGCGTACCTCGACATGGCCGGTGAGGGGAAAATCCTTGCGCATCGGGTGCCCTTCGAACCCGTAATCGGTGAGAATGCGGCGCAAGTCAGACTGGCCGGAGAAAACGATCCCGAAAAGATCCCAGGCTTCGCGCTCCCACCACGTCGCTGCCGGCCACACACCGCAGACGGAAGGCACCGGCGTTGCCTCGTCGGTGGTCACGATCACCCGAAGCCGCTGGTTCAACGCCACCGAAAGCAGATTGTAGACGATGTCGAAACGCTCACTCCGCTCCGGCCAATCGACGCCGCAGATATCCATCACCTGCGAGAAAAGAAAACGTGGATCGTCGCGCAGTGTCGCCATCAGCGCAGGAAGCCCATCGCGCTCGGCATGCGCGACCAGCTCGCTCTTCTCGATCGCGGTCGCCCGAATGCCCGATAGGGCCGCGATCTCCCCTTGCAGCCCGGGGATTCGGTCCGCTTGCTGGCTCATGCCACCTCAACCCCTGAGGATCGTGCCAGTGCGCCGGATTTTCTTCTGCAGTTGCATGATGCCATATACCAGCGCCTCAGCCGTCGGCGGGCAACCCGGCACATAGACATCGACCGGCACCACCCGGTCGCAGCCGCGAACCACCGAATAGGAATAATGATAGTAGCCGCCGCCATTGGCGCAGCTTCCCATGCTGATCACCCAGCGCGGCTCCGGCATCTGGTCGTAAACCTTGCGCAGTGCCGGCGCCATCTTGTTGGTGAGCGTCCCGGCAACGATCATCACGTCGCTCTGCCGCGGGCTCGCCCGCGGAATGATCCCGAACCGATCGAGATCATAGCGGGGCATATAGGCGTGGATCATCTCCACCGCGCAGCAGGCAAGCCCGAAGGTCATCGGCCACAGGCTGCCCGTCCGCGCCCAGTTCACCAAGCGGTCAAGCTGCGCGACCACGAAGCCCCGCCCGCCGATCTCCCCGGTGATCCCTTTGACGACCGCGTCCTGCTCCGCGCCTGGCGGCAGCCCTTCTCGGTTCCAGGCAATCGCCACGCTTTGTCCCGCTCTTGCGCTCATGGCGTCATTCCTAACAGCCGTCTTCCCCCGACGGCATCCTCACCGGCGCTTTCACTCCCATTCGAGCGCGCCCTTGTTCCACTCATAGATGAAACCGACCGTCAGGACCGCAAGGAACCCCAGCATCGAAAGGAAGCCGAAAATACCGATCGTGGAGAGACTGACCGTCCATGGGAACAGGAAGGCCACCTCAAGGTCGAAGATAATGAAAAGGATAGCAACCAGATAGTAGCGCACGTCGAAGCGCCGGCGCGCATCGTCGAACGGCTCGAAGCCGCATTCATAGGCGGAGAGCTTCTCCGCGTAAGGCTTCTGTCGTGCCGCGAGCAGCGATCCCCCGACCATGGCCCCCGCGATCACCGCCGCCAGCACGAGAAACGCCAGGATTGGCAGATAATGAACGACGATCGGCTGCATCCCCCTGCCCTCTCCTCGACCGCCCGCTGTTGCAGCGCAGCAGGCAAGCGGACATTAGCCGTATCCATGCCTCTGCGCCATAGGCAGGTCCCACGCGCCTTCCGCTGGGGGGATGCCCACGCCGCCCCCCCTCTCCGGCTATGGCGCGAGTGACGGGACTTGAACCCGCGACCTCCGGCGTGACAGGCCGGCGCTCTAACCGACTGAGCTACACCCGCGGACCGTGGAAAGAAGGATAGGGCGTGTAGGCCGCGCATCCCTGCCCGTCAAGCGCGGCAACCATCCGCCTTCGTCATCCGGGCGCGTTCTCCGGCAAGACGGATCGCCTGCCGGCATGGGCGGTGACGGGTTCGAACCGCCGGCCCTCTCGGTGTAAACGAGACGCTCTACCGCTGAGCTAACCGCCCGCGCATGCCTTGCCATCATACCCGGGCTGCCATGCCACGTCCCGCCCGTAGCCGGGACGACGAGATGAAAGACGTGCCAGTGGCTGAATTCGTGGCTTAATTCACCGCGTCCTTGAGGGCCTTGCCGGCCTTGAAGCGTACCGAAATCGAAGCCGGAATCTTGATTTCCTCGCCGGTGCGGGGATTTCGCCCCTTGCCCGCCTTGCGCTTGGCGGTCACGAAGCTGCCGAAACCGACCAGGCGCACTTCCTGCCGCTTCTTGAGAGCCTTCTCGATGGCGCCGAACACGGCGTCAACCACTTCGCTCGCCTTGCCCTTGGCAAGATCGGTCTCTTCCGCAACGGCGGCGATCAAATCCATCTTGTTCACCCGGGAACCCCCCTTCCTTTCATGCAGCTGCAATCCGCACTCAACCTGCCCGCGACTCGCAGAGCAGGATCCCGAGACTAGAAGGCCGGATTCCACCCCGTCAACGAGAGTGAAGGCGCGGGGCCGAAAAACCCCGCGCCTTCCTCAACGCTGCGATGCAGCAACGGCATCGATCGGTGCTCCCGTGCCGTCGCGACGGTTGATCAGTGCGGCAGGGGAATCGATTCCGTCGCTGCCACCGGCGGAGCAACGGCCGCATCCTCCGCCTCTTCCCAGATGATCGGCTCGGGTTTGCGCACGAGCGCGCGGTTGATCACCTCATCGACGCTCGCGACGGGCACGATCGTTAAGTGCTTCTTCACGTTTTCCGGGATCTCTGCGAGATCCTTCTCGTTGTCCTTGGGGATCAGCACAGTGCGCATCCCTGCGCGCAGCGCCGCGAGCAGCTTCTCTTTCAACCCGCCGATCGGCAGCACCCGGCCCCGCAGCGTGATCTCGCCAGTCATCGCGATGTCACGCCGAACCGGAATGCTGGTCAGGGCGCTCACAATGCTGGTCGCCATCGCGATTCCCGCCGAGGGTCCGTCCTTCGGCGTTGCGCCCTCGGGCACGTGGACATGGATGTCCCGCTTCTCGAAGACATTGGGCTTGATGCCGAAGCTGATCGCGCGGCTGCGCACGTAGGAGATCGCCGCCTGGACACTCTCCTGCATCACGTCGCCGAGCTTGCCAGTCTGCTTCACATTGCCTTTGCCCGGCAGCAGCACGCTCTCGATCGTAAGGATCTCCCCGCCAACCTCGGTCCAGGCAAGGCCGGTGACCACACCCACCATGTCCTCGCTCTCCGCCTCGCCGAAGCGGAAGCGGCGCACACCGAGATACTTGTCGAGATTCTTGCGGGTGATCGCGACCTTGGTCACCTTCTTGGTGACGATCTCCTTGACCACCTTGCGCGCGAGCGAGGCGATTTCGCGCTCCATCGAGCGCACCCCGGCCTCGCGCGTGTAGTAGCGGATGAGATCGCGCAGCGCATCGTCGCTGATCGACCATTCGTCGCTCTTCAGCCGGTGCGCCTCGGATTGCTTCGGAATGAGGTGGCGCTTGGCGATCTCCACCTTCTCATCCTCGGTGTAGCCGGGAATGCGGATGATCTCCATTCGGTCCAGGAGCGGCTGCGGCATGCGCAGGCTGTTGGCGGTGGTGACGAACATCACGTCCGAAAGATCGTAATCGACCTCGAGATAATGGTCGTTGAAGGTGCTGTTCTGCTCGGGGTCGAGCACTTCGAGCAGCGCCGAGGAGGGATCGCCCCGCCAATCGGCGCCGAGCTTGTCCACCTCGTCGAGCAGGAAGAGGGGGTTGGAGGTTTTCGCCTTCTTCATCCCCTGGATGATCTTGCCCGGCATCGAGCCGATATAGGTCCGCCGGTGGCCGCGAATCTCGGCCTCGTCGCGCACGCCGCCGAGCGACATGCGCACGAAGTTCCGCCCCGTGGCGCGGGCGACCGATTTGCCAAGCGAGGTCTTGCCGACGCCGGGGGGGCCGACCAGGCAGAGAATCGGTCCGCGCACCTTGGTCGAGCGCGCCTGAACGGCGAGATACTCGATGATCCGCTCCTTGACCTTCTCGAGCCCGTAATGATCCGCGTCGAGCACCTTCTCGGCGGCGATCACGTCGTTCTTGACCTTGCTCCGCTTCTTCCACGGAATCGAGAGCATCCAGTCGAGATAATTGCGCACGACCGTCGCCTCGGCGCTCATCGGGCTCATCGCGCGCAGCTTCTTGAGCTCGGCGAGCGCCTTCTCCCGCGCTTCCTTGGAAAGGCGGGTCTTCTTGATCTTCGCCTCGAGCTCGGCGGTCTCGTCCTTGCCGTCCTCGCTCTCGCCGAGCTCCTTCTGAATCGCCTTCAGCTGCTCGTTCAGGTAGTACTCACGCTGCGTCTTTTCCATTTGCCGCTTGACGCGGTTGCGGATGCGCTTCTCCACCTGCAGGACGCCGATCTCGGACTCCATATGCGCGAACACGCGCTCGAGCCGCTCGCCAACATTGGTCATCTCGAGAAGCTCCTGCTTCTCGGCGATCTTGATCGAAAGATGACTCGCCACCGTATCGGCAAGCTTGCTCGGGTCATCGATCTGGTTGAGGGAAACCAGCACCTCGGGGGCGATCTTCTTGTTGAGCTTGATATATTGCTCGAACTGCGAGACCACCGTGCGGGCGAGCGTCTCCAGCTCCTTCCGCTCCGCGGGCTGATCGGGAAGCACGGCCACCGCCGCCTCGAAATAGGAATCGGTCTCCGTGAAGCGCTCGATCCGCGCCCGCCGGTTGCCCTCGACGAGAACCTTCACCGTGCCGTCCGGCAGCTTGAGCAACTGCAGAATGGTCGAGACCGTGCCCACCCCGTAAATGTCGTCGGATCCCGGGTCGTTCTGCTCGGCATTCCTTTGCGCCACCAGCAGAATCTGCTTGTCATCGCGCATCACCCGCTCGAGGGCGCGCACCGATTTCTCACGCCCGACGAAGAGCGGCACGATCATGTGTGGAAAGACCACGATGTCGCGCAGCGGCAAAACCGCGATCCCCTCGGCGGACTTGCCGGTCGGAGTGCCAGCGGGAGTACCGGCGGGCACGGAAGAGGGCTGGCCTTGCTCAGGCGCCTGCTCGGGCCGTTCGGATTCGGGCCGTTCAGGTTCCGCCATGGTAACCTCCTTCAGGAGGGACGTGGCACCCGCCGTCGATGGGCAGCAGGAGGGACGTCCCCAAAACGGATTCTAAGGCAGCATATCGGCTGCCCCGAAGGGTGTCACAAGATCTTGAAATCGTCCGACTCCGAAACAAACGGACAGGGTGTTTGCGGCCCCCGTCCTTCAGGCGGACGTCTCGGCACGCTCCTTGCCGTAGGAAAAGAGCGGGTTGGCGCGGCCTTCGGCAACCTCCCGGTTGATCACCACTTCTTCGACCCCGTCGAGTCCCGGCAGGTCGAACATGGTGGCGAGCAGGATCGACTCCATGATCGAGCGCAGGCCACGCGCTCCGGTGCGCCGGGCGATTGCGCGCGAGGCCACCGCCTTGAGCGCGTCCTCGGTGAAGGTGAGCTTCACCCCCTCCATCTCGAAGAGGCGCGCATATTGCTTGACCAGCGCGTTCTTCGGTCGGGTCAGGATCTCAACCAGCGCGCTCTCGTTGAGATCCTCGAGCGTCGCCACCACAGGCAGACGGCCGATGAACTCCGGGATCAGGCCGAAGCGCAGCAAATCCTCGGGCTCCACCTCGCGCAGGATCGCTCCCGTGCGTCGCTCGTCCGGCGCCCGCACCTCGGCGCCATAGCCAATTCCCGATCCCTTGCCGCGGGCGGAGATGATCTTCTCGAGCCCGGCGAAGGCGCCGCCGCAGATGAAAAGTATGTTCGTCGTATCGACTTGCAGGAACTCCTGCTGGGGATGCTTGCGCCCGCCCTGGGGTGGCACAGAAGCGATAGTGCCCTCCATGATCTTGAGCAGGGCCTGCTGCACACCCTCACCGCTCACATCGCGCGTGATCGACGGATTGTCCGACTTGCGGCTGATCTTATCGACCTCGTCGATATAGACGATGCCGCGCTGCGCCCTCTCCACGTTGTAATCGGCCGCTTGAAGGAGCTTGAGGATGATGTTCTCGACATCCTCCCCGACATAGCCCGCTTCGGTCAGCGTGGTGGCGTCCGCCATCGTGAAGGGCACATCGAGGATTCGCGCCAAAGTCTGGGCCAGCAATGTCTTGCCCGAACCCGTCGGCCCGACCAGCAGAATGTTCGATTTGGCGATCTCGATATCGTTGTTCTTCTGGCCGTGCACCAGTCGCTTGTAGTGATTGTGCACGGCAACCGACAGCACTTTCTTGGCGTGATCCTGATCGATGACGTAATCGTCGAGAACTTTGCAGATTTCGCGCGGTGTCGGGACGCCGTCCTTGGACTTGACGAGGTGGGTCTTGTGCTCCTCGCGAATAATATCCATGCAGAGCTCGACGCATTCATCGCAGATGAACACCGTCGGCCCGGCAATCAGCTTGCGCACCTCGTGCTGCGACTTGCCACAGAACGAACAATAGAGCGTGTTCTTCGAATCGCCGGGTTTGCTCATGCCCACTCCTGCCCCGCCCAACCGGGGGCGCGACCTAGAATCTTAGTCCCCGGCGCCTCGCCCGGACAAGCGAAAGGCTCCCCGTCTTCCCGCCGTCCGTTCAACTTCGCGCGGCCACCAGCTCCACCGGCACCGGCCGGTTGGTCACCACCTGATCGACAAGCCCGAAATCCCTCGCCTCCTCGGCGGACATATAGGCGTCGCGGTCCAGTTTGCGCTCGATCGCCTCGATCGGCTGGCCCGTATGCTGGACATAGATGTCATTCAGGCGCTTGCGCAGCGTCAGGATTTCGCGCGCCTGGATCTCGATATCGGCGGCCTGGCCCTGGGCCCCGCCCGAAGGCTGGTGGACCATAATCCGTGCGTTCGGCAGGGCGAATCGCTTGCCCGTCGCCCCCGCGCAAAGCAACAGGCTGCCCATCGACGCCGCCTGTCCGATGCACACCGTGCTCACCGGGCAGCGGATATATTGCATCGTGTCATAGATCGCGAGCCCGGAGGAAACCACGCCACCCGGACTGTTGATATAGAAGGAAACATCCTTGCTTGGGTTTTCGCTCTCGAGAAACAGGAGCTGGGCGCAGATCAGGGCGCTCACCTGGTCGAAAACCGTGCCAGTCAGGAAGATGATCCGCTCCTTGAGCAGGCGCGAATAGATGTCGAACGCCCGTTCCCCGCGTGCCGTCTGCTCCACCACCATGGGCACGAGCGTATTGGCGTACACCTCGCTCGAATCACGTTCCCGCATTGCCTGACCCCGCTGCCTTCTCCCAGGGCGGAAACCGCCTCCGCCGCCCGGTCCCCATAAATAGGCGCCCCGACCGCGGAAGCAAATGCCACGCTACCGCCTCCCCCTGGGGCCGCTCCGCTGGCCGCCCCAGGAGCTTCACCCGGCAGGTCTCTCAGGTCTGGGTTAAAACGCTCTCCCCGGGCGCCGCTTCCATGGGCGGCAGCTCGGCCGGAGCATTCGGAGAAGCCTCGGGCTCCTTCAAGAGCTCCTCGGGAGGGACTGTCTTTTCGTCGACCTGGGCAAGCTCGAGGACGAAATCAATCACCTTGTCCTCGAGAATCGGTCCGCGCAGCCCTTCCATCGCCCGCGGGTTGCGGCGGTAGAAATCGAGCACCTGGGCCTCGTGGCCCCGGTAGCGCGCCGCATCCGCCCTGAGGGCACGGGCCATCTCGTCCTCGGTCACGGTGATCCCGTTCACCCGCCCGACCTCGGCCAGCAACAGGGCCAGCTTCACCCGCCGCTCGGCGATGGCGCGGTACTCTGCCTTGAGCGTTTCGGGCTCCTTCCCCGCGTCCTCGGGCTCAACGCGGCCGGCTGCCCGCTCCTCCTCGACCCGTTTCCAGATTGCTTCGAACTCGGCGTGGACCAACGCTTCAGGCGGGGCGAAATCCGTCATCCCGACAAGCGCGTCGAGCAGCTCCCGCTTCAGGCGCAGCCGTGTCAGCCCGTCATATTCCTCCTGCATCCGCTGGCGCACCCCGCTCGTCAGGGCATCCAACCCTTCGAACCCGATCGTCTTGGCCAGCGCGTCATCAACCGGGGGTACCACCCGTCGCGAGAGCGCCGAGGCGGTCACCGTGAACCGTACCTCCTTTCCGGCGATCTCGGGGGGGGCGTCCTCGGCGGGATAGGCGACCGTGGCCATCCGCGTCTCTCCCGGCCGCATGCCCTCAAGCTGATCCGAGAAACCCGGACCCACCGCCACGCCGCCGACCTCGACTTCCACGGCCTTGGCACTGGCCCGCTCGGAGGGCATCCCATCGACCTCGCCGGCGAAGTCGATCGTCAGCACCTCCCCCTTGGCGGCGCCACGCTCCTCGGTGATCGGCTCGAGCGCCGCGCCGCTCACGGCGATCCGGTCCAGCGCCGCGCCAACGGCCTCATCACTCGGCTCGGCCTTGAGCCGGGTGAGCCGGACCGTCGCGAAGTCCGGCATGCTGATTTCGGGCATAAGCTCGAGTTCGACCTTGAATTCGAGGTCCCGGCTCTCCGCCGGCCCCAGCCCGGGCGCCACCACATCCACCTTCGGCGGCACCACCGGGCGCAGGCCCCGCTCGCTCACCACCTTCTCGGTTGCCTCGCTCACCGATTCCTGAAGCACCTCGGCGATCACCGCCGTGCCGTAGCGCTGTCGCACCACCGAGGCGGGTACCTTGCCCGGCCGGAAGCCGGGCAGCCTGAGGTCACGCGCCAGATCCGAGAGCTTCGCCTGGCGGCGGGCCTCGAGATCATTTGCGGGCACAACGACCGTGTAGCCGCGCTTCAACCCCTCCGAGAGGGTTTCAGTCACTTGCATAAGCGGAAGAAATCCTTCTCGCCGGACCCGGAGGCTGGTGCGGGCGGAGGGACTTGAACCCCCACGGCTTGCGCCACCAGAACCTAAATCTGGCGTGTCTGCCAATTCCACCACGCCCGCGCCGCTCGCGGGCTGAGCGGGCGCCTTTAGCGCACATCGGCCGCCCCGGACAAGGCTCGAGGCTGGATTCCCCCGGAGCCTGACCGCGCCGCCTCTCCAACCGGACCGCCTCCGAGGCACCTCCGCGGTCGAACGGCGTATTCCCCGCGACGCCAGCGATAATTGATCAGCAAATAGGCAGGTCGGCAAATTTTATGTGCGATTCGATCAAAACATAAGCAAAAATCCAGTCAAAAAGCCAATTTTTTGAAATTTCCTCTCTTGTGCTCCGCTCCATCCTCCTTTTATCGTCATTTCGCGCTCCCGAAATTCAACGTGCCATACTTCACTTCGTTATGGGCGGAGAATTAAGGAGTGAGAGACAAGGCAAGACAAGCACCCCTGAGGCCGACCCGCTCGCCCTGACGCGAAGTGCCGGTACCCGAGGCGTGGAAAACTTTGCTTCTGATCGGGGCGGGAGGTGACTGGAGGGCGCGGAGGAAGACCGCGCGAACACGGAAGGGGAAGGCCTGATCGTGCGGAAAAATCTCTTTGGGCTCATGGCCGTGGCAAGCGTTTTCCTTTCCGGCCTCGCCGGGGGGGCCCGGGCGGCCGATCTGCCGGCCAGCGTGCTCAAGCGGGGAACCATCCGCTATTGCAGCGCGATCAACCTCCCGCCGATGGAGTTCATGAATGCCTCGGCCCAGCCGGTCGGCGTCGACATCGATCTCGGCGATGAGATCGCGAGGCGTCTCGGTCTGAAACCGGTCTGGATCAATATTCCCTTCGCTGGCGTCATTCCGGCGCTGCTTGCCGATCATTGTGATGCCATTATGTCTCAGCTCTTCATCAAGCCGGCCCGGCTCAAAGTGATCGACGAGATTCCCTACATGAACTCGCACGAAGCGATCCTCATGAAGGCAGGCGCGCCGAAGGTCGGCTCGCTCACCGGGCTCTCCGGCCGCAAGGCCGCCACTGTGACTGGCACCACCGCGACGATCATGCTGCAGCAGGCCAATGCCTCGCTCGCCGCGGCCAGAAAACCTTTGATCGAGATCGTGGCGTTCCCGGAAAATACGCCAGCCCTGCAGCAGGTGCAGTTCGCTCAGGTTGCCGCCTACGGCGTCGCCTATGAGACCGCACGCTACTACATCCACACCGCGCCAAACCAGTTCGAGCTCGGCGGCCCGCCCTATTTCAAGGTTGCGACGGGCATCGGCATGCGCAAGGACGAAACCGCGCTCAACGCCGCATTCCGCACGACTCTCGCCGCGATGATGAAGGATGGCACCTACGCGCGCATTTTCACCAAATGGGATCTCCAGATCGATATGCTGAGCCTTGCGTCCGAGAAAGAGAGCGATCCGCCGAAGCCTTGAGAAGGAGCGTCAAGGCAAGACGGGTGCGCAACAATCTCGATCCCTTGCATGACCGCCTTGTTTCCTTAGCCGATTGATCCTGCAAAAGAGCGGCACGCATGCATTTCGACTGGCCTTATTTCTGGAACCAGCTTCTCCGCCCGCAAGGCGTGTTCCTCGAAGGGCTATGGCTCACGATCCTCGTGAGCGTGGGCGGCCAGGCTCTCGGCCTTGCGATCGGGCTGCCGATGGCGCTCGCCCGGATGTCCCGCCATCCGGTGCTCTCCTATGCTGCGCGCGCCTATATTCTGCTCGTCCGCGGCACGCCGCTTCTGGTGCAGATCGTCTTCATCTATACGGGTCTCGCTGCGGCCAACATTCTCCATTTCCACGACTGGCAGGCCGGCCCCTTCGCGCTCGCCGGCAATGTGCAGGCCGGCATCCTGGCACTCGGCCTGAACGAGGGCGCCTACATGGCGGAGATCTTCCGCGCCGGGATGGAGGCCGTCGATCGCGGCCAGACCGAGGCGGCAAAGGCGCTCGGCATGCCGCCCGCGATGATCCTCCGCCGCATCGTGCTGCCACAGGCGCTGCGCATCGTGCTGCTGCCGATCGGGAATCAGTTCAACATCATGCTGAAGAACAGCACCCTCGTCAGCGTGATCGGTGTTTCCGAAATGCTGCTAGTGACCGAAACGATCAATTCGGCAACCTTCCGCACCTTCGAGCTTTATTCCGCTCTCGGGATCTATTTCCTCGTGCTGACCTCGATCTGGTCGCTGCTGCTGGGCTGGATCGAGCGGCGGATGGACGCGGGACGGAATCGCGAAACGCTTGCAGGACCCATGCCCTCGGCAATCACCGAGCCGGCTCTCTCGGAGCTCGCGTGATGGTCGGCATTGCGGACGATATCGTCATCGCCGCCGAAGGCGTGGAGAAATCCTACGGCGTGCGCAAGGTTCTCGACGGTGTCACGCTCACCGTCCGGCGTGGCGAGGTGGTGGTGCTGATCGGCTCTTCGGGATCGGGCAAGACCACCTTCCTCCGCTGCCTCGATCATCTCGAAACAATCGAAGCCGGACGCATCACGGTGAACGGCCAGATGGTCGGCTATCGCGAGCGAGGAGGCAAGCTGGTTGAGGACCGCGCGACGAATATCGCGCGTCGGCGCCGCGATGTCGGCATGGTCTTTCAGCGCTTCAACCTCTTCGCTCACATGAATGTGCTCGAGAATATCGTGATCGCCCCGATCCGGGTGCGCGGCGAGAAACGGGAGGAAGCCGTGCATCGCGCCCGCGAGCTTCTTGCCCGCGTCGGCCTTCCGGACAAGGAAACCGCCTTTCCCGCCTCGCTTTCCGGAGGCCAGCAGCAGCGCGTGGCGATCGCCCGCGCGCTCGCCATGCGGCCCTCCGTGATGCTGTTCGACGAGCCGACGAGCGCCCTCGATCCCGAAATGGTGGGTGAGGTGCTCTCGGTGATGCGCGATCTCGCTCGCGCCGGCATGACCATGGTGGTCGTGACGCACGAGATGGGATTCGCCCGCCAGGTCGCCCGTCGCGTGACGGTGATGGACCAGGGACGGATCGTCGAATCCGGCCCGCCCGAGCGCGTCTTCGGCGCGCCCGAGCATCCGCGGACACGCGCCCTGCTCGGCGCCGTCCTGCACTGATACTGATAAGGAACCCTCGCTACCTTCGCGAGAAATCGACAGTCGCGGCAAACCCGCTCTCAGTGCCGAACGCGAGCCGGGTGCCGTCCGCGTTCCACGCAAGCGCGCTGACCGTGCCGCGTCCGGGTGCCGCCACCGGCAGCACCCGCCCCTGATCGATATCGGCGAGCACCACGAGTCCGTCGGCGAATCCTCCCGCCACCGCATCGTGCAAGGGATGGCATGCAACCCTCGTACAGAGCACGCCGTCGCCGCCGGCAAGCTCGAGCGGCGTCTTGCCCATCGGTCCACCGCCGAAGAACGGCCACAGAATGATCGCATCGGCGCCGCTGCTGGCGAGCCACTTCCCCCGCCGCGAGAAGGAGAGCGACTCCGTCTTGGCGGGATATCCGCTCATGCGCATGTGCTGCCCGTCCGAAAGCCGCCAGCCATGCAGCGCATTCTCCTGCATTGCCGTCACCACCGCGTCGCCATCCGGATGGAGTGCCACGGCAAGGTGGCTCCCCTTCCATTCGAGCGCGCGCGGCATTGCCTCCTTCGCCCCCACGAACCAGAGCGACACGCCATTATAGTGGCTCGCCGCGAGCCGCTTGCCCTTGGCGTCGAAGGCAATGCCGTTCACCGTGGATTTGTGTTCGAAACTCTTGAGCCGGAGCCCGGCTCCGTCGAAGAGATGAACGGATTTTCCGACCGCCGCGGCAATTCGGCCACCTCCTGCCTTGGCCTCTTCATGGCTCGCCACATGCTCGACCCATTGCCCTCCAAAGCGGGGCCCTCCAAAGCGGGGCCCCCCGAAGCGGGCGATCTCTGCAACCTCTCCCGCCGTCGCGGTGCGGCGCAAAGCGCCGTCATCCCCGCCGCTCAGGAATCCGCCTCCCGCCGCATCCGGCGCGAGTGACAGCACCGCGCCCTCATGCACGACCACGCTCCGCCATTCGGCATTGGCCGCCGGTTCGGCGATCCTGAGCGTCCCGTCGCCCAGGGCGAAAGCGCAGAAACGGCCGCTGCGTTCGAAGGCGCAGGCAACCACGAAAGCCTCGAGGGAGCGGCTCTCTCCGCGTGTCTTCAGCAGCGAATCGGCGTTCGCGGTCTCGCCCATCGCCACAGAATGCTCAGCCGGCTTCGCAGGATTCGAAGCCGCGACGAAGCTGCGGGCGGTTCAGATTGCGGCCGATAAAGACAAGCCGGCTCGTCCGCGTCTCCCCCTCCTTCCACGGCCCGATGAAAGCCCCATCCGCGATCATGTGCACGGCCTGGAAGGCAAAGCGGCGATCCTCGCCGGCATAGTGAAGGATCCCCTTGGTGCGCAGCAGGTCCTGCCCCTTCTCAGCGAGCAGGACGCTCATCCAGGCATTGAACCGCTCGGGGTCGATCGGCCGGTCGAGCTCGAAGCTCACCGAGGTCACGTCGTCATTGTGCTCATGCGCATCATCGGTAAGGAAATCCGGTGAATGGCCGAGCACCCGCTCGAGATCGAAAGCGCCTCGGTCCAGCACCTCCGCGATCGGCAGCGAAGCGCGCTCGGTGCGGTGGATGTGCGCGAAACGGTTGATGGCGCGAATGCGCGCTTCGACCGCATCCAGCTCTTGGGGGCCCACGAGATCGGTCTTGTTGAGCACGATCACATCGGCGAAGGCGATCTGGTCGGCCGCCTCGTGGCTATCCTCCAGCCGCTTGAGCAGATGCTTCGCATCGGCCACGGTGACGATCGCGTCGAGCCGCGCCTTCTGCCGCACGCCCTCGTCGACGAAGAAGGTCTGCGCGACGGGGGCGGGGTTGGCGAGTCCGGTCGTCTCGATGATGATGCCGTCGAACTTGTCCCGTCGCTTCATCAGCCCGCCGACGATGCGGATCAGGTCGCCCCGCACGGTGCAGCAGATGCAGCCGTTGTTCATCTCAAACACTTCCTCGTCGCTCTCGACGACGAGGTCGTTGTCCACGCCGAGTTCTCCGAACTCATTGATCACGACCGCATAGCGCTTGCCGTGCAGCTCGGTCAGGATGCGGTTGAGAAGGGTCGTCTTGCCCGCGCCGAGATACCCGGTCAGCACGGTCACGGGCACTTGGGCGACCCCCGGGGGGGCGGTCTCCTGGGAGGGGGCCCCCTGGGAGGTGGCCCCCTGGGAGGTGGCCTTTGGGGCAGCCAGTTCAGCCATCCTGTCCTCTCGGTTGGGGTTGGCCCAAGGAATATGGGGGTGTGTGAGGCCGAATATAGGGCGCGCCCCCGCTCTCAACCACCCGGCCCCTGTCCCTCCCCATTTGGCAGGCGCTGATAAGCCCCCTCTCCAAGGATCGCCAGAAAGCGCCCGAGGGCGGGGTTGAGATTGCCGGGCCGCCAGGTGACGACATGCTCGATCGTGGGCGCGTCCTCGAGTTCGCGGAAAGCCACATTGGCGATCCCAAGCTTGCGCATGGATTCGGGGACGAGCGCGCTGCCGAGATTTTCCGCAACAAGGTTCACGATCGTCTGCTGAAGCTGCGCCTCGAGTCTGATCGCCGGAAGAAACCCGGCGGAGCGGCAATAGCCCGCAATCACGGCGCGCAAGGTTGGCGCTGCATCCATCGGCGTCGCGATCAGCTTCTCGCCTTCGAGATGCCGCGCACCAACCCTTTCGAGGGCGGTGAGCTTGTGATCGCAGTGGACGGCCAGGCACAGTTTCTCGCGATAGATCTCGCGGGTCTCGAGCCCCCTTGTCGGGCCTGGAAAGAACATGATGCCTGCATCGAAGCGGCCGGCGAGCACATCACCGATCAGGACGGTCGGAATAACCTCCCGCAGCGTCATTTCCACCCGGGGATAGAGAGCCATGTAGCGGCGCGCGAGGGCGGGAAGAACCGTGTTGGCCGCGTGCATCATGAAGCCGATAGAGAGCTCGCCAAGTTCGCCGCGATCGGCGAGCCGCGCATTTCGGCAAGCCTGATCGAAGGCGACGAGCGCTGCCTGCGACTCTTCCAGGAAGCGCCTCCCCGCATGGGTGAGTGTCGGCCGACGTGAATGACGCTCGAGAAGGCGTACGCCGAGCTCCTTCTCCAGAGATGCGATCTGACGGCTCAGCGGCGGCTGGGTCAGGTGCAGGCGTTCGGCGGCCCGGCCGAAATGCAGCGTTTCAGCCAGTACCACGAAGTAGCGCATCTGTCTTATGTCGATCATGATGCCGAACGGGTATGAACAGATCCGGAAAATGGCATTGGATTATATGGAAGCGGGCCGATAGGAGCGGAAGGTTCAATATCTCGTTTGGCCGCTCCCGATGCTCTCGACCCTCATGGTCGTCCTGCCCATTTTCGCGCTCATCTTCGCAGGCTGGCTGGCAAGACGAATCGGCGTCCTCGGCCCGCACGCAACGGCGGAGCTCAACCGCTTCGTCGTTTTCCTGGCGCTGCCGGCACTCCTTTTTGACATCATCGCCCATGCACGGTGGGAAGATATCTGGCAGCCGGGCTTCATCGCCGCCTTCGGCCTGAGCAGCCTGATGATCTTCGGCACCACCGTCGCCGTTCGGCTCCGGCGTCCGCGTCATCTGGCGGATGCCGCGATTGACGGCCTGAATGCCGGCTACGCGAACACGGGCTTCATTGGATTCCCCCTGGCTCTTCTCGCCCTCGGCCGAAAGGCGCTGGCGCCGACGATGATCGCGACGCTCATCACCGTCTGCCTCGTCTTCGCCATCGCCATCATCCTCATCGAGGTCGGATTGCAAACCGAAAGGCGCCGGACGCGCTTCGAGCCGGATGTATTCGCTCTCGCTCACGCTTCCCGCTCTCGCCATTTGTTTTCCCGCGTGAGAGAGACAAGCGGGGATTCCACCTCCGGTCATCACGCTCTCGCCGTGAAAGTGGGCTGCTCGCTGCTTCGCAATCCGCTCCTCGTCGCACCCGTCCTGGGAGCGCTGGTTCCGATCGCCGGGCAGAGCGTCCCGGCCCCCCTTGAAACCTTTCTCAAGCTGCTGGGCGGCGCCGCTTCTCCCTGCGCGCTCGTCACACTCGGGCTTTTCCTGGCATCGGAGCGGGAAAAAAGCCCCGGAAACGCCGGTTCGACCGCCCTCCTTGTCGGGTTCAAGCTCCTGCTGCAGCCAGTCATCGCATGGGTCCTGGCCGCGATCGTCCTCAACCTCTCGCCTCTGCTGACCCATGCCGCCGTCCTGCTTGCAGCACTTCCGACCGGGACGGGCCCCTTCATGCTGGCCGAGCTCTATCGCCGGGAAGCGGCCGTCACCTCCAGGGTCATTCTCGTCTCCACGGTCGCCTCGCTCCTGACGGTCTCCCTCTATCTCGCCCTCGCGGGTTGACGCGCCGCCCGCGCCTCTGCGAGGCCCCATCCGATCAGCAGAAAGGACCAGCCGCTCATCGGCATGTCGAGATAGCTCGACGTGGAGGCGAGCGGCCAAAGAAAGATGAAGGCGGCAACGAAGAGCCCGACCCGTGTCGGGTCGGCGTCCCGTCCGAGCCCGCGACCGAGCGCCACCAGCCAGCAGAGAGCGAGCGCCGCATAGAGAAGCAGGCCGGGCACACCGGCATCCGTCACCGCCTGGAAATAGAAATTGTGGGGATGCTCGTTGCAGGCATTTCGATTGTCCAGAACATAGGATTTCCGGTTGTGCCCGGTGAACAGAAAGGTGATGTCATGGGCATAGCGCGGCTGCAGGCAATGGTCTCGGAAGCCGTCATAGCCGAGGCCGAGCAGCGGATTGTCCACCGCCATCACGGTGGCCCGCTCATAGAGCTCGCCATAGGGGCTCGCACGGAAATGGTCCATCTGGCGCGAGAATTTATCGACCAGGCGATAATAGGCGTCGGGCCGTACCACCGCCGCCGCACCGACCAGGGCGAGCGCCGCGACCGCGGCCACCGTGACCAGCATGCGCAGCCGTCGCATCAGGAGGAAGGTGACAAAGAGGCCGAGCCCCACCAGCAAAAGCGGCATGCGCTGGCCGATCAGCACCTGCACCGCGACGGCAACCAGCATGAGCACGACACCCAAGGCGCGCAGGCCGAAGCCTGGGCGGGCCAGCAGCCGCGCCACCGGCGGCAGCGCCACCGGGAAAAGCAGGCGCGAGAAAGGCGGGCCCGCGCGCGGCTTGTCGAAAGGGCCGGTAAGCTCGCCATCGCCGTTGACCGGATGGCCGAAGATGTTGTGACCAGTAATGTATTGCTGCAGTGATTCGATGCCGATCCAAAGGAAGGCGGCAGCGAGGATGCGGGAAAGCCAGCGCCGCGCCGCCGGCCCCGCCAGCACGACGTGCTCGAGGGCGGCGATGAAGACAAGGAACCGCAGCACCGCCAGCGCTTCGCCGAACGGATGGAGGCCATTGTCGGCGAAGGGTGGAAACGGCAGGGAGCAGACGACGAGCCAGCCCCACCAGCCGAGCCCGACCCTGAACCAGGGGCTCCCGAGCCACGCCCACTCTCCTTGATAGGCGCAGCGAAAGAGGAAGCAGAGATCGACGAGCGCGATCATCCCCTCGGCGGCCGAACGCCCATAGAGGAGAAAGAGCGGCAGGATCAGTGTCGCGCCGATCGCCACGCCTTGGGCAACCCGATCGGCCAGACCCTCAGGCTTCACGAATCCAGAACCTCCCTGCGCAGCCGGTCGAGCCGGGAAGCGACCCGCTCGAGATCGAATTCCCGCGCCCGCGCCTGCCCGGCGGCACCCAGGGCAACGCGCCCCGGCTCGTCGTTCGCAAGCGCGTGGATGGCCTCGGCAAGCGCTTCCGGTGGGTCGGGCTCGGCATAGCGCGCGGCGGTCCCGGCCACCTCCGGCAGCGCCCCACGCCGCGTGGTGATCAGTGCCGCGCCAGCCGCCATCGCCTCGAGCGCGGTCAGCCCGAACGGTTCCTCCCAGCGGCTTGGCACGACCACGATCGCGCCCCGCGCCATCGCCGCCAGCACCTCCGCCTGCGGCCGATAGCCACGCATGGCAATGCCGGCCGACGCCGCACGGCGCCGGAGCGCGCGCAGATAGGCATTCTCCGGCGAATCCGGCCCGAACCGGTCGGCACCGAACATCTCCGCCCGCCAGCCGGGCAGGCGCGGCAGCACCGCCTCCACCGCGGCGACGAAGGCATCCGCCCCCTTGTCCCGCACCACCCTGCCGGCAAACAGCAGCACCTTCTCACGGGGCCTGGAGGGATCGGCCACGGGCACTGCCGTGCGGACGATCGGGTTCGGCAGCACGCAAACCCGTCCCGTCTCCGCGATGCCTTCCAGCATCCGCCCGCGCAGAAAGCCGGACACCGTCACCACTCTGGCCAGCCGCGCGAGCAAGCGCTGCCGCGCCGCGCACGCCCGGGCCGCCCGCATGCCGAGCGGGTCGTTGTGGAGAAAAAGCACGACCTTGGAATCCGCCAGGCGCTCGGCCAGGAAGAGGGCGACATCCGGCCGGTTGTGCACCTCGATCAGCGAAGGCGCCAGAGCGTGATGACCGGAGGTGGGAAAGCCGGAGGTCCGAATCACGCGAGAAAACAACGACCGAGAGCGAGGTGTGGGAGCGCGAATGACCTCACTCCACTCCAGATCGCGCAGGCCGTGCAGGACCGCACGGGCATAGCGCCAGGCATGCGACCCGGGCGGCCACCAACGCGGACGGACCGGCGTGAACGCCACATCCGGATAGGGCGGGAAAGGCGAGGCCGGGCCGATGACAAGGGGCGAAAAGCCTGGTCTACTCGTCCGCGCGAGCTGGTGCACCACGATCCCTATCGCCCCGGAGGCGGCGGGAGAGAAATCCTCCCGCGGCGGCAGCACGATGGCGATCGGCCTGCCCGTCCCGTTTCCCGCCGGGTGAGCCGCCACGGCCGCCGCTTCGCCCAGGCTTAGAGCGTGATGACCGAAGGTGGACTCGCCGGAGGCCTGAATCACGCGGGAAAACAAATGCGTAGAGCGGAATGCGTAAGCAGGAGCCAACGCATCCCGCTCTAGCGCGCGGCTTCCACCAGCTCGCGCAGCCGGGCCGCGCCGGCCGGCCCCTTGAGCGCCTCCTGCCACAGCGCCTCGGCAATCCGCTGATGCGCGCCCACAGCCTCGTCGGAATGGGTGATCATCGCCACCCCGGTCTGGTCCGCGGGATGGGTGTCCATCCGGAAAGGATTGAGCGACAGGGCAGTCCGCTCGCGGGTGCGCAGGATGCTGAAGGACCCGCTCGGCTCCGGGCCGTTGAGGACACCGAACTGCACGCCCATCGGCTCGGCCTCCATCAGCGAGATGATATGCTCCACCTCGGTCATCGCGATGTCGCGGCAATGCCGGCGCAGCCGCTCCGGCAGGCTCACCCCGCCGGCAATTCCGGCGGCGAGGAAGCGCTCGATCGCTGTGGTGAAGAGAAGCGCGATCACGTTCGGCTTGCGTTGGGCGTAGGCCCGCTTGCGCTGCGCGAGGATTCCCATCGCCTGTTCCGCCGCCGCCCGGAATCCTGCACCCGAAGGGGCGGACGCACGCTCCGCGGCAGCCTCGAACACCTCACGCATCGCCGCGTCATAGGAATCGGAGGTCGTCAGATAGCAAAACGGTCCCTCGAGCTGGAGCACCTGATCGGCGGTCTCCTCCAGCTGGCGAAGCCGCTCGAGAAAGGCCGCGGCGCGGGTATAATACTCGATACCGATTCCGAGCAGCGAGAGGGGCGAGATCTTCAAAAGCTCGGCCAGCCGCTTGACCGTGTCGAGCTTGATCACCTCCCCCTTCTCGTAGCGATAGAGAGCCGCTCGCGACACTCCGAGCCTTGCAGCCACCTCTTCCGCTCGCAGGCCCGATTCGAGGCGGAACGCCCGCAATTGCTGACCGATCTCGTTGAATCGCATTGCTGTCCTTGCCGTCCGGTTGCTGCCCGGCCTGCCCCCGCCGTGGCCGGACGTGTTTCATTCCTGCCCCCCCGGTCTGATATCAGAAACGGGTCTGCCGTCCCAGGTTTTGTGATTCCCGAGCGTTCCCTTCTCAACCGCCAAGGCGCTGGTCGGCGAGAAGCTCGACCGCCGTGACCAGCGCCGAATGGTCCGACTCCGCCGCGCCGTTCGCCGCGGCCGCCTGAAACATCTGCTGGGCGAGCGCGGTGCTCGGAAGCGCGAGACCAAGCTCACGCGCGGCCCCAAGCGCGAGCGAGAGGTCCTTCTCGTGCAGGCGGATACGGAAGCCCGGCGCGAAAGCACGGGTCAGCATCCGCTCGCCATGCACATCGAGCACCCGTGAGCCTGCGAATCCGCCGAGGATCGCCTTGCGCACCACGGCGGGGTCGGCGCCGGCCTTGGCGGCGAAGACGAGCGCCTCGGCCGCCGCCTGGATATTGCAGGCAACGATGATCTGGTTGGCAACCTTGCAGATCTGCCCCGCGCCATTCTTCTCGCCGACATGGGTAATGGATTTGCCCATGAGCTGAAAGAGCGGCAGCGCCTTGGCGAAAGCCGCCCCGGGCCCGCCCACCATGATCGTGAGGCTCGCCTGCTTGGCTCCCATTTCGCCGCCCGAGACCGGCGCATCGAGATAATCACAGCCGCGCGCGTTGATGCGCGCGGCAAAGTCGCGCGTCGCGATCGGGCTGATCGAGGACATGTCGATTACCAGTGTGCCGGGCTTGAGCCCCTCCGCCGCGCCGGCGGGCCCGAACAGCGCCTGCTCGACATCCGGCGTGTCGGGCACCATCAGGATCACGATTTCGGCGCCGGCGGCCACGCTCTTCGCGTCCGCCACCACCGTGGCGTCCCTCCGCATCTCGGCGCTGAGGCTCTTGCGCTCCGGCACGATGAGCGTGTGCCCGCCCTCGGCAAGATTGAGCGCCATCGGGCGCCCCATGATGCCGAGGCCGATGAATCCGATTCGCATACTCTCTCCGTCCTTTCCCGCTATCTCGCTCTCAAACCCCGAAGCGCGCGCGCCAAGCCAGCCCGGCCTCCGTCTCGCCGGCAGGCCGGTACTCGCAGCCGACGAAGCCCGCATAGCCCAGCGCATCGATGCGCCGGAAGACATAGTCCCAGCCGATCTCTCCGGTACCCGGCTCATGGCGGTCCGGCACATCGGCGATCTGCATGTGCGCGACGAGCCCGAGCAGATCCGCCATCCGCCGTGTCACGTCGCCCTCGGTGATCTGGCAATGGTAGAGATCGAATTGCAGCCGAATATTGTCCACGCCAAGCCCGGCGATGATCTCGGCTGCCTGTCGCGTCGTATTGAGGAAGTAGCCCGGCATGTCGCGGTGATTGATCGGCTCGAGGAGGACATTCACCTCCACCTTGGCCGCCTGCTCCGCGGCCCAGGCGAGATTGGCAGCATAGACGCTGGCAGCGGTGAGTTGCGCGACGCCCGGCGGCAGGATTCCGGCCATCACGTGAATCTGCGAGCAGTCGAGAGCGGCAGCATAGTCGAGCGCGCGCAGGAACCCCTCGCGGAACTCGGCCTCGCGGCCGGGCACGGCCGCAAGCCCCCGCTCGCCCGCCGCCCAGTTGCCGGGGGGCGCATTGAACAGCACTTGTGCAAGCCCGTTGGCCTTGAGCCTCGCCGCGATGTCGGGAGCAAGGAACTCATACGGGAAGAGATATTCGACCGCGGTGAACCCTGTCTTCGCTGCCCGTTCGAAGCGGTCGAGGAACGGCACCTCGTTGAACATCATCGACAGATTGGCTGCCAATCGCGGCATGTCGCTTCCCCTTCGGCGCGGTGGGGGCGGACCTTAGAGGCAGATGACGCGCGACTCAAATCGCCGGGATCGGCCGGAAATGGATGCTGTTTCGAAATGAATTTCAATGCGGCCAGGGAGTTCAAATTCGGCCGGAGACGGCGGCCGTCAGCACCGCGAGCCGCGCCCCGAGCCCGCGCGGGCGAGCCGCATCCTCGTCCGGACGACAGAGATCGCGTGCCGCCAGCACCGCGGGAAGCGCCGCCGGCAGGGCCGCGCGCGGCAGAATGTGCCGACGCGCCTCGCCGAGCCAGGAAGCAGCTTCGGCGGCAAGGCGCGCGCGCACCCCGGAAAGTCCGGCCGCTTGCGCGCCTGCCGTGACCGAATCGGGGGAAAGACCCTGCGCGACAAGAACATCCTTCGGCAGCAGCACCCGTCCCTGGCGGGCGAGGGCGGAAATGCTGCGCAGCAGCCGCGCCGCGCCATAGGCCGCTCCGAAAGCCATGAGCGCCGGCTCCGCATCCGCCCCGAGCGCCCTGCCGGCGGTGGCGGCGAGCCCGCCCTGGCTTGCGAACATGTGCCTCCGCCAGTCGGCAAGCGTCGGCAGCTCCGGCGTCACCTCGTCTTCCCGCGCCTCGATCAGGGAAAGCAGCGCTGCGCGCTCCAGTCGGCCCTCCGCCAGGGCCAAGGAAAGCGGCGTGGCAACCTCGTGCCGCCGGATCGCTCCTTCCACCACCTCGCGCCACCAGGCGAGACGGATGAGCGCCATGTGCGGCTCGCGGGACATTTCGCAGGCGCGCGCCAGCTCGAGATTGAAGGCGTAAAGGACGAACAGCGTCTCCCGCGCGGGCGAAGGCGCGAAGAGCGCGGGGAGGAAACGATCGGGATCGCCGCGCCGGACGAGCGCGCCCGGCGCGCTCAGCCCCACCGCGACCCGTCGGGGCAATGCCGCCCCCGCTGCCTTGACGCTCCTCGCCCGCGGTCATAGCTAACTTGATACCGCTCGGCCCCGCATTGCTCTCCGGCGGCTCCGCTGATGTTCGATGCCCCACTCGATTGGAGGATGCGCCCCATGGCCTTCGAACTCCCTGCCCTTCCCTACGCCCATAGCGCCCTGGCGGCCAATGGCATGTGCCAGGAAACGCTCGAGCTCCACCACGACAAGCACCATCTGGCGTACATCACGGCACTCAACGGCTTCGTCGAGAAGAACGATGCGCTCAAGGGCAAATCGCTCGACGAGATCGTGCTTTTCTCCAAGGACAAGCCGGACCTCGCCGGCGTCTTCAACAATGCCGGGCAGCATTGGAACCACACTCTCTTCTGGCCGATGATGAGCCCTGCGGGCGGCAAGATTCCGGGCGCGCTCGACAAGAAGCTCACCGAGGACTTCGGCTCGGTCTCCGCCTTCAAGGATGCTTTCAAAGCCGCCGGCGTCGGCCAGTTTGGCTCCGGCTGGGCGTGGCTCGTGCTCGGCAAGGACGGCAAGCTCAAGGTCACCCGCACGCCGAACGGCTCGAACCCGCTCGCCACCGGTGAAGGCAAGACGCTGCTCGGCTGCGATGTGTGGGAGCACAGCTACTATCTCGATTTCCGCAATCGTCGCCCGGACTATCTGCAGAACTGGCTCGACAAGCTCGCCAATTACGAATACGCCGAAGCGACACTGAAAGCCGCCTAAGAAATCTTTCGAAAATCGAAAGCTTCGCCGGCGCAAGGGGTTTTCCCCTGGCGTTCTTTTTTCCTTTTCAAAAAACGGCCCTCGCTGATCGCCGTCAGAACGATGCCCGTTCCCGTGCGATCCCCGGCGGCGCGCGCATGGCCTTGACCGGTCCATGGCTCTCGCCGTCCGGCCAGAGGATCGCCATGTCCCGATCGCGATCGGCCCCGTTGGGGTGAAGAAAAAGGGCCGGACGCGGCAGGCAGATGACCGCCTCGGGCGTTGCCCAGTAGAGCGCGAGCCCGGAGAGGCTCATATGCAGGAAAGGCAGCCAGAAAGAGCGGAGGATCCACCGCCAAGGACGAGCGAGGTCACCCCCGGGGCTTCCGGCATTGAGCTCGCCGAGCGCGCACCAGGCACCGAAAATGGGGTCGAGCGCGTTGTCCACGAATGCCGCGAATGCGTTGCTCCGCGTCGCGGCCAGAACCTCGCGCCCCGCTTCGCCGCCCGCCTCCTCCAATAACGAATCCCAGGCCGCCTGACCTGCCTCGCCATAGGGATCATCGCCCGTCGGCGGATTCCCCAGGGTCTCCGCCCATGCGATCATCCATGCTTTCATCCAGTCCGCCGCAAAGGATGGGGCCGGTGCTGCGCCGAGCATGCCCTCCCGCGCAACGTCACAGGACTGGCGGAAGGCGGCGTTGAGGGTCTGCGGCTGGCGGCACACGAAGTATAGCTCCGCGATCGCCCCGCGCGCATCGCGCCGCGACGGCCGCTCGCCCCACCGGGCATTCCAGGGGTGCGATGTCCGCTCCGCGTGCAGCGGGTCGAGCACCGCCGCGATGATCGGACGCTCCGTCCTCTCGGAAGCCGCCTGCCATGCCACCTTCTTCGCCGCAGCGACGAAGCCTAGTCGCTCTGCCCCCTGCTCCGGAACATGCATGCGCAGACCCCGTTCCCGGGCGAGACGGCGCACAGTCGCAAGCGCGATCTCCGGGATCGCCCCCGCCAACGGCATCAGCGCCCGCGCCGTCACCCTCTCGCACGCCGACGTCAATCCATCCTGCCAGACGATCGGCCGATCGATCCTGAGCGCGCGCATCTGCCGATGCAGAGCGGCCTCCACCCGTTTGCGGTCGAGAAGCGGCCGCGCCGGGTCGCCTCCGGCAAGCACCTTGAGACGACGGCGCACGGAGGGGCGAATGAGCGAAAGCCGCGGATAGGACATGGCCGGATGTCCTGCGAAAGATGGCGCTCTGGCGCGGGATGTGTTCGCTCTCGCTCACATATCCCGCCCTCGCCATTTATTTTCTCGCGTGATTCAGACCTGCGGCGAATCCACCTCCGGCCATCACGCTCTCTCCGCCATCTGGTCAGCAAGCGACGCGGGTGGAAGGGGAAGGCTCGGATTGTGAGGATGGAGTGTGCCTATCCGACCCCGTGCCAGCTTCGGAACCAGGCGACGAAGCGCGGAATTCCCTCGGCGAGCGGCGTGGCGGGGCGAAAGCCCGTCAGTGAAGCGATCGCCTCGGTCGCGGCGAAGGTCTCCACCACTTCCGTGGCCGGCCGCGGCGCGCAGCGGATCACCGCCCTGCGCCCCAGCGCCTCCTCGAGCAGCTCGACGAGGGTGGCGACTTCCTCGCTCCGGTGATTGCCGATATTCAGCACCCGTGCGGGCGGCTTCGTCTCCGGCGCGCGGTCGAGACAGCCGAGCACCCCCGCCACGATATCGTCGATATATGTGAAATCGCGGCGCAGCCTTCCCTCGTCATAGAGGGTGATCGGGGTTCGTTCGACGATCGCCCGGGCAAAGCTGTAATAGGCCATGTCCGGCCGTCCCCACGGACCGTACACAGTGAAGAAGCGAAGCCCGGTGAGCGGCAGCGCGAACTGATGGGCATAGGTATAGGCGATCAGCTCGCCCGCGCGCTTGGTCGCCGCATAGAGGGAGACCGGATGATCGACGGGATCCGCCTCCGCGAAAGGCAGTTTCGTGTTCGCCCCATACACCGAGGAGGAGCTGGCATAGACAAGATGCCGCAGCTTGCCGAGCCGCCGTGCCGCCTCGAGGATCACAAGATGACCCGCGACATTGCTCGCGGAATAGGAATAGGGATCGACCAGCGCATAACGCACGCCCGCCTGCGCGGCGAGATGCACGACATGCTGCGCCGATGCCTCGGTCGCGAACAGGGCGAGAATGGCCTCGCGGTCGGTAATGTCGAGGCGATGGAAGACGAAGCCTGGCGAACGGCTGAGCTGGCCGAGCCGCGCTTCCTTGAGCCGGACATCGTAATAGGGGTTGCAATCGTCGACCCCGACGACGCGCTCGCCTCGCGCCAGCAGCGCCCGGGTAACGTGATAGCCGATGAACCCGGCGGCGCCGGTGAGGAGAACGGTCATGCGATCGGCCGCGCCAGCAGCCGGTCCTCCAGAAGCTCAAGCACCGCGTGGCCGAGCGCGATATGGCATTCCTGAATGCGCGCCGTCTCGAAATCCGGTACAAGCAGCACATGGGTGCAGAGCCCGGCCGCCTCGCCGCCGTTGCCGCCGAGCATCCCGACCGTGGCGATCCCCATCTCGGACGCCGCCCGCAATGCCGCAAGCACATTCGGCGAGCGGCCCGAGGTGGTGATACCGAAGAGGACGTCTCCTGCCCGCCCGAGGCCGCGCAGCGGCCGCTCGAACACGCGATCGAACCCGTAATCATTGCCGCCAGCCGTCAGTACCGTTGGGTCGAGCGTTAGAGAGAGCGCGGCGTAAGAGGGACGCTCATGCTGCGAGCGCAGCCGGATCAGGAACTCGGTGGCAAGATGTTGGGCATCGGAGGCCGAACCGCCATTGCCGCAGAAAAGGAGCTTTCCGCCTCCGCGCAGGCTCCTCTCGCAGGCTCCGACCACCGCCAGCACGGGCACCGCAAGCTCGGTCGCGATCCGCTGCTTGAGCGCGGCCGCGCTCTCCATGATGGCACGGAACCGCGCCGCTTCATCCTTCGCCATGAGCGGGGCTTAGCCGAGAGCGGCTTCGGCGGTGCGGACCGCTTGCAGCGGCAACGCCGCCCGCCCGACCACCCGCCCGCCGATGCAGGCAAGCCAATCCGCGCCCACTTCCGGCGGTCCCAGCCGAAGCTCGATCACCCGACCATCCGAATCCAGAGCCACCGCCCGATAGAGCCGCCACCCCTCCGAAAGAGGACCCCGAACCCGCACGACCCGTGCCACCGCTTGGCCTCTCTCGTCACATCCGATCCACTCGACAGCGCGACTCGTCCCCTGGCCCTCGGCCCTTCGCCCGCGCATCCAATGCAGCCGGGAAGCTTGCATCACTCCGCCGGCTCAGCGCGTCTCTCTCAAGGCCTGCGCCCCGGACCGGCGACGGAGCCGGAAATTCCCGGCGGATCAAGCTCCGGATCACATGCCCCTGCTGTCATCAGGCAATCCTCCGATCCATCCGTGCTCAGGCCGACTTCGCCATGATCTCGTCGGCGATCTGCCGCGGCACCGGATCATAGTGATGGAACTGCATGGTGAAAGAGGCACGCCCCTTGGTCATGCTCCGAAGATCGGAAATGTAGCCGAACATCTCCTTGAGGGGAACATGGGCGCGAACGATGATGGTCGAGCCTGAGCTGTCCTGGCTCTGGATCACGCCCCGCCGACGGCTGAGATCACCCACCACATCGCCCACATGGTCCTGCGGGGTCGTGATCTCGACATCCATGATCGGCTCGAGAATGATCGGCGCCGCCTTCTTCATCCCTTCCCGGAAGCAGGCCTTCGCCGCGATCTCGAAGGCGAGCGCCGATGAATCGACGTCGTGATACTTGCCGTCGAGCAGGGTGTAGCGGAAATCGACGGTCGGGAACCCGGCCAGCACGCCGGTATCGGCCTGCATGCGGATGCCTTTCTCCACCGCCGGAATATATTCCCTCGGCACGGAGCCCCCGACCACCTTGTTCTCGAAGACGATGCCGCCGTTCCGTTCCAGCGGCTCGAAGATGATCTTCACCTCGGCGTACTGGCCGGCGCCGCCGCTCTGCTTCTTGTGCGTATAGGTCTCGGTATGGGCGCGGCTGATCGTCTCGCGATAGGCGACCTGCGGGGCGCCGATATCCGCCTCGACCCCGTATTCGCGCTTCAGTCGATCGATGATGATCTCGAGATGGAGTTCGCCCATTCCGGAAAGGATCGTCTGGCCGCTCTCCTGGTCGGTGCGCAGCCGGAGGGAGGGATCCTCGCCCGCAAGCTTCTGCAGACCGAGCGTCATCTTCTCCACGCCTTCCTTGGTCCTCGGCTCGACCGAGATGTCGATCACCGGCACCGGGAAGGCCATGCGCTCGAGCACCACGGGATCCTCGGACGAGGCAAGCGTGTCGCCGGTCGCGGTGTCCTTGAGCCCGACGAAGGCGACGATGTCGCCCGCCGAGACCTCCTTGATCTCCGCCCGTTTGTCGGCGTGCATCTGGAACATCCGCCCGATCCGCTCGCGATGCCCCTTTGTGGTGTTGAGCACCATCTCGCCCGAGCGGGCGGTGCCGGCATAGACGCGAACGAAGGTCAGCGTGCCGTATTTGTCGTTGATGATCTTGAAGGCGAGTCCGGCGAAAGGCGCGTTCGGGTCGGCCTTGATCACCCGTTGCTCGCCGCCATCATCCTCCTCGCCCTCCTCGGCGGCGACCTTGATGCCCGGCACATCCACCGGCGAGGGAAGGTAATCGAGCACCGCATCGAGCAGTGGCTGCACGCCCTTGTTCTTGAAGGCGGTGCCGCAGAGCACCGGACGGAAGACACCGCTGATGGTCCCGGCCTTGATGCAGCGCTTCAGGGTCTCGACGGAGACGTCGCCCTTGTCGAAATATTCCTCCATCGCCGCGTCATCCACCGAGAGCGCGGTGTCGAGCAGGGTCTGGCGATATTCCTTGGCCTGCTCGGCGAGCTCCGCCGGGATCGGCGCGTCATGGTACTTGGCGCCGAGCTCGCCACCCTCCCAGATCACCGCCTTCATCTCGACGAGATCGACCACACCCTCGAAACGGTCCTCGATCCCGATCGGGAGCTGCAGCGGCAGGGCGACGATATCGAGCTTCTCCCGCAAGGTGGCGTTGGCACGGAAGAAATCGGCGCCGGTGCGGTCGAGCTTGTTGATGAAGATGATGCGCGGGACATTGTAGCGATCGGCAAGACGCCAGTTCGTCTCCGACTGCGGCTGCACCCCCGCCACGCCTTCGATGATGAAGATCGCCCCGTCCAGAACACGGAGGCTGCGATTCACCTCGATGTTGAAGTCGATGTGGCCGGGCGTATCGATGATATTGATCCGATGGCCCTGCCATTCGCAGGTTACGGCGGCGGAGGTGATGGTGATGCCCCGCTCGCGCTCCTGCTCCATATAGTCCGTTGTGGTCGTGCCCTCATGAACCTCGCCGATCTTGTACGACACGCCCGTGTAGTACAGGATGCGCTCGGTCGTGGTGGTCTTGCCCGCGTCGATATGCGCGGTGATCCCGATATTGCGGATCTTCTCAAGCGGCGTGCCGGGCACGGCGAACCTCCATCATGGCGGGCATACCAGAACGGGCGCGGCGAGGTCCCCTCGCGCGCCCGCTTGCTCCCGGCCGGATGATGGCCGGATCCTTCCTGCCGGGAGAGAAATGCACATGCGCGGAGGGTTTTGCAAGCATGCCGCGCCCGGTTTTCATCCAGCGCGCTTTCTCATCCCTGCAATCCACTGTTTGATCATCCTCACGATGGCGGGAGGAGGCAGTGAAGATCGTCCTGCGCAATGCGCGCGACAGGCGAATCGGCCCCGTCGCCGCATGAGTCGTCGCCGCATGAACGGAGAGGCCCCGTGCCCACTCATTCTCGACTGCGATCCGGGCGCGGATGACGCGCTGGCGATTCTGCTCGCGCTCGCATCGCCCGAGCTCGCCGTGCAGGCGATCACGGTCGCGGGCGGCAACGCCCCCGTCTCCCGCACCCTCGCCAATGCGCGCGGCCTCGTCGCCCTCGCCGGCAAAGAAACGCCTGTTCATGCCGGCACGGACCGCGCGCTTCTCGGCTTCTTCCCGCCCGGCTGGGAGGGCCATGGCCCGGACGGCCTGGCTGGCGTGAAGCTCCCGCCCGGGCCTCCCGCCGCGCCCGGTCTTGCCGCCGACGCGATCCGCGCTGCCCTCCGCAGGGCATCCGCGCCTCTCACCCTGGTCGGGATCGCGCCCGCGACGAACCTCGCGCTCGCGCTGGCGACCGAGCCCGCCCTCGCCGCCTCCGTTGCCGAGATCGTGCTGATGGCCGGGGCCTGCGGCACCGGCAACGCCACACCGGAAGCCGAATTCAATGCCCTCGCCGACCCCGAGGCGCTGACGATCCTCGCCGCGGCCGGCCCAGCTCTCACCCTCGTCCCCCTCGAAGCCGGCCGCGCTGTCCGGGCAAGCCCCATCCGCATCGCGAAGCTCGCGAAGGCCGGCTCGGGCCGCGCGCTGCAAACGGCGATTGCCATCCTCAGGGCCTTGCCGTCCCCTGAGGCTGGACCAGCCCTCTATGATCCGCTGGCGCTCGCCTGGTTGATTCGCCCCGCCCTCTTCCGCGCCCGGCCCGTCTCGCTTGCCGTCGAACGCGGCCCGGGCCCCGCCCGCGGGCGGACGATCATCACGGCCTCTCCCCCCGGCAGGGGGCTCGCGATCCGGCTCATCGAGCCCTGCGATCCGGACGGGCTCTTCGCCCTGCTCGCCGAGCGCCTCGCCCGGCTGCCATGATCTTATCCATCTTTTTGAAACAGAGCCGTCGGGTCCATAGGGGAGCATAAAGAACGCCGCCATGAACGGGCGCTCGGAAAGGGGGAAACCATGTGCCGGATTTTCGCCAATCAGGATCCGAGATCCTACGCTTTCGCAACGCGCTCGGTCTGCCTCGCCGGGCATTCCACGAGTCTGCGGCTGGAGCGGCAATTCTGGGACATTCTGGCCGAGATCGCCGCCCGGCAAGGCATGACCCTGCCCCGCCTCCTCTCCCAGCTCTATGACGAGGTGCTGGAAGCGCGCGGCGAAGTGCGCAACTTCGCCTCCCTGCTGCGCAATGCCTGTGTCCTCTATCTCCGGTACGGAGAGAACCTGCCGCTGTCGTCCCCCTTGACCGGCCCTGCGATGCCCGTCGTTCCGCTGCGCCGCGCCGGATAGTCGCTGCAGGGTACCAAAATTGTAGTAGGCTGCTACCACCACGACGCCTGGGCAGCGGCCTATCGTCCTTCATCCTCGTTACGGCGCGGATGAAGCCCATGGCACAGGCCATTCACACTATGATCCGGGTGCTCGACCTCGAGCGATCCATTGCATTCTACGCGGATGCGTTCGGCCTTGCGGTCGCGGATCGTTACGACTTTCCAGATTTCACGCTCGTCTATCTGCGCGATGCCGAAAGCGGATTCGAGGTCGAGCTCACGCTCAACAAAGGGCGGACCGAGCCCTATAGCCATGGGGACGGATATGGTCATCTTGCCGTCGCGGTCGATGACGTTGCTGCGGAGCATGCTCGCTTCGCATCGCACGGCCTGAACCCGAATCCGATCCGGGAGTTCCATCGCGACGGCGCGCTGATGGCCCGGTTCTTCTTCGTCCAGGATCCTGACGGATACAAGATCGAGGTGCTGCAGCGGCACGGCCGCTACCGCTGAACGCATCTCGGACAACCCTTTCCGCGCCGCGCCCGCCGCATCGGGGCCGGCCCAAACGAGAAGGGGCGCGAACCAAAAGCCCAATCAGAGAGGAAACATGAAATGATCAAGAAAGGCATCTATCGGCGCCAGCTCATGCAATCCGGCGCTGTCGTGGGCATCGCCGCTGCCTCGTCCGGTGCTGTGCTCGCCGCACCCAGCGTGGCGGAAGCGATGAGCCTCACCACGCTCGATCCGCACGAAGGCGAAACGCTTCTGACGATGAGCCGCCAGATCTTTCCGCACCCCAATCTCGGCGACATGTACTATGCGCAGGTCGTCACCGATCTCGACCAGAAGGCCGCCGCCGATCCTTCGGTTGCGGCAGAGCTCAAGGACGGCGTGGCCGGGCTCGACAAGGCGATGGGCATCGCCTGGATCGCGCTTTCGTCCGGCAACCAGATCGCCGTGCTGACATTGATCGAGACGACACCCTTCTTTCAAACCGTGCGCGGCACCGCAGTCGTCTCGCTCTACAACAACCCGCTCGTCTGGCGCTTTTTCGGCTATGAGGGCGCGTCCTTCCCTTATGGCGGCTACATCCATCGCGGCTTCGACGACATCAACTGGCTTCCGAAGCCACCCGATGCCGCCAGCCCTGCGGCCGGCTGACGCAGAAAAGCAAGGGAGGAAGAGATGGCCAATTACGAACTCAGTGACGATTCCGTCGTCGTCATCATCGGCTCGGGCGCCGGCGGAGGCACGCTCGCCAACGAACTCTGCCAGAAAGGCATCAAGGTCGTGCTGCTCGAGGCCGGGCCGCGCCACACGATCCGCGATTTCGTCAACAATGAGTGGGCGGCGTTCAGCATGCTCGCCTGGACCGATAAGCGCACAGCCTCGGGGAATTGGCGTGTGGTCAAGGATTTTCCGAATCTGCCCACCTGGGCCTGCAAGACCGTCGGCGGCACAACCGTGCACTGGGCCGGTGCCAGCCTGCGTTTTCAGGAGCACGAGTTCCAGGCCCGCACCACCTGCTCGGTCTTCGCGATCTTCGATCAGCCCGTGCATATGTACCGCGGCACGACCATGGCTGGCATCGTCATGGACGAAGCCAGCAACGACCCGAGCCGCGGTTTCGTCGGCGGGTATCATATGGAGACGATCTCGCTCGGCGTTCCCTTCCTCGCCGCCTTCCTCAATCCCGGCGCCTGGGGACGCGACTATACAAGCCTGCTCGAGGGATATTCGAACATGGCGGGCATGTGGCTGGTCGGCGAGGACATGCCGAGCGCGACCAACCGCATCACGCTCAATCCAAGCGAGAAGGACCAGTGGGGGCTGCCGATCCCGGATGTGCATTACGACGACCATGAGAACGACATCGCCATGCGCAACCACGCGTTCAAGCAGGGCGACGCCGTCTATCAGGCCGTCGAGGCGACCCAGACGATCGAGGTGCCGCCCTACCCCTCCACCCACAATCTCGGCACCTGCCGGATGAGCGCCAATTCGCGCGACGGCGCGTGCAACAAGTTCGGCCAGACCCACGATATCGCCAATCTCTTCATCTCCGATGGCAGCCAGTTCACGAGCGGCGGGGCCGAAAACCCGACCCTGACGATCGTGACCCTGGCGATCCGCCAGTCCGACTACGTCGCCGACCAGATGGGGAAAAACCAGATCTGAGCGGGACCTGGACCCGAAGCGTGATGACCGAAGGGGCAGTCACCGCAGGCCTGAATCACGTGGGAAGAAAAACGGCGAGAGCGGGATATGTGAGCGCGAGCGAACACGTCCCGCTCCCGGGCCAGGGGCACACTCCCTTGGCCCGCGGCGAAGTTTCTCTTCTCCGCCTCTTGTCTTCTTCCGCGCTCCGTTTCAGCTCCGTGGCGCGTCGGGCTGGTGTTCCGGCGCGGTCTCGGCGAAAGCCGGTAGAGCCATGCATGCCGCATGGATGCGTGCGAGCGTCGGGTACGGGACGAGATCGGCCCCGTAGAGCATCCGCGCCGTGGCGATGTGCGGCACGACGCAGAGATCGGCGAATGTCGGCGCATCTCCCACGCAAAACCGGCCGGTCAGAGGATCCCGCGCAAGCAATGTCTCGAGCGTGCGCGTGCTTTCCTCGAGCCAGTGACGGATCCACGTCCTCAATGCCGTTTCACCGATCCCGAGCTCCTGCGTCAGGTAATGCCGCACACGCGGCACGATGAGCGGGTGCGCATCCATCGCGGCCACCTGGCCGAGCGCCCGCGCATGGGCCCGCGCGCGGGTTTCCTTCGGCAGAAGCGGCGGCTCGGGATGGCACTCCTCAAGATATTCCAAAATGGCGAGGGATTGGATCAGCGGCGGGTCCGCGCCTTCGACCAGTGCCGGCACGGAAGCCTCAGGATTGAGCGCACGGTAGGACGAAGCGAACTGATCCCCCTTGAGAAGATCGAGTGTCACGATCTTCGCCCTGAGCCCCTTCAGCGCCAACGCGATCCGCACCCGGTACGAAGCCTGGGAGCGCCAGTACGAATAAAGCGTCCTTTCCGCCACCTGTCCTCCGATCTACTCCGCTCGCCGCATCGGCGAGGTTTTCGCTGCGTGGCCGAGGACCCGTCCCTTCGCCCGCATGACATGCGCGGTCATCAGCCGCTCGGCCATGGCCGGCCTGCGTGCGGCGAGCGCGGCGAGAATGGCCTGGTGCTCGTCGTTGGAAGAGGCCATCCGTCCCTCGGGAATGAGCGCGCGGCGGCGGAAAAGATGCAGCTCCTGCACGCAGCGCTCATAGCTTGCGGCAAGCCGGCGATTGCCCGCGAACGCAACGAGCTTCTGGTGAAACGCCAGGTTGAGCGGGTAATAGCGGTCGATATCGTTGGCCGCGGCGGCCTCATCCATCGCCGCGATCAGCGCCGCGAGCTCCTCATGCTGCGCCTTCGTCATCTTGGTGGCGAGCAGGCGGCCGGCAAACCCGAAGAGCACGGCGCGCAGATCGTAGATCTCGACCGCCTCCTCCTCCGTCACTTCGCGGACGAAGGCGCCGCGATTGACGATGAAGACGAGGCGTCCGGTCTGCTCGAGCCCGCGGCAAGCCTCGCGCACGGGCCCGCGGCTGACGCCGAAGCGCGCCGCGAGGGTCGCCTCGTTGACCCACTCGCCGGGATTGAGCGCGCCGGAATCGATCATGTGCTCGATCTCCTGGCGGATCAGTTCGGTGAGCGAGACATCGCGGCGCAGCCGCAGCATGGCCTCGGAATTGCGGATCGTCGGACTCTCCATGGGGCGGCCCCGCCACGCCTGAAGTGAGGCTCAGCCTAATGCGGCGGTTCGCGCCGCCGCAAGGGTGCCGCACCAAAATCGTTGACGATTTTCGATTGACACGCTCCTGCGGCGACGCCAGCTTCCCCTCGCCGGCGGCCTGCGCCGGGTGGGGGTCAGCCCATGCTCGAAGGCTTTCGAAAGCAGATCGTCAGCACCGCGGGGGCGGAGATCGTCACCGTAACCGGTGGCAGCGGGCCGCCGCTGCTCCTGATGCACGGCAATCCCTTCAACCATCTCTCCTGGCACAAGATCGCGCCGCGCCTCGCGCAGGAATTCACGGTCGTCTGCACCGATCTGCGCGGCTACGGGGACAGCTCGAAGCCGCCTGACGGCCCGAACCACGAAAATTATTCCTTCCGCTCGATGGGCCAGGACCAGTTCGAGGTGATGCAGGCGCTCGGGTTCGAGCGTTTCCTCGCCGCCGGGCACGACCGCGGCGCGCGTGTCCTGCACCGCATGTGCCTCGACCGGCCGGAGCGGATCCTGCGGGCGGGCTTCCTCGATATGCTGCCGCAGCATCACCTGCTCAACCATGTCACCCGCGAGTGGGCGACCTTCTCCTGGCACTGGTTCTTCATGATCCAGCCAAGCCCGACGCCGGAGCGGATGATGGGCGCCGACCCGGAATTCTTCATCCGCCGCAAGCTTTCGAAGACCGACCAGGGCACCAGCTTCTTCGGGCCCGAGGCATTGGCCGACTATATCCGCTGTATCCGCAATCCCGAGACCATCCATGGGATGTGCGAGGATTACCGCGCGACCTTCGCGGTCGATCTGCCGATGGACACGGAGGATTTCGAGGCCGGCCGCCGCGTCGCCTGTCCCGCGCTCATCCTTTGGGGCGAGAAAGGCGGCGTCGGGCGCAATCATGACGCGGCCGCCATCTGGTCGCGTTACGCGACCCACATCGTAAAGGCAGCGACGGTACCCTCGGGCCATTATCTCCAGGAGGAGTGCCCGGACGAAACCTTTGCCGCCCTTCGCGAATTCTTCGCCCCTACCCTCGGCCGGGCCCAGGCTGCGGAGTAGAACTGCGATGTCCCATAGTCACGAAACCGCGCGCCCCCCGGAGAAACTTCCGCGCCTCGCCTTCCTGCTCGGGGACTGCACGGGGATAGGCCCCGAGATCTGCGCCCGCCTGCTGCATGAGCGGAAAATGGAGGAGACGGCGCGCCTCGTCGTCGTCGGGGATGCGCGCGTCCTTGAGCTCGGGATGCGCGATGCCGGCGTGGCGCTGCGCTGGATGCGGGTCACGGAAAGCGATCTGGCCGAGGACGCGATCCATGGCTCGTCGGAGATCGTGCCGCTCATCGATCTCGGCAATATCGATCCGGCGCTCTTTCCGCGCGGAGCCATCTCCGCCGAGTCCGGCCGCCTGACGGGCGAGACCCTGGCCTACGCCATCACGCTCGCCGAGCGCGGCCTGGTGGACGGGATCACCTTCGCGCCGCTCAACAAGCGGGCGATGTATGACGGGGGCTGGAAATTCCCCGACGAGCACAAGATGTTCGCCCATCTGCTGCGCCATAATGGCCATTTCAGCGAGATGAACGTGCTCGACGGGCAATGGATGTCGCGCGTCACCTCGCATGTCTCATTACGAGAGGCGATCGAACAGATCACGCCCGAGCGCGTCCGCGACGCGATCCGCCTCGCCGATGCCACGATGCGCCGCGCCGGCATCGCGGCACCTCGGCTTGCCGTGGCGGCCCTCAATCCGCATGGCGGCGAGAACGGGCTTTTCGGAACGGAGGAGATCGAGATCATCCGCCCCGCGGTCGAGGCGATGGGAGCGGAAGGCATCGCCTGCGCCGGCCCCTTCCCTTCGGATACCGTCTATATCAAGGCATTCGCCGGCGAGTATGACGGCGTGCTCTCGATGTATCACGACCAGGGGCAGATCGCGACGAAGTTGCGCGGCTTCAATCGCGGTGTCACGGTGACCGCCGGGCTCCGCGCCGTTTTCACCACCCCGGCGCACGGCACCGCCTTCGATATCGTCGGCAAGGGTGTCGCCTCGACGAGCGCGCTAGAGAACGCGGTCGCGCTCGCCGCGAAGCTTGCGCTCCGTCGCGGGTCGGGCGCCGAGGAGACGGTTTCCCGCGCCTGACCTCCGCTCGTCCGAACCTGCCTCGGATCACCCGCGAAGTGCGGCAATGATCTCGGCGCAGCTTGGCGTGCGGCCCACATTGGTGAGCGCGTAGTTGAGGCCGGCCTTCTGCCATTCATCATTCACGGTGGATGTGCCGTCGCTCGCGACGATGACCTCGAAGCCGGCATCCGCGGCATGGCGCGCCGTGTGCTCGATCGACATATTCGTCCAGGCGCCGGTGATGATCACCGTTTCGGCGCCGAGGCCGCGCAGGAGAGTCTCAAGCTTCGTGTTGTAGAAGCCGTTCATGCGCATCTTCTCGACCACAAAATCTCCTTCCTGCGGCTCGAGCCCTGCAACAGGCGCCGCACCCCAGGTTCCCCGCACGACCGCATTCGCGTCCCTGACGCCCCTGAACAAAGGGGCATTCAGCTTCAGCCCCTTCGCGCCGGGCTCGACGATATAGTGAACGTGAATGACGGGCACACCGAGAGCGCGCGCCTCCTTTGCAAGCTGCGCCACATTGGCGACGATTCGCTGGCTCGCGGCGTGCTTCGGCGCGCCGGAGGACGCGAATGCGCCGCCCTCGGTGATCACGTCGTTCTGCAGGTCCTGAATGATGACGGAAGCGGTCGCGCGGTTGATCCGCAATGCTTCATCGCTTGCCATGTCTTCCTCCTCGATTTTTTTGGTTCCGGCAGAAAAGCAAGGTTACCCCCAAATCTGGGCCGCGAGCCTGGAGCGGAATGCGTTCGCTCTCGCTCATCCATTCCGCTCTCGGTCATTGTTTTCTCGCGTGATTCAGACCTCCGGCGAGTCCACCTCCGGTCATCACGCTCTAAACCATATAGGGCAGCCGGTTGCCACTGACCCCGAGATCGATCTTGTAGAGGGATGTGGAAGCGCAGATGAACAGCGTCTTCCACGCATCGCCGCCCCAGTTGAGATTGCCGACATTCTCGGGGACATCGATCCGCCCGAGCAGCTTGGCCTCGGGGCTGATGACCCAGATCCCCCCGGGCCCGCTCACATAGATATTGCCCGCCTCGTCGCACTTCATACCATCGGGGATGCCTTCCTCGATGGCGCCCGAGCCGATATGGTCGAAGAAGACCGAACCGCCGCCGATCGTCCCGTCCTTCGCGACCTTGTACACGCGGATATGGGCACGGGGACTGTCGTTGATGTAGAGCAAGGATTCGTCGGGGGAGAAGCAAAGCCCGTTCGGCTGCTCGAAATCGTTGGCCAAAAGTTGAATCCCCTCACCCGATGGCTGAACCCGATAGACACCCTGGAACGAGAGGTCCTGCTTGCGCTCGAGACCGAAGACCGGCATCCGGCCATAGGTCGGGTCGCTGAAATAGAGGCTGTTGTCCTTCGCGACGACGATGTCATTCGGGCTGTTCAGCTCCTTGCCCTGATAGTGCGAGGCAACGGTCTGGCGGCTGCCGTCCGGACGGAGCCGCACCACGGAGCTGGTGACATGCTCGCAGATCAGCAGGCTGCCATCGACCTCATAGGTCATGCCATTTCCCTTGTTCGACGGGCGCTGCATCTCCCGCACGCCGCCCACCGCGTCCCAGCGCCGGCGGACATCAGCGGGCATGTCGCTGAAAAGGAGGAATTTGCCGGAATGATTCCATACCGGGCCTTCGGTGAAGGTGAATCCGGTTCCAAGCCGTTCGACCCGGGCGTTCCGGGAAACCAGTTCATAGAAGTGACTGGTATTCGCAATGTCTGCCATCTTGGTAAGCTCCCTCCCTCTTTTCTTGTCTCGATGAGAGCCATACTGCGAATGATTGCGGCCCCCGCCGAGAGTGAGCACAAGTTTCACGCAGCGCCGGATCGGATGTCTCTCATCAATGGACCCGCTTGTCAAACGGCCCGATCTCGGAAACACATTGTTTCGCAACAGATTTATGACGCCCGCTCGTCATCCGGGCACGCCGGGACCGACGTTTCGTTGCGATAACCATTCAGATCAGCATCCTGGGGTGCGGGCTGCGCGCGTAAAGTGCGACGGTCGGGATGATGAGCGCGCCGAGGATCGCTTCCTGCGCGGCCTGTGAAAGGCTGTAGCCCGAGAGGATCGTCTGCAGCACGGTCAGGATGAGCACGCCGAGAACGCTGAGCCCATAGCCGCCCCGCCCGCCGACGAGCGAGGTACCCCCGATCAGCACCGCCGCGATCGTGGTGAAGAGATAGGGATCGCCGACGCCGGCATAACCACTTCCCGTATAGCCGAGCAGCAGGATGCCGGTAAGGGCGGCGGTGCCGCCGCTCGCACCGAACACCATGGTCCATGTCCACCGGCTCGATACGTGCACGCGCTCGGCCGCGGTCGGATTGCCGCCGAGCGCATAGAGGCTGCGGCCGAGCCAGGTCCGCCGCAACAGCAGAATGGTCAGCGCGATGAGAGTCACCCAAAGGATGACCGCGGGCGCGACGCCGATCGCGTGGTCGAACGAGGAGAATTTCTCGATCCATCTCGGAATCTTGCCCTCGATGGTGCCGCCCGAGATACCGGAAACCCCGCCGCTGCTTACAAGGATTTGCACCAGCCCGAGCACGGCATTGCCGACACCAAGCGTGACGACGAGGGACTGTCCACGCAGCCGCTGGCTGAGCGCGCCGTTGAAAGCGCCGATCAGGCCGCCGATGACGAGCACGATGACGATGCCGGCGCCCGATGGCACGCCCTCGTTCATCAGCTTCACAAGGCCCACATTGGCCGCGCCGAGGACGAAGGGGATCGAAAGATCGAGGCCGCCGATCAGCGCGCATAGAGTCTGGCCGATGGTGGCGATGCCCAGGAACGACGCAAAGACGAGATTGGAGCGGAGATTGAGCAGCGACCAGAAGCCGTCGATCGTGGCGGCTCCGAAGGCAATCAGCGCCACCAGAACAGCACACGCCATACCCGTGCTCCAGTGCTGCGCGATGGCAGCCCGGAGACCAGGCCGGCTGGCGGAAACACGCAGATCGGCGCGGCCCGTCACACTCATGAGGACATCATCCCCGCGCCGCGCCACCGACCGGTTCCGGACAGGCCGGAAAGAACACCACCGGTGACGAGCGCCACAACCAGTACCGCGCCGGTGGCGAATTGCACCCAGTAGCTCGCGTTCAAGCCGAAATTGAACGTGGAAAGCACGTAGGAGATGAGCCAGATATCGATCGCGCCGAGCACCGAGCCAAGGCCGCGGGCGCGGCCGCCCGCGAGGCTCGCGCCACCGATGACGAGCGCGGTCACCGCGCTCAGCGTGTAGGAGGCGCCGGCTGTCGGGTCGGCCGAGCCGATCAGCCCGGTATACATCACGCTGGCAATGCCGACGAACACGCCGCAGATCACATGCGCGCCGATGCGGGTCGGGATCAGCTTCACGCCGCTCACGAATGCGGTCCGGTCATTCGCGCCCATCAGGCGGACGTTGCGGAAGAAGGTGGTGCGCGAAATCAGCGTCCAGAGAACGAAGGCGGCGAGAGGGACATAAAGGATAGACGAGAGGATCGAGGATGCGGAACCCCAGTTCGCGAGCCAATCCGGCGCCGTTCCGCCAGGCTGGGGAAGGATCACGGTGTTGAGCCCATCCAGCACCAGATAGATCGCGAGCGTCACCACAACGGTGCTGACGCGCAGCACGGCGATCAGCGTCCCCATCGCCGCCTGGAGCAGCATGCCGAGCAGGATGGCGAAGGCGAACACCGCGACCGGACCGGAAAGTCCGAGCACGGGAAGCCCGAGCACGATCCCGATATTGATGAAGGTCATCGTGGGTCCGACGGAAAGATCGACACCCGCCGGGCCCGCCACCGCAATGATCGTGATCGCAAGCGTCGCCAGCACCAGCGGCCCCGCTCCGATCACGGCCCCCGCCAGCCCGTCCGAGGTGAAGAGGTGCGGGCCGTGGAATGCCGAAATCACCAGGAGAATGGCGAGCAGGACCGCCGGCGTGACCAGCGGGCGTTGCCTTACGAGGAAGCGCGCGGCGGGATGCTCAGGGTTCGGCGCGGTCGAGATCTCGGGCATCTCTGTATCCGAACATGGCGGTGAGCACCGCGTCGGCGGTGATCTCCTCGCCCTCGAGTGTGCCGAACAGGCTTTGCGAACGGAACACGGCCACCCGGTCGCAGAGACCCGCGAACTCTTCGATCTCGTTGGAAAGGAAGAGGATGGCCTTGCCCTGCTCCGCCAGCCTGTGCAGCAGGGCATAGAGGTCCCGCTTGGCGCCGATATCGACACCGCGGGTCGGGTCGTTCAACGCGAGCACGAGAGGCGAGGCGGCGAGCGCGCGTCCGACCACGATCTTCTGCTGATTTCCCCCGCTCAAGGAATTGATCGGCGCGGTGACACGCCCGATGCGGATCGAAAGATCCTTGACACGATCATAGAACATCCGTGCCACGCGGCGGCGATCGATGAATCCGGCGCGGGACGTACGTCGATAGCAGGCGATGCCGAAATTCTCGAACACCGAAAGATTGGCGAATACGCCCTCGGCCTTCCGGTCGCCCGGAATATAGGCCAGGTTGGCGCGACCGGCCGATTTGACGGAGTCGATCCCATATCGCCGGCCGCCATGCTCGACATGAACGGTGCCGGAAACGGCTCGCCCGATGCCGGAGATCGTCTGGATGAATTCGACCTGGCCATGGCCTTCCAGTCCGGCCAGCCCGACGATCTCGCCAAGACGGACCGAAAGATCGATCGGGCGTGCCTCCGGCATCAGCCGCAGCTTCGAGACCACGAGGGCGGGACGAGATTGCTCACGCTCCCCCATCCCGTTCACGATCATTGTTTTCTCGCGTGATTCAGACCCGCGGTAATCCCGCCTTCGGTCATCGGGCTCTCGCGCCTTTTCTGCGCGGATGCGGGTTTCTCGCGCCAGGCGTTCCGCCTCCTCCGGCAAGGGTTTGCCCAATGGCGCGTCGCCACGCATCAGCTCCAAAAGCCGTGCCTCGACGATCTCGGCACCCGCCAGCGTGCCGACATCGACCCCGTCGCTGAGCACGGTGGCACGGTCGCAAATGGAAGTGAGTTCATGAATGCGGTGGGTGACGATCAGAACGCAAGTGCCGGCGGATTTCAGCTCGCGCACCATTTCGAAAAACCGCTCGACACTGGAATGATCGAGCGCCGCGGTCGATTCATCGAACACCACGAGGCGTGGCCGGCCAAGCAGCGTGCGCGCGATGACGATCCATTGCTTGGTGTTCAACGGCAGATCGTCGATCAGCGCATCGGGATCGACCCTGGCGCCAACCAGCCGGTCCAGCAACGCCTGAGCCCGCGCCCGCTTCTGCCGCTGCGACAGCCTGGCGCGGAACATTCCATCATCGCCGATGAAGAGATTGTCGAGCACGCTGCCGCCTTCGGCGACCAGGACCTCCTGGAACACCACGGCGATTCCCATCGCCCGTGCCACGTGCGGGCTCGTCGGCGGCTCGCCATTCACCCGCACGCTTCCGGAATCGGGATGCAGCACACCTGCGAGGAGCTTCGCGAGCGTGCTCTTGCCGCTGCCATTCTCGCCGACGATGGCATGCACTTCGCCTGCACGCGCCGAAAACGAGCAGGCCCTGAGCGCGTGCGTCTCGCCGAACGATTTGCTGACCGCGCGCACCTCGACGACGTTGCCGGCAGAGGGTGAGGAGGCGCCGGGCGCCGTGGCGGCGTCCGGCCCGGTCGTCGCAGAGAGAAAGTCAGCCTGCACGTCCGGTGCCTCTCCTCCCGCAATCCCTTCTCACCGCCATCCCCGCGCGGCTTCCGCGATCATCCTCTCTTCTGCAGCGGGCTGGCCGGCCGTTCGAAATACATGTCCATGGTCGCCGACGGGAACCACTGCTCGTAGGGCGGCTCGACCCATTCGTTGGATGTGTATGTCGTGCCTTTGGGAAGCAGCCCGTCCAGATCCTTGTAGGCGATCGGTCCGGGTCCGATCAGGATGCTCGCAATCTTCGGGCCCTGGCCCTGGAGGGTGCGCAGCATCACCTCCCAGCCTTCCTCCATCTCGTCGCCGGGTGGCCAGCCCTGGTAGGTGAGGTCGATCCAGTCCTGATGGTCGCGCCAATAGGCGAGCGGGCCCATCTCGCCGCCAGGGGTCATCGGCACGACCGTCCTTCCCGTCTGTTGCAACGCGCTGAGCGCGCCAAGATCGCCGGGGGATTGGGTGGCAATGCCGCTGAGCGGTTCGGGGTGGGTTGCGAGAAACTGAAGCACCTTGGTCTTGGCCACGGAATCGACCCAGTTGCCGGCCACTGCCCCGATGATCTTGATATCCGGATATTCCTTCAGCCCGGCTTCATGGCCCCTTTGAAAATCGTCGCTCGCCTGCGCCTGCGGAATGCCCTGAACGATGAGCGCGTTGCCCTTGCCGCCCATCTTCTTGCCAAGCGCCTGTCCCTGCAGCTTGCCGCAGAGCGCATAATTGCCGCTGATCTGCAGGGCGTAGGGCGAGGCAACGCCACCCTGGATCGCGACAAACAGCACGCCATGGTCGTGGGCGTATTTGATGGCGCTGTCGAGCGCGGTATGCGCGGCGCCGATCGTCATGATCGCATCGCAACCTTGATCGACGAGCTGGCGAATTTGCTGGATCTGCCTCGGGATCACCAGATTCGATTCGGTGGTGACGACATCCGAGACGAGGCCCGCCGCCTTGTATTTCGGCAGCAGAACCTCCTGCAGTCGCGTCCGTGCCCCGATCCGCCAGGTATTGCCGCCGAAGGAACTCGCATAGCCGATGAGCCATGGCGGCTCCTTCTTCGGCTTGAAATCGCGGTAGATGCTGGGCCCGAGCGGCGTCGTGGTCGCGAGTTCATAATATTGCTGAACCGGTTGAGGCAGCGAAATCACGACCGAGTCGTCGCCAGACGCGGCGGCAAACACCTTCGGCGTGTCGAGCAACCCGAGCCCCATCGCGCCAGCCGCCAGGCCCGCGGCCTGCAGCAGCGTCCGACGGCCGTGCCCCTTCGATGAGGGCGCCCGTTTTCCGTTATTCCGACTCATTCTCAGCTTTCCCATCAACGTATCCTCCGCAATCGTTATATTGTTATGTCGAGCGAAGCCTTGTCGCTCTGCCCCGTGTAACCCGACACCTCGGCAAACGGACGGTCTCGAGGGGGAACGATCCCGGGACCCGCTCCAATGAGCATTGTCCGTTGCGATCAGGCGGGAATGAATTTCTCCTTGGCAAGCGGAACGGTGTCAAGGAAGGGACGCATTGCATCCCCTTGCGCCATCAGTGCCGCGGCCACAACGCATTCGGCCTCCGGTCGTCGAAGCGGGCATGAGATTCAACTTTCGGTTCGCGCTCCGACCTGGCGCCAACCTCTTTTCCTCCCTTGACCGGAAGCCCAATGGCGCGTCCTCGGTCCATTCGGCTTCCGGTGAAATCGGAGCGCCAAGCGAGGGGCTTCCGTGCCAACATGTACGCAGGAAAGCCGCCGCCCTGCGATCCGCCGAAGCCCCGCGAGAAGCTCAAACGGGGCCCAAAGGCACGCTATGAATCCGATCGGGAAAGCAACGCGAGCGCGTGATGATTTCGGATCATCTTTCTCCTGCTTTCATTTATCGACCCATTTCATGGCTTTGTAAGCCGAACCCGCTCTCTCCTCGCTGTAACGGGCGGATTTGCCTCCCCCTTGCATGCGCAGCATTCGCCGTATGCGCTTCCCGATGACCAAATGAGACATCGCCGCGACCGCATCGCGACATCGTCCATCGCTCCACCGGTTGCGCCGCAGCGCGTGAGCGCGCCTCCGAAGGGCGAAGCCCTCCGGTCAACCGCCCCTCAAATGGCGCCCTTCAGTTGGTCTTGGCTTCGCTCGCCGGCTTCGCGTCATTGGCGGCCTGCGGCTTGACGATGCTGGTAATGGTGTCGCGCATCACCTGCACCCGCACGTTCGGCGCGATTTCCACCTCGATCTCCTGCGCGCCCTCGCGCACCCGCTGGACCGTGCCGAGGATGCCGCCGGCGGTCACCACCCTGTCGCCGCGCTTGATCGCGGCGAGCTGGCGGCGCAGATCGCGCTGCTTGGTCTGCTGCGGCCGGATCAGCAGGAAATAGAACACCGCAAAGATCAGCACCAGCGGCAGGAATTGCGTGGCGGTGCCAAGAATGTTGCCGTTGGCGGCCTGCGCATAGGCCGGAGTGATCAGCATTTCAGAAACCCGGGTTGCGGTGATGGGTCCGGGACCATAGTGTCCGCCCCCTTCGCGTCAACCCCGAGGCCGATCTTCCCGATGGAACCAAGCCTGATCGAGGTGACGGGCCGGATTGCCGAGGCCCTGGAACGCCTCGCGCCGCCACCGCCGGCTCCGCCCGACTTTGCCGCCGCCGATGCCTTCGTCTGGCACCCCCGCCCACAGCGCCTCGCACCGGTGCCAGCGGTTTCCCGGGTGGATATCGTGCTGCTCAAGGGGATCGACCGGCAACTCCGCATCCTCTGCGACAATACGCGCCGCTTCGCCGCCGGCTATCCGGCCAACAACGCCGTGCTCTGGGGCGCGCGCGGGATGGGCAAATCCTCGCTCGTCAAGGCCGCGCACGCGGAAGCGAATGCCTCGCCCGCAAACATCCCCGGGGGCCGGCTGGTCCTGGTCGAGATTCACCGCGAGGATATCGCCTCTCTCCCCCTCCTACTCGGCCTCCTGCGCGAAAGCCGCCGCCGCTTCCTTGTTTTCTGTGACGATCTCTCCTTCGAGCGCGAGGATACGGACTACAAGGCGCTCAAATCCATCCTCGATGGCGGGATCGAGGGGCGGCCGCCGAACGTCCTTTTCTATGCGACCTCGAACCGCCGCCACCTGATGCCGCGGGAGATGATCGAGAACGAACGCTCGACCGCGATCAACCCTTCCGAGGCGACCGAGGAAAAAGTTTCGTTATCGGACCGATTTGGCCTTTGGATCGGCTTTCACAATTGCGACCAGGAAACGTTCTTCGCCATGGTCGATGCCTATGCCGACCACTTCCACCTCCCCATCGCGCGCGAGGCTTTGCACGCCGAGGCGGTGGAATGGTCGGTCACGCGCGGTGCCCGCTCGGGAAGGGTCGCCTGGCAGTTCATCCAGGATCTTGCGGGCCGGCTCGGCATCCGGATCCGCCCCGAGGGGGAAAGCGCGCAAGCCGCGTGAAACGGGGGTAGAGCGGGATGCGTTCGCTCGCGCTCCCTTATCCCGCTCTACCCATTTGTTTCCCGCGTGATTCAGACCTCCGGTGTTCCCACCTCCGGTCGTCACGCTCCCGCTATCCCGGGCCCGGCGCGATCCGTTCGAGCCCGCCCATATAGGGCCAGAGCGCCGGCGGGATAAGGATCGAGCCATCGGCCTGCTGGCCGTTCTCCATCACCGCGATCAGGGCCCGGCCGACCGCGACGCCCGAGCCATTCAGCGTGTGCGCGAGCTGCGGCGCGCCACCTTCGGCCGGACGGAAGCGGGCATTCATCCGCCGAGCCTGGAAATCGCGGCAATTGGAGCAAGAGCTGATCTCGCGCCAAGCCTGCTGGCCCGGCAGCCAGACTTCGAGATCGAAGGTCTTCGCCGCCCCGAAGCCGGTGTCGCCGGCGGAAAGCAGCACCCGCCGAAAGGGCAGATCGAGCAGCCGCAGAACATCCTCGGCCGAGCTGGTCATCCGCTCATGCTCCTCGTCGGACCGTGCGGGATGAACGACCGAGACCAGCTCCACCTTCCGGAACTGGTGCTGGCGCATCATGCCTCTCGTGTCGCGCCCGGCCGCGCCCGCCTCGGCACGGAAACACTCGGTGAGCGCGGTCACCCTGATCGGCAGCCGCGCCTCGGGAAAAATCTCACCGGAGGCGAGGTTGGTCAGCGGCACCTCGGCGGTCGGGATCAGCCAGCGGCCATCCTTGGTCTGGAACATCGTATCGGCGAATTTCGGCAGCTTGTCGGTGCCGTACGCGGTGGCATCGTTCACCAGCCCCGGCACCACCATCTCGGTATAGCCGTGCTCGCGCGTGTGCAGGTCCAGCATGAACTGCCCCAGCGCGCGTTCCAGCCGCGCCAGCGCCCCGCGCAGCACGACAAACCGCGCCCCCGCGATCTTCGACGCGGCAGCGAAATCCATCAGCCCCAGCGCCTCGCCCAGCTCGAAATGCTGCTTCGGCTCGAACCCCAGGTCGCGCGGCGCGCCATGCACCGCCAGCACGACGTTAGCGCTTTCGTCCGTCCCGTCCGGCACGTCGGCGTCCAGCTCGGTGGCACGCGCCTCCAGGCCCTCGATGTCGCCGCGCTGCGCGATGGCTTCGGCTTCCAGCGCGGCGGTGTCGGCGCCGGCGCGCTTCTGCTGCCCCACCTCCTTCGACAGCGCGTTGCGGCGGGCCTGCTTGTCCTGCAGGGTGGTCAGGACGGCGCGGCGCTCGGCATCGATCGCGAGGATCTCCGGC
>DATJLS010000024.1:0-48861 GCA_035509315.1 Acetobacteraceae bacterium | reverse complement strand
GCCCCGGCGCCTTACGATCGACCAGGCCCTCCGGGCCTCGCGCGTTGAACTTGAGCACCCAGTCCCGGACGATCTGCAGGGTCACGCCGCCAATCTCGGCTGCCTCTGTGCGGGTTGCCCCATCATAGACCGGCCACCGCGAGAAGGCGGCGCACTTGGTTAGCATCGCCGCTTTCACGCGCCGCACGGCGCACCCGTGCCGCGTCAAAGTCCCCCCCTCAGTGGGATCGTCATGGCGAACCTCCCCCGTTCGCCACCCTTGAATCACGTCAGCCCCGCGTCGGGGAATCCCCCAATGAGTCGCCCTCACAGAGGGTTGGTATAAGCAGTCCGCAGAACGTCACGCAGTGCGCCGCCATCGACAGCCATGGGTGTCCAGACGCTACGCCACCCGCTGCACAGAATTGCTCGACCAGACCGACAGGGCGCAGCGGTTCGCCTGCAAAACCATGGACAACGAGGCCTTGCTCATTCGTCACGGACGACGATCTTCATTCGAGGCTTGGCTTTCCGAGCACTCGCCGACGCGGTCAATCGCGCCCTCGGTAACGTCGGTTCTGCCGAAGGCGCGAACCGTCTCGCCCACGCTGGCCGCATCCACTCAACCGGAAATGCTGGAGGCGGCTCAAGATTCTCAGAGGCCTCACCCCATGCCAGTTCATCCTTGAGGCACGGACAAAAAGCCGGAACGACTCACCAGACATCCAGGCTTCGCAATCATCCAAATCAACTTACGCCCGGCGGCAGAAGAACCCGGCTGTGTATTGGGGTCATGCTCGCTCAGTATGTACGCCCTCGTTTTGACGCAAGGAGAGCGGCCCCGGAATACTTCTCATCCGAGCGCCGACGAGGCCGGCCCATGCTCCAGCAACCCTTGCACGTCCGCAAACTGGGACGGGGGAAGATATCGTTCCAAAACTTCGATCGGCTCACCATAGGCTCGGATTTTTCCATCCTCCAGCCACATCAGCCGCGTGCACCATTCTGCAAGAATCGCAGGGGAATGGCTTGCCAGCACCAGGATCTCAGCAGCATTGACCATCGCCTCGATCCGCGCTCTTGCCTTCTCCATGAAGCGCGCGTCTCCGGCCATGATCCATTCATCCATCAGTAGGATCTCCGGTCGGACGGCTGTGGCCATGGCAAAGGCCAACCGCACCGTCATGCCAGTCGAATAGCTCCGCACCGGCAATTCCAGGAACTGGCCGAGGTCGGCAAAATCCTCCACATCCGCCTCGAGCCGTGCAATCTGCGTCTTCGAGAAACCGTGGAAAAGCCCGCGCAACGCGATGTTTTCGCGGCCGGTCAGATCGGTGTTCATGCCCTGCGCCGGGTCGAGCAGGGAGGTGAGCCTCCCGTCGATCATGATATGCCCACGCCAAGGCTGATAGATGCCGGACATGGTCCTGAGCAGCGTCGTCTTGCCCGACCCGTTGACACCGATGAGCCCCAGACGGTCGCCCGACTTGAGCGAGAACGAAATCCCGCGCAGCGCCTGTACCACGGGGCGATGCCGCGCATCCTGCCCGAAGCGGCTGGAAGCCCGGCCAAGCAAGGTCTTTTTCAAAGATCGACTATCGGAATGGTAAAGCGGAAACTCCACCGATACATCGACAGCCGCGAGATAAGCCATGGTCAGACCCAATAGGCAAGGCGGCCGCGCGCGCGCGCGAAGCCCACGGCGGCCAGGGCGACCAGCGCAACCGATCCGACCACGGCCTTGGCCACGGTTCCCGTGGTCAGCGGCTCACCGAGAATGGGGCCGCGCAGCACCTCGAGAATCAGGTAGAAAGGATTGAAGCGCACGAGGATCTGACCGGCGCGGTGCGTCGCAAGGACTTTCGCATACCACATCACCGGTGTGACAAAGAATGCGATTTGCAGAAGGGATGCAATGATCTGCGGCACGTCACGAAACCGGGCGCAGATGGCGCCGAAAAGGACGGAGACGGCGAAGCCGTCCACGAGCCAGAGACAGAATGCCGGTATCGCCCAGAGCGCGTACCATCCGATATGCACGCCCATGATGGCATACACGACCACCACGACGACGAGATTGTGGGCAAGCACGATCGTGTTGCGCACGACACTCCGCCCGGCATGGACGACGAGCGGCATGCGCATGCCGCGGATTGTCGCATCCGAGGCGATGAAGCACGTCGAACCCTCGGTGATGAGGGAGCCGAGATAGTTCCACAGGATCAGTGAAACTGTGAGGTACGGCAGATAGGTGTGAATGTCCGTGTGGAAGAGACCGGCATAGAGGAAAGCCATCGAGCCGATCATGATGGCCGTGGAAAGCGTGAGCCAGAACGGCCCGAGCATGGAGCCGCGGTAGCGGAGCCGAATATCGGCGAGCGCCAGGGCCCAGGTAAGACGCCATAGCTTGGCCCCGTCCCCGAAATCCTCGGCCGCAAGCTGGAAACGATGCCCCCAACCCTGATCGGCCGTCAGGCGTAGGGGGGCGGGCCGCGGCGGGACGAGCAGCGTCCCGGTTCGTCCCGTGATTCTTCCTGCTACCAATTTATCCCTCGCTCAACACTTTCGCAGTTCGGCCCCCGCGCTTTCGTGTCTCGATTCCGCAGTTCGCAGTATCGCAATGCGGACGGAATCGGTACACTTGGTCTTGATTTTCAGGACACTAGCGTGAACCTGCGTGTTTGTCGCCATGACGCGGGTGAACCTATTCGTTCTGAGGGAGCGAGGTCCACCCCTCACTCGTCCGGCGCCGTGCCTTCTCTGCCGGTCTGCGGGATGCGCCGTTGCATGTTCTGGTTTGGCCTCTCGGGCGATGATACATAATATTATTTGTAATTAATATATTATCCTCGCTGGGGATGGGCCGATCGTCCGGCCTCAAGCGATGCGGCGGGCGCGTTTCGGCGCCTCAGCCATGATGGGCAGGGGCGCGGCGAGCAGGGGCGCGAGAAACCGCCCGGTATGGCTTTCGGGCGTGGCGGCGATCATCTCGGGTGTGCCGGCAGCGACGATTCGGCCGCCCCCATCACCCCCTTCGGGGCCGAGATCGAGAATCCAGTCCGCGGTCTTGATGACCTCGAGATTGTGCTCGATGACGACGACCGTATTGCCTTGATCGATGAGCGCGTGCAGCACATCGAGCAGCTTGCGCACATCCTCGAAATGCAGGCCCGTGGTCGGCTCGTCCAGAATGTACAGTGTCCGGCCGGTGGCGCGGCGGCCAAGTTCCTTGGCAAGCTTGATGCGCTGCGCCTCCCCGCCCGAGAGCGTTGTGGCCTGCTGGCCGAGGCTGATATAGCCGAGCCCGACTCGCTGGAGCACGGCAAGCCGTTCGGCAATGCGGGTCTGCGCGGCGAAAAAAGGGAGCGCCTCGTCCACTGTCATCGCCAGGATGTCGGCGATCGACTTGCCGCGATATTTCACCTCGAGCGTTTCGCGGTTGTAGCGCTTTCCCTTGCAGGTATCGCAGGTAACGAAGATGTCAGGCAGGAAGTGCATCTCGATCTTGAGCACGCCGTCGCCCTGGCAGGCCTCGCAGCGGCCGCCCTTTACGTTGAAGCTGAAGCGCCCGGGCTTGTAGCCGCGGGCACGGGATTCCGGGAGCTCGGCGAACCAGTCGCGGATCGGGGCGAAAAGGTCGGTATAAGTGGCAGGGTTGGAGCGCGGGGTGCGGCCGATTGGGGACTGGTCGATATCGATGATCTTGTCGAGGAGCTCGATCCCCTCGATGCGGTCATGCGGCGCGGGCACGGTTCCAGCGCCCATGAGCCTGCGGGCGGCCGCCTTATAGAGCGTATCGACGACGAGCGTCGATTTGCCGCCGCCGGAAACGCCGGTGACACAGGTGAAGGTGCCGATCGGGAAGTGGGCGGTGAGATTCTTCAGATTGTTGCCGCGAGCGCCGATGATGCGGACCTCGCGGTCGTTCTGCACGTGCCGACGCCGGACCGGGACTGCGATGCGCCTGCGGCCGGCGAGATAATCCCCGGTGAGGGAGGCAGGATTGCCCTCCACCTCCCCTGGCGTGCCGGAGGCGACGATGGTGCCGCCGGCAAGGCCGGCGCCGGGGCCCATATCAATCAGATGGTCCGCGGCGCGCATAGCCTCCTCGTCATGCTCGACGACGAGCACCGTGTTGCCGAGGCCGCGGAGCCGGCGGAGCGTCGCGAGCAAGCGGGCATTGTCGCGCTGGTGCAGCCCGATCGAGGGCTCGTCGAGCACATAGAGCACGCCGGTGAGACCGGAGCCGATCTGGCTCGCGAGCCGGATGCGCTGGCTTTCGCCGCCGGAGAGCGTGGCCGAGCTACGCGAGAGGGTGAGGTAGTCGAGCCCGACATCGACGAGAAATTGCAGCCGCTCGACGATCTCGCGCAGGATCCGCCGCGCGATCTCGGCGCGTTGCGGGGTGAGGGTGGTTCCGACATCCGCGAACCATTCATGCGCGGCACGGATGGATAGGTCCGAGGCTTCGGCGATGTTCTTGCCGCCGACCTTGACCGCGAGCGCCTCGGGCTTGAGGCGCGCGCCATTGCACGTGGCGCAGGGTTTCTCGGCCTGGTAGCGGGCCAGCTCCTCACGCACCCAGGCGCTGTCGGTCTCGGCGAAGCGGCGCTCGAGATTGCGAATCACCCCTTCGAAGGACTTGCGCACGGTGTAGGACCGCACACCGTCCTTGTAGGTGAAGGAAACAAGCTCCTCCCCGGTGCCGAAGAGGATGGCGCGGCGCGCTTTTTCGGGCAGATCCTCCCAGGCCGTCTTCATGCTGATCTTGAGGAAACGGGCGAGGCTCTGAAGGGTCTGGTCGTAGTAGGGAGATTGTGCGCCGGTCCAGGGTGCGATCGCGCCCTGGCCGAGGCTGAGACGCTCATCCGGGACCACCAGCTCCGGATCGAAGAAGCTTTCCGTGCCGAGCCCGTCGCAGGCCGGACAGGCCCCGTGCGGGCTGTTGAAGCTGAAGAGGCGGGGCTCGATCTCCGCGATCGTGAAGCCGCTCACCGGGCAGGCGAAGCGACTCGAGAAGAGGGTGCGCTCCCCGCCATCGGCATTCTCGGCGATGACAATCCCATCTGCGAGGCCGAGGGCGGTCTCGATGCTGTCGGCCAGTCGCGTCTCGAGGCCGGGGCGGACGACGATGCGGTCCACCACCGCCTCGATATCGTGATTGACCTTGCGGTTGAGCGGCGGAACCTCGGTGATCTCGTAGAGCGTGCCGTCCACCTTGGCGCGGGTGAAGCCCTTGCGCGAGAGCTCGGCAAGCTCCTTGCGGTACTCGCCCTTGCGGCCGCGCACGACCGGGGCGAGGAGCAGGAGCCGCGTGCCCTCCTTCATCGCGAGGATGCGATCCACCATCTGGCTCACGGTCTGCGCCTCGATCGGCAAACCCGTGGCGGGCGAATAGGGAATCCCGACTCGCGCCCAGAGCAGGCGCATATAGTCGTGAATCTCGGTGACGGTGCCCACGGTCGAGCGCGGATTGTGGCTGGTGGTTTTCTGCTCGATCGAGATCGCGGGCGAGAGCCCCTCGATCTGATCGACATCCGGCTTGCCGGCGAGCTCAAGGAACTGGCGGGCATAGGCCGAAAGGCTCTCGACATAGCGGCGTTGGCCTTCGGCATAGATCGTGTCGAAGGCAAGGGAGGATTTGCCTGAGCCCGAAAGGCCGGTGATGACGGTCAGTGAATCGCGCGGAATCGTAGCATCCACGTTCTTGAGATTGTGCTCGCGGGCGCCGCGAACGTGGATGAAGCCGGCCATGGGGCCCCCGAAAGCAGGAAGTGTAAAACAGGAAGGCGAACGAAAGGGATGATGTTCTTGTGTTGTTCGCTTCTCTATGGCAAATCGGCGCCCTTGGGAAGGGTTTCAATGGTGCCCGGGGCGCACGTCTGGCTTGCCCCTGCGGGCCGTCCCTGTTGGGCAATGGCGTGGCGCTGGCCGTGGGACCGGCAGGCCTGTATGGTGGGTTGGTCGTCGGCGGGCGGAATAAGGGTCGATAGGGAATGGCGGGCAGCGTCAACAAGGTGATTCTGGTCGGCAATCTCGGCCGGGACCCGGAGGTTCGCACCACCCAGGATGGTCAGAAGATCGTCCAGCTTTCGGTCGCCACCAGCGAGAGCTGGAACGACCGCGCTTCGGGCGAGCGCAAGGAGCGCACGGAGTGGCACCGGGTGGTGATCTTCAACGACCGGCTGGCGGACGTGGCCGAGCGGTTCCTGCGCAAGGGGCGTAAGGTCTATGTCGAGGGCGCCCTGCAGACGCGGAAATGGACGGACCAGTCCGGCCAGGAGAAATACACGACCGAGGTGGTGATCGGGCGGTTCCGGGGCGATCTGACACTGCTCGATTCGGCCGGTGGGGGAGAGGCGGGGAACAACGCCGCGCCGCGCGCGGACCGGGCGCCGCGCGCGCCGGCAGGCGCGTCGGGGGGTCCATCCGCCGCCTCGTGGGAAGGAGGCCGAGCCGGGGCCGAGCTTGACGACGACATCCCGTTCTGAGCGCAGGCTTCTGCCCACCCTTCTCGTTTGATTCGATCGTTCCGAGGCTTTCTTGAGCGACAGTCCTGAAGGCGGAGCAACACCGCCGTCCAATTTGCTGCCAGTGACACTCGAGGAGGAGATGCGCCGCTCCTACCTCGACTATGCGATGTCGGTGATCGTCGCGCGCGCGCTGCCGGATGCGCGGGACGGGCTCAAGCCGGTGCATCGGCGCATTCTCTTCGCGATGCAGGAGGCCGGCTTCGGGCCGGACCGGCCCTATCGCAAATCCTCGCGCGTGGTGGGCGACGTGATGGGCAAATACCACCCGCATGGCGATACCGCGATCTATGACGCGATGGTGCGGATGGCCCAGTTCTTCTCCATGCGTGTGCCTCTGATCGACGGGCAGGGCAATTTCGGCTCGGTGGACGGCGATCCGCCGGCGGCGATGCGCTATACTGAGGTTCGACTCGCCAGCGCGGCGGGGCTGATGCTCGCCGATATCGAGCGGGACACCGTCGATTTCCAGCCGAATTATGACGAAAGCGCGGAAGAGCCGCGCGTGCTGCCGGCGCGTTTTCCCAATCTGCTGATCAACGGCGCGAGCGGAATCGCCGTCGGGATGGCGACCAATATCCCGACACACAATCCGGGCGAGATCATCGATGCCGCGCTCGCCCTTCTCGCCGACCCGGAAACCTCACTCGATGCGCTGCTCAAGCTCGTCCCGGGACCGGATTTTCCGACCGGGGGTTTGATCCTCGGCCGTGGCGGCGTGCGGGCGGCCTACGAGACCGGGCGCGGGGCCATCATCATTCGCGCGCGGGCCGGGATCGAGGAGATCCGGCACGACCGCCAGGCGATCATCGTGACCGAGATTCCCTACCAGGTGAACAAGGCAAGCCTGCTCGAGCGCATTGCCGAGCTGGTGCGCGCGAAGACGATCGAGGGGATCTCCGATCTTCGCGATGAGAGCGATCGTGACGGGCTCAGGGTCGTGATCGAGCTCCGGCGTGACGCGACGGCGGAGGTGGTGCTGAACCAGCTCTTCCGCTTCACCCAGTTGCAGACGAGCTTCGGCGTGAACATGCTGGCGCTCGACCGCGGGCAGCCGCGACTGATGGGCTTGCGCGAGGCGCTTCGCCTCTTCCTCGAATTTCGCGAGGAGGTGGTGCTGCGGCGAAGCCGCTTCGAGCTAGCGCGCGCGCGGGAGCGCGGGCACCTGCTGGTGGGGCTCGCGATCGCCATCGGCGACATCGATGCTGTGATCGCCCTGATCCGCGGCGCGCGCGATGCCGCGTCGGCGCGCGCGGCGCTGATGGCGCGCGCATGGCCCGCAGCCGGTCTCGAGGCGTTGCTCTCGCTGATCGAGGATGCGGGCAACGTGGTCGCGGCGGATGGAACGGTGCGGATGACGGAGGCGCAGGCGCGCGGCATCCTGGAGCTTCGCCTCCAGCGCTTGACCGGGCTCGAGCGCGAGAAGATCCAGGAGGAGCTCGGCGAAGTTTCGGCGCGGATTGCCGAGCTGCTGGCGATCATCGCCTCGCGCCCGCGGCGGCTCGAAGTGGTGCGCGACGAGCTCGGCACCGCGCGCGCGGAGATCGCGGCGCCGCGTCTGACCACGATCGTGGAGGCGGAGGCGGAGGCGGATGATGAAAGCCTGATCGAACCCGGACAGATGGTGGTGACCATCACGCGTGATGGGTTCATCAAGCGCACGCCGCTCGAGACGTTCCGGGCGCAAAATCGCGGCGGGCGCGGGCGTTCGGCGGCGGCGACGCGCGGGGACGATATCGTCACGCGCAGCTTCAACGCCCATACCCACCAATGGGTGCTGTTCTTCTCGAGCGGGGGCAAGGTTTTTCGCGGGAAGGTCTGGCGCCTGCCGGAAGCGGGCCCCGGGGCGAAGGGACGGGCGCTCGTCAACCTGCTGCCGGAGCTCGGCGCGGATGGGGTGACCGCGGTGCTGCCGCTGCCGCAAGAGGAAGCGCTGTGGGATAGCCTTCATCTCGTGTTTGCGACAGCGCGCGGAAATGTGCGGCGCAATCGGCTTTCGGACTTCCGCAATGTGCGCGCGGTCGGATTGATCGCCATGAAGCTCGACGCCGGAGACCGGCTGATCGGGGTTGCGACCTGCAGCGGGAGCAAGGACCTCTTGCTGGCGAGCCGGCTTGGCCGCTGCGTGCGTTTCCCGATCACCGACGAGACGCTGCGCGTCTTTGCGGGAAGGGAGAGTGCAGGTGTGCGCGGTATTCGCCTTGCCGAAGGTGATGAGGTGATCAGCCTCTCGGTGCTTCGTCATGTCGCCGTGGAAAATGACGAAAGGATGGCCTATCTGCGCCTGACGGGCGCGCGCCGGCATGGCGGTGGGGAGGAGCCGGCGCCGCCGGCCGAGACTGAGGCAGCTTCAGAGTCCGAGAATGAGACCGAGGAGGGCGTGGCGGTCGAAGTCGCGCTCTCGCCGGAGCGATTCGCTGCGCTCGCAGCGGCCGAGGAATTCCTGCTCACCGTCACGGATGGAGGCTTCGGCAAGCGGACCTCGGCGTACGAATATCGCGCCACCGGACGCGGCGGACAGGGAATCGTCAATATCGCGCTTTCCGGGCGCAGCGGCCGCGCAGTCGCCGCGAGCTTTCCGGTTAGCGAGGGAGAGCACGTGATGCTGGTGACGGACGCCGGGCGGCTGATCCGCGTGCCGGCGGACCAGGTGCGGTTTACCGGCAGGGCCGCGATGGGCGTGAGGTTGTTCCGCCTTGAAAACGGAGAACGTGTGACGAGCGTGTTCCCCGTGCTCGAGGCGGGCGCTGACGAGGGTGGAGAAGGTTAAGATGGACCTGATCGGCAAGGCCGGGGTCTATCCCGGCACCTTCGATCCGGTGACCAACGGGCATCTCGACATTATCGCCCGGGCCGCTCGCATCTTGCCGCGGCTCGTTGTCGGCGTGGCGACCAACGTGGGCAAGGCGCCGATCTTTCCGCTGGAGGAGCGGGCCGAGCTGGTGCGCGCAGAGACCGATGTGATCGCCCAGCGCACGGGCGCGCGGATCGAGGTGTGCCCGTTCGATGGTCTGCTCGTCACCTTCGTGCGCGCGGCGCAGGCAAGCGTGATCGTGCGGGGGCTGCGCGTGGTCGCCGATTTTGATTACGAGTTCCAGATGGCGGGGATGAATGCTCGGCTGGACTCCGGCATCGAGACCGTATTCCTGATGGCGAGCGAGCGCCACCAGTTCATCTCCTCGCGTTTCGTTCGCGAAATTGCCGCATTGGGCGGAGATATTTCTTCCTTTGTCCCTCCGCTCGTGCTTGAGCGCATGCTCGCGCGCCTGGGGGGGAAGCATCCATCTTTGCGGGACGAAGGATCATGCAGAGACGCACGCTAATTCTTGCAACGCTTCTTGGGGGACCCATGATGGCCAGCGCGAGCGCCGCAGCGCAGTCCGATCTTGCAAACACCGTCTACCTGGACCTGAAATACGGTCGGGTCGTGATCGTGCTGCGACCCGATCTCGCGCCCAAGAACGTCGCCCAGGTCGAGAAGCTGGTGCGTTCTCATTTCTACGACGGAACGCCGTTCTGGCGGGTGATCGGGGGATTCATGGCCCAGGGCGGCGACCCGACCGGGACCGGAACCGGCGGCAGCAGCCTGCCCAACCTGCCGGCGGAGTTCACCGACAGTGCCGAGTTCCTGCGCGGCACGGTGGGGATGGCGCGTGCCAGCGATCCGAACAGCGCGAACAGCCAGTTCTTCATCTGCCTTGCACCGGCGACGTTCCTCGACGGCAAATACACGATCATCGGCCAGGTCGTGCAGGGGATGCAGTACGTGGACGACATCAAGAAGGGCACTGGGCCCAATGGTGAGGTGACGGATCCGGACCGCATCATCCACATGACGATGGCAAGCGACGCAAAGAACTGACCCCGAGGCCCGATTCCTCTGAGGCTGCGCAAGCCGGCAGCCCGCCGGGCCAACATATTGCGTCGACGAATTTATAGTGAAGGCTGCATATTGATATGCTAGGTCCGTTTTGGCTGATGCCGGGGTGAATTGGGGGGACGAGGAGTGCCAGGCCGGTCCAGGGCTCGTCCGGCAGCGGCGGAGCAGGAGTTGGCGGCAGAGGAGCCGGTGCACGCCCGGCGTTTTGGGGTTGCGCGTTCCGCTCGCTCGAGCGCAATGCTGGAGGACTATACCGAATTGATCTCCGATCTGCTGGCGAAGCACGGCGAGGCGCGCACGACCGATATTGCTCGGCATCTCGGTGTCGCACATCCGACGGCCACCAAGACGATTGGACGGCTGAAGCGGGAGGGTCTGGCGACCGCTCGGCCCTATCGCGGCGTGTTCCTTACGGAGGCGGGGCAGGCGATGGCGGCGCGAGCGCGGGCCCGGCATCGGTTGGTGGTGGAAGTTCTGCTCGCAATCGGCGTTCCGCCCGAGGCAGCCGAGGCGGATGCGGAGGGAATAGAGCATTACGTGTCGGATGTGACACTGGGGGCGTTCGACCGATTCCTCCGCCGCCGGCCCGCATGATGCCCGCTTGACGCTGAGACCAAGGCAGCGTTGAAGGCGCAAGGGCGAGCCCGTAGCTCAGTCGGTAGAGCACGAGACTTTTAATCTTGGGGTCGTGGGTTCGATTCCCACCGGGCTCACCATAAAATCAAATAGTTACATACCATCTTCATAAGATTTCTGCAATGATTTGAAAAAATCTCCGCGTGGTGTCCGCAGGGAGAAGGGGAATTCGCCTCAGGAAGCTGGGGATTGCCACTCGGCCCGAAATCGCCGCAGAATGGCCCCAAGCCCGGAACGTCCCTGGGGGGATGAACGCGGACAGCGCGGAGGGCTAGCAGAGGCATGGATGCGATCCACAACGCCAGGGTCACGCTCCTTGCCACTGCTTTGAACAACCTGGGAGTTGCCTCAATCGGCGCGGGCGTGTTTGCTCCGCTGGTTACTGGCTCGGTCGCTGGCGCCGCTCACATACTTGCGTGGGTGGCATTCGGCGCCGATCTTATGGCAATGGGCACACGTGGTGCTCGGGAGGCTTAGGCCATGACCCTGGCGACATACTGGCTGATCGTGCCGCTGGCCGGGATTGGGCTCTCAGTCTTTGGCTGGCTCGCTCTGGCGCTCACCCGGCGCCGGTCAGACACAGACGCTAAGCATATTCCCGGTCACGACTGACCGTCGCGGACACGGAAGCGGACACGCAAACGCTCGCTCCCTTTCAGGGCGGTGCCTCCCAAGGCTGGTCCTCGGGCCTACTGCGGTGGATGCTCACCGTCGGAGTCCGATACCGCCCATCTCGTCGGCTGGGAGAGCCCCCGGAAGGATCGCGGCAGTCGTAGGCTGTCGCGCCTTGCACTCAAGTGCAGCGGGATGCTGCGCCCAATTGTTCTAGCATACCGAACTTGTCCCAAACGACCCAGCTCTCAGCGATCTTGCCGGTCGCAATGCGATCGATCGCAATGCCTGACCAACGAATTTTCTTGTTGGAAGGTGGAAGGTTCATGCCCTTGCCTTTGTGAGTCCCAGCCGAGGTGAAGCGCGTGACGACGCGATCCCCCTCGGCGACCTGATCCTCGATCGTGTCGTGAAGATCTGGGAAGGCGCGGCGAAAATCGATAATGAAGTCTTTCCACTTTTCGAGGCCATGGATTGCATGGGCATCATCGGTAGAGTGAGGCTGATGGTTGATGTAATCCGGTGTAAAAATCTCACTTGCCGAGTCCATCTCTCCAGTGCTCCAGAGAGCAATGGCGCGCCTCGCCAAATCTTTGTTCTGTTCGAGTGACATCTATCTCCCCTCGTGTTTTTCCCTCGGCGCTTGCTGGAACGTGATCGCCGAAGGCGGAATCAGTGAAACCCAGTCACGCGAGATAACAATGAGTGAAAACGGGCCGGGTGGGCGTTCGGAAGGCGAATCCCGACCGAACTGAGCTGGAGGGCCCTCCCTCTGTGCGTACTCCGGCTCAGTGCTGCCCAGCCGACCGGCGCCTGACGACGCGCTCGGCCGCTCCGCGCGGCTTGGTTGATTGCCTCCTGCAGCAGCCCGTTCATAATCATCCAATGCTGCGGACCGCCTGAAGGCCGTGTCAAGCGCCTCCTGATCATATCTCGGCGAGCGTGGCCAGATATGCGAGCTCGGCGCACGGATCTTGCCTTCGCGGACCCGTCGGGGCAGCTCGTGAACCCAGACACTGACAAAGATTGGGATCATGTCATTTGCCGCCGGAAGCCGCGAGAAAACCAACGCAGGGAATCCGCGGCGTACTGCGATGACACCTCGCTCCCCACGACTTTGCGTGCTCTCAGTTAAGGAAGACCCAACCCTCTCTTGCGGATGCGGCATCGCCCAGGCGTTGTCATTGCGTGATGGTGCCACGATTCTCATCGTGGCTACCCGTTCGACCGTGCCGCCGGATCCGCCGATCGCCTTTCCAGTCACGGAGTAGGTGTTTCGTCCCGGCATTTGCTGGATCGGGTAGCCTTGGCCAGCACCCGACACTGTCGGTTCAGCAATCCAGCGCGGGGCGAAGATCTCGAAGAACGGGGGCAGCAATTTGCTGTCTCGGAGCCAGCCGTGCCGCTCCCCCAAGAAAGTTGAGTGATCAGGCACCGCGCGACCCAGATTCAATCAGCAATACCCATAGCGTGCCAGATTTAAGCCGGCGTCCTTATACGCCCGATCGCGCGGTTCGATTCGTGGGTTCCGATCAAGAGATCCTGATATTGCTTCGTGGTTCCCATCGCAGAAACCGTCCTTGCAAGATGGCGGGACCGCATCACGATGCGTTTGGCGCGAGAATATATTGGATTGCTTAATGTTTTCCCGCAGGTTCCGGTGGAACCGGGAGGATCACCTCGGCGGCGATCTTCCATTCCCGTCCGATCTTGATCCAGTTGATGATCATCAGAAACGGCTTGGGTGTGCCGCTCTGCCCCGCATATGAGACAGTGATATTCATCGGCGCATAGGACTCCGCCACGTCGTGTGTCAGTCCGACGACTTTCAACTTCGAGAAGCCGGGCTCGAGTACCACTGGCCCGGATGCGGCAATATCGCGAAGCTTCTGGTCGATCGCCTTGTTGCCCCAGAAGCCCACCCAATTGCCCTCGGACGGGATCGCGCTTTTCGCGACCAAAAGTGCCGACGGCGACTGCCAGAACATCTCATGGATAGCGCTGATGTCATGGCGATTGGCGAGATCCATCAGTTCGTGAAAACGCAATTTGATGGTGTCGAGGGCCTGGGTGTCGAGCGGCCCTTGAGATACGGTCTCGGAGGCGGCGAGAGCAGTAGAATTGTGCGACGCAGCAATGAGCGGGAACATGGCTGCAAACAGAACATTTTTCATTTGCGGAAACCTGTGAGTTGACGAAGTGACGAAGGATGATGTTGGTCCCAATCGTCAGGCCAGTTTCTTGGCCGTGTTTGCGGCGCCCCAGAGCGAGCCTGGATTGACGAGGTCCGGATAGAGCGCCAGCATCGCTTCGTAGAGTTCGCGGGCGGTCGTCGTTGCTGCGTTCATTCGGTCGAAATCGCGCAGATACTGCCTTGTTTCCCCGATGATGCGCGGACCGTCGTCGTTCTCCGGAACTTTGTGTCCGGCGATCACCGCTTTCGGCTCCAAAGTCTCGAGTCTGTCGAGCGTGGCGATCCATTCGCGCCGGCTCTGGCTATCGGTCTCGCCCAAATATGGGTGAATGCCGTTATAGACGGCATCACCTCCAACGATCAGGCCGATCGAGGGCACGTGGATGCAGGTCGAATGCGCCGTGTCCGTGCGCCCTGCGTTCACCGCGACAAGCCCGTGTCCTTCCAATTCCAATTCACCGTTTTCCAGCGGTTCAGCAGTCGGTAAGCGGTCGGAAATCTCGCCCGGGAAAAGCCGGCGCCAGAAATTCTCCAGCCAGGCCGGCGAGAGTTGGTTCTCCATCGCCTTGACGACTTCCGGCACGGCGAAGGCCTTTGCTCCCGGAAAACGCTCAAGCAACGATGCCAGGCCGAAGAAGTGATCGCCATGTCCATGAGTGATATAGATCGCCTTGAGGGTCTTGCCGCTTGCGACGACCCAATCCACCAGTTTTTGTGACTGCTCGATGGTAAGGAAAGTATCAACGAGGATGGCGTCTCTCTCGCCGTAAATCAGGGTGGAGGAGTTCGCAACCCACATCAGCGCTTCCTTGCCGGATGGCAAGTCGCGGCTGAGGCCGGGGCGCTTGATGGTGAGCACGTCCCACTTCAGGCCGCCGGTGGCGGTATCCGTTGGTGTCATCGATACACTCCGTCGCACGCGGGTGGGCGCTCGGACGGAGCGCCGCGGAGAACAAGGTCAGGAAAGACCGGAGGGGACGTCGAGATGCTCGCGGAACCAGGCGGTCGCGGCGGATTCGGCCTGAACGAACTGACCGAGATAGGGGGCGAAATGCCCGCCGGGCAGGAGAAGGAGCCGCTTCGGTTCCAGCGCGCGCTCATAGGCGGCGAGCGCGAGGTCGGTGACGGTCACTCTGTCGTCTCTTGCCACAATCATGAGCAAGGGTGTCGGCGATACCCGGGCAATCCATGTTCCCGGCTCGTACATTCGGGCCATGTGGGTCGAGCGGAGGGTGATCTCGTTCTCCCAAAGTCCGGCTGGGATGGATTGCAGATAGAAGTCGATCGCTTCCTGCGTGCGATAGGCCGCGGGAACAGACGGGTCTGGGCTCGCGATGACCTGTCGGCGCGGCGGCTCTCCAAGCAGCTGTGCCCTCTCGTCATTGTTGAAGACTTGCTCCAGCGCCGGCACCGCATCGGGAGCGACGCGCCGCAGGCCCTGTTCGTAGCCGCTGATCGTTGGCACTTGCGCGACCACGCAACAGAGCCTTCTATCGGTCGCGCCAAGAACGATCGCGTGTCCGCCCGCATAGCTCGTGCCCCAGAGACCGATGCGGGCGGGGTCGACCTCCGGCCGCGCCTCCAGGTAGGAGATCGCCCGTCGCCAGTCGGCGATCTGCCGCCAGGGATCGATATCGCCTCTCGGTTCGCCCCCGCTGACGCCGAAATTTCGGTGATCATGGACAAGAACAACAAAGCCGGCGGCAGCGAAGGCTTGGGCAAAAGGCGCGATGCCGTGCTCCCTGGTGCCGGCGAATCCATGCGCCATGGTAATGGCCGGACGCGGAAGCCCCCCTTCCGGCAAGAACAGCCAGGCGCCGAGCTCGACCCTGCCTTCCGCGGGAATCCGCACATCGATCCTCGAAACCATATCCAGCGCCTTCGCCAACATCCATCCGAAACCTAGCCGCATCGAGCCTGGGCGCGCGGCCCGATCTGCTCGCTTGACGGGTGCCGTTCACGCGCCATAAAACAATATGACCGGTCGTCTTCTATTGGTCAATAGGAACAAAGATGGACGCACTCCAAGCTCGACGGGGGCCGAAGCCGAAACCCGGTACACGGGATACCCTTATCCGGGCTGGCCTGCAGATGATTCACGCTGAAGGCTATTCCGCCTCCGGAATCCAGGGCATCGTCGAACGGGCGGACGTGCCCAAGGGTTCATTCTATACGTATTTCGCCAGCAAGGAGGCGTTCGGGGCGGAAGTCATCGACGCATATTCCGAGAGCGGGCAGGCAAATCTGCGAGCTTTCTTATGCAATACCGAACTGACGCCGCGAGCACGCCTGGAAGCCTATTTCGATGACAGGATTGAGGCGCTCAAGGCTTCCAACTTCACGCGCGGTTGCCTGCTCGGCAATTTCAGTGCGGAGGCGGCAGACCACAGCGTGCTCATACGCCAACACTTGGCCGTGCACTTCAAGTCTTGGAGTGTTATACTTGAAAGATGTATTTTGGATGGGCAGAAGAATGGTGAAATTGGAAGTCAATTTTCCGCCGTTTCATTGGCCGATTTTACACTCAATAGCTGGGAAGGCGCTCTCCTGCGCATGCGTGTGGAGAAAAGTGATGCCCCTCTATTCGAATTCAAGACAATCCTATTCGGCTTGGTTCTGCGATGACGCTGCGGTCCGTAGGTCTCGAACTCGGGCATTTTCCGATCGTCAAGACCAGGGCAAAACCGAAGGGCTGATGCCATGATAGATCGTCGTCGCTTCTCAACGCTTGTTGGCGCGGGCGCCCTTGCGGCTTCCTTCGGCCGCGAAGGCCGCGCCGACTCCATTCCGGCCTCCCGAAACGTGGTGCTGGTCCACGGTCTGTTTGCCGACGGATCTTGCTGGTCCGAGGTCATCGGGCGTTTGCAGGGCAGGGGGCTCAACTGCACATCCGTGCAAAACCCGTTGACCACGCTGCCCGAAGCGGTCGCTTCAGCCTGGCGCGTTCTGGATCGGCAGAGCGGCCCCACCGTTTTCGTCGGCCACTCTTTCTCGGGAATGATCGTCACCGAAGCCGGCGTACATCCGAACGTCTCAACTCTGGTCTATGTCGCGGCCCGGGCGCCGGATGCGGGCGAGGATTATACCGAGCTTGCCGAGAAATTCCCGACGCCGCCCGCGAGCGCCGGCATCGTCTTCGACGGCGATGAGGGTCGGCTCAGCGAAGCGGCTTTCCTGCGCGACTTCGCCGGCGATCTGCCGACGGCGAAGGCGAAGGTGCTCTATGCGGTACAGGAACCCTTCCACAAAGCTCTGCTCACCGGCAGGACAACACATGCGGCCTGGCGGCTGAAGCCGAGCTATTATGCCGTTTCGACGGAAGATCGCACCATCAACCCGGACCTTGAGCGCTTCATGGCCAAAAGGATGGGAGCCAAGACGATCGAGGTGAAGGCCAGTCACCTGTCGCTAATTTCGCAGCCAGATACGATAACAAGACTGATCCTCGAGGCCGCGGGACAGCCCGTCTGAGGTGGTGGGAAGCCTCGGCCGCAAGGCATGAAATTTCATTTTCGAACCGATTCGGTCGTGTATAGGCGAGAACAGTCGTGAAGCGTTTCGGATCGGCTGCCTGCGCGACGGCAAGGGTTCGGTCTCTACCGAGAGTCATGCGCTGGAATGCTATTCCTGCAAGCTCTTGAATCGCCATGGCGGCAACCGGACGGTCCGACTGCCTTGAATCTCAGGAGCTCGGGTGCCGGAACGGGGCGGGAAGGGAGGTAGACTGAGGACCCATGGCGAAGGCGGTGACCTTGTCAGCCGGAGCGGTGGCCTTTCCCTGGATTGCAAGGACCGGCAATCACGAGGCTGCACGGTAACGCTCCGCCGGATGGAATTGCATGAAATTGGGAAGCATCGCCTGTCGCGCGGCTTCGAAGACCTTCCATTGATCGGCATCGGGCAGCGACGGGATCGTCACGGTTTCGCGGCGGTCGAAGCCGATGAGCGCAGCGTCCACCAGTTCCGCGCTCTCCATGGAAGCGGGGAAACTATTCACGTCGCGTCCCGAACGCTCCCAGAATTCAGTGCGGGTGGCCGTGGGAACAACCGCCTGCACGCAAACGCCCTTGGGGCCAAGCTCGATACTCAGGCCCTGAGTCAGGAACAGGACAAAGACTTTTGTCGCGCCGTAAAGGGTCAGCCCGAATTCCGGAGCGAGCCCGACGATGGAGCCAAGGTTGATGATCGCCCCCGTGCCGGCCATTGCAAGCCGAGGCGCAATCGCATGGGCGAGCCGGGTCAGGGCCGTGACGTTCAGTGCTATCAGCCCAGTAATACCACTGTCGCTCTGGTCGAGGAAATCTCCGTGGGCGATGGAGCCTGCGTTGTTGACGAGCACGCCAATATGTTCGTCCTCCCGCAGCCGTTTCTCGACGCGCTCGAGATCCTGCCCGTCGGTCAGGTCAATCTGCACCACATCGACAGCCACGCAGGCTTCGCGGCGCAGGCGGTCGGCGATTTGGTTCATTCGCAGGAAGTCGCGCGCCACCAGCACGAGATCATGACCACGACGGGCAAAACGGCCGGCATAGACAGCGCCAATCCCCGTCGAGGCGCCGGTGATCAGGACGGCAGGCTTTCCGGTCATTGAAGCTCACTCCCGAATGATATATTTATGACAACCGTCATGTTGTTTGCACATGATGAGCATCATCTATCTTGTCAAGGGCACTCGGAAGGGGGTCATGAGAGTCAGCCGTAAACAGGTGGCGGAGAACCGGGATATCATCCTAGAGGCTGCTGGCCAGTTGTTCCGGGAGCGAGGGTTCGAGGCCGTCACCGTCGCCGAGATCATGAAAGCCGCCGGGCTCACCCACGGCGGCTTCTACGGTTACTTCAAGTCCAAGGAGGATCTCATCGCAGAAGCCCTGGCCGACGCATTGTCGCGTACCGCGGTGCCGTCAGGCGATCTGGCCACTTATGCCGCCAGTTATCTCTCTCGGACCCATCGCGACAATCAGGCCCGTGGATGTGCAACGGCCGCCTTGGCCGCGGAGACGGTCCGCCAGAAAGGTGGCGCGCGCGCCGCGTTGACCGTGGGCCTGAGACGGCAGATCGAGAACCTGGCCCGCATCACTCCCGGTGAAAATGCCGCCCAAAGACGCCGGGCGGCGATCGGTAGCTGGGCGGCGATGGTCGGGGCGATGATTCTGGCGCGAGCGAGCGACGACCCGGTGCTGTCCGACGAGGTGCTCGATCAAACGCGGGCCTGGCTAGTAGAGCGGGCCAAAGATCCTGGGCGGCACGATTCCCGAACGCGATCGACCAAGATGAGCAGACCCATCGGCAGATGATGCGGTCTCGGATGAAATAGGCGCAGACCAGGATAGGACGGGGATCCACTCCTGCTCGGAGTTGCCGCGCTACGACCCTGCCCTCGAGCGTTTGGCCCGGACTGAACAGGAGTCTGGCGCTTCGAGGGCAGGACCAGACAATGAAGCAATCGTGGTTTTGAAGAGGCGAATCATTGCAACGTTGAAGGTGCACGGGCTGAGCGCGAAGGCGGCCAATCTTTGCCGCGCGGACGGAATCAGCGAGGCGACCCACTGCAGTTGGAAGAGCGAATATGGTCGCGTGGACATATCCGCAGCGAAACGGCCGAAGGCACTGGAGACGGAGAACACAAGGCTGAAAAAGCTTTTGGCCGACGTCGTGCTCGACAAAGTCGCCCCGAAGGACCTCTTGTCAGAAAAATGGTGACGCCCGTTGCGAAACGGGAAGTGGCCGGAATGGACGACGGTACGCCTGGCGAGCCATCCAACCCAAGGGAACGCTCGGCAGGATGCCAAGCAGTGCGCCGATCTGGATTGATGGTACCGATCCGCCCCATCGCTGCCGCCGGGTGCGTGCAAGCGTTACGGTCGTAGCCTCTATACGGTTGCAAATGTTGCGACGCGGCGATACGCGTATATGCATCTTCTTAGGCAATGCGAGTTTATGAGGCTGGCGATCCATGATCCGGTCGCGGCGATGGCGCGGAGTCTGGTGAGACGACCATTCATGCGCATCCCGAGAATGAAAGGCTTCGAGACATGTCGTGGACACACGACTGCGAGCGGCAGCGCTTCTCGGCAAACATCGGAGGATGGGCCGCTGCTGGCCAGATTGATCGGCACAGCGCCCTCACCCTGTTGACGGGGACCAGAATCGAATCAGCCGTCGCACCAGCAATGGCAGTTCGGGCCATGGAAGCGGCCACATCCCAAGGTTGGGCCGGGCGAAGCATTGAGCGCTCGTATGATTACGTCGTGGTCGGTGCAGGCTCTGCCGGTTGTGTCATCGCGGCGCGTCTCTCGGAGAATGCCGCCTGCCGCGTTCTGCTGATTGAAGCAGGCGGCACCGATATCGATCGGCCAGCTTTTTGTGGAGTCGGGTCCTTTGGCGGTCAAACTTTGGAACGGATGCTGATTGGGCATACCAAACGACGCCGCAGACAAAAGCCGCAGAGCGGATCATGGATTGGCCGCGGGGCAGGATCATCGGCGGAAGCTCCAGCATCAATGCGATGATCTGGGTCTTAGGTCACCCGGCGGATTTCGATCATTGGGCCTGCGCGGGCAATGATGGATGGGGCTATGCTGATCTGAACCCGATCTTTCAAAGTATCGAGACGTGCACGCGAAAGGTGCCCGGCGGCACGCGGGGTGCGAGTGGTCCGATGTACGTGGGGCCGATGGCCGCACCGCTCCCGCTGACCGAAGGCTTCCTGGAGTCCTGCCGTGAGACAGGGGATCCTGTCGTCGATGACGTCGGCGCGCCGATCCGCGATGGCGCGGCCTACATGGACCTCAACGTCAAGGATGGTCGGCGATTCAGTGTCGTACATGGCTATCTTCTTCAGGCGCTTGATCGGCAGAACCTGACCATGCTGAGCGGTGCTCGCGTCGAGAAGCTCTTGTTTGAAGGGGGTCGTTGTTCGGGAGTCCGGCTCCGAATCGGCAGGATGATCCGTGACATCGCAGCGGAGCAAGAAACCATCCTTTCCGCCGGAGCGGTGGATTCACCTCGTTTGCTCTTGATCTCGGGCGTGGGCGATGCCGGCGAGCTCCGCCGCAACGGCATTCCAGTCGTAAGCGACCTGCCGGGTGTGGGAGAAAATCTCCAGGATCACCTCAGCATCCCGGCGTTTGTCTCCGAGGTGAAGACGCCGATCCCCTTGGGCTCCAGGGCCGAAAGTCCTCTCTTCTTCCGCGGTGTCACGGACGCCCACACCGCGGATATGCAGGTGCTGTTCACTCCCCGTGCGGTCGGGACGAACGAGATCGAGGGAAATGAAGGTTTTTCGATCCTGCTCGCGCGATCGGATCGGCGAGAGGGTTGTCTGAGTGGCACAAGCGGGAGATCACCAGAATTCCCACTGAACGGCGCGCGTTGCGCGAATTCATCGCACGCAATGTCGAATCCTATTGGCACCCAGCCGGAACTTGCGCGATGAGCGTGCATGACCGGGCGGTCGTGGATCCAGCTCTCCACGTTTACGGTGTTTCTTCCCTCCGTGTTGCGGGCGCATCGATCATGCCCGCGATCATCAGCGGCAATACAAATGCTCCCACGATCGCGCTCGCGGAATGGGCAGCACGGATGATCTCAGGGGCCCGATAATGGAAGCGGTGTGCGCCCTACCCCCCCGCTGCCCAAAAACATCGGCGCTGTGTCCGGATCATTCGATCATTCAACCCATGAAGCCTTCGTCACCCCCCAACAGTCAGGATCCGACATGAACAATGCCTCAACGGAATTTCTTGAAGCTGTCTATGCAAATCAGCAGAATCTTTGTTCAAATCTCAGGCCCCAATACGATTTTATTGTGTGTGGGGCGGGGTCTTCGGGATCGGTCGTCGCTCGGCGGCTCGCTGAGGACTCCAGTGTGAGCGTGCTCCTGCTTGAAGCGGGCGGCAGCGACGATGAGCCCAGCGACATGGAGGCCTGTCGCTGGCCGATGAATCTCGGAAGTGAGCGAGACTGGAGTTTCACGGCATTGCCAAATCCGCATCTCAATGGGCGCGCTCATCCCAATGAGCATGGGCAAGGTGCTGGGAGGCGGGTCAAGCATCAATGTCATGATTTGGGCCCGCGGGCATAAAACCGACTGGGATTATTTTGCTTCTGAGGCCGGAGATCCCGCCTGGAGTTACGATTCCATACTGGACATCTACCGCCGGATCGAAAACTGGCAAGGCATGCCCGATCCCGTACGGCGCGGACGCGATGGCCTCCTCTACATCACTCCCCCCATCGACCCGAACCCTGTCGCAGTCGCGATGCTTGATGCCGCCACAGAACTGGGCATACCGGTTTTCGACGATCAGAACGGCTCGATGATGGAGGGCCCGGGCGGCGCGGCCTACTTCAATTTGCGCATTCGCGACGGCCGCCGGCAGTCGATTTTCCGGTCCTATACATTTCCGCTGATGAATCAGCCAAACCTTACGGTGCTGCCCGGCACCCTCGTCACACGGATCATCATCGAGCAAGGAACGGCGACCGGCGTGGAGTGCCGCCTCAACGGGCGGAGCCACCGCTTTCACACATCGCAGGAAGTGATCCTATCCCTGGGCGCCGTCAACACTCCGAAGGTCTTGATGCAGTCCGGCATCGGCGATGCGGAGATGCTGGCATCCCTGGGAATCCCCTTGGTCCAGCATCTCCCGGGAGTGGGTGCCAACTTCCAGGATCACGTCATGGTCTCAAGTTGCATCTGGGAATATCCGGAGCCCATTGTTCCTCATGACAATGGCGGTGAAGTCTCTATCTTTGCAAAGAGCATGCCGGAGCTGGACAGCCCCGATATCCAATTGCTCCAGATTCAGTTCCCGGTGCCGACTCCTGAACTTGTGGCGCGCTACGCTATACCAGCCGGATCCTGGGGAATCTTTCCGGCGCTGCTGCGACCGCGCAGCGTGGGCCGTCTGCGCCTGACGGGCGCTCAACCAGAAGACCCCATCCTGATAGACTCGCAATTCCTTTCCGATCCGGCAGACCTGATTGCATTGCGGCGCTGTGTGGAACAGGTGCGAGAGGTTGGCAATGCTCGGGCGCTTCGGCGTTTCGTGAAGCGGGAGGTCATGCCGACAGCACTTTCGCCTGCGGCGATGGACAATTTTATCCGTGATGGCGTGACGACCATTTGGCATCAGAGCTGCACCGCCAAAATGGGACGGGACAACATGTCTGTCGTGGATGCCCACCTCAAGGTTTACGGCATCAACCGGCTCCGGGTCGCCGACGCTTCGGTGATGCCGCGGGTTCCATTGGCCAACACCATGGCCCCCAGCGTCATCATCGGGGAGCAGGCAGGCAGGGCAATTGCCACCGAATATCGGATTTGATCCAATAGAAGAGCCATTTTGCCCAACCCCGAATCATGACCGGAGATGAGTTATGATGATGAAAAGGCGCATTTTCTCAGCCGCCATGGTCGCGGGCGCCGCCGCCCCCCTTGCTGTCCACGCATGGCAAGGCCGCAAGCGCAGCCGCAATGAAGTCTCATGATGAGTGTGGGGGGAAAACATGGGGAATAACAGGCCGGCAAATGGAAACGATGTGCAAGTTGCTTACCGCGTCCTGAACATGGTCCGGCGGCGGCGCCGGTGAACGGCACAGCCGCCCTCGATGTCCATTGGAGTCCATGATCGAGGAACTTTGCGAGCGGCGGACTGTCATTACCCCGACTATTCCGGGCCCGCCGATAGTTTGCACTCTGGCTCGATCTGATCGAGCACGAATCCGAACGCGTTCCTCAAGCTCTTGCTGCTGTCCGAACTCACCTCGAGCTTCGTGTCCCAGATCGGCAAGGCGGCGAGCGAGGAGATGATCAGGAGCTATATGTCCCTTGCCAACTGCGAGGGCATAGCACGTCAGGGAGAACTCGACCTGACTGTCGATATCCGTGTAGAGGCCGGTCGCATCGCCTGTTGCACGGCTTCAAGGGCGCTTCATTGCTCCCTGTCGGACAGAGGGGGGATCGTCACGGTCTCTCATGGGAGCGAAGGCGACGAGGCGGCATCCATCGGTTCCTCGATTTCCGCGATCGCCCGCAAGGCATCTCCTGCGCCGGGAACAACGCGAAGATCTCGGTCACGCCGTGAGGGATGAGTTCGACAATTGCGCCGAGGTTGATCATCACGTCGAGCGGGCAAATCCTGACGCTTGATCCGATCCTGCGGATCAGGGAAGCGCCTGCAATCGCGGCACACATCGTTCAAAACCCGGAGCCACCGGCCGGGATGGGGGAACCGGGAACGTCGATGGGTCTTTGCGCTCCGTCAACAGATTGATTTTACTCGTTTTTGCGTTGGGACTTGGAGGATGATTCGACACCGCCTGTTTGTTCTATATATGTTCTACCCTCTTCGGCTTGCAGATTAGAAGCCAGATTAGAAGATTGCCAGATTGGAAGAGAGGACCAACGTGGAACGCGGCGCTGCAACCGTCTCCCTGGCGGAGCTCAAAGCCCGAATTGCCCGCCTTGGAGGATCGGGGAAAGTGGGGAGAGCGGTCCTGCCCTTCGGGATTTCCGAGCTCGATGGCCGCTTGCCGGGTGGCGGCTTCGCCTTCGGCGCCTTGCACGAGATTGTCGGTGGCGGTTTTGGCGCCATGCATGGCGCAGCGGCTGTGCTCTTCGTCGCTGGGCTGCTCGCTCGGGCCGAGGGGCCCGTTCTCTGGTGCCTCAATGCGCATGATCTGTTTGCCCCGGCGCTTTCCGGCGTCGGGCTCCATCCGGATCGCGTGATCTATGCGGAGGCCGGCGATGAGAGGACCGTCCTGTTCTGTATGGAAGAAGGGCTGCGGCATGCCGGCCTGGCTGGCGTCGTTGGTGAAGTCTCGCGCCTGTCGATGACGGCCTCGCGGCGGCTGCAGCTCGCCGCCGAGACTTCGGGCATCATCGCCTTCGTCATTCGTCGTTGGTGCGACCGCGCAGCAACCAACGGCTTCAGGCAGCTCACAGCCGCCACGACACGCTGGAGGGTCAACGCTGTGCCGTCCTCTCCCTTGCCGGTGGCAGGCATCGGCCGGCCGCGCTGGCTTGTCGCGTTGATCCGCTCCCGTGCCGGCGAATGCGGAGAATGGGAAGTGGAGGCTTGTGATGCGCAGGGTCATCTCGCTCTTCCTGCCGACCTGGCCGACCGATCGGCTCAGGCGGAGGATGGGCAACGCAGCGCCGCCGCCTGAGAATCCGCTGGTAATCGCCGCTCGGGACGGGCGGCGCCGAATCGTTGCCGCCGCCGATCGTGCCGCTCTGGCGTTCGGCGTGCGGCCGGGTCTGGCGCTCACGCAGGCCCAGGCGCGTGTGCCCGGGCTTCTCATCGAGGCGGCCAATCCCACCGCCGATGCCGAGGCATTGAGCCGCCTGGCCGCTTGGGCGCTGCGTCGCTACAGCCCGCTCGTTGCGCTCGATCCGCCGGACGGCCTTCTGATCGATATCACGGGCGTGGCGCATCTCTTTGGCGGCGAGAGGCCACTTCTCGAAGATTTGCATGAACGCCTGACGGTAGCCTCCATCGGTGGGCGCATCGGCCTTGCCGACACCGTCGGCGCAGCCCACGCGCTGGCACGCTATAGCGGCCGCACCATAACGATCGCAGCACCCGGACAGGCGGCAGACGCTGTCGCAGGTTTGCCGTTGGCTGCGCTGAGGCTTGATCCCGAATGCATGGATCAGCTTCGGCGGATCGGCTTCGAGACGATCGCCGATCTGGAGGCGATCCCCCGCGCACCCTTGGCGCTGCGCTTTGGCACGGAGCCGGGCCATCGTCTCGATCAGGCATTCGGCCGCGTCGCCGAACCGATTCGGTCGATCACCCCGCCCACCCTGATCCATGTCCGACGGGCTTTTGCCGAACCGATCAGCGCACCGGAAACGCTTGCACGTTCCATCGGGCTGCTCGTCGCTGCTTTGTGCCCGTTGTTGGAGGCGCGGGGCCACGGCGCGCGGCGCCTCGATCTGTTGTTCTATCGCATCGATGGCGACATTCAGGTGATCCGTGCCGGTATGGCAAACCCTGTGCGCGACGTACGGCATCTTACCCGTCTTCTCACCGATGGCCTGGAGACCGTGGATCCAGGATTCGGCGTCGAGGTGATGACGCTCGCCGCACCGATCGTCGAGCCAATGGCCTATCATCAGCGTTCCGCATGGAACGATAATGCTTCTTCCGGGCTTTCGGCGCTCATCGACACACTCGCCAACCGGATCGGCATCGATAAGCTCTATCGGGCCGCTCCGGTCGAAAGCGATCTTCCGGAGCGATCGGTCAAGATCATGGCGCCTCTCGATCCCCCCACGGGCGAGGATTGGCCGAAGCATTGGCCGCGACCGAGCCGCCTTCTTTCACCACCGGAGCCGGTCGAAACGCTCGCTCTGCTGCCCGATCATCCACCTGTGCATTTCACGTGGCGGGGCGTGCGCCGGCGTGTCAAGCGTGCCGATGGCCCGGAGCGAGTCTTCGGCGAATGGTGGAAGCACGACGAAGAACTCACGATCGTGCGCGACTATTTCCACATCGAGGATGAAAACGGCGAGCGCTTCTGGATCTACCGTGCCGGCGATGGCGAGAATACCGCGACCGGCTCGCAGCGATGGTTCCTCCACGGAATCTTCGGATGAATGGTGCACGTTATGCCGAGCTGCAATGCACCTCGCACTTCTCGTTCCTGCGCGGGGCGAGTTCCTGTGAGGAATTGTTCGCCCAGGCAGCGTTGCTCGGCATCGAGGCACTGGCGATTGTTGATCGCAATTCGCTTGCCGGCATGGTGCGCGCCCATGAGGCGTCGAAGACGAGCGGCGTGCGGCTGATCGTTGGCTGCCGCCTTGATCTGGCCGATGGCGTCTCGATCCTCGTCTATCCCACGGACCGGCCGGCCTATGGGCGGCTTTGCCGGCTTCTTTCGCTTGGCAAGCGGCGGGCGGGCAAGGCCCGATGCCGGCTCGATTGGTCCGATCTCATCGCCTATGGTGACGGTCTCATTGCCGTGCTCATCCCAAACGAGGCGGATGCAGAGTGCAGGCGATATCTGTATCTTCTGGCCGGCGCTTTCGGGGGTCGCGGCTATCTTGGATTGACGCTGCGCCGCCGGCCCAACGATCAGCTTCGCCTCCATGAGTTGGCGCGCCTGGCGGCTGCCGCCGGCGTTCCCACTGTCGTCACCAACGATGTTCTCTTCCACGTGCCGGAGCGGCGCATCCTGCAGGATGTGATGAGCTGCATCCGCCACAACTGCACGATCGACGATGCCGGCTCCCGGCGCGAGCGTCACGCCGACCGCCACCTGAAGTCGCCCGAAGAGATGGCACGGCTTTTTGCCAACTATCCCGAAGCGCTCGCACGCACTGTCGAGATCGCCGGGTGCTGCCGCTTCTCTCTCGACGAGCTTGCCTATCAGTATCCTGAAGAACGGAGCCTGCCCGGCCTCATGCCTCAGCAGGCATTGGGAAAGTTCACTTGGGAAGGTGCCGCAGCGTACTATCCGGGGGGTGTGCCGGAGAAGGTAAGGGCGCTCCTCGAGCGCGAGCTCGAGCTGATCGAGAAGCTCCAATACGCGCCGTACTTCCTGACAGTGAACGCGATCGTCCGATTCGCGCGTGCAAAAGGCATCTTGTGCCAGGGACGCGGGTCGGCCGCCAATTCCGCGGTCTGCTTTGTGCTCGGGATTACGGCCATCAATCCCGAACATCACGATATGCTGTTCGAGCGATTCGTCTCCGAGGAGCGCAGAGAACCCCCCGACATCGATGTGGATTTCGAGCGCGAACGGCGCGAGACCGTGATGCAATGGGTGTTTGAGACCTATGGCCGCGATCACGCCGCGCTCTGCGCCACGGTTATCCGCTATCGCGCAAAGGGCGCGTTGCGCGATGTCGGCAAGGTTCTCGGTCTTACCGAAGATCTCATCAAGGTGCTGTCCTCTCAGATTTGGGGCTGGCCGGAACAAGGGGGTGAGGCACAGCAGGCCCGGAAGCTCGATCTCAACCTCTCCGATCGCCGGCTGCGTCTGACGCTTGCTCTCGCGCGCGAGCTGATCGGGGTGCCACGGCATCTTTCTCAGCATCCCGGCGGATTCGTTCTCACGCATGACCGCCTCGATGAATTGGTGCCGATCGAACCGGCGGCCATGAAAGACCGAACGGTCATCGAGTGGGACAAGGATGATATCGACGCCCTCAAATTCATGAAGGTCGATTGCCTGGCGCTGGGCATGCTCTCCTGCATGAAGCGCAGCTTCGACCTGCTCGCCGAGCATAAAGAGATTGCGCTCAGCCTGGCTTCCATCCCGACCGAGGATGCCGATACGTACGCGATGATCCGCAAGGCCGACACGATCGGCGTGTTTCAGATCGAATCCCGCGCCCAGATGTCGATGCTGCCGCGCCTTGCTCCCCGCAACCTCTTCGATCTCGTGATTGAGGTGGCGATTGTCCGGCCCGGGCCCATCCAGGGCGACATGGTTCACCCATATCTGCGCCGGCGCGAAGGCAAGGAGAAAGTCGAATATCCAAGCCCGGAATTGGAGAAAGTGCTCGGCAGGACACTCGGGGTCCCGCTCTTCCAGGAACAGGCGATGCGCATCGCGATCGACTGCGCCGGGTTCACACCTTCGGAAGCGGATGCTTTGCGCCGTGCGATGGCGACCTTCAAGCACACCGGCACGATAGATCGCTTCAGAGACAAGCTGATCAGGGGTATGGTCGAGCGTGGATACGACGCGGATTTTGCCGCAAGGATTTTCTCTCAGCTCGAAGGCTTCGGCAGCTATGGATTCCCCGAATCGCATGCCGCCTCCTTCGCGCAGCTTGCCTATGCGAGCAGTTGGCTCAAGTGTCGTCACCCGGACGTATTTTGCTGCGCGCTGCTGAACAGCCAGCCGATGGGATTCTATGCTCCGGCACAGCTTGTGCGGGACGCGCGCAACCATGGTGTCGAGGTGCGGCCGGTCTCGGTCAACCATAGCCGATGGGACTGCACGCTGGAGCCCACGGACAGGAGATTGCTGACGGTGCGTCTGGGCATGCGGATGGTGAAAGGCCTGATGAACGCCGATGCGCAGGCGATTGTCACAGCGCGAAGTGAGCGGCCCTATAGCGGCATCGAGGAATTATGGCGACGCGCCCGCGTTCCCGCAGCGGTCCTGGAACGGCTGGCCGAGGCCGACGGCTTCCGGGATTTCGGCCTGGACCGGCGGTCGGCGCTCTGGGCCATTCGCGGGCTGCGGGATGAGGCGCTGCCCCTGTTCGCTGCGGCGGACCTGGGGCGCGCGCCGCGACCGGAGATCGTCGAACCTCCCATTCCGCTCGTTCCCATGACCGCGGAGCGCAGCGTGGTCGAGGATTATAGGATGGTAGGTTTGTCCCTTCGACAGCACCCGGTGGCCTTCCTGCGGGGCGAGCTCGGAGAGCGCGGCATCATCCCCTGCGGAGCTCTGTCAGCGGCCCGAGATGGTCAGCATGTCACCGTAGCCGGTCTGGTGCTGGTGCGTCAGCGGCCCGGAACGAAGACCGGCGTCGTCTTTGTCACCATAGAAGACGAAACCGGCATCGCCAACCTGATCGTGTGGTCGAGAGTGTTCAAGCGGCAGCAGCTGATTGTCACGGCGGCAAGCATGCTGGCGGGCAGGGGGTGCGTGCAGCGCGAAGGCGACGTGATTCACGTCGTGGCCGAGCGTCTTGAGGATCTCTCCCGGTTGCTTCGCACGGTTGGAATCCAGGGCCGGTCGTCGGAAATTCGATGCGGACGTGGCGATGAGGCTGTCCGTACCGGCGATTTTGATCCGCGCGAGGATATCCTTGTAACGACGAGAGATTTCCGATGAACTCCGTTCAAATCCATCTCTTGGCCCGCGCTGTTGATCGAGAGTGCGATCTTGCGGCATGTCATCAATCGAAGCGATCGACACCCACTGCGCAGACCGTTCCCGCTCGGCCAGGATGGTGATCTCGGCGATCATGATCGGGCGTGGCTGAGCACAGGCGGGACAGGGCATGGGAAGGAAGTGAGTCTTGAGCGATCCGGCTGACCACCGCCCAACACGCAGGCAACCATTGTAGTCGAGAACTCCTTCGCGAGGTGCCCCGATTCCGCCAGAAGCCACATTGGTCTCGCGCCTGGCCATTGCGCGCCCTCTCTCCATGGATCAAACTGGAGACTGAAGAATCGCGCTCGAACAGGCAATCCAGGAGAGGGCCATGAGGAACGTTCAAGATACGGAAATATTGCTGGGGAGGATCCTGATCGCGGTTCTGTTCCTGCCATCCGGCATCGAAAAGATCATGGGGTGGCCGGGCATCGTGCAATACATTGCCCACGACGGCGGGCCTTTCCCGCTGCTATCCGGAATCGTAGCGGTGATCTGCGAGGTGGCGGTCGCCGCCCTGGTCCTGCTGGGTGTATGGGTACGTCCGCTGGCGCTTGTTCTCGCAATCTACACGATCGGCACAGCCCTGATCGCGCATCGTTATTGGGAAGCGCAGGTTCCGGCAGCAATTCTGGCGCAGAAGATCAACTTCTACAAGAATCTGGCCATTGCAGGCGGCCTGTTGGCGCTTTCGGCTGCCGGCTCGGGCCGCTTCGCTCTGCGTCCGGACGACGAAAATGCGGAGCAGTTGTCATAGATGCAACATAGGCGCGTGAGCCGCAGGAGTGCGCAACGCAATCCGGCCGCGCAAATCGGGGCGACCCGCCGGAAGCCCTTTTTGTATGGCATGTGGCGCTCATGGCTTGGCGGGCAAAGCCAAGCATGGCCGCCTGGCCCCAGCCGATTTGAGTGGGACACCCAGGAATATCTCAAGGTTGCCGAGCTTTGCCGCCACTCGCTCGACCGAAGCGCAGAGGTAGCATGCGCTGCGGGATATCACCTCTCGATCCCACTCAGCGGACGCGCTGCTTTCCGAAAGCCGGTTGCGCTTCTCGATCGCGAGAGAAAGCATCCCGACCGCCTCAGTCACGTCGGGGACTTGGTCTCCGAATCCCCCCATACTTCCTGGGTAGCGGATTCGCCTCCCCATGAGATCCATAGGAAATCAATCACTTACGAAACGAGTGGGAAACGAATGGCGCGCGTGGGAATCGCCTTCGGCAGCACCGGGATTCATTTCGGTGTTAATCCAAACAGATTCTTTCCGCATCGTCGCCGGCGCCGATCTGGAACGGAAGAACAATGTTTTGGAGGAAGCGGATGGTTGCCCGGTTGAAACGGTCCGTGTCCGAGCAAAAGACGAGGCAGGCGAGCAATGCAGCGCATAGCGCATCAGCATCCAGGTTGATTTTTGATCATGCTCCTTCCTCCGTCCGACGATAAGAATCATCATTCCGGGCAATCGTTTCGCGGCCCTGCGGAAAGCCCCGGAAGCCCGGGTGATCCTGCCCGTGCTTAGCGGGCCTGAGCGGGTGCTGGCGCGCACCCGCGCCTTCTGCGAGCGGATGCGGGATCCGGCGCTCTCGGCGCTCCTGATTGCCGAGCTTTTGCAGATGTTTGTCGTCATCCCGCTCGGCAACACCATCAGCCCGGCACCCGCCTTGCTGCTCACTCCCATCGCCCTTGTTCTGGTCCTTGTGCTCGCTTCGCACCGGCTCGGCGCTCTCATCGTCGCGACCGTGGCCGTGGGACTCAGGGTCGTTGCCGGGATCATCGAATTCCGGCACGCGACGATTTCCACCGAAGTGACGGACTCGATCAGCGCCATCCTCGCGCTGCTCGCCGTGAGCTGGGTGGTGTTCGGGATCGTGTTTTCCCCGGGGCGCATCACGTATCATCGCGTGCGTGGCGCGGTCGTTCTCTACCTGACGATCGCGTTCCTCTTCGCCTGGATCTTCCGGCTGATCGCAGGGCTCGTGCCGCACGCCTTCTCCGGCCTTACCGTGCACCCTGGCCACATTCTCTCCCTCAATGGGTTCGACTATTATAGCCTAACCGTGCTGACGACGCTCGGGTTTGGCGACATCACGCCGATTCACGCCATTGCGCGCAGCATGACCACGCTTGAGGCCGTGATCGGCCAGCTCTACCCGCCGATTATTCTGGCGCGCATCCTCACGCTCTACGCGGAGGAAACCGGCCGGGATCGCTAAGAACATATTGTACGCGAGGCCGCGGGAGAGCAGGTGGAGGGAGGTACCGGCCTCAGTGAGTTTTCGTGGGCTGTCATCGGCCTCGTGATTGCCTCGCGACTCCGCCCCGAGTCAAAAAAGCTTTTGCGGAAAGGAAGGATCGAATGCTGAAAACCCTGGGCCGCCTGCATACGCCCGATCTTCTCTATCTCCTCGCCTCGATGGGTCATGGCGATGAGCTCGCGGTGGTCGATGCGCATTTTCCCGCACCCTCGCTTGCGCGCCGCCTGGTCCGGCTGGATGGCGCCGATCTGCCCGAAACGCTCGATGCCATTCTTGCGCTCCTCCCGCTTGACGGTTTCGTTCCTGATCCCGCGCTGCGCATGGAAGTGGTCGACAGGCCCGAGGAGATCCCCGATGTCCAGCGCGCTTGCCAGAGCGTGATCGACCGAAACGAAAACAGAAACCTGCCTCTCGCGCCGCTCGAACGGCATGCCTTCTACGCGCGCGCCCGTGAGGCCTTCGGCATTGTCATGACCGGCGAGCTCCGGCCCTATGGCTGCATTCTGGTGAAGAAAGGGATCGTCATCTAAAGCGTGATGATCTCAGGTCATCACGGCTTCTGCCTGCTATCGGCTTAGCAGATCCTCAAGGAACTGGTCCCGCCATTTCTCCAGGCTGTTGCAGCGCAAGATCTGCGTGAGCTCGGAATGGCGCTCGCGCCGCTCCGCCAAGTCCATGTCCAGGGCTTGCGTAATGGCTTCCGCAACGCCCGCGCGATCGTACGGATTGACGATCAGGGCCGCTTTCAGCTCGGCGGCCGCGCCCGCGAATTGCGAAAGGACCAGCACGCCCGGGTCTTCCGGGTTCTGTGCCGCCACATATTCCTTGGCAACGAGGTTCATCCCGTCCTTCAACGGCGTCACCAGCCCTACCTGAGCCAAGGCATAAAGCGGCATCAGGATCTGCCGTGGAAAGCTTTTGTTGAGATAGTGCAGCGGCATCCAATCCAGTTCGGAAAAACGGCCATTGATGCGACCCGCCTCGCCCTCCAGCTCACTGCGGATCTGGCGGTAGGTCTCGATATCGCTGCGCGACGGCGGCGCGATCTGCACGAAGGTCACATCGCCCCTATGGGCGGGATGCATCTCCAGGAAATGCTCGAAAGCAAGAAAGCGCTGGCGCAGGCCCTTGGAATAATCCAGGCGATCGACGCTCAGAATAAGCTTCCCCCCACCCAGGGACGCGCTGACGCGTTCCGCCTGGCCGCGATTCGCCTCGGCCTGGGCTTGCTCGCGCACCTCCTCGACATTCACGCCGATCGGATAGACCCCCGTCTGCACGATCCGTCCGAACGCTGCGAGACGGCCGCCGGACAACCGCCGGCCGCACGCCTCGCGGAGAATATAGTCCTCGAAGGCAAGACGGTTGGCCTCGGTTTGGAACCCGACCAGATCGAACTCGCAGAGCCCGCGCGCCAGCTCGGCGTGTGCCGGAACCGTCATGAACACCGCAGGCGCGGGAAAGGGCGTATGCAGGAAAAACCCCAACCGGTTGGTAACGCCCCCCGTCCGCAGCGCCTCGGCGATCGAAAGCAGGTGATAGTCGTGCACCCACACGGGATCGTCGGGTGAGAGGCTGGCCTGCAGCGCGCGCGCGAACAGCGCATTGACCCGTTTGTAGCCGGCGAATTCTTCCCACTCGAACCGCGCGAGATGGGGTTGATCATGCAGGACCGGCCAGAGCGTGCCGTTGGCAAAGCCGCGATAATATTGATCATAGTCGAGCTGCGAGAAATCGAAGGTCATCAGCTGGATGTTGCCCCGCTGGCGCTCGGGCCGCGCCACGGTCTCGCCAGCCGTCGTCTCGCCGCTCCAGCCGAACCACAGCCCGCCTTTCTCGCTCAGCGCATCGAGAACACCGGCCGCGAGACCGCCATTGGTCGGTTCTCCCTCGGTGATCGGTGCCACACGGTTCGAGACCACCGTCAGCCGGCCCCTCTTGGATTGCCGGACCGCAACGGACGACGGCAGGGGATCGGAAAGCGAAAGGAGGTCTTCCACAGCTCTCACAGCTTTTCTGTTTTCTTGGTTTACCCCGAAGGGAGGCAGACCAGCGCCTCAGGCAAGGAAAAGAAACAGTGTCCGGGCATCGACAAGGATCGCCCCGGCCCCGCTCGTGATAAATCTCCGGCACCGGACGAACCGGCCAAGCTCAGCGGCTTTCCGGTCACGATTCAAGGTCATCTTCTCTCGGCACGACTGGTGCCGGCGGATCCCCTGCCTTTGTGCCAGGACGCGCGACAACCATTCCCTTGCTACAACAGTCTAAAATTGGAGCGGGATTATGGCAATGTGATCGCTCTCGCGCCGGTCCTCTCGGATCTCCGTCATGAGGTGCAGGTCGATCCGAAAAATGCTGTGAAAATGATAGCCAGATGAAACCTCTCATGCGATGACCAAGATGCGCTGTGCGCAGGGGGCGGCAGCGGAAAAGGAGTCGGCCGGCATGCCGGAGAGCTTGTCCGGGGGCGTCCAGGGTGGCGTTCACGTCCGGACGCGTCCGCGCAACCTCCTCTATGACGTCGAAGAGCAGCCGCCGACGCGGCGCCTCCTCCTGCTCGGCCTCCAATACATGGTCCTCGACGCGATCTATCTGGTACTGGTGGCGATCATCTTGCGCCACGCCCATGCCGCCTCGTCCGCGCGCGTCAATGCCATGGGCATCGCCTGCATCGCGGCGGCGGTCGGCATCGCCCTGCAGGCCCTGCCGCGCGGTCCGGTGGGTTCCGGCTACCTGGCGCCTCCGGTCTTTTCGGCCACCTATCTCGGGCCTTCGGTGCTTGCTGCTGAGCTCGGCGGCATCCCTCTCGTCTGCGGCATGACCCTCTTCGCGGGTCTTGTGGAAGTGCTGGTCGGTCTTGCGCTCAACCGCCTGCGCATCGTCATCACGCCGGTCCTGAGCGGACTCACGGTGTTCGTGGTCGGATTGCAGCTCGGAATCGTCGGAATTGGCGAGACGCTCGACGTTGCGCATGAAAAGCTGCCTGCCTACCCCCTGCATCTCGCGGTGGCCTTCGGCACGCTCGCGATCGCAGTCACCCTCAGCATCTGGGGCCGTGGCATCGTGAAGATGCTGGGCACGATGCTCGGTCTGGCGGCGGGCATGGCGGGGGCAAGCGCAATCGGCCTCATCGAGCCTGACCGGCTGGCCGGGATCGAGCACGCGGGTTGGCTCGCGCTCCCTCATCCAATCGGCGGCCTCACATTCAGCCTGGCGCTGACGCCGCCCTTCGCCGCCGCCGGCATCGCCGCGGCCCTACGCACGGCGGGAGTCCTCACCACCTGTCAGCGGCTGAACGATGCCGGCTGGCGACGGCCGGACATGGACAATATCCGCAAGGGCGTGCTGGCGGATGGGCTGGCGACGCTGATCAGCGGCGCGCTCGGCGCGCCTGGAATGAGCACGGCGCCAAGCCTGGTCGGCATCTCCTCGGCCACCGGCGTGACCAGCCGCGCGATCGCTTTCGCCGCGTCTGCCGTCTTCTTTCTTGTCGCTTTCTCGCCCAAGATCGCGGGCCTCTTCCTTCTGGTGCCGCACGAGGTGGCGGGCGCGCTCCTCGTCTTCACGTCCTCTTTCATGATCGCAGGCGGCATGGAGATCATGCTCTCGCGCAAGAGCAACACGCGCACGGTCTACATCATCGGGATCTCGACCCTGCTTGCGCTCAGCCATGCGATCTTTCCCGCCTACTACCAAGCTTTGCCGGAGGCGATGAAAAGCTTCTCCGGAAGCTCTCTCGCTCTTGGCCTCACCGCGGCCATCGCGCTCACGCTCTTGTTCCGGATCGGTGCCGACGAGCGGACAACGATCCCCTGGCGTGCCGGGGATGCGGCCGAGGACATGCGCGCGCTCGATGCGGCGATCGCCGCGCTGCGCGCCGAGGCCGAGGGCTGGAAAGTCCCCATCGAAGTGCGCGAGGTGGCGCTCGGCCATGTCGCGAACCTGCTCCGCTATCTCGCGCGCGCCCATGCGCAAACGCTCTCGGGCACGCTCGGCGTTCGCTATGACGGGCAGGAGCTGAGCGTCGATATCGTCTATCCGGGCGCTCACATGGCGCCACTGCCCGGTCCGCATCCGCCCGCCAGCCTCGATATCCTCGATAACGAGGAGGCGGCGGCTGTGGTGGGGCTGCGGAATTTCCTCCATGGCCTGATGGCCGATCACAAGCAGCTCCGCCTCTCCCGCAACCGTGTGCGTGTCGAGCTCCGCTACAATATTTAGCTTCGTTCAAGCCTATCGCCCCGGCTTTCGCGTCCGTCCGGCCTCCGGTAGGAGGCAGGCCGGATCGAAAGCCGGAGAGCCGATGGATAGGGAACGCGCGGCGGATCGAGGTTTCTCCTGGCCGCGTCTCGTCCTTCTCTGGCTGCTCGGAATGGATCTCCGCATTACCATTCTTGCGGTGCCGCCCGTGCTCCCCCTGATTCACCGGCAGCTCCACCTCGATGAGAAGATGGTGGCGGCCCTTACCGGCCTGCCCGTGCTGCTTTTTGGGCTCGTCGCCATCCCGGGTTCGCTCCTGATCGCGCGCCTCGGCGCAAGACGGGCGGCGATCGCCGGAATCCTGTTCGTCGCCGGCGGCTCCGCCTTGCGCGGCATCGGCCCTTCGGTGCCGATGCTCTACGCGATGACGGCGGTGATGGGCGCCGGTGTTGCGGTGATGCAGCCCGCGTTGCCGACGCTCGTCGGAAGCTGGTTCGCCAGCCGCGTGCCCCTCGCCACTGCGGTCTACGCGAACGGCCTCTTGATCGGCGAGATGCTTGCCGCCAGCCTGACCATCCCCTTCGTCCTGCCGCTGCTCGGCGGAAGCTGGCCCGCGAGCTTCGTTTTCTGGAGTGTGCCGGTCCTGCTCACCGCTTTCCTGCTCCTGTTCGCCACCTCGCATGTCGGTTCGCGGGGCAGCCACATCCGGGTGCGTTGGTGGCCGGACTGGCACCATCTCCGCACCTGGCAGCTTGGCTTCATGCTGGGCGGCGTCTCCGCGCTCTATTTCGGCTGCAACGCCTTCCTGCCTTCCTATCTGCTTGCGATCGGCCGGCCCGGCCTGGTCGATGCAGGCCTCACCGCGCTCAATACCGGACAGCTTCCGGCCTCATTCCTCATCATGCTGCTCGGGCGGCGCGTCGTCGGTCATCGGTGGCCGTTCGTCGCCCTGGCTCTGATCGGTTTCGTGAGCCTGGGTGGCCTTCTTCTCCCTTCGGCCCCGGTGATGATCGCCGCCGCGGCGCTGGTCGGCTTCGCGGCCGCCGGCGGCCTGATCCTCGCCCTCGCCCTGCCGCCCCTGCTGGCCCTGCCGGATGATGTGCACCGCATGGCGGCCGGCATGCTCGCCATCGGCTATTCGCTGAGCTTCCTTCTTCCCTATCTCGGCGGCGCGGTGTGGGACGCGACCCACCTCACGATCTCGGCATTGTTCCCGGGTGTCGTCGGCTCGCTGATCGTGGCCCTGATTGCGGCGACCGTACGCCTCAGGCCGGTCTCCGGTCCCCCTGTCAGTACTGGAACTGGTAGGTGATGCCGACGCTGGTGCCGCTCGTCGAGGTGGCCCCGGTCGCATTGGCGGGGCCGGCGCCGACGGTCGCATTGAGCTGAAGCTGCTTGGTGAGATTGATCTGCACTTCCGCCTGGCTGCCGCCGCCGGAGGCGGACTGGTTGGCGCCCACATAGACACCCGGGGCGAGGTAGCGGCCGGCCTGCAGGGTCGGGCTGCCATTGGCGCTGCTGCCGACGCTGAGCTGATCGAGCCCGAGGCCGCTGCGCAGCGCGCCCAGCGGATCGCCCGTGCTTGGACCGACGCCGGTGAGTGTCGTCAGGGAATTGGCGATCTCCGCGATCTGAAAGGGGCTGAGCGACGAGGAGTTGGTGCCGAAGAGCAGCGTGGCAAGGATCTGGTCCTGCGGCAGCTCCGGGGTGCTGGAGAGCGTGACGGTCGGGCTCTCGGCCGTGCCGCCGATCGTCAATGTCGCGGTGGTGCTCGCAGTCTCGGTCGTGGCGACGAGATCGAGGGTCGGGTCCTCGGGGCTGTTGCCATTGAAGCCGATCGTCCCCGAGCTGAAGGTGAGGGTCTTGCCGGCCAGGCTGACCTGGCCGCGCACCAGGGTGAAGTTCCCTTCCGGAAGAGGCGAGGCAGCGGTGCCGCCGATATGGATATGGCCGCCGAACTCGGTGTTGATTCCCCGCCCGCGCACGAAGATCTCGCGCGCCGCGCTGATGGTGAGATTGAGCGCGATGTCCGGCCCCGGCGCGGACGGGGGCGGCGGCTTGCTTCCCGCCCGGACGACATGCAGCACGGGAATGCTTGGTGGCAGGCGGTCCGGGATGCGGATCTCGGCGCGCCGGATCCTCACCGTCCCGCTCGCCGCGAGATTTCCCTCGGCCTCGCCTCGGATCGCGAGATCGGAATCGAAGCGCATGGTCATCAGATCGGATTGCGGCAGCTCCGCATCGCGGGCAGTGATGACGAGATTGACGGGCAGATCGGGGGCGAAGACCCCGATGCTGCCCGAGAGCCCGATCGTCCCCGTCCCCGCCCGGCCTTCCAGCCGCGCGATCCTCACCGTGTCTCCGGCGGCGCTGATTTCACCGGAGAGATCCCGGATCGACACGCCGTTCGCATAATCGACGAGCGTGCCTCCGCTCAGCCGGACCGTGCCGGTGAGCACGGGTTTCGCGGTGCTGCCGGTCACCTCTGCATCGAGTGCGAGCGTGCCTTCGACGCGCCTGCCCTCCGCGGTCAGGATCGGGTCCAGGATCCCGAGATCGATGGCGCCGCGCGCGGCGAGGTTGAGCGCGCCCGCGGGCGCCAGCGGAACCGTTCCGAAGAGAGTGAGGTGCGTGCTCGCGCCGGCCGAAAGACCGGCCGTTATCCGTGCTTCTCTTCCCGCCAGATCGGCGGTGGCCTGAAGCGACGCGGGCGGAAGGCCGGCCGTGAATTCCGAAGCGAGGCCAAGCCCGCTGCCGCGGATGGAGAGATGCCCGGCAGGGGCCGCGAGTGAGCCGGAAAGTGTCGCGTCCGCATCGAGGCGACCTTTGGCCTGGAGGCCGGGCGCGAACGGCGCGAGCAGGGCAGGGGTGATGTTGTGGGCGCCGACGGTCAGGGCGAGGTCGGGCTGGATGCGGCCATTGGCGGAGAATTCGGCCCCCGCCATGCCGAGCCCCAGATTCGCGACCGAAAGCCCCGGCGCATAGGCGATCCGCGCCGGCGCGAGCAGGCGAAGCGTCGTGCCATGCCAGTGCGCGGTGAGGGCGGAAAGGTTCACTTCGCTACGGGTTGAATCGAGCGTTGCCGTTGCCGCGACGCTCGCCCCGTTGAAGGCGGGCGTGGAGGCCGAGACCTGAAGCGCCACGGCATTCATCGGCCCGGATGCGGAGAGCTGGGCCGAGGCGCCTGTGAGGCCGCCGGCGGCAATGCCCGTGAGCGTCAGGCGGGCTTCGAGTCGGCGATCCCCGAGCGGATCGAGGATATTGGCCGCAAGGACCGCGTTTCCAACCGAAGCACCGGAAGCGGCGAGATTTTCTGCCGTAAGATCAAGTGTCAGCCGGGGCGGCCCGGACGAAGCGGGCAAGGCGGCGGCCGAAAGTGAACCGGCGATCGAGCCACGAACAGGCGCATGAAGAATCTGAGAAAAATCTTCCAAGCTATTGATTGAAAAATTGATCTTGCCGGAAGGTGCGTTGCTGCCACGGATCGCGAGCCGGCCTCCAGCCCGGGCGCTCTTCCATTCCGCTTCATGGATGGCAACCGTCAGCGTGCCGGCCGAGCGTGCGGCGGAAAGCGCCAGGCGAAGCGGCGCGCCCACGATCGTTCCCGCGGCGGTGAGCTCGGCGGTAGGGGTGTCAGGCAGGCCGTGCACGGCCAGATGGGCCCGCACGGGCTCCGGGGAGAAGTTCGCGGCCCCGAGCCTGCCGGTGAGATCGGCATCGAGCGCAAGCGAGTCCATGGGTCCATCGACCTGCCCTTTCGCGTCCAGCATGCCGCTCACGCCGACAGCGAGGACGGAGAGGTCCCTGAGCGAAGCGGTCCAGCCCAGCGCGAGCTTCTGCGCGACAAGGCTTCCCTGCGCGCCGAGCGAGAGGGCGGTGCCGGAGAGCGAGAGGTGCGAGAGATGCACATCGCTGCCCGCCAGCCGGACGGCAAGCGAGAAGCGTGGCGCGGGACCGAGAAGCGCGAGCAGCGGCGCCACGCCGCCGCTGAGGCCAAGGCCGCCTTCCAGATTCAGCGCCAGCCCGTCCGCCCCTTCCTCGGCCGCGATCCTGAGGTGGCCTTGCCCCTTGAGCGCGACGCCGCCGAGCGAAGCAAGCGGCGCGAGATCGGGCAGCGTGATCGTCGCGTTGAGCGAGGGCTCGCCTTCGGTCCGCGCGATGCCGGAGGCGGCGATCAAAGGATGATCGAGAGTGAAGGAGACCGGCCGGCCCGCCTCACCGAGATGCGCATCGGCCGAAAGCGTGAGGGGGGCTGCCGCAAGGAGGTCTTTCGCCGGTCCGGGCAGCACGATGCCGGAGACCATGGCCTTGAGGCGTGCTTCCCCCTCATCGCCCCGGATCGCGGCCGCGATGCGCCCAATCTCGGCGCCGGCTGCGGAAAGTCTTTCAAGATCAAGGGTTCCATTCAGAAAGGGCCTGGCGAACGGGCCAGCGACGCGGGCATGAAGAGAAACGCTTTGCCAGGAAACGCCGGGCCGCGGCTTCATCGAAGGTGCGGCGGCATCAAGGGTCAGGTCGGCCGATTTCCGCGCAAGATCGATCGTGCCTTTTGCGTGCGCGGAGAGCGGGCCGGCGGTGACGGCGAAATTGGTGGCAATCGCAGTTCGCGGACCGGAGAGCGAGGCCATGAGATGGATCGCGCCGAGATTGGGCAGCCCCGCAAGCCGTGCCAGCAGGCCTTGTGCCGGTTCCTCGATATGGGCGCTGAGCGCAACCTCGCGCGGCGTGAGACGGGCGGTCACACGATAGAGGCCGCCGCTGTCCAGCCGACGCGCATCGAGCGAAAGCGCCTCGGTTCCGTCCGGCCTTTGCTCGAGGGTGCCGCTGGCAGTGAGACTTGCCGGCGTGCCGGTGAGCGAGGCGGGCAGATCGAGCCTACCGATGGAGAATGATTTTACTTTTATATTCAAAGATTTAGATGAACTATTTCCATTCGATTTGGGCAGCCGGAGGAGGCGGATTTCCGCGCTCGTGAGGCGATCGACGATGATCGCGCCATGCAACATGCGAAGCGGCTGCCAATCCACTGCGACATCACGCCCGGTAAGGTAGGGGCCGGAGGCATCGGCGAGCGTCAGGCTCTGCGCCCGGAACGCGCGGGGAAAGCTGCCGGAGAGTCCTTCCACCCGCACCTCCCCGCCTGTGACATGAGGCACGAGCCAGACGAGCACTTTTCGCCCGGGATCGGTATTGGCGCCGAGCAGGAGGGTGGCCAGCAACAGCAGCGCCACGCCGACGGCGCCGGCCAGCATGATCCCCGTCCACTTGGCAATCCCTTGGGCAATTCGTTTGGCGATCCGCCCCATCAGAATGCCTCGCCAAGACCGATATAGAGCTCGAATGTATCGCCGCCCGGCAGCCGTTTGACCGGGAAGGCCACGTCGAGCCGGATCGGGCCGATGGGCGTATAATAGCGTAGCCCGCCGCCGACGCCGACGCTGGGCGGTGCGGAGAAAGGCGTGCTGCCGGCGCTGACCTGCCCGGCATCGACAAAGGCCGCCGCGCCCCAGTTGCCCCAGACCCGCTGGCGCAGCTCGAGCGTGCCCGTATCGATCGAGCTGCCGCCCTTGGGTGAGCCATCCGGAAAGGCGGGTCCCACGGAGAGATATTTGAAGCCGCGAATGGTGCCGGTGCCGCCGGCATAGAAACGCTTGTCCGGCGGAAGGGCGTCGAGGCTGGTCCCGAGCGCCGAGCCGATCAGCCCCCGCACGGCGAGTATGCTCCGGCCGGGCGCCTCGCCGGCGTAGCGGGAGAAATCGAGATAGGTGGAGGCGCCGAGCTGGGCGAGGACAAACTCGCTCGGATGCGGACCGAAGGAATCGGTGGGGGTGATAGTGACGTTGGCGCGCACGCCGCGGGTCGGCGCGAGAAGGCTGTCGGTCGAATCGTAGGTGAGCCCGAAAGGCAGGCCGATCAGGGTGAAATCGTTCGTGATCCCATCCTGAGTGATCCGCTCCTGCTCGGCCGCGATGGCGATGTTGCCGGTGAGGTGGGGCAGCAGCGGGCGGGTGAGGCCGACGCTGCCGATGACGGCGATCTGGTCATAGGCGTCGAGATTCTGGTCGACCGTGCCAAGGCTCACGGTAAGCACCTGGTCACGGACCAGGAAGTCGGGCTTGGTGAAGGTCGCGTTGAGATCGTAGCCGGGTCCATTGACGGCGGTACCGCCAAGGGTGGCGCCGGCGGAGAGTTTCAGATCCTCCGCATTGCCGAAGAGGTTGCGGTCCTCCCACGAGGCGTTGAGGCCGATCCCGAGATCGGTGGAGTAGGAGGCGCCGAGGCTCACCACATGCAGCGGCCGCTCGGCCAAATTCACGGTGACGGGGAGCTCTCCTTCCGCGTTGGTCGCCGTGGCCGGCTGGATGCTGACCGCGGCAAAGATGGGGAGTGAAGCGAGATCCTGGCGCGCAGCGGCGAGCTTGGCAGGATCGAACCGCTCGCCCTGATGGATCGTGAGGCGGCGTTGCACGTACGAAGGATTGACGGTCTTGAGGCCGGTGACGCGGATCGGGCCGAGATCGACGCGCGGACCGGTCTTGGCCGTGAAGGTGATATCGAGCGTCCGGCTCTCCGGGTGAAGGATCGCCAGCGGCTCCTCGACCTTGGCGAGCGCATAGCCTTCATTCTGCAAGGCCGTGAGCAGGCGGGTGCGGGCCGCCAGCACATCGGCGGCGCGGGCCGGTTGGCCTGTGGAAAGCGCGAGCGCGGCGCGCGCTTTTTCTGGCACGGCGCCCGCGATTCTCACCTGGCCGAGATGAAAGAGCGGTCCGAGCGAGAAGCTGACATCGACCGCGACCGGCGGCGACTCGGGCATGGCGGCAAGAAGGTCCGGCAGGCGGGAATCGTCGAGCGGATGCCCGTCGATGCGGATATCGACCGTGCCGTCGTAATAGCCGAAGCTTTCGAGCGCCAGGCGGAAGCGGCCGGCATCGTTGCGGGCGCGCCCGATCAAGGCGAAGGGGCCGACCGGGGCGGCGGTGCGCAGGCTGATCAGGGTTGAGCTTGCCGTGAGCGCCGCATCGAGCACCGCGTTGCCGGTGGCGGCGAGGTTCACGTGATAAGGCTGCGGGGACGCCGCGCGGACGCTCGAGCCGACCACGGCGAGCACGATCAGGGAAGCGGGCCGCAGGAAGGAGCGCACCCTTCCGAGCCTAGATCAAGAAGGCTTGGCGCGAAACCGCGAAACGATCCGGAAGCCAATGAATCTGCTCAATAAAACGAAGCGTGAAGCGTATCCGTTCCGTTCGGGCGCAGGATCCTGCGGTGATGCCTTCAAGGTCCAGATCTCCTCCGAACGATGGAATGGCACAGGGACGTCAATACACCGTTCCAGATTTTCATCTGACCATGCAAATGAGCCGAGAGTTTGATGTTCTGATGATGGAACCGAATGACGAACGGGGCAGGCAGGAAATGGCCTCTGCCTCCGCGCCGCGCTCGTCGTCGGAACATAAGCAATCCTGTCCGCAAGCGCCTGTCTGGCACGCCCTGGATTCGCGTTGCGACGTTCCCCAAAATATCGACTCTCAAGGGCGATGATGAAAAACCATCCTGTTCCGCCAGCGCATGTAACGTGCTGAGATTTCTGGAGACGAATGACAAGGCATGAGATTCGTTTGTCATCGGTCGGCAGACTCGCGCGACGCAGTCAAGTTTCCGAGGAATGCCCGCCGAAAAGAACAGATCGTGATCGCGTGGAATCAGCTGATCGTATGAGAAGGATTGCCAAACGAACCCTTTTGGCGGGGTTTCTTCAAGGACGATCCACACCTCTCTTTCCACAAGACATCTTTCCACAAGACAGGGCGGGACCAATGCTCATGGAACAGCGGGCTCTGTCGTTCTCCGTTCGAGAAACGTGATATTCTGGATTGTAAATATTTCTATTTTGCGACGTGCCGAAGCCGAAAGAGGGGGCCGGGTCAGGCCCTATCCCCCTGGCCGGTTGGCGACCCATTGGATCGGGAGACCAAGAGCTGCGGCCTCATCTTCGATCCATTGCCGAGCCTTGGCGGACGAAGCGCACAATCGTGTTGCAGGCGGGCGGATGTCGGCCACCGGTGCACCGACGAGGGCGGCGAGAAATTCGTCACCCCGCCGCTCGATCCACGCGAGAAGTGTTCCGTTAGGAAGCATGCCGTTGGGAAGCATGATTGTGGAAAGACCCCAGGCGTATTCCATCTCCCTATAGACCTATATCTAGCTTGTCTAGTCAGTGTCACGCAACAGACGCAAAATAGACATCTCACGCAGCCGCCGGAAAAGAGCCGCGCCCTCGGGCAGCAATGCCGGAAAGGCCCGACTGCCTTCCGAACATGGATAAATTCCTCATGATATCAACGTGATAAATTAAAAGCCGGCGGTTCGAATGAGGCTGGGTCTCCACCCTCCTCAAGGATCGGGTCTCTTGGAGAAGCGCTCTCTCATATTCAACCGCCGGCAGCATGATTACCTACGTGATTCCACCTCCGGTCGTCACGCTCTCGCTGTGACACAATCCGCGAGTGTTTCGCCGTTCAAACTTTCGAGGAACGCGGCGCGCGCGCGGGAAAGCGCGGCGCGCAGGCGGCAGGAAGGCGTGAGCGGGCAGGCTCCGCCATCGGCGCGGAAACACTCGACGAGCGGCTGGCCGCGCTCGAGATAGGCCACTGCCTCGCCGAGTCGGATCGCGGCGGCGGGACGGGCGAGCCGCACGCCGCCACCCGCGCCACGCACGGTTCGCACATAGCCCGCAGCGGCGAGATGCTGGAGCACCTTGACAAGATGGTGGCGGGAGATTCCGAGCGCGCGGGCAAGATCCTCGCTGGTGCGCGCGCGTTCCGGCGCGGTGCCGAGCAGCATCAGCGCACGGAGGCCGAAATCGGTGAAGCTCATGAGGCGCATGGCACCTCACCATAATTGGTATTTCAGATACCACAATAGGAGGATATCATGAAGATCGTGATAAGAAGGAGTGAAGACCGGATGACCCCCGCGCCACCATCCGAGAGATTCATCCGGCGGGCGCGCTATGGCGCCGCCGTTGCGGATGAGACCGGCATCGACGAAGCCATGATCGCATTGCAGGTCCGGCGCTTCTATGAAGCCGCGCGCTTCGATCCCGTGCTCGGCCCGATCTTCGCGCGCGTGACCGATTGGGAATCCCATCTCGCCCGCATCACGGATTTCTGGTCCTCGGTCGCGCTGATGAGCGGACGGTACCATGGGAATCCGCTCGAAAGGCATCGGCTTCTGCCAATCGCGGGAAAACATTTCGCCCGTTGGCTCGCGCTTTGGCGCGCGACTGCGGTGGAGATTTGTCCAGCCCCCGCGGCGGCGCGTTTCACGCTGCTGGCCGAACGGATCGCGGCAAGCCTTTCGCGCGCGGCGGGTGTTGGTCCGAGCGGGACAAAATCCTTTAGAGCAGATCGCGATCAGACGGAAGCGGTTGATCGCGTGAAGATGCTCGCAAAACAAATACATAGAGCGGATTGCGTGAGCCCGTGCAAACGCAATTCGCTCTAAGCCAGGCTCATAAAGGTCCACACGGCATGAGCATGATCCGGCTCAAGCGCGTTTACGATCCGCCCGAGACGGCGGATGGCGCGCGAGTGCTTGTCGATCGGCTCTGGCCGCGCGGGCTCGCGCGCGCCAGGGCCGGGATCGATCTCTGGCTCAAGGATGCAGCGCCGAGCACGGCGCTTCGCCAATGGTTCGGCCATCGTCCCGAGCGATGGGAGGAGTTCTCTCGCCGCTACGAAGCCGAGCTTGCCGAGAACGAGGCGGCTCTTTCGCCGCTCAGGGAGCGGCTCGCGCGCGGCACGGTGACTCTCCTCTTCGCCGCGCACGATGCCGAGCGCAACAATGCCGTGGTCGTCGCCCATTTCCTCAACCGTTCCTCACATGGCGGGAGGCACCGGGAAATATGACGCGGTGGCGTCGGGAGCGCCCCGCCCCGGAGGATGGGCCTTGGGACTCGCGGTGAATTGCCGTAAAACGCGCCTCCGATCTGCCATGTCCGAAGAATTCCACCGAATCCGCCGCCTCCCGCCCTATGTGTTCGCGGAAGTGAACACGGCCAAGGCGCGCGCCCGCGCGACCGGGGAAGACATCATCGATCTCGGCATGGGCAACCCGGACAGCGCCACCCCACCCCATATCGTGGCCAAGCTCGTGGAGGCGGTGCAGGACCCGCGCACCCACCGCTATTCGGTGAGCAAGGGCATCCCCGGGCTGCGGCGCGCGCTCGCCGCCTATTACCGGCGCCGTTTCGATGTCCCGCTCGATCCCGAGACCGAGGTGATCGCCACCCTCGGCTCGAAGGAGGGGCTTGCCAATCTCGCCTCGGCCATCACCTCGCCCGGCGATACGATCCTCGCGCCCAATCCCTCCTATCCCATCCACCAGTTCGGCTTCATCATCGCGGGTGCGGCGGTGCGTTCCGTGCCGGCCGCGCCGGATGAGGAGATGCTTCGCGCGCTCGACCGCGCCGTCCGCCATTCGGTGCCGAAGCCGACCGCGCTGATCGTCAATTTCCCGTCCAATCCGACGGCCTATCTCGCCGATCTCGATTTTTACCGCGAGATCGTGTCCTTCGCCCGGCGACACGAGATCTGGGTGATGTCGGACCTCGCCTATGCCGAGATCTATTTTCACGACCGGCCGCCGCCCTCGCTCCTCCAGATTCCGGGAGCGAAGGATATTGCCGTGGAATTCACGAGCCTTTCCAAGACCTATTCCATGCCGGGCTGGCGCATGGGCTTCGCCGCCGGCAATCCGCGGCTCATCAGCGCGCTCGCGCGGATGAAATCCTATCTCGATTACGGTGCCTTCACCCCGATCCAGGTCGCGGCCACGGCGGCATTGAACGGGCCGCAGGACTGCGTGGCCGAGCTTCGCGCGCTCTACAGGGAGCGGCGGGACGTGCTGATCCGCGGCCTTGCCAATGCCGGCTGGCAGGTGCCTTCACCGGATGGCTCGATGTTCGCCTGGGCGCCGATCCCGCCGCGCTATGCCTCCCTGGGCAGCCTCGAATTCAGCAAGCTCCTGCTCCAGCGGGCGAAGGTCGCGGTCTCTCCCGGCATCGGCTTCGGCGAGCATGGGGAGGGGTTCGTGCGTATCGCTCTGGTCGAGAACAGCCACCGTCTGCGCCAGGCCTGCCGCTCGATCCGCGCCTTCCTCCAGGCCGGTTCGAACCAGGCCGAACCCGCGCTCAACGCGGCATCCATCTGAGTTTCTCGCCTGCCGATCCCGTTCGCGTCGGCACAACGGCCAGCATAATTCCGGCCTCTCTTCGGGAGTTCCTCGCATGGCGGAATCCATCGCAGCACTGACGCTGATCGGCGGCCCCACCGTTCTGATCGAGCTTGCCGGCTTTCGGCTTCTCACCGACCCGACCTTCGATGCCCCCGGGCAATACGAATCGCGCGGCATCGTGCTCGAGAAAACCCGCGGTCCCGCGATCGGCGCGGACGCGATCGGCCCGCTCGACGCGGTGCTGCTCAGCCATGACCAGCATTTCGACAATCTGGACCGCGCAGGCCGCACGCTCCTCGAGACTGCCGGCCCGACCTTCACGACGAGCGTGGGCGCGGATCGTCTCGGCCCGATCGCGCGCGGCCTCGTGCCCTGGGAAACGGCCAGCCTGACCGCGGCGGGCGGCGCGCGCCTCTTCGTCACGGCAACGCCGGCGCGGCACGGCCCCCCCGGTATCGAGCCCATGACGGGCGATGTCATCGGCTTCGTGCTCGGGACCGAGCAGCCGGGTGATGCGATCTATATCAGCGGCGATACGGTCTGGTATGAGGGCGTTGCCGAGATCTCGCGCCGTTTCCGCCCGCGCCTCGTCATCCTCTTCGCTGGCGCGGCCAAGCCGCGCGGTCCGTTCCATGTGACGATGGACAATAACGACGCGATCGAGACCGCGCACGCCTTTCCCCAGGCGCGCATTGTCGCGGTGCATAATGATGGCTGGGTCCATTTCACCGAAAGCCAGAAGGATTTCGTCCAGGCCCTCACCACGCTCGGCCTCGCCGATCGCCTCGCGACCCTCGATTTTGGCCGGAGGACCGAGTTCGCCTTGGCCTGAACAGGCGGCGAGGCAGTGAAGAAAACCGCCTTATCCCGCCCTCGCCATTCGTTTTCCCGCGTGAGAGAGACCTCCGGTGATTCCACCTTCGGCGATCGCGCACTGGACCCTATGTCTGCCGGGTGATAGGCAGACATAGGGTCTGGAATATCTGCCGCGAGTGATCGTGATCGACAAGCTGCGGAGCTACGGCGTCGTACGGTGTCAGTTGCTTCCCGGTGTCGAGCACCGACCAAGCCGATACCTGAATAATCGAGCAGAGAACTCACATCGACCAACGCGGCGTCGGGAGCAGCAGATGCAACGCTTCAAGTCGGCTCCGCGGACCCAGTGCTTCCTGTCGGCGCACGCGTTCATCTATGGACAGTTCCACCCACGACGCCATCGAATGGCGGCCGACAGCTACCGGGCCTCGCATGGCATGGCATTTCAGGTTTGGCGACAGGAGACATGCGCCACGCTGCTGGCACAGTGACATCGTGGATCCATGCTCTCGGTTCTGGCGCGGCTGTGGCCAGCTAATACCAAGACTCAGTGATCAGAACCCATGTGCCCATTTGCGCAAGCCGATGGACATGATCCTCCACGGCTGATCGGCCAATTTGTTCCAGGCGTCGCAACAGTGATCGACGAGGGCGTCGGCACTGTCGAAGATGCGG
>DATJLS010000023.1:0-12905 GCA_035509315.1 Acetobacteraceae bacterium | reverse complement strand
ATCTCCGGATTCTCCTGCACGAAGGTGCGAAAAAGGCGAATGACGGAATTGCAATGCAGAGTCTCGTCTCGGACCGACCACGAGATGATCTGGCCCATGCCCTTCATCTTTCCGAATCGCGGAAAGTTGAGGAGAATGGCGAAAGAGGCGAAGAGCTGAAGTCCCTCGGTGAATGCGCCGAATGCCGCGAGGGTTTTTGCAATTTCGAAGCGATTCTCCACTGAGAATGCCTGCATATAATCGTATTTGTCCTTCATCTCCTTGTATTTGAGGAAGGCTTGGTACTCCGTCTCCGGCATGCCCACCGTGTCGAGCAGATGCGCGTAGGCCGCGATATGGACCGTCTCGATATTGGAGAAGGCGGAGAGCATCATGAGCACTTCGGTGGGTTTGAACACCTGCGAATAGTGCTTCATGTAGCAATTGTTCACCTCGACATCGGCCTGGGTGAAGAAGCGGAAGATCTGGGTGAGCAGATTGCGTTCCGCCTTGGTGAGGTTCCGGTGCCAGTCCTTGACATCGTCAGCGAGCGGCACTTCCTCGGGCAACCAGTGCACGCGCTGCTGCGTGTGCCACGCCTCGTACGCCCAAGGGTAGCGGAAGGGCTTGTAGACCGGATTTTCGGTCAGGAGGTCGGATTTCATATCTTAGAGCCACCTAAACAGTAACAAGGTTTCTTCACTCAGATTAGCTGTTGTTAAGACGGGAATGACCGAAGACAATCAATGTATGCCTTGGCGTCGTTAATTGCGTCCTTTGCTTTCGAAAATAGCATCGTTCGTACGCCTAAATTGACGATACATGCTTGCCAGCAGTCCCCCTCCTTGATCACCGCAATTTCACGGCCACGGTATAGTTCTGCGCTCACAACGGAAGACATCGAACTACTTCTTGAGCTTCGGTTTTCGGCGCGGAGCGACTGCCATAACCTCTGCCGCTTCCCGTCGAACCTTAGAATTACGACTGTGCATGTCCTTGGCCGCTCGAGACAAATGTACCTTTGTTGGTTTACGTGGTTTAACCATTTTCAATACCCCAAACGAGAGCTAGCGCACCCCGCCAAAGTATGTCGACAGATTCACTGGCACGCCAAGCACTCTTCGTAATCCAACATCTTCGCCGCTTCCGGCTGCTTCGCCACCACGAGAGGCAATTCGGCTTCGGCGGCAATGGAAGAAAGCTCGGTCGGGCGCACTGCCTTCTCGCCCACATTGTCTGCCCGCTGAAGCGAGAGCGAGCGGCAGTAATAGAGCGATTTGAGACCGCGCTTCCATGCCATGAGATGGATCTGGTGCAGGTCGCGCTTATGCACGTTGGCCGGCAGGAAGAGGTTCACCGACTGGCTCTGGCAGATATAGGGCGCGCGGTCGGCCGCATGCTCGATCATCCAGCGCTGGTCGAGCTCGAAGGCGGTCTTGAACACCGCCTTCTCCTGCTCGGAAAGAAAATCGAGATGCTGGACGCTGCCGCTGGTCCGCGTGATCGAGGACCAGATCTCTTCCGTATCCTTTCCCTTCGCGGCGAGCACCTTCTGGAGGAAACGGTTGCGCACGGCGAAGCTGCCCGAGAGCGTCTTCTGGAGGAAGACATTGGCGGCGATCGGCTCGATCCCAGGGCTCGAATTGCCGGCGATGATCGAGATCGAGGCAGTGGGCGCGATCGAGAGCTTGTGCGAGAAACGCTCCATGACGCCGAAATCGGCGGCATCCGGGCAGGCCCCGCGCTCCTCGGCGAGCATGCGCGAGGCGGCATCCGCCTGGGCGCGGATATGCCTGAACATCCGCCTGTTCCAGACCTTCGCGACCGCGCTCTCGAACGGCACGTTCTGGGACTGGAGAAACCCGTGGAAGCCCATCACGCCGAGGCCGACCGAACGCTCGCGCATCGCGGAATAGCGCGCCCGCTCCATCTCCGGCGGCGCGCGGTCGATGAAGTCCTGCAAAACGTTGTCGAGGAAGCGCATCACATCCTCGATGAAGAGCGGATGCTCGTGCCACTCGAGCCAGGTTTCGAGATTGAGCGAGGAGAGGCAGCAGACGGCGGTGCGCTCACGGCCATGGCGGTCCCGCCCCGTGGGCAGCGTGATCTCGCTGCAGAGGTTGGAGGTCTTCACCTCCAGCCCCGCGAGCTTGTGATGCTCGGGCCGCGCGCGGTTCACGTGATCGCTGAAGACGAGATAGGGCTCGCCCGTCTCGACACGTGCGGTGAGGATGCGAATCCAGAGCGCACGGGCCGAAATGCTGCGGACGATGCTATCGTCCTTCGGTGAGACGAGGGGCCATGCCTCATCCGCCTCGACCGCGCGCATGAATTCATCCGGCACCAGCACGCCATGATGAAGATTGAGCGCCTTGCGATTGGGATCGCCGCCGGTCGGCCGGCGCATCTCGACGAATTCCTCGATCTCGGGATGCGAGAGCGGCAGATAGACGGCCGCCGAGCCGCGGCGGAGCGAGCCCTGCGAAATGGCGAGTGTCAAACTGTCCATCACGCGGATGAAGGGAATGACGCCGGACGTTTTCCCGTTCTGCCCGACCTTTTCGCCGATCGAGCGGAGATTGCCCCAATAGCTGCCGATTCCGCCGCCCTTCGAGGCGAGCCACACATTCTCGTTCCAGAGATCGACGATGCCTTCGAGACTGTCCGAGGCTTCGTTGAGAAAGCAGGAGACCGGCAGGCCGCGATTGGTGCCGCCGTTCGAGAGCACAGGCGTCGCCGGCATGAACCAGAAGCGGCTGATATAGTCATAGATGCGCTGCGCGTGCGCGGCATCGTCCCCGTAATAGCTCGCCACGCGCGCGAAGAGATCCTGAAAGTTTTCGCCCGGCATCAGATAGCGGTCGGTCAAGGTGGCGCGACCGAACTCGGTCAGCGCCGCGTCACGCGAATGATCCACACGAACCTGATGGCGACCCTGCATCTGTACTGCGTCGAGCACGGTGGATCCCCCTGCGGCTGACTGAGATTCGAGATCATGCGCGCATTGCGCTGATGTTGACAACATGTAGTGAGCGGGCTTTCTCCTTGCCACTATATAGAGTGAGTTTTCTTGCTTCCTCCGTAGCGGCGCCAACACAGAGTTTCAGTTTTGTTCTTGGATTGCAAGGGCGCGAATCGCTCTTCATGCCGGGCCGGACCGGGTGGCCCGACGGGGTGGCCCGACGGGGTGGCCCGACGGGGCGGGATGGACCGGCCCCAGGCACGATGACACCCTGGGACACCCCCCAAAGGCAAGGAGAGAACGAGGATGCCGCACCCCCATCTGCCGGTCTCCCGCGAAGGTGTCATCGCCACCGTGACCTTCAACCGGCCGGAGGTGCGCAACGCCTTCAACCGGGCGATGTGGGAAGGGCTTGCCGAGACGATGGCCGCACTTTCCGCCGAGGATTCGCTCCGCACCGTCGTGCTGCGCGGCACCGGGGGCAGCTTCTCGGCCGGCGCCGATATCGGCGCCTTCGCAGCCGAGCGGGGCACCCGCGCGCTCGAGGACCGCTATGCCGATTCCGTCCATCACGGCATGCAGTCCGTTCGGCTCTGCCGTCATCCGGTGGTGGCGCTGATCGAGGGGGCCTGCATCGGGGGCGGCGCCGGGATTGCCACGATGTGCGATTTCCGCGTCGGCGGCGAAGGGATCCGCTTCGGCATCACCGCCCGCAATCTCGGCATCTGGTATTCCTATGCCGAGATCGACCCGATTCTCTCGCTCGTCGGCAGCGGGGTCACGGCCGAGCTTCTGATCGAGGGGCGAATCTTCAACGGCCGGGAAGCCTACGAGAAGGGGCTGCTTTCACGCGTGGTGCCGGATGGGGAGGTGGAGGCGGCGGCCTTCGCGCTCGCCGAGCGGATCGCCGAGGGAAGCCCGCTTTCGGCGCGCTTCCACAAGCAGGCGATCCGCCGCCTGCGCGGGCCGCTCCCGCTCAGCGAGGCCGAGCAGGCGGAAGCCAACGGGTTCGCCGAGACGGAGGATTTCCAGAACGCATTCCGTGCTTTCCTGGCCAAGGAGAAGCCGCGCTTCACCGGCCGGTGAAATTCGCAATCGCGACCTTTAGAGCGAATTGCGTTTACACGGACTCACACAATCCGCTCTATGCATTTGTTTTGCGAACATCTTCACGCGATCAGCCGATTCCGCCCGGTCGCGATCCGCTCTAACCGGCGGGATCGAGCGAGAGATCGTAGGTGCAGGCGGGCTGGACGCGCCAGAAGCGCCCATCGAAATGGTTGCCGATGAACTGGCCGTAAATGTAGGTGGGTCCGGCCTGCATATGGAGCGAGCCATCCGGCTGGATCACACCGCGATAGGCGCCGAACTTCACACGATTGCCGTCAACGAAGAAATTATAGACGCGGATCTTGAGGGCGCAGACCGCCCCGGGATTGGTGACATTGATGCCCGTGCCGACATACTCGCCGTTCTGCGGCGCCGGGGCCACCGAGGCAGCGGTGCCGGGCGGCAGGGGCGCCGTTCCGGTCTCGGCGGGGATCGGCGGAGCGGGCCCCGGCTGCGCCGCGGTCGGGCCGTTATAGGCGCAGCCGGCAAGCAGCGAGGCAAAGACCGCAGCCGCCCCACAGGCCAGCGGCCGGTTCATCGTCGTCCTTCGCATCCCTTGCTGGCTCCCTTCCCAATGAGTTCCGGCCGGCCACGCCGACCTCATTCTGGAAGCGGTATGAACTCCGTCTCGTCGCCGGGGACAAGGCCGAATTTGCCGGATTTCCAGTCCGCCTTGGCCTGCTCGATCCGGTCCTGCGAGCTCGAGACGAAATTCCACCAGATGTGGCGCGGCCCGTCCATCGGCTCGCCGCCGAGCGCGAGCAGCCGGGTGAGTTCCCTGGCGCGGAGGCTGATCGGATCTCCGGGGCGGAAGACGAGCAGCCGGGGGGCGGCAAACGCCTCGCCGGCGATCTCCACCTCCCCTTCGAGGAGATAGACCGCGCGCTCGGGGGGGTCGGCGGGCAGAGGCATCGTGGCCCCGGCCTCGAGCTGCACATCGAGATAGAACATATCCGAGAAGGTGCGGACGGGCGAGGCAAGGCCGAAGGCCGCGCCCGCGATCAGCCGCGCCGCGAGACCGGGCTCCTCGAGCCGCGGCAGGCTCTCGGCCGCGTAGTGATGAAAGCCGGGCGTTGTCTCCTCATCGGCGCGGGGCAGCGCGACCCAGCTCTGGATGCCCTGCATGAGCTCCCCATCCGCGCGTGCCACGACATCCGTGCGCTCGGAATGGGCGATGCCGCGCCCGGCGGTCATCCAGTTGACGGCGCCCGGCGTGATTCGCTCGGCGCTGCCGAGGGTGTCGCGGTGCATGATCGAGCCGGCGACGAGATAGGTCAGGGTGGCGAGCCCGATATGGGGATGGGGCCGCACATCGATCCCCTGCCCCGGCGCGAACTGCACCGGACCCATGTGATCGAAGAAGATGAAGGGGCCGACCATCCGCCGCTTCGCGGTCGGCAGCGCGCGGCGGACGCGAAAGCCACCGAGGTCCTTCACGCCCGGCTCGACCACGAGATCGACGGCGCTGCAAGGGCCGGGGGCGGCGGCGGGCGTCGCCTCGGTGAGCCAGCTCATGATGCGCTCCTTCCCGGTTTTCGCTTTTCTCTTTCCGCTTCAGTTCCGCTCCATTCCCGCCCCCTCTCCCCTGGGCGCGGAATTCGTTGCGATCTTTATCGTGAAAACCGGGACGAAGCGAGCGGAGCAGCCGGCCGGGCCGGAAGGGAAGAAGGGCCGCTCAGCTCCGCCAGCGGCGGGTGGAGCGGGGATTGGCCGCGATGGCGAGGCTCGTCGCGGCCCCGGCGCAAACGATGCCCACCGCCACCGGCAGGAGCCAGGCCGGCCGCAACAGCAGCGGCACCACCACCTTGTCCCACAGCCAGGGCGCCAGATGGTGCTGGATCCCCGCCTGGAGGAAGTTCAGAAACCCGGCATCCACGCTGTAAAGAAACGAGCCGAGCGGCATGTCCGGCGGCTCGAGCGTGGCGAGCGCGAAGGCCGCGACCATCAAGGCGGCCGCACAAACCGCCAGGGCCCTGCGAAGTATCACCAGAGCGTCACCGGAAGAGTTGCTGTCCCTTGATCCCTGTATACAGGCTGGCGACCCATTCGCCATAGCCGTTGTAGATCTGAGTCGGCACCACCTCGTCCAGGCCGATCAGCCGCTCGCGCGCCTGGCTCCAGCGCGGGTGCGGGACGGCCGGGTTCACGTTCGCCCAGAAGCCGTACTCGCTGGCATCCAGCGTCTCCCAGAAGGTGGCCGGCCGCTCCTCGGTGAAGCTCACCCGGACGATCGCCTTGGCGGATTTGAACCCGTATTTCCACGGCACGACCAGCCGGATCGGCCCGCCATTCTGCGGGGTGAGCGGCTTGCCATAAAGGCCGACGGCGAGGAACGCGACCTCGTTCGCGGCCTCCGCCATCGTCAGCCCCTCGGTATAGGGCCAGGGATACCAGATCTGGCGCAGCCCGGGCATGGCCTTGCGGTCGGCGACCGTGCGGAAGACGACGTATTTGGCGCCGGAGAGCGGCTCGGCGATGGCGAGCAGCTGCTTCAGGGGAAAGCCAGTCCAGGGGACGGTGATCGCCCAGGCCTCGACGCAGCGATGCCGGTAGAGCCGCTCCTCGAGCGTGACACGCTTGAGCAGGTCCTCGAAGCCGATCGTCTGCGTCTTCTTGACCAGCCCGTCGATCCGGATGCTCCAGGGATGCAGCTTCAGCGCCTGGGCGTCCTGCCAGATATCCTTGTCGTCACCGAACTCGTAGTAATTGTTATAGGTGTAGACATATCGCGACGGTGTGATGGGCCGGCCCGGCGGATAGCGGGGATCGACCGGGGCCGACATCGGGCCGGGAAAGAAGGGCAGCTTGGCGGAGGCAGGGGGAGACGCGGCCGCTTTCGCCGTGGCGGGCGCTGCGGCGGGGGCGATCAGGCTTGCCGCAGCGGCGCCAAGCAACGCGCGCCGGCCAAGCGCGACGCTCTCCGGCGTGGCCGTGGCTTCGGGAATTTCCCAACCCTGGCGGCGGCGGATGACCATGACATGCCTCATCGGTTTTCCCCTTCATACGGATGAGCCCGAGGCAGGGATGCAAACGGAGCCTTCACGTTGCCGTTTCTGACCGATTCCTCTCGCCGATTTCATACATTGCTTAGATCACGGATAGGAAACGATCACCGTTCTTCCAAATTTGTCCCGTTTCGGCTGTTCGCCCTGCCCCCCGGCCGCGCCAGCCACTCGGCGAGCTTCGAATGGCGCAGCCGTGCCCCCTCCGTCCGCACCGCGATCGCCAGGGCCCGCTTCTGGCCGAGCAGGACGACGAGCCGCTTGCCGCGGGTGATCCCGGTATAGAGCAGGTTCCGCGCGAGCATCGGGTAATGCTGCGTTGCGAGCGGAATGATCACGGCCGGATATTCCGAGCCCTGGGCCTTGTGGATGGTTGTGGCATAGGCGAGCTGCAGCTCGTCGAGCTCGCCGAAGCCGTAGCGGACCTCACGCCCGTCGAAAGCGACGACGACCTCGCTCTCCGCCGCGTCGAGCGCGCGGACGAAGCCGAGATCGCCGTTGAAGACATCACGTTCATAATCGTTCTCGACCTGCATCACCTTATCGCCGGGGCTGTAGGTGAAGCCGAAGCGCTCGATGCTCGGCATTTCCCCAAGCGCGGTCATCCCCTCCCCGCCCGGCACGGGGTTGAGCGCCTGCTTGAGCGCGAGATTGAGCGCGCGGGCGCCGAGCCCGCCCCGGTTCATCGGGCAGAGCACCTGGATCTCGCGTACGGGATCGAGCCCGAAGCGGCGCGGGATGCGCTCGGTGACGAGGGCGATGAGCTTGCGCAGCATTTCCTCGGGCTCGCCGGCCGAGACGAAATGAAAGTCGGACTCCTCGCCCTCCATGTCCGTCTGGGGCATGAGGCCCTGATTGATGCGGTGCGCGTTGCGCACGATACGGCTCTCCGCAGCCTGGCGGAAAACTTCCTGAAGGCGGATCACCGGCACGGCGCCCGAGGCGATGATGTCGGCGAGCACCTGGCCCGGGCCGACGGAGGGGATCTGATCGACATCGCCGACGATGAGCATGGCGGCTCCATCCGGCACCGCGCGCAGCAATGAGCGCGCGATCGGCACATCGACCATGCTCGCTTCGTCGAGCACCAGAAGATCGCAGGCGAGCGGGTTGGACGCATCGCGGCGGAACTGGCCGGTGGCGGGATTGATCTCGAGCAGGCGGTGGATGGTCCGCGCCTCGAGCCCGGTGCTCTCGGCGAGACGCTTGGCGGCCCGCCCCGTGGGGGCAGCCAGCAGGACGGGGACGTCTTTCGCGCGAAGGATGCGCAGGATCGCATCGAGGATGGTCGTCTTGCCGACGCCGGGACCGCCGGTGATGACGAGGAGCTTGCTCCGGAGCGCGAGGCTCACCGCCGCGCGCTGGCTCGCGGCGAGAGCGAGGCCGGTCTTCCGCTCGACCCAGGGAATGGCCTTCTCCGGATCGATCGGCGCCCAGGGCAGCGCGCCTGCGGCAAGAGTTGCGAGCCGGGCCGCGATCTCCTGCTCGGCGCGATAGAGACCGGCGAGGAAGATCGCCTCCGCGCCCGCCAGCGTGTCGGCGATCACCGCGCCCTCTTCCAGCTCATGGGCAAGCGCGGCCTCGACATCCGCGCGCGGCACCGCGATCAGCCGTGCCGTGAGATCGAGCAGCGCCTCGCGCGGCAGGCCACAATTTCCTTCATCCATCGCCTCGGTGAGCGCATGGCCGATCCCCGCGCGGATGCGAATCGGCGCATCCTTGGCGATGCCGAGCCGGGCGGCGATCGTGTCCGCGCTCGCAAAGCCGATGCCGCGGATATCGCGCGCCAGCCGGTAGGGATTCTCGGTGATGATGCGCACCGCCTCAGCGCCGTAGGTCTTGTAGATGCGCACCGAACGGGCGGTGCTGACGCCGTGGCCGTGCAGAAACAGCATGATCTCGCGCACGACCTTCTGCTCCGCCCAGCCTTCGCGGATGCGAAGCTGTCGCTTCGGCCCGATGCCCGAGACCTCCGCGAGCCGCGCCGGCGCGCGGTCGATGATGTCGAGCACATCGGCGCCGAAGCTCTGCACGAGTCGCCGCGCATAGACCGGGCCGATGCCGCGGATCATTCCGGATCCGAGATAGCGCGCGATCCCCTCGGCCGAGGTGGGCGGCACGGATTTGAGGAAGCTCGCGCGGAACTGCAGCCCGTGGCGGTGATCATTCTCCCACGTGCCGCTCGCCTGGATGAACTCGCCGGCCGCGATGGCGGCGGCGTGGCCGACCAGGGAGACGGGATCGCGCCTTCCGCGCGCCTGGACCCGGAGCACGCAGAACCCGTTCTCCGCATTGTGGTAGGTCACCCGCTCCACGGTTCCGGTCAGGAATTCGCTGGCCGGCTCCGCGCGCGGCGCGTCCCCTCGCAATTCACCACCTCCTTGCCCGGCCAAACTGCCGCCCCGAAGCGGCGCGCGCAACCGCGGCCGCATTCACCCGCCTCTTTTGCCTTGAGCCATGAGCCGCCATCATGGCGCCTTGCATCCCCGTTCCGGCACCGAGGAGACCGAGATGGCCAAACCTGTCCTGCTCGTGACAAGGCGGCTGCCGCCCGCCGTGGAAGAACGCGCCGCCCAAGCGTTCGAGGCGCGTCTCAACACGGAGGACCGAAAGCTCTCTCAAGGAGAGCTCCTCGCCGCCGCCGCCGGGACGGATGCCGTTCTCTGCGGGCCGACCGACCGGCTGGATGCCGAAACCATCGCCGCCCTGCCCGCGCGCGTGAAGGCGCTCGGCACCTTCAGCGTGGGCTTCGATCACATCGACCTCGAAGCGGCCAAGAGGCGCGGCCTTGGGGTTTGCAACACACCGGACGTGCTTTCGGTGGCGACCGCCGAGCTTGCGATGCTGCTCATTCTCGTTGCCGCCCGCCGCGCGGGGGAGGGCGAGCGGATGGTCCGCGCCGGGAAATGGGATGGATGGGGGCCGACGCAACTGCTCGGCACCGAGGTTTCGGGCCGACGGCTCGGCATCTTCGGCATGGGCCGGATCGGCCGCGAGCTTGCGCGCATCGCCGGCGGCTTCACCATGGAAGTGCATTACCACGATATCGCGCGGCTGCCGCCCGAGCGCGAGGCGGGTGCCATCTTTCACGCCGACGAGAAGAGCTTCCTCGCGGTGAGCGAGATCCTCTCGCTGCATGCCCCGGGCGGGGAGGCAACGCGGCACTGGCTCAATGCCGCGCGGATCGCGATGCTGCCGAAGGGCGCGGTCGTGGCCAATGCCGCACGCGGCAGCCTCGTCGATGACACGGCGCTGATCGCCGCGCTCAAATCGGGCCATGTCGCGGCTGCGGGGCTCGATGTCTATGATGGCGAGCCACGCCTCAACCCAGGCTATCTCGCGCTCGAAAATGCTGTGCTGCTGCCGCATCTCGGCAGCGCCACCTTCCAGACGCGCAATGCCATGGGGTTCCTCGCCCTCGATGGCATCACGGGGATTCTTGCGGGAGGCACACCGCCGAACCGGCTGGCTTGAGAGGCGAGCACCAGAAACCAGGGGAGGGCCGCGGACCGGGAGCGGGACGCGTGAGCGGACGCGGCCTGCTGTCAATGTGTAGATGTGCGGCGCCGACAGGCTGTGCCTCGCCAAATCGGGTGGTGGTGTCCAAGTCCGCAATCGACTCAACACGGCCGCTAGGCCGCCGATCGACCAATCCCCGAAGCCGACATCTACTTTGGACCGGTGCTAGCTACGTTACGCGCATTGGGAACATCCGAACATCGCTATGGGGACTCCCGCTACTGAACCGTTATCGTTAATCGGACAATCCATTCTCCAACCTCGGTCAGGTTTGGGCCTTCAAGAACGGGCGTCCACATGCTCTGCGACATAGAAGCCGGTCCCGGTGCCCACATTTGCGGCCCATTAGGAGACCGGTGATCCGCTGCCCGTTTGTTCCCGAAAGCGTGTTCTGCTAATATTGGCAGTGTGCCCCAGTCCTCTGAGCTCGCGGGTGGCGTCGGTTTTACCTTTCAAGACGTTGTCTCGGCCACTTACCTGACGGCTCTCCTTCAAGAGGGCTACGCGGCCGGCATTGAGAATCGAACCGTCTCGCGCGTTGCACAGCAACAGCGCGATTTCGGCGAGCCTCTCGATGATGTTATCGTCGATTTCCGCGCGGCCGACGGCGAGCTTGCCCGGCTCAGCCTTCAGGTAAAGCGGTCTTTGACGATCAGCCGGGCCAGAACCAACACCGACTTCCAGGATATCATCCGCGATAGCTGGAACACCCTTAAGAAGCCGGGTTTTCGCACTGGCATTGATCGCTACGGCGCGGCCGTGGGCGAAGTCGCTTCGCACAAAGAGCGCGCCCTTCGAACTCTTTGCGAGACAGCACGCGCCAGTATCGACGCGGAGGATTTCGAGGCACGCTTCGAGAGTTCGGGAAATGCCAACGCTCTCGTCCGGAGAATCCGAGATGATATCACGACAATCGTTGAACGACAGACTGGCGCGGCCCCATCGGCCGCTGCTATGCACCAGTTCTTTGCCCATTTCGTGTTGATCCAGTTCGACTACCTCCATGAAGGCGGGACCAGCCTTCCAACCGCGCTCAATGCCGTGCGAACTTGCCTTGCCGCCGGACACGAGACCGACGCACCTGCCGCTTGGGTGGCCATCTGTCAGCTCGCTCGGGAGCAGGCTGGAAATTCGGGCGTGTTTGAACGCCCGCAACTCGTCCGCGAGCTATCGTCGAAAGTTCATCTCGCGGCGGCTCCGTCACTCCGCGCAGATCTGGACAAGATCCGGTCACTCGCAACGCAATGGCTGGCCGACATCGAGGACGATATTGGACTTGTCCAGCTCGAACGCCCGAATCTCGCCAGGGAGCTTCAAGCCAAGCTGGACGGGGCAAGAGTGGTCCAGATTAAGGGAATGCCCGGAAGCGGGAAGTCAGTCCTGCTTCGGCGTCACCTCGAAGCCAGATTGGAGGTCGGGCCAACCCTGTTCCTGAAATCAGGGCGCCTTGAGGGGGTTGGCTGGGCCAGTTTCGCTCACGCCAACGACCTCTCGGCAGCGCGCCTCGAAAACCTCCTCGTCGAGATCGGGGCAACCGGTTCCGACATCCTCTACATCGACGGAATCGACAGGGTCGAAAAACAGCACCAACCGATTATCCGCGATGTCGTTCGAACGATTCTGGGATCTGCGCTCCTGACGGATTGGCGAATCATTGTCACCCTGCGCGACACCGGCATTGAGCCCCTTCGGAACTGGATCGGCGAGCTCGTGGCGCCAGAGGGCCTCGAGACGGTTGAGGTGGGCGAACTCGATGACGGGGAAGCCGAACGTCTTGCCCAGGCCAAGCCGCATCTCCGCGGCTTGCTGTTCGGACCTAGCCCAGTCCTGGAAATCGTGCGGCGTCCCTTCTTTGCGAAGGTTCTCGAGCAGAGTTTCGGGGCCACTGTTGGCAGCCCGTCCTTCAGCCCCCAATCGGAAGTCGATTTGATTGGCAACTGGTGGATGCGTGGAGGATATAACGCCGATGGCCAGGCGATAATCGAGCGCCAGCGGGCGCTCGTCGAGCTGGGCTTGCTGCGGGCTCGGCACGTCGAACGCGAGATCGCAATCAGTCAGCTTACTCAGCCAACCGTTTCCTTGGTTCGCCAGTTTATGGTGGACGGCATTCTTCAGGATGCGCGTCTCGGCCACACCGTTCGGTTCGCGCATGACATTTTCTTTGAATGGGCCTTCCTGCATGTGCTGGAGGATCGCGGCTCAGCGTGGCTCGAGGAAATCCGCTTGTGCGGCGAACCGCCCGCCATATCCCGGGTAGTGGAGCTTCTTTCCCAATCCGAGTTTGGCAAGGGTCCCGGTTGGGTGAGCACGCTGCGCCATGTTGAAGCCTCGGG
>DATJLS010000022.1:0-91057 GCA_035509315.1 Acetobacteraceae bacterium | reverse complement strand
AGCTGTCAAGCGCGAGCCGCAGACCAAGCATGGCTCACGGGTATTTAGCCTAAATTCCCGCATCTTGCCAACCTTCTCGGCCGGCTCGTCACGGCCAGCATCAACCGTGCCGTTCATCTTCCCTCATCTCTGCTACCGTCTCCGGGTTCTGCTCGCAGGTCCAGGCCGCGATCGTCTCGCTCCGGAGGGGGTCGCGCGGGGAGGCGCTCCCTGAAGCCGCCCGGCAAATGGAGCTGAGTGAATGGAAGCGAGCACCGGCCGGAAGGAAGCGAGATCCGTTCACGCCTTGAGCGGCAGCAGTGCCTGGGTGACCAGGGGAAGCGTCGTGACGCCGAGCGCGCCAAGCCTGAGGGTGCAACCCCATGGGCCGTCGCCGAGCGGCAGAAGCGGCGCCGGGCCTCGATCGGTCAGCAAAGCCGTTGCTGGAAGTCTCGGTTTGCGGCTAGCGTCGCCTGGAACCCGGCGGAACCAGAGTCCATTTTGGGAATGTCAGCTTGCAAGCCGCGAGGAGGATGGCTTTCGTTGTCATCGGGGCAGGCAAGCATCTGGCCCATGGCGGAGATGTGTATTACACTTAATTTACACGATTGTCTATAGATTTACACTCTGCGCCAGTTCCGCTAGCCGACGACCCGGCAGGGTGGAACCGTTGAGGGCTTGCGGAGCGCAGAGAACGAAAGAGCGATTGGTCATCACCTGCGGGGGCGGCTCCGCCCGTCAGGCAAGCATCGGTTCTCCCTTCGGTTCTCCCTCCAGACAAACCTGAGAGAGTGCATGACGGAGCAGACGAGCGACGACAGTGGGCTGGACCAGGACGGCAAGCCGGTGTTTCACATCCCACAACGATATGCCGAGAACCTCAGACTCTACCTCGCCCGGGGCGGAGCCGGGGATTTCGACGACCTTGCCGCCGACTACGCGCGCGATTCCGACGATCTGCCGCGCTTTTACTTCTTCCATCTGCTGTTCGATCAGTTGGTCAAGGATGGGATCAAAGGCGATATTGCGGAGATCGGCGTCTATAAGGGGAATACGGCCCGCCTGCTGGCCTGGATGGCGCGGCACATGGGCACGACGGCGTACTTGTTCGACACCTATGCCGGATTCGACCCCAACGACCTCATAGACCTCGATAGCCAAAAGAAGATCAGCTTCACCGACAGCTCACTTGCCGCCGTGCGCGCACGCGTCGGCGAGGAGAACGTTCGTTATATCGAAGGCTATTTTCCCGAGACCACGGCTCAGCTGCCTTCCGGCGCGCGGTTCAGTCTCGTCCACATCGATTGCGATCTTCACGCTCCCATTCGAAGCGCGCTTGAATATTTCTACCCGCGCATGATGCCTGGCGGCTTCATCGTGGTGCACGACTATTCAAGTCTGCACTGGGAAGGAGCGGAGAAAGCGGTCGACGCATTCCTCGCCGACAAGCCGGAAGCGCTCGTGCCGCTGAGCGATCTCTGCGGCTCGGCCGTGATCCGCAAGAGCAAGTCTGGGCCAGCCAGCGCGGTCGCCACCAACATCGCTATCGGCCTCGTCGAGCATCTTGGGGACATTGTCGCCTGTGAGCCGGTGGTGCGTCATCTGAAGGAGGCCAATCCGGGCGCAACCGTCTGCTGGGTGGTGCGCGCGCCCTATCGCGAGCTCCTGGACAGCAACCCGCATATCGACGCCGTGATCGTGGTGGAGTGTCTGACGGAGTGGATGATCATCAAGAACCACCACCGATACGATCAGGTGGTGGACCTGCACGTCAATTATCGCATCTGCTCCTGCTGCGGCATCCCGCTGATCAAGAATCGGGGCAATCCGTTCGTCGATGGCCAGATCTGGCTCGACCACGGCAATCTGCTCGAATCCTTCTCCCAGGGCGCCGGCCTGCCGAAGCTTTCGGGGCAACCGCGCGTCTATATCCAGGAAGCCGATCGCGCGAGGGTGGACGCGCTCGGTCTGCCGGAGCAGTTTTGTGTTGTCCACCGGCGCTCGAACGACCTCGATAAGGATTGGCCGGACGAACGCTGGCGGGACCTCATTTCCTGGATGATCCTCGGGCTCCATCTGAAGGTCGTCGAGGTTGGCCAGGGCGATGCCGATCCGGAAGAGAGGCTCGGGCCGGATTATCGCAGCCTGCACGGCCAGACCGGCATCCTCGAAACCGCCGAGGTGATCCGACGGGCCGCCCTGCTCATTGCGGTCGACAGCGGGCCCGCACATCTCGCCAACGCCGTCGGCACACCCGGCGTGATCCTGCTCGGGCGCTACAAGGAATTCCGCGCCTACAACCCCTTCAGCGGCTTCTATGCCTCGGGCGCGCCGGACGTGCGGATCGTGCGCAATCTCACGGGACCCGCGCGCGAGATCGAGATCGGCGTCGTGCAGGAGGCCATCGAGTACATCCTCTGCTTCATCGCCGAGCGCGACGGACGAGCCCCTCCGCGCGCGGCCGCGCCAAGTCTCCAGTTGCCGCCCACCTGTCGTGCGCCCACGGCGGAACCGGCTTCATCCGCTGTCCAGGACGCGTTGCCCAGGCTGCTCGCCTTTTACCTGCCGCAGTTTCATCCCATCGCCGAGAACGACGCGGCACATGGCGCCGGCTTCACCGAATGGAACAACGTCATCGCCGGCAAGCCGCTCTTCAAGGGCCACTATCAGCCGCGGCAGCCGGGCGAGCTTGGCTATTACGATCTGCGCTCGATCGAGGTGATGCGCGCCCAAGTCCAGCTGGCGCGCACGCACGGGATCACCGGCTTCTGCTTCTACCATTACTATTTCAAGGGCAAGCGGCTGCTGTATCGGCCGATCGAGAACTTCATTGCGTCCGACATCGATATGCCGTTCTGCTTCCTGTGGGCAAACGAGAACTGGTCAAAACGATGGGACGGGGGCGACCAGGAAGTCATCATCACCCAGCTTCATTCGCGTGAAGACGATCTCGTGTTTCTGCGCGGTCTCTACCCGATATTCGACGATCGCCGCTATGTGCGCGTCGATGGGCGGCCGCTGCTCCTGATCTACAAGCAGCATCTCTTCCCCGACATTGCCGAGACCACCGAACGATGGCGGCGGGAGGCGGAAAGGGCGGGCTATCCGGGCATCTACCTCGTGATGGTCGATGACTGGCTCCCGCACGCCACCAATCCACGCGCGCTCGGGTTTGATGCGGCCTACGAAATTCCGTCCATCATCGTTCCTCAGAATGCCGAAATTTCCGACCACGCGCGCTTCGCCTTCACCGGGGAATTCGACGGCCGCATCATCGACTATCACAAATTTGCGGAATTCCACGCCAACCGCCCCTTTCCGGAATACAAGCGGTTCAAGACCGTGATGGCGCCATGGGACAACACCGCCCGCTACCAGTCCAGGGCAATGGTCCATGTCAACACCGACAACGACACCTATCGCCTCTGGATCACCAAGGCCTACCTCGATACCTATCGGCGCTATGCCGGTGAGGAGCGACTTATGTTCCTGCATTCCTGGAACGAGTGGTGCGAAGGCACCTATATCGAGCCCGACGGCAGACACGGCCGGAGATATCTCGAGGAGACGCGGGATGGCGTGAACGACGCCATCCACGTCATCCGCGGAGCCCGGAAGGCCGGATTCGATCTCGACGCCGCGTCGCTCGTCAATCGGATCGGTCGGGAGCGCGAGGAGGCGTACCGCATCATGCTCAAGAGCATGCGAACGGAGGCTGATCACGCCTGGAGAGAAGCCGGCCGCGCCGATACCGCGAGGACGGAGGCGCAAGCGCTGCGCGCCGAGCTTGAGGCGGCACGCTGCGAGGCCAATCATTGGCGCGATGAGTTCCTGGCAATGCGGCGCTCCACCTCCTGGCAGGTGACATGGCCATTGCGCGGATTGAAGGAGATATTGCGAACTGCGCGACGGCGGCCGTGACGGGCGTGAGGCCGTTCTGGTGACCGCTTCGGACGGTCCCGTGGCCGAGACCGCTCTGGCGGAATCGTCGGCGGTGCGGTGCCGCTACGGACGGCTGCTGACGATCCGTTCCGACAAGTTCGCATCCGAATCCGTTCGTCGCTACGGTGAATGGGCGCAACAGGAGCTGGACCTGGTCGGCAGGCTGGTGGCGCCCGGCGACTGGGTCGTCGATGGCGGCGCCTATATCGGAACACATACCCTCGCATTCTCCCGTTTCGTGGGGCCTTCCGGGCAAGTCGTTTCGTTCGAGCCGAGACTTGAGGTATTCCGCCTCTTGCAGGCGAATGTCGAGGAGGTGAACCGGCTCGACAATGTCCGCCTGCTGGAATGCGCTTTGGGCGAGCATCCGGGATCGTTGGAGCTGAGCCCGCTTGCCTCGGACGCGGAACTCGCCAATCCCGGCGGACAGTCGGTCACCGATAGGCATGGCGCCGCCTCGGCCTATGCCGTGGCAGTCGTCACCCTCGACGCGCTCGATCTGGAGCGCCTCGATTTCCTCAAGCTTGACGTGGAGGGCGCGGAGGCATCCGTGATAGCCGGCGCGCGACAGACCATCGCGCGCCACCATCCGTTCGTGTTCGTCGAGTTGAACGCTATAGACCCGGGGGCCGAGGTCCTGGCCGCCATGCGCGCACATGACGGCTACCGAGCATTCGGCAGCATCTCCGCAGCCTTCAATTCCGCCAATTATAACGGCAGCACGGAAAATATCTTTGCGGACGCGATGGAGACCGCGCTGCTCTTCGTGCCGGAGGCCAAGCTCGACCGCGTCAAGGCCCTGACCGCGTCATTCCGACTGACCCCGGTCGACAGCATCGATGAGATCGCCCTGGTGCTGCTGCACAAGCCGCAATACCCAGCGGAGATCCTGCGCAACACCGCTGCCGGCCAGCATCTCGGTCTCGATTATCCCAGCCCGCTGGCCCAGCGTCTCATCTGGGAGCAAGCGGAAGCAGCCGAGGCACATGCCAACGAGATCGAGGCGGTGCGGAGGACGGCCGATGAGCACCTCGCGGCGGCGACGGCCGCATCGGAAAAATCATTACTGGAACAGATTGATTCCCTGACCCGGGCACACGCGAAGCGGGTGGTGATGCTGACCACCGGCCATGCCGAGAAGCTGCGCGCCATTTCGCGCGCCGCCGCGGAGGAGATCGCAGATGCCGCGCGCAAAGTTGAGGCCGCACACGAATGCCTGGCCTGGCACGAGCGCCAGCTCGCAGAGCTGCACGCATCACGCAGTTGGCGGCTCACCGCCCCCCTGCGCCGCGTCGCGACAATGCTGCGGCGAGCTCTGGGTCGCCGCGCCGCGCCCCATCCTCCCGCGCGGCAGTGACAAGAACAGCTCGTCGCACTCATCGCTGAGCCAAAGTGGTGAACTGCGCAACGAAGCGCGCCACACTGCAAAAGGGAGCCGGGTAGGTCGCTATCGAGGAACTCTTATCGGAAGACCTGGCCGCAGAGAGTGGCTAGAGCGGGGTGCGTTCGCTTCTGCTCACGTCTCTCGCTTTCCTTATTTGTTCTCTCGTGTGATTCAGACCTGCGGTGATTCCATCTTCGGTCATCACGTTTTAGGCGCGACGGCCGGAGCGGGGCCACTCGAAAATCGGCGCAAGAAATGCAGTTTCCTGATTGACGTTCCTTCCCGCTGGCTCGATACGGCGGGTGCTGCTGGGCCGGTGATCTTGCGATGATGAATCCTTCTCGACAGGAACAGCCCGGGCGGGTGTCGGCGGCTTGGCAAGCATTCGCTACCAAGGCTTCCGTGCGACAACCCAATTTTGGTAACTATAGCGTTCCGGTGGCGGATAGACTTTCACATCATCAAAGTAACGCCCCCAAAACTCTATGACGATATCTTTCTTCCAGAAAACTTGGTTTTTATCGAGGTCGCCATAGTAAACGAAGTCCGCTGGCATCCGTTTGTGATTGATAATCATTGAGCCGAGAGAATCTCGCACAGCAGGGTCGCTGGCGTGGTCAACGAAATAATCCCATGCGTGCTCGGTGTGGACGCTCTGGATGAGAGCCCCGCCGGGTTTCAAGATGCGTCGCAATTCGAGCAGCCACAGATCCCAGAGATATTTGATATGAGTGAACACACTCATCCCGTAGATGACGTCGAAGCTGTTCGCCTCGAACGGCATGATTGGAAGGAAACTCCCCGTATAGACCTGAAATTCACGAGGAAAGTTACGCCGCATCCATTCTATTCGGCGCGCCGACACATCTACGCCGGTCACTTTCCACTGATTTGCGGTCATCTCCGGATAGAAGTGCCGAAGAATACGGCCTGATGAACAGCCGAAATCCATGATCGAAATGCGTTGCATAGACCGCAAAACATCGCGTGCGTAATTGACTATGATATCTTTCTCATAGCGACCCCAGTCCAGGTAATCTTGGTCCGTCGTAGCGTTCCCATGGCGCTCCGCCGGAGGCGGAAGCGGAAGCGGTTCTCCATCAACCCAAACCGGCTCTTCGAAATCCGGCGGCATAGTCTGCATCTCGTGATCAAACGGCAGATGATATGCAAAGCGGGGAAGGGCCGTATATTCCGAGCGGATGTCCTGCTTCGCTGTTTCGACGGCGCGAGCAACAATCGCTTCCATATCAGTTTGAGACAAGGCCGCAGGATGGTTAGAAACGGATAGAGCCGCCAACTGGCTCTTGGCCTCCGTCATTTGTTGGAGCGCCAATGTCTTCTCTGCCTTCAATACCTCGACCTCTCGAAGCAACCCATCTCGCTGGTCGACAAGCCGCCTAATGGCAGGCACGGCTAGCGATGCAGTCCTTAGCGCGTTTCTGATCATGGATGGCCTCAAGAGTTTCAGCACCGTCCGCACTTGGGATCAGCAAGTCAATAACTCATTCAAACGGAAACTCCAAAGGACACATATCCTCACATGAACGCGCTGCGGCTCGGGAGATGCGGCTCTTTGATCGATCACGCTGCCCCGCCTGCGCTCGCCGCGGCCGAAGCCCAAGCCGAGGCGAGGTGGGTGACCGCGCATTCATTCCGCGAGCCAGGGCAGCCGGCGCCGTCTATCCGTCTATCGGCGGGACACGCGCGCCCAAATCCGAGGCGGCGACAAGAAGACCCGCTATTTGGCCGTTCGCTGCACCGCAAAAGTGAGGCCAATGGGTTATCACCGCGGAAATCCTTGTCGGAACGTGTAGGCAAAGATTACGGTCAGTGCCCTGAGGGGTGAACTCGATGATTATCTATGGAATCCTGTTTTTTCTGAGGTCCCTGTCAGCCTTGCACCAGAACCAGTGCTAATTGTTAGCTAAGAGGGGAAGCCCAAAAAAATGCTAAGCAATGCTGTCCGCCGGGCAGCGATATTGATTCCCCAGATTCGCCGCCTGAAAGAGCAAAGGGATGAAGCCCTGAGGCAACTTGAGGCGGCACGAGCGGCCGAGACACCGCAGCCCCCGACTGATACTATCGCCGATCCGAATACTCTGGTCGATTTTGCGGTGCGGCGGGCGCTGGCCGAGCCCAGAAGCGACAGTGCCGAGATCGCGCGTCGATTGCTGCTCATAGTCAGCCTGATTGTCGTCGCTGCGGCCGTGCTGATCGCGGTCATTTCGTTGTTTTACACGCTGCTTGCCTACCCGCAGGTGGACGACCTCGAGCGCACTGCGGCAATGCGCGCGCTTTCTCCGTGGCAACGGGTGCAAGGGGATTACTTTAAAATTGACGGACGGTGGGCTTCGCTGTTCATTCAATACTTGCTCTATACCGGTGGCCATGTAGTCGCGCGCTACCCTGTGATGCTGTCGATGCTGTTGTTGGTGGGAATGGCCGGGTGCTGCTGCGGTGTGGCAATCGTTAGTGGTCGCCGGATCTCCGACGCGCCGGTTTTGGCTGGTGCGATTTGTACCTACGCCTTTCTCTGGTTGAGCGCGCCACGCGGTGAGCCCTTCTATTGGTTCCCGGCCGGCATGGGATACTGGTTGCCGGTTGCTCTGGGAATGATGTTGCTGTGGATTCTATGCGCGGTTGACACCTGGTGGGCCGGACTGACCGTCATCTCGCTCGCAGCCCTCCTACCGGCGCTCCACGAAATCTGCGGTGCCTGGGTGGTGGGCGTCCTCGCCGTCGTCTGTCTGTCACGGGTCATCGGCAGGAGACCTGGCGTCAGAACCGCGGCCTGCGCAACGCTCGTGGGGTTGCTCAGTACAGCCTCGGTCGTCCTTGCACCAGCGATCAGGGTGCGCATGGCGTCAACGCCGCACCAGTCACTTCTCGCGTCGCTGATGACAGCCTGGCAGATCGACACGAGCCTGATCGCGCATTGGAAGGCGATCATCGCGGTGCTGGCGGTGATCGTGCTTGCAGCCGCACGATCGCCGTTCCGGCCCGTGTGGTACCGGGTCGCGCCACGACTGACGAGGATCAGCTTGGCGCTTGCGATAGTGCCCGGGTCGATCGTGGTGCTGACTATCGTGTCTTCCGGCCTTGGAGGTATAATCCCACCCCGCGTTTTCGACGGCATTTACTTTCTTTTGGCCGCTGCAATCGCGACTTTCGCTACCGCCTGCGGGTTCGATCTCGGGGGGGTCGCGGCGGTCAGACGTCTTCTCGATGGAAAATGCGGGCTGCTGTTGTCTGCGACGATGGTTGTGCTAGCTCTCGGAAGCACGATGCAGTTGCCCAGGTTCGCGGCGACGTTCCGGGACCTGGAGCCGGCTATTCGGAACCGGGCGGCCTGGGACCGGCGGAACTTGATGATATGGGCGGAAAGCCGGGCGGGAGTGCGTGACGTCGTTACCAGTATCTGTATGATACCCTTGACCATTCTGCCTACATATTTCGACATTACGGATAATCCTGACTGGGTCGCCAATGAGGATTTGAGAGCGTATTACAGCCTGCATAGCTTGCGACTTGCTGCGACTCGTGGCGGATGTCATTAGGGCAATAATCTCTAGACCTTGCTTCCCTGAGTGCTCCGGAAGCGGCGTTTTTGGCTGCGAAATCTGTCAGGTTGGGCCGGTGCAATGCTGAGGCATCTTCGGTGAGACCTCAAACACTTTTAATTGACGCACGCAGGGAAGCGCCGAAGCCTCACGGCGCTTGCATGACGAAAACGCGCAAGGCGGCTCTTGCGCCAGAACATTCAAACTGAGCCATTGCCGGCCGGCTCGTCACGGCAAGCGATAACCGCGCCGTTCAACCTTCGTCACCGTCTGCCGCCGCCTCCGGGTTCTGCTCGCGCGTCCAGGCCGCGATGGTCTCACGGAGCGAGGCGCCCCCGGAAGCCGCCCGGCGAATGGAGGCAAGCACCGGCCGGAAGGAAGCGAGATCCATCCGCGCCATCCAGGCCTTGAGCGGCAGCAGCGCCTGGGCGGACATCGAAAGTGTCGTGATGCCGAGTGCGGCAAGCGCGAGGGCCACCACCGGATCGCCCGCCGCATCCCCGCACACCGAGAGCGCCACCTTCACCGCCTCGGCCTGCTCGGCCAGGGTCTCGAGCAGGTCGAGCACCGGCGCCGAGAGCACATCATAACGGCTGGCGATGCCGGGCGCGCCGCGGTCCGCGGCAAAGAGAAACTGCATCAGGTCGTTGGTGCCGACCGAGATGAAATCCACCGCGGCAAGGAGGCCCGGAACCTGCCAAAGCAGCGCCGGCACCTCGAGCATCGTGCCCACGCGCAGCCGTTCCGGCTTGCGGGCAATCCGCGCCTGCTCCGCGTCGAGCAGGGCGCGGGCGGCCTGAAACTCCTCGACGGTCGCCACCATCGGGAACATCACCGAGAGCGGCCGCCCATCGGCGGCGAGCAGCAGCGCCCGCAACTGCCGCCGCAGCACCGCCGGCCGGTCGAGCCCGATCCTGAGGCTGCGCCACCCCATGGCCGGGTTGCTCTCGGCCGCCGGCGGAGCGCCCGGCAGTAGCTTGTCGCTGCCAAGATCGAGCGTGCGGAAGATGAGCTCCGATCCCGCCGCCGCGTCGATCACCCTGGCATAGATCGCCGCCTGCTCCGCCACGTCCGGCACGGCGCCGACCGCCATCATCGCGATCTCGGTGCGAAAGAGGCCGACGCCGTCCGCCCCGGTCGCCGCGAGCTGCTCGATCTCGCGCGGCAGGCCGATATTCAGCATCAGGCGAAGCCGGATGCCGTCCGAAGTGGCAGCCGCCCGCTTGCGCCAGGCGAGCAGCGCCACCTGCTCCTCCGTGCGGGCGGTCAGCGCCGTGCGATAGCCCTGGGTGACGTCGAGCTCGGGGCGAAGGATCATGCGCCCCTCATCGGCGTCGAGCACGGCCTCCTCGCCGTCATTCGCCGTTTCCATGAGCCCCTGCGCGCCGCCGAGCGCCGGCAGGCCGAGCGCCCGGGCAAGGATCGCCGCATGGCCATGCGGCGTTCCCTCCTCGATCACCAGCCCGATCACGCCCCGCGTGTGCCAGTCGATCAGCTCGGCCGCGCCAAGCCGGCGGGCAAGCAGGATCGTCCCGGCCGGCAGGACACTCGGCGCCGAGGACGCGCCGAGCGCGCCGAGCAGCCGGCCGGCGAGATCCTCAAGATCGGCGAGCCGCTCGCGCAGATAGGGATCACCCAGGCGGCGCATGCGCCGGCGCAGATCGACCGCCACCCGGTGCACGGCCGCTTCCGCCGTTAGCCCGCCCTTCACCGCCGTCGCCATCCGCTCGAACCAGCCGGCATCCGCGGCGACCAGCCGGTATGCCTCCAGAACCTCGCGCGGCGCGCCGGGCTCGGGCAGCCGGTCGGCCAGCAAGGCATCCAGACGCTGGCGCATCGCCCGCCAGGCTTTCTCAAGCCGCGCCTGCTCGGCTGCGATATCCTCGGCGAGCAGCCGCGCGGGTTGAGGGAGCGCGCCACGCCTGAGGACGTTGCCGATAACGAGGCCCGGCGCGAGCGGGGTCGCGGCGAAGCGGCGCGAGAGCGCGGCCCCGAACCCCTCCTCCGGCGGCGCGGCGTCGATCGCGTTGGGCAGCAGCTCGGCGAGCAGCATCGCCACCGTCTCCAGAGCGTCCGCCTCATCCTGCGCGAAGAGCCGCGGCAGGCGATTCTGGACCACGAGCACACCCCTGAGCTGGCCGGCCCGGCGCACCGGAACCGCAAGCATCGAGGCATAGGGCTCCTCGCCGGTCTCGGGCCGGTAGGCAAAGGCGGGGTGGTTCTGCGCATCCGGCAGGTTGAGCGGCAGGCCCGTCGCCGCGACCAGCCCGACCACACCCTCGCCCACGCGCAGCCGCGTCCGCCCGATTGCCGAGGGCGCCAGCCCGACCGTCGCCACGAGCTCGAGAATCTCGCCCGGCCGCAGCGTGTAGATCGAGCAGACCTCGCTCTCGAGCCCGGCGGCGATCAGCGGCGGCAGCGCAGCCAGCGGCGCGGCGCTCTGCGCCATGGTCTCACGCAGGCGGGCAAGCAGGCGATAGGGCGCGGTCATGCGCCCGGCCTTCGGAGAGCGCCGGAGATCACCGGCCCGGCCTTGGCTGCCCCGCTTTCCCCCAAACCGTTCCTATCCCCGTCCTGCCCCGGACCCGGCAACAACGATGCAGCGAAAGATCCCACGCCCTGAGAGATCCTTTTCCTTGAAAGACCTGTCGCTTGAAAGACTAGGCCAACTCCTGCGCCGAAGTCTTTGCCCGCCCACGGGTTGACCGTGCCCGGCTGCGCGCGCCCTCTAATACCGGCGAAGACGCGCCGGCGACGTGCAAGAGCTCACACCCGGGCATGGCGGTTTGCCGGTCGCTCGCGCCCCAACCTCGCCCAAAAGTGTCGTCAAAATCGCGGAGCCGTGCCTCATGGACCAGCCTCTCACCACCCGTACCGTCCCCGTCGATACGCTGACCATGCTGGTCACCCGCATCTTTTCCACCGCCGGCTGCACACCCGCCGAGGCGAAAGGCATCAGCGAATCCCTCGTCCGCGCCAACCTCGCCGGGCATGATAGCCATGGGGTCGTCCGCGTTCCCCGCTATGTCGAGAATTTGCGTCTCGGCCAGGTGCGTGCCGGGCAGTCGCTCACGATCGTGAGCGAGACGCCGGGTCAGGCGCTGGTCGACGGCAATTTCGGCTTCGGCCAGACCGTCGCCCCGCTCGCCGTCGATCTCGGGATCGCCAAGGCGCGGGCGAACGGTGTTTCCGTGATCGGGCTCCGCAATTCCGGCCATGCCGGCCGGATCGGCGAGTGGGCGGAGCGGGCCGCCGCCGCCGGCCTGATCTCCATCCATTTCGTCAATGTCTTCAATGGTGAGCTTGTCGCCCCTTTCGGGGGCGTCGATCGGCGTTTCTCGACCAACCCCTTCTGCATCGGCATCCCCGTGCCGGAAGGCCTGCCGCTCATCCTCGATTTCGCCACCTCGGTGGTCGCCGAAGGGAAGGTCCTGGTCGCCGCGAACGGTGGCAAGCCGGTCCCGGCCGATGCGATGATCACGCCGGATGGCAAGCTTTCCGCCGATCCGGCGACGCTCTACGGACCGCTCGAAGGAACCTATGAGCGGAATCCTTCGGCGGGCGCGGGCGCCCTCCGCGCCTTCGGGGAGCACAAGGGCTCCGGCCTTGCCTTCATGTGCGAGATTCTGGCCGGCTGCCTCACCGACGGCGGCACGTCCGGCCCGGCGGAGAAGGGCCCTGGCCGGCGCATCGCCAATGGGATGCTCTCGATCTATCTCGCCCCCTCCGGCTTCGGCGCGCCGCGTTTCGCCCAGGCCATCCTCGATTACGTGGCCTATGTGAAATCCGCGCGTCCCGCCGTCGCGGGCGGGGAGGTCCTGATCCCCGGCGAACCGGAGCAACGGGTCCGTGCCGCGCGCCTCGCCGGCGGCATCCCGCTGCAGCTTCGCACCTGGGAGGCGATCGTGGCCACCGCGCGCGTGCTCGGCCTCGATGATGCCATCCCTTCCCCGTAAGGGCCATGCCGATTGGCGCGCCCATGGCGTGGCGGGGTGATCACGGGCCACGAAAACCAGAGGGTCGTGCGCCGTGCCTCGTCCATGGCCGGGTGCCGCGCGTCGCAGCCGGTTTCGCGCCGATGATTTTCCTGATTACGTCTCTGATCGACGGAGTCCGCGGCTTCGGCATCGACCCGATCCTGCCGCTGATCGCGCCCGCCGCCCGCCCGGCTTGACCGCAGCAGGAGAGCTCATGCGCCTGGAAGCCATTCCCACCGGGAAGAATCCACCGGATGACGTGAATGTCGTCATCGAAGTGCCGATCGGCGGCGAGCCGATCAAGTACGAGATGGACAAGGCGGCGGGCACGCTCGTCGTTGACCGCTTCCTCTACACGCCGATGCGCTATCCCGGAAATTACGGCTTCGTGCCGCACACGCTTTCGGAGGATGGCGACCCGATCGACGTGCTGGTGGCGAACACGCGTCCGATCGTGCCGGGAGCGGTGATCAATGTCCGCCCGGTCGGAGTGCTGATGATGACGGACGAGAATGGCCAGGATGAGAAGGTCGTCGCCGTGCCCTCGGCCAAGCTCACCCAGCGCTATGCGCATATTGCGGAGGCCGCGGATCTGCCCCCGATCACGCTTGCCCAGATCCGCCATTTCTTCGAGCACTACAAGGATCTCGAGGAGGGCAAGTGGGTCAGGGTCGAAGGGTGGGGAGACGCCGCCAAGGCGCGGCAGCTGATCGGCGAGGCGATCATGCGCCACCGCCACCACAAGGGGTGAGTGCAGCACGGATGATGAGGGGCCACGCGTTCGCGAAGACCTGGGCGCAATCCCTCAGTGATGGAGAAAGGCGGAAACGCCACCCCAGACGATCTGGATGCCGATGCAGAGCATGATGAAGGCGGCAAGACGCAGCATCACGTTGGTGCCGCGCTCGCCGAGGATCGCGACGGTGCGTTCGGCGAAGCGGTAGCAAAGATAGATCGTGACGCAGAGGGCAATGATCGCCGCCAGCGCCGCGGCAACGAAGAAGACGAGATTCAGCGGCTCCTGAAGCCAGGGCGGGCGCACGGCCCCAAGCGTGATGGCGACCGAGATGGAACCCGGCCCGACAGTGAGCGGCAGGGTGAGCGGGTAGAAGGCATCGGGCGGTCGTGCCCCGTTGGCGCGCGTCCCGGTATCGCGCCCGCCATCGACCGAGCCTCCGCTCTCCAGCAGCCGCCAGCCGAAGGCGCTCACCGCGAGCCCGCCCGCGACCCGCACCGCCGAGAGGGTGACACCGAAAAACCCCAGCACGTTCGCGCCGAAGAAGAGGGATCCGACGAGAAGGAAAAAGCCATAGCGCGCCACGCCGAACGCCAGCGCACGCCGCTCGGCCTCCGTGCAGCCGACCGTGGCGGCGACGAAAAACGGCACGTTGCCGATCGGATCGATGATCGGAAAAAGCGCGGCATAGATGAGAAGGAAGGTCTTGGCGGCGTGGAACATGGATCGCGCTATCGAATTCGGTTCTGAAGACTGGAGCGGAGCGGCGCGACGGATTGACCCGCCCGCCCGCCGCGGCTATCCCCCGCTGCCCCTGCCGCAGGAGAGGCGCATGGCATCATCGGGCACCGCCGCATTGGCTCCGCCTGCCACCACCGGCGGGATCGCGGCCGATCGGCTGCGCAGCCTGGTCGAGCGCATCGAGCGGCTCGAGGAGGAGCGCAAGGCGCTCGGCGCGGATATTCGCGATGTCTATCTGGAAGCGAAATCGGCGGGCTTCGATGTCAAGGTGATGCGCCAGCTCATCCGCCTGCGCCGCCAGGAGCCGCAAGCGGTCGAGGAGCAGGAGACGCTGCTCGATCTCTATCGCCGCGCGCTCGGCATGTAGCCGCCGCGCGCGCCGGGCGGGCTTGACCTCACGGGGTTGCATCGAGCATCGCCCTGTGGGTGCTGAGCACGGTATGGCGGCGGATTTTCTGGGTCGGTGTCAGCAGCCCGTTCTCCTGTGTGAAAGGCGGCACCAGCCGGTGATGGCGGATGCGCTCGATCACCGAGAGACGTTCGTTCACGCGCCGCACCGCCGCCGCGACCGATGATTCATCGGCTTCCTCCGAAGCGACGAGCAGCGCCGAGAGATAAGACTCGCCATCGCCGGTCACGACCGCCTGGAAGATTTCGGGCTCGCTCATCAGCATGCTCTCGATCCGCGCCGGCGAGATATTATCGCCACCCGAAAGCACGATAATGTCCTTCTTGCGATCGGTGATGCGCAGATATCCATGCGCATCCAGCATGCCGATATCGCCCGTATGCAGCCAGCCATCGGCAAGGCAAAGCGCCGTCGCTTCCGGCTGGTTCCAGTAACCGAGCATCACGAGCTCGCCCTGCACGAGGATCTCGCCATCCTCGGCGATGCGGAGCGCCACCCCTTCGAGCGGCGGCCCCACCGTCTCGATCCGCGTGCTGCCGGGCGGCGAAGCACTGATCACCGGTCCCGCCTCGGTCTGCCCATATCCCTGAATGAGCGGCACGCCGAGCGCGAGAAAGAACCGCCCGACCTCGGGGTCGAGCCTCGCCCCGCCGCTGACCACGAGCTTGAGCCGGCCACCCAAACGCGCCTGCACCTTGCGCCGCACGAGCCGATCGAGCAGCGGCTCCGCGAGCCGGGCGAGGGTCGAGAGCGGGCGATGGTCGATGCGGGCGATTCCGTTGGCAAGGGCGCGCTCGAAAAGCGCCCGCCTGAACCGCGATTCCCGCGACAGCTGGCCGAGAATGCGGCCGCGGACCACCTCCAGGACGCGCGGCACGATGGTGATGAGCGAGGGGCGGATCGTCGCGAGATCGGCGGCAAGATGCTCGATGCCGCGCCCATAGACGACCTCGACGCCGATGGACGTCAGGAAGAATTGCCCGACCGTGTGCTCGTAGCTGTGCGAAAGCGGCAGCACGGAAAGATAGGTTTCGCCTTCGAGCGAAAGCGGACGAACCAGCGTCTCCGCGCCACGGCAATTGGAAAGGATCGCGCGGTGCGGCAGCATCACGCCCTTCGGCGCTCCGCCGGTGCCGGAGGTGTAGATGAGGCAGGCCAGGGTTTCGGGGGGAATGCGCGCGGCCTCCGCCTCGATATCATCCGGTGTGGCATCGCCGGCAGTGATCTCCGACCAGGCGAGCGTGCGGATGCCGGGGATCGCCGGCAGCGTCTCGCCCGCGACGATGAGATCGAGCCCGCCCGCGAGAGAGGCGCCGGCAAGAAGGCGCTCGGCGAGCGCGCGGGTCGAGACGATCGCTGCGCTGATCCCGGCATCGCGGAGCAGATGCGCGTGATCGCCTGGCGTATTGGTCGTGTAGGCCGGCACCGGAACCGCACGGATCGCCATCAGCGCGGTCTCCGCGACCGGGTATTCGGGCCCATTCTCGGCGAGGATCAAAACCCGCTCGCCGGCGCCGATCCCGGCGGCGCGAAGATGGCGCGCCGCTGAAGCGGCCTCGCGCGCGAAGCGGTCCCAACTCTTGGCCTGCCAGGCGCCGTCGCGGAAGGCGCGCAACATTGTCCGCCCGCGCCATTGCCGGGCGCGGCCGAACAGCATTGCGGCCAGGTTCGGCCAATGCGGATAAGCCCCCACGTCCTCTCCTCGAGCAGGATGAGATCGCTCGCGCGAGCGCATGCCGCTCTCAGTCATTGTTTTATCGCGCGATTGAGACCCGCGGTGATTCCACCTCCGGTCATCGCGCTCCGGCGCTCCTCCCTCCGGGCCAGGCTTTTGCCCGCCCCTTTGACGGCCCTGCCCCCCGCCTCCATCTTAGGGAAGAGCAGATCCGCCCCTCAGCATAGAGGACCCGAATCCAATGCCATATCCCGGCCCGAGCCACGCCCCGGAAGGTCAGGCGGGCAGCGCGGAGGCGCTGCCGAGCTGGGATCTCGGCGATCTCTATTCCGCGCCCGACAGCCCCGCGGTCACCGCCGACCTCGCGCGCGCCGAAAAGGATGCCAAGGATTTCGCCGCGCGCCATGCCGGCCGTCTCGCCGCCCTCTCGGGCGCGGAGCTTGGCGCGGCGATCCGGGAGTTCGAACGGCTCGAGGAACGCCTCGGCCGTCTGGTCTCCTACGCGCAGCTTCTCTTCAGCGCGGATTCGACCAATCCCGAATACGGGCGCTTCTATCAGACCATCAATGAGCGCGTGACCGCGATCAGCAGCCATCTCATCTTCTTCGGCCTCGAGCTCAACCGGCTCGAGGAGCCCATGCTCGAGGCCAAGCTCGCCGATCCGGCGGCGGGTCATTTCCGGCCGTGGCTCCGCGATCTGCGCGTCTTCCGGCCGCATCAGCTCGACGACGCGCTCGAGAAGCTCTTCCACGAGAAGGAAGTGACCGGCCACAGCGCCTGGAGCCGGCTTTTCGATGAGACGGTCGCCGGCATGCGCGTCCCCGTAGCCGGCGAGCAATTGACGATGAGCGCCGCGCTCAATCAGCTTTCGGATCACGACCGCGCGGCGCGCGAAACCGCAGCCCACGCCATCGGCACGGTGCTCGCGGACAATATCCGGCTCTTCTCCCTCGTCATCAACACGATCGCGAAGGACAAGGAAATCGCCGATGGCTGGCGGCACTATCCGCACCCGGCGAGCTATCGCAACCGCGCCAACATGGTCGAGGACGAGGTGGTCGAGGCGCTCACCACCGCGGTCCGCGCCGATTATCCGCGCCTTGCCCATCGCTATTACCGCCTCAAGGCGGAATGGCTCGGGCTTCCCCGGTTGCAGCACTGGGACCGCAACGCGCCGCTCCCCGAGGATGATGATCGCCGCATCGGCTGGAAGGAGGCGCGGCAGCGCGTGCTCGGCGCGTATGGCGCGTTCAGCCCCGAGCTCGCCGAGATCGGCGGGCGCTTCTTCGCCTCGCCCTGGATCGACGCCGCCCTTCGCCCCGGCAAGGCGAGCGGCGCCTTCGCCCATCCGACCGTGCCGTCCGCGCATCCCTATGTGCTGCTCAACTATCACGGCAAGACGCGCGACGTGATGACGCTTGCCCACGAGCTCGGCCACGGCGTGCATCAGGTGCTGGCCGGCGGCCAAGGCTATCTTCTTTCCAACACGCCGCTCACGCTGGCCGAGACCGCGAGCGTCTTCGGCGAGATGCTGACCTTCCAGTCTTTGCTTCGGGACACCACCGACGAGCGGTCACGCCGCATCATGCTCGCGGCGAAGGTCGAGGACATGCTGAACACGGTCGTTCGGCAGATCGCTTTTTACCGTTTCGAAACGCTTCTGCATGATGAGCGCCGCTCGGGCGAGCTTCTGCCCCAGCGCATCGGCGAGATCTGGCTTTCGGTGCAGAGCGAGAGCCTCGGCCCGGCCTTTGAATTCGCGCCCGAATACGCCAATTTCTGGGCCTATGTGCCGCACTTCATCCACACGCCCTTCTATGTCTATGCCTATGCGTTCGGGGATTGCCTGGTGAACGCGCTCTATGCCGTCCATCGCGACGGCCATCCGGGCTTCCAGGCGAAATATCTCGACATGCTGCGGGCCGGCGGCGCCAAGCGCCATCGCGAGCTGCTCGCGCCCTTCGGGTTCGATGCCTCGGACCCCGCCTTCTGGAAGCGCGGACTCGATGTCATCGCCGGTTTCATCGACGAGCTCGAGCGCATGCCGGGCGCCGGCCCAAGCTAACACATCGTGGCGAGCTGACATCGTGGCCGAAAGTGACGAGAGCACGCTCTTCGGCGAATTGCGCCGCCTTGCCCGCACCTCGAGCGCGGTGGGCGGGATCGCCGCGCGCATCGCGGGCCAGCGCGTCTTCGGCCTGAAGACCGATCGCGCCGCCCACGCGGAAGACCTCAAGGCCATTCTCGGCGGGCTCAAGGGCCCGTTGATGAAGGTCGCGCAATTCCTCTCCACCATCCCCGATGCCCTGCCCGAGGAATACGCGGTCGAGCTTTCCCAGCTGCAGGCCAATGCCCCGCCGATGGGCTGGAGCTTCGTGCGAAGGCGCATGACAAGCGAACTGGGCGCGGGATGGGAACAGCGTTTCGCCCGCTTCGGCCATAGCGCCGCCGCCGCCGCGAGCCTCGGGCAGGTGCATCGCGCCACCTTGCCGGACGGGACGGAGGTTGCCTGCAAGCTGCAGTACCCCGACATGCCGAGCACGGTGGAAGCCGATCTCCGCCAGCTCAAGCTCGCCATGGCGGTCTATCAGCGGATGGACAACGCCATCCATCAGGACGAGATCTACAAGGAGCTTGTCGAGCGTCTGCGTGAGGAGCTCGATTATCTGCGCGAGGCGGCACAGATGCGGCTTTATGGGCTGATGCTCGCGGGCGAGCCCGATGTTCACGTCCCGCAACCGGTCAAGGGCTATTGCACCCGCCGCCTTCTCACCATGAGCTGGCTCGAAGGGCGGGCGCTGCAGGCGCGGCTCGCCGAGAATCCGCCGCAGGAGGAACGCAACCGGATCGCCACCGCTCTTTTCCGCGCCTGGTACGTTCCGCTCTATCGTTACGGCGTGATCCATGGGGACCCGCATCTCGGCAACTATCAGGTGCGGCCGGATGGCGGGGTGAATCTGCTGGATTTCGGGGCCATCCGTGTGTTCAGGCCGCACTTCATCCGCGGCGTGATCGATCTTTTCGAGGCGGTGCGCGACCGTGACGCCGGGAAGGCGCTGCACGCGTACCAGGGCTGGGGCTTCACCGAGATCACGGAGGAGAAGCTCAAGGTTCTGAATCTCTGGGCCGAATTCCTTTATGAGCCGCTGATCGAGGATCGGGTGCGGCGAATCCAGGAGACCAACGATCCGCAGTTCGGCCGCGAGGTTGCCGAGCGCGTCCATGCGGGGCTGCGCCGCACCGGCGGCGTGCGGCCGCCGCGCGAGTTCGTGCTGATGGACCGCGCGGCGATCGGGCTCGGCAGCGTCTTCCTCCGCCTCGGCGCCGAGCTCAACTGGCACCGCTTGTTCCATGAGCTGATCGCCGATTTCGAGGAGGAGACGCTCGCCGCCCGCCAGGCGGCCGCGCTCGCCGAGGCCGGGGTCCCGCCCGCCGGTTGAGGTTGGTCCCCTCTTGCCGGGGGCTGGCCCGCTCGCGCATGGTGGGCTTGCGTGCAGCAGAGGGACCTCACGGGATGCGCTTGGCCGTGCTGAAGGAGCGTCGCGTGGGGGAGACCCGCGTGGCCGCTACTCCCGAAACGGTGAAGAGGCTCTCCGCGCTTGGCCTTGCTGTGGCAGTCGAAAGCGGAGCGGGCGCCGACGCGCATGTCGCCGATTCCGAGTACCGGGACGCCGGCGCCGAAATCGCGCCGGACGCGGCCGCAGCACTTGCCGGCACCGGGATCGTCTTCTGCGTTTCCGTGCCGGAAGCGGAACAGCGCGCGCTCATCCCGCGCGGGGCCCTGCTCGTCGGCATCTCCGGCGCCTATGGAGACCCCGCACTGCCCGCCGCCCTTGCCGCCGCCGGCATCGATGCCTGCGCGCTCGAGCTTCTGCCGCGCATCACCCGGGCCCAGGCGATGGACGTGCTTTCGAGCCAGGCGAACCTCGCCGGCTATCGCGCGGTGATCGAAGGGGCGGCGGAGTTCCAGCGCGCCTTCCCGATGATGATGACCGCGGCGGGCACGGTCCCGCCGGCGCGAGTCTTCATACTCGGCGCGGGTGTCGCCGGGCTGCAGGCGATCGCGACCGCCCGCCGCCTCGGCGCCATCGTTTCGGCAACCGATGTCCGCCCGGCGGCGAAGGAGGAGATCAAGTCCCTCGGCGCGAGCTTCGTCGGCGTCGAGGATGACGAGAGCGCTGCGGCCCAGACCAGCGGCGGTTACGCCAAGGAAATGAGCGAGGATTATCGCCGCAAGCAGGCCGCGCTGATGGCGGCGACGGTCGCCAGGCAGGATATCGTCATCACCACCGCCCTGGTGATGGGCCGCAAGGCGCCGACGCTGGTCAATGCCGAGATGGTGGGCGCGATGCGCGACGGCAGCGTGATCGTGGATATCGCCGCCGATGCCGGCGGCAATTGCGCGCTGACCGTTCCGGGTGAGCGCATCGTCACCCGGAACGGCGTTGCGATCCTCGGCTATCGCAACTGGCCGGCGCGGCTTTCGGTCGCGGCGAGCGCCCTTTATGCGCGCAATCTCCTCACCTTCCTCTCGACCTTCTGGGACAAGGAGGCCAAGGCGCCGAAGCTGCCGGCGGATGACGAGATCATCAAGGGCGTGCTGCTGACGCGCGGCGGGGCGATCGTGCACCCGCAATTCCTTCCATCCGAGGCAGCCTGACCGCGGAGAGAAACGATGAACCCGAACGAGCTCGCCAACGAGGCCGAGCACCTCGCTGACCAGGCGGCCGCGCTCGCCGCCCATGCCCATACGCTCGCCGTCGCGACCGCCACCCACCCCGCGGTGCAGTCGGCTCCCTTCATCTTTCTCTTCGCGACCTTCGTGCTCGCCTGCTTCGTCGGCTACTACGTGGTCTGGAATGTCACCCCGGCGCTGCATTCGCCGCTGATGTCGCTCACCAACGCGATCAGCTCCGTCATCATCGTGGGCGCGATGCTCGCCGCCGGCCTTTCGATCACCGGCCTTTCCTCCGGCTTCGGCTTCGTCGCCGTGATGCTCGCCAGCGTCAACATCTTCGGCGGCTTCGTCGTCACTCAGCGCATGCTGCAAATGTTCCGGAAGAAGAAATAGCCATGCCGGCGTCCCTCACCGCCTTCGCCTATCTCGCCGCCGCGGTCCTCTTCATCCTCGCGCTGCGCGGGCTCTCCCACCCCGACACGGCACGGACGGGCAACCGCCTCGGCATGATCGGGATGGCGATCGCCATCCTGACGACGGCCTTGCAGCCCGGGCTCGTGCTCGGCGGCTACGGGCTGATCCTGCTCGGCATCGTCATCGGCGGCGCGATCGGCGTTTTCATCGCGCTCCGCATCAACATGACCGCGCTGCCGCAGCTCGTCGCGGCCTTCCACTCTCTGGTCGGGCTCGCGGCCGTCTGTGTCGCCGCCGCCGCCCTCTACGCGCCGGCCGCCTTCGGCATCGGCACGCCCGGAAACCTGCATCTCGAAAGCCGGATCGAGATGTCGATCGGGCTTGCCATCGGCGCCATCACCTTCTCGGGCTCCGTCATCGCATTCGCGAAGCTGCAGGCGCTGATGAGCGGCGCGCCGATCGTCTTTCCCGGCCAGCACAAGCTCAATCTCGGGATCGGCATCGTCATCCTGCTGCTGATCATCGGCTTCATCGTCACCGGCGGCAGCCCGGTTCTTTTCTGGCTGATCGCGCTTTGCGCCTTCGCCCTCGGCTTCCTCCTCATCATCCCGATCGGCGGGGCGGACATGCCGGTGGTCGTCTCGATGCTGAACAGCTATTCGGGATGGGCCGCCGCCGGGATCGGCTTCACGCTCGGCAATCTCGGCCTGATCGTGCCCGGCTCGCTCGTCGGCGCTTCCGGCGCCATCCTCTCCTACATCATGTGCAAGGGGATGAACCGCAGCATCATCAATGTGCTGCTGGGCGGCTTCGGCGCCGAGAGCGCGGCCGCAGGCCCGGCCGGGACGATGGACAGAACGGTGAAGAGCGGCAATGCCGACGATGCCGCCTTCATCCTCAAGAACGCGAGCAAGGTCATCATCGTGCCGGGCTATGGCATGGCGGTCGCCCAGGCGCAGCACAGTCTGCGCGAGATGGCGGATGTGCTCAAGGCGGACGGGGTCGAGGTGAAATACGCGATCCATCCGGTCGCCGGCCGCATGCCGGGGCACATGAACGTGCTGCTCGCCGAAGCCAATGTGCCTTACGACGAGGTGTTCGAGCTCGAGGAGATCAACAACGAGTTCGCGACCGCGGACGTTGCGTATGTGATCGGCGCCAATGACGTGACCAACCCGGCCGCGAAGACCGATCCGCGCTCGCCGATCTACGGCATGCCCATCCTGGAGGTGGAGAGGGCGAAGACGGTGCTCTTCGTCAAGCGCTCGATGGCGTCCGGCTATGCCGGGGTGGAGAATGAGCTCTTCTTCCGCCCGAACACGATGATGCTGTTCGGCGATGCCAAGAAGATGACCGAGGAGATCATCCAGGCCCTCAAACACTGATGAGGGAAGGAGCCGGGTTATAGGGCGAGGTCGCGGAACGCGGCGACGAAGCGCGCGACATCCTCCTCGTCGTTATAGACATGCGGGCTGATGCGCATCCGCCCGAGCCGGCCCGCGACATGGACATTTTCGGCGGCGAGGCGGGCCGCGAGCCCCTCTTTCATTCCGCTCGGGAAGGAGAGGCTTAAAATGTGCGGCGCCCGCACCCGCTCGTCCGGCACCGTCACGCCGAGATCGCGCAGCCCCTCGGCGAGAAGCCCCGTGAGAAAGCGAAGCCGTTCGGTGATGGCGGCCTGGCCCCATCCCGCGACCATCTCCATTCCGATCGATGCCATTTCGAGCGAGACGAAGAAATCCCGCTCTCCCATGTCGAAACGCTTCGCTCCGGCAGCAAAGCCCGTATCGGCGAGATAGCGCGTCTGCTCCGCGCTCACGCCGCGCCGCCCATAGGACGTCTGCTCCAGCGGAACGCCATCCTGATGGCGCTTGGCGACATAGAGGAAGGCGCGGCCATAGGGACCGAGCACCCATTTGTAGGTGGGAAAGACGAGGAAATCGGGATCGAGCGCGCGGACATCGAGCTTCATTACGCCGGCCGCATGCGTCGCATCGACGAGCAGCGCCGCGTTCGCACCACGCAATGAAGTCGCGACACGGTCGAGATCCACCGCCCCGCCATCCGACCAATGCACCGAGGAAATGGAGGCCAAAGCGAGCGGCGCAGCCGGCAGTGCAATGGCCTCCAAGACCGCACGGGTCCAGTCGCCATCCTCGGGCCGCTTCACGATCTCGACCGTGAAACCCCCTTCCTCGGCGCGCGTCATCCATTCGAGCACGGGCGAGGAATGATCGTCTTCGAGCAACAGCACGCGATGCCCTGCCGGAATCCTGAGCAGCTTCGCGGCGGTGGCGACGCCATAGCTCACGGAAGAAATCAGCGCGATATCCTCGGGCTCCGCGCCGATCAGCGCGGCCGCGGCGCTTCGCGCACGCGCGAATTGCCCAGCCGGGAATTGCGGATCGACGGTCCAGGGCTGCCCCTTGCGCGCAACGCCGACGCGCCCGGCTTCCTGGCTCGCGATCGGTAACGGCCCCCAGGCCGCGGCATTCAGATAACAGACCTCGCGCGGCATATCGAAGAGCGCGCGCTGCGATCCCAGCATTCCCCGTTCCCCTGACACAAGTCCGGGCGAATCCTACCGCGCCAGCGCTTTCTCGGCCACCGTGCCCCTATGGCAATATCTTCCACATCGCATTCGCCGCACCCCACGCACACGCGACCATCCAATGCGCGCTCAGACCCGCGTGCACGCCGTCGAAGCACTGCCCGGTCGCGTGATTCATCGTCAATGCCGTCACCGCCTGATCGAGGGAGAACCGCACCCGCCAACTGGAATGCGACAACACCGTGCTCCTCCCGGGATACCGACCCCGGAAAGGTCACGCTGCGGCGCGACTATCACGGAAGCAAAGTCTCCGAAGCGATAGAAAAGCGCCTTCGCCAGCGGCTTCACGTTCCCTTCAGGCATCGCGAAGAGGAGCAGCATCTCAAGCAGGTCATAATCGGCGAGCGCATCGGGCCCCGAGTGAGCAGTTTCTCTCGTATCCTGGTGTGGGGGCGACGGTTTCGGCAAATCCATTCAGGGCGCGCATTACCCCCGCCGGCTGGTTGTTCGGCCGTGGTGCCGGTCGAAACCAACGCAAGGGGCAGAATCTCCGATCCAAATCTTGGAACCTATTAGTGACATATCTTTGAAAGAGATTAAACTTTGGAGAGAACAACCGACTCTATTCCTGCTCCTCCTTAAGGCCCAGGCCACGACCGCGACGAAAAGATTAGGTATTGAGATCCTTCCAGCCGTACACAAAGATGTGACGATCCCCTACAGCTAAGATATTCTCTCCTAAATTTCTTGCAAATTCGTGACAAGATGGTTTTGATTCATTATCGAGTTTGCCATCCAAGGTCAAGTGTGAGAGCGACTGGGAGGAAAATGTGGCCCAAGAGTACGACATTGCATTAGGAGTGATGCATATCGCCGCTTCTCAGGCTAATGGAATCTGCACTTTTAAGAGGGCTTATCGCGAGATTCCAAGCCAGGTGCACTTGTCACAATCGAATCTTAAACCGTCAATCACTAGGCCAGGAGAACCGATGTGGCACCAGATAGTGCGCAATATAAAGTCGCACGATAAGAGTCCAGCCAATTTCGTTGCAAACGGACTGCTTATCCATCTGCCTAGGATTGGCTACCAAATCACTAACGCTGGCCGGAGTTTTCTGAGAAAGAATGGTCGTCACCGGTAGCGTTTTCGATATCCCGGCTTGAACCATGCTAGTTCCGTTGGTCCACTATGCTTCTTGTCCCATACGAACCAAGCATATGCGGTTGTGCCACTACCTGCTAACGGCGCACCTTTCATATAGAAAGTGATGCGTTCGCTAAAAACCCAGACACGGGCAGGGGGATGTTTGTGAAAGATTGTATTGGCTCGATTGGCACCCTCAAGGAACGCGAGCCGTAGAAGCAGAGCAAACTTGCATTGTACGCTTGTTAAGCCACTAGCTACGAATCCCTCTGCACTGTGGAATGGGGGATTAGTTATGATGTTTGGATAACGCCGATTAGTGGTTAGGAAGTCGTGCCCGATCTCTCCGTAACCACGATCATAGAGATCCGAGCTCATAACTGAGTGCCCTGTCTCAGCAAGAACTTCTGACATGGAACCATCGCCGCAGGCACACTCCCAAATTCCGCCGCGGAACGACTCGTTGTCGATTAGTGCGAACGTGGCCCAGCGTGGCGTAGGGTAGAAATCTGGCCCATCGAGATCAGCAATTCGCTTAATGGTCGGTTTGAACCCACCATTCAGATTGTAGCTTGCATCCATGGTTCGCTCCGTCTCTGGGATCGAACCATAACTGAATCAATAATTTATTCAAGAGTCATGAGAGAGCGATTTAGCATGGACACGAATCAGTTTGGTGCACGCCCTAAATCCTCAGCGAAATCGGCAATCGCTACTGCAGCATCCTCCACGTGGCATTCGCAGCATCCCATGCGTACTCCACCATCTGGTGCGCGGTCAGGCTGGCATGCGTGCCGTCGAAGCTCTGCCCGGTGCCGTGGTTCATGGCGAGCGCCGTCACGGCCTGATTGAAGGAGAACCGCACCCGCCAGCCATTGGCCGGCGGCACGGTCGGCATGGTGAGCGCGAAGCTCGCGATGGTCGCCGAGGCCGTGAAATAGACCATGCTCACGAAGTTCGGGATGTTGAAGCTCGTCCCGGCCGCCTCGATGGTGAAGCTGCCATCCGCCTGCCCGTTCTGGAACACCACCGGGCTGCCGGCCGCGCCCGCCGTGCCCAGCTCGGTCGCTCCGGTCCCGTTGCCGCTGACCTGCACGGCATCGCCGGCCGTCGCCGCCTCCACCGTCGCGGCCCCGCCCGCGCTCCCGAGCGCCAGCACCTGGGCCACCCCCACCACGATCGGCAGCCAGTCCGTCCCCGTCACGTTCCCCGCGCCCGTCGTGGCCCGATACCAGCCGAGCACCGCCTGCCCGCCGCTCGCCTCGGCGGCAGCGTTCCACACGATCTGCCCCTGCACGAAAATCCCGCTCGTGGGCTGCGCGGCGGCCTCGAGCACCGGCCCGTTGAGCGCCACGCCGAACCCCGCGCTCGCCGGGTTCGCCCCCTCGATCACATGCGCGAAGCCCACGCCCGCCACCGGCACGGTGCCCACGCCGAGATTGCCCGCGTTGAACCCCACCGAAACCGGCTCGCAATAGACGATATTGCCGCTCACCACGGCGTCGCCCGCGAAAGCACCGTCCGTCACCTGCGCGAGATTCCGCAGCCGGTTGCCCCGGAATGTCAGCCCCGTGCAGCCATTCGGGAAGACTGCCGCCGGGAACAGCACGCCGCTCTGCCACGCCCCGCCCGTCGCCGTGCCCCGGCCCTGCGCAAACGGATCGCCGTCGATCTCATTGTCGCGGATATCGATCCGATGGTTCGCGCCCGCCTGCCCGCAATTGATCCCCATGGTGGTGAAGTCGATCAGCCGGTTGTCGTGGATGTCCGCCCCGCCCACCACCACGCCGGGCGCCAGGAAGATCGGGTTCGCAAGCCCCTGAAGATGGTTGCCTGCGATCCGCACATGCCGCAGCAACGCCGGGATCGCGGCGAAGCTGAAGAGATGCACGCCATGCGCCTCGCTCACCAGCTCCACACTGCCGAGAAGCGGGTTGAGCAATCCGTTCCGCGTGAACATGGCCTCGCCGCCCGCATTGCTCGCCGCGTAAGCCAGGTTCGCGGTCGGGTCGAGCGTGCGCATGCAGAGATTGTGCGTCACCTCGATCGCCCAGCCCGGCGGCAGCGGGGTCGCCGTATCGGTCGGCGCCGTCTTCATCGCATTGAACGAAGCGTAAGGCGCCACCGGCACACTCTGCCCGTTCGCCCCCGCATTGGTCCAGGTCACGGTCCCGTCCGCCGTCGTCCCGCCCGCCGCTGGCGCGAATGCCGGTATCGCCGCGCCCGACACACCCGAGACCGTGCATTGCTGAACGTTGCCGTTGGCGTCCACGATATGCGCGCCGATCACGAAGGCCCTGTCCGCCATCCAAAGCCGCCCCGCCGCAACCCGCGCCGCGACGATGCCCGAGCCCGCATTGGTCCAGGTCACCGTCCCGTCCGCCGTGGTGCCGCCCACAGCCGCGTTGAACGCGAGCAGGCTCGCGCCCGTGGTGCCGGCCGTGGTCACGCGCTGAATATTGCCGTTCGCGTCGATCGTCTGCACCGGCTGGCCCAGGCTGTTCGTCAGCGCCACGGCAAGGTCCGGCTGCCAGATCAGCGGCAGGATCGTGGTGTTGGTTCCCGGCACGCCCGGCGAAGCCGCCGCCGCGCCCGCCTGCGCCGGCACCGAGCCGATCGCGATGTAATTGCACTCGGTATCGAGCCCGTCGATGTTCTGGCGGTTGATGCAGTCGGTGATCACATTGCCGGCGATCCGCACCGCCAGCGCCGCGCTCTCCCCCTCCGCCAGGTTGAGCCCGACGAAGGCCACCTCGATCCCCACCTGCTTCGGCCGCTCGATCACGTTGCCCAGAATGTTGATCCGCCGCGCGCCCTGGCAGGAAATCCCGCCGACATCCGAGGCTCGCGTGCCGATGATGTTGACGCCCGAGACCAGCGCCCATGCCTGCCCGGTGTTGGAATGGGCGGAGATGTAGTTGTCGTCGATATGGTCGAACTCGCCGCCGATGATCTCCACCATCGCGGAGCCTTCGCACTGGATGCCGTCCCGCGCGCCATTGCGGATCTTGCAGTTGGCCGCCCGCACGCGGCGGCAGAAGGCCGCGCTGATCGAGACATTCGTTGCGTTCTCCACGAAGACGCGATCGAAGAGCACCGAATCGATCGCCTGCACCCGGATCATCGGGCCGGCAAGCTCTGTCGTCACATTCGTGCCGTTCCACGGCCCGACCACATGAATGTTCGAGATCACGAGCGGCGCGCCCGAAGCGGGCGGATTGATCGCGCCGGACGCAATCGCCGTCGAAAGCACGGTGGGCACGCCCGCGCCCATGTTTCCGCCCACGGGGCCGATATATTGCAGCACGCTCTCCGGCCCGTCGCCCACGATCACGTCGCCCGCCTGGATCGTGGCGGCCGAGGCCAGCCCCCAGGTCCCGGCCGGGAAGCGCAGCGCCTTCTTCTGCGCCCGCGCATCGGTGAGCGCCTGATCGACCAGCGCCGCCATATCGGCAGCCCCGGTCGGATCGGCGCCCTGATAATCCGCGAAATTGACCGCATCCGTCGCCCGCGCCGCCAGCGTGCGCTCGGCCGCATCGGTCAGCATGGCCGCGGCCACGGCGGCGGAGAGATTGGCCCCGCTGATGGTGCCGCCCGTCATGCTGCCGCCCGCGATCACGGGCGAGATCGGCGCGGAGCCGCCCAACGCTTCATTCACCGCCTGGCGGAATTGCTGCCCGGCATTGACGCCGGAGAAGTTCGGAATGGGGGAGAAGGTCTCGCTCATCTCACGTCACCCCGGAACCGCGGTCAGAGTGATCGATGCCTGCAGCACGGCGATGGTATCGATCAGCCCCGTGAAGTCGGCATTGAATTGCAGGACCATGCTTGAGCTTTGGCCCGGCGCGTAAAGAGCCTGCGCGAAATCGCCTTCGGCAATACCGAAGGTATCCGCCGGAAACCCGCAAATCAGGTGGGAGCTTATGTCATGGAACACATCCTGCCCATCGTTCGAGTTCTCGGCCAATCGGATCCCCATGGTGGAAGCGCCGATGCCGCCACCCTCAGTCGCGGAAATCGAGCCCTGAAATGTCGCCCGGCAGAAAATGCGAAACATGCCGGTGGTGGACTGCGAGGGAAGAGTGAAGTTCGCGGTCAGGAGATTGGCGGCGCCGGAATTGTTCCCCAGGAGCGTCCCGGCGGGGAAAGTCTGAAGGAAGAAATTCCGCACCGAATGCGGTTGCAGGTTCACATTGAGAACCTGCGACATCTGCCCTTGCAGCGTCGCGATATTGGCGATGTTCGTGTTCTGCCGCCCGAAGAGAAAGGCGGTGCGGTTCGCAAGGGTCTGCGAAGCGGCATTGGAGTTGCCGATGCCGCCATGGGAAGCGCCGGCGCCCTGCCCTTCCACCGCATCCGTCTGCAGGAGGGAGGGGACGGAGTTCGGCGTGTAGGCGGCGCTGTCGATCAGGGTTCCGCTCATCGTCCGCCCTCAGAAGGTCAAGGCCCAGGTGCCGGAATAGTTCGCGATGCCGGAGAACATGAAGGCCGGCACCGTCGCGTGCGCGATCATCGGCTGCGGCACCACCAGCCCCGCGAGGTAGGACCAGGCCACCGTGTTGTCGAAGGTGAGCGCGCCGATCGCCGAGATGTTGAAGGAAGGCATGGCCGCGCCGGTCGTCGGCGTGTAGCCGGCGAGCGCGGCGCAGGTCCAGACGACGGTGCCGTCATTGGTCTTGCCGCCCACCGCGGTCGCGAAGGCGGGCTCGCTCGTTCCCGTGGTGCCGGCGGTGGTGCATTGCTGAAGGTTGCCGTTGCTGTCGATGATGAGATTGCCGGCCGCCTTCGCCGTGCTCGCCGTCCAGCTCGGCGGCGTGGTCGAGCGGAACGGGTGCCCGACCGCGTCGCGCACGATGTTCCCCACCGGCTGGTTGCTGTTCGCGGCCCAGGCCGGGAAGGCAAAGCCGATCGCGGCCGGAAGCTGCGCGCCCGCCGGATTCGCGAACAGCCCGATCTCCTGGATATTGAGCCCCGAAGCGGCAAAATCGCTCGCCTGCAAGGCGAAGCTGAACTGCACCGTCCCCGCGCTCGGGAAGGCCGATCCCTGCACCGCGTTGTAGTATTTCGGCGCGAGCGTGAGATCGGTGTCGTTCGCGGTGGGCGCGGCGCTGCCCGATCCATAACCCACCGCCGCCACCTGAAACCCGTTGCCGCCCGCCGCCTGCTCGGCAAAGGCCGGAAGCCCCGCATTCACCACCAGATTGTCGCGCTCGCACATCAGCACGCCGTTCCGCCAGATGCGGAAGCGGCCGGTCGGCCTTCTCATGCGTCACTCCGTTGGGGTTCCGTTGATGACGATGCCGCTATCCACCACCGCGGGCTCGTTCGCGCCGTAGGTGATGCCGGCATGGAAGAAATGCGCCGAATAGAGCGGCGCGGTGCTCTTGGCATCGCTCACCGCCCAGGCCGGCACGGTCACGATGTCGGAAACGAAGATCGGCGGCTCGAGCACGCTGTTCCCGGCCTTGAGCGTGATGAAGTCTCTCATCCCAAGCGCGGGCTCGTCGATCGGCAATTCCTGGAACCAGAGCGAATCGAGAAGGGACCGCTCCGGCTTGAAGAAGTTGATCGCCGAGACCGCCTGCGTCTCGATCGTCGCCGTCACCACCGCGCCCGCGATGCCGCTTGCCTGCTCGATCCCGTCGATATCGAGCAGCATGTCCACGTCGCTCACCGCATCCCATTCGGCCGGCTGCGGGCTCGCGAGCGTGATGGCGGCCTTGGGCACGATCACGCGGAACAAGGCCCATCCCTGGCTCGGCGGGAAGGTCGCCCCACCCCACGTGGCCTCGCCTTCCTGGATGACCGGCGCCTGAAACCCGAGCCCGGCCATGATGGACTCGATCGCGAAGACCGTGCCCTTGAAGCGGTGAAGCTGGATCGCCTGCCTGATGATCGTGAGCTGCGATTCCGGCCCCGTGAGAAGCTGCCACCAGGGTGCGACGATATCGAACTGCCAGGCCAGGAACGGAATGAGCGAAGGCGGCGTCTCGAGAAAGGTGTAGATCAGGAGCGGCACAAGGCTGATATTGCCAAGCCGCTGGCCGATCTGAAGATGCGCCTTTGTCCTCAGATCGTTGATGGACGAAGGCGCGACGAGGCTGCCGCCAACATTATCGCTCATGCCGGCTCATTCTCGGTCCCGAGCACGAAGGTCAGGTTGAGCGCGGTGCAATTGGCCCACTGGCCCGGCTGCATCACGAAGCGCCCGTCCGCGGTCGGCGTCAGCGCCGCGCCGTTCACGGTGGCGGTGATGGTCAGGTCCACGTCATAGACCCCCGCCACGGAAAGCACGCCCGTCCATTGGCTCGGCACCACGTCGTTGCCCACGCTGCTCGCGAGGTTGATCGCAAGCTCCGTCGCCGCGCTCTGGCAGGCGGCCTCGGTCGAGGTCGGGTCCGCGTCGGCGAACAGCGTCACCGTCGCCGTGACCTGGTAATCCACCTCGGTCACGGCAAAGACCTGCACCGTGTCGGTGAGCGGCCGCACCGTCTTCTGATTGAGCGCCGCCACCACTTCATTGAGGATGGTCTGTGACGGAATGCCCACGCTGTTCGGGGCCGGCGCCGGCTGCACCGTGATCGGCCCCGTCAGCACGAACACCGCGACCGTGCCCGGAACCGGGCTCGCGATCTCCGCATCGATGATGGTCGGATCGGCGGAGAGCGTGAAGAACCGATAGGCCCCGCTCGGCCCGGCGGTGGAGAACTGGTTCGGCGCGGCCTGGATGCGCGCGCGCAGATGATCGTCCGTCTCCGTCTCCGATCCGCCCGCGCTCGTGGTGGTGTTGGCGACGCTCGCCACCAGCGCGTTGCCCCCGACCATCACATTCACCTGGCCGGGCAGGAAGCCGTTGCCGCCGCTGCCCGCAAGGGTGCAGGTCGCAAGCACGCTCCCCGTGGTGCTGCCGATCGGGATCGTCAGCGCCGTATTGGTCGCGAACAGAAAGCTCCCGTCGCTCGTGCCCACCTGCGTCCCGGCTGGGATCGTCACGTCCACCGTGAGCGGCCCGGTCAGCGTGAATTGCAGCGTGGTCGTCGCCGCCACGCCCGCCAGCCGCGTCACGCCGACAAGCTGGCCGAGGTAATCGATCACCGGAAAGCTCGCGAAAGCGAGAAGGTTTTGCTGGCCGGTGAACTGGATCGCCGAGCGCACCAGCGCCTCGCGATAGGCATAGAGGTTGATCAGCAACCGCTCGACCTGCGCCGGAAAGAGCGTGCGCCCGGTCACGTTCTGAAAGAGCGTGATCATATCGGCCAGGATCAGGTTCGGGTCGAGGCCGTCCGCATCCGTCACGAAAACCGGGGTCGGAAGGCTGTTGGCCGGATTCGATGCTGTTCCGCTCATCCGAAGATGCTCACCGTCGTTGTCAGGGGGCCAGCCCCACCGATCGCGCTCTGCCCCGGCGCGAGCGTCGTGCCGAGGTCAACCTGCCATTGCACGCTCACATCGATCGTTCCCGGCGCCGCGGCACCGGCCGGCGTCGCCGTCACCCCAAGCACCTTGACGCGCGGCTCCCAGGTCTCGATCGCCTGCGTCACCACCCCGATGATCGCCGGCAGCGCCGCCGGCAACGGCCGGTCGATATATTGCGTCAGGTCGCACCCGAACGTCGGCCGAAACGGGTCCTCGCCCGGCAGCGTGCCGAGAATGATCCGGATGCACTGATCGATATCCGCGAGCCCCTGCACCACCTGCCCGATGCCGCTGCCCGCACCGCCGCCCGCGGTGGAATCAAGCTCGAGCGACCAGCTCGCCGAAGTGACATCGGCGAGGGTCACGGAAGCGCCGGACATCAGGTGCCCGCGTTCGGCGAAGCGGTGCTCCCGCCGCCGGTCTCGACGCCGCCATGCGTATGGTTCAAGGCGCTCACGTTCTTGCCGCCCTGCCCGGCCGTGATGTCGCCCGTCGCCTGGATCGTGCCGGTGATGGTCATGTCGCCATTCCCGAACGCTCCATCCTCAGTCCCGATGGTGCCCGACACAAGAAGGTTGCCATTGACACGCACATTCCCGTCATTCGTCAGCTTGACGCTCGCGCCCTTTTCGTCCTGCAACGTCAGGGTGCCATCGTTCCCAAGCACGAACTGATTGCCCAACGGCGTGCTCACCGTGGCGCTGCCGCCGGTCCCGAGCGCGGCCGTAAGAGCGTGGGCCGCCCGGTCATAACGGATCATCGTGCCGTCGCTGAATTGGATCCCGCGCACGTTCGGCCCGGCCCAGCTCGGCGGCTTATCAGCGGTCGAATACATGGAGCCGACCACGGTGCCATATTCGTCGTGCTCGTCCATGAGCACCACGACCTGTTCCCCGACATCCGGCATCCACCAGAACTTGTCGTCCTGCGTGCCGAGCGCATGCACCGGAAGCCAGAAGGAGACGATGTTGTCCCGGTCCGGGAACTGCACCCGCACCTGCCCGGCCGCGATGTTCTGCGCCGTCACCAGCCCCGTGCGGAAGACGGGATGAAACTGCACCGCATAGGGCCGCATGCTCATCAATCCTCCGCGTTCGGATCGGCCGAAACGTCTTCCTGGCTCGCAATGCTTTGCGTGCCATCGTCAAGGCTTGTGATCGTCCGCAACTCGAGCGCGGTGGTGAAACCCTGCTCGGGCGTGATCTCCACCTCGACCCTCTGCACGAGATACGTGTTCTTGTCCCAAAGCCCGAAGCCCTGAGTGTTCACCGTGTTGCCCGCGCGGTAATTCAGTGTCCCGACCAGAGGAAACTCGATCGCGGTCGAGCGCATGTTGGCGGTCCAAAGATTGGACTGCGCCTTGAGGCTCGCCTGCTGCCCGTTCTCGACCCTCACCACCAGCACATGCGAATCCGCGACCTGCATCGTGGGGTCGAGTGCCTGGGCCGTGATGAGACTCTTGTCATAAGGGTTGAAGTAGCGAACGATCGCCTGCTTGTAGGACAGCTCCCCAAGCCCTTGCCGCCGGCACCGCGCCTGCGTGCGCAGCAATTGCCGCGTCAGCACCGGCCCCGTCACAGCCTGCGCTTCCAGGCTCGGGCGGGAGAAGAAGATCAGTTGGTTGTCGCGGATCGTGAAGTCGTAATTGTGCTCGTGCGCGAGCCGCAGAAGGAAAGAAATATCCGTCTCCATCCGCTGCGTCACGCGCTGAAAGACAGGATCGGGACTGACCGCCGCGGTCACCGCAGTCATGCCGTGCCGCGCCGCAACCGCTCGGGCTATCTGCGTCAGGGTTTGCCCCTCATAGGCCACGCTCTGCCGGGTGCGGATGGCGTTGTTGAGCCCCGCTTCCACCGCCATGATGGAGAACACATCGGGCGGCGTGCTCAGCGCCAGCTCATCGACCGTGAAGCTGCCCGTCGTCCAGCTCTGGCCGCCCTGCCATCCGAGCGTGCCCGTGATCGTGTCGCTGCCGAGCGTGAAGCCGAAGTTCTGCCAACGCTGATCGATGTCCTGAACGTCGATCTGGAAGGTCGGCACCTCGCCGCCCGTCGCCTCGGAATAGGCAAGCCGCTCGATCGCGATCGTGTTCGTGATGTCGGTCCCATTGAGCACCACCGTGATAGACGGAACCGCGACGGCGTTCCCGCTGCCGGCGGGCGCCTGCCAGGGGAGAGTCGTGCCGCTCACTCACGGACTCCACGGGGTTGTGCCCGCGGCCGGCCCTGGCGCCGGGATCAGCGGGCAGAAGATCGTGATGCCCTGCGGAAGCACGGGCGAGATCGGAACCGTGGGATTGGCAAGGATCAACGTGCTCACCTTGGTCGGATCTCCGTAAGCCTTGAAGGCGATCGTGTCCCACCGATCCGCCGGCCCGGTCACGATGGCAACGAACTGCGGAACGGAAGGTGGCGGCGTCTCCCCACCCGGCAGAAGCCCGAGCGATTGCGCGAACTCCTCCGCCGCGCTCGCCGCACTGGCCGCGGCATTCAGCGATCCGCTCATGGAGCCCCGGCCCGCACGATGGTGGAAGCCGCCACGCTCGCGAACTCTCCGGTCGGCACAGGCAGGCCGATCCCCGCGCCGGACGAAAGGATCGCCGCGAGCCCGCCCGGAACGCCGATGACCCCGGCCGGCGGGGCCGGCGGCGTCACGGTCGGCGCTCCCACCGGCAAGGTCGGCGCAAACTCAAGCAAAGTCATGTCAACGTCGATATATTGAGCGACGCCCGCATAGCGCCATTGGTCAGTTACCGTCATTTCGGTGATGACGTATTGCGTCGGCGTCCCGGTCTGGGCCGGCCCGAAATCGATCCCGGACGCGAACACCAGTGGCGCGGGCTGGTGCGAAAGACGCTGCTGGTCGAGCAGCCCGACCGCATCATCCGGCTGACACCAGAAGATATGCAGACGAATCCCCATGGTGATCCGGTTCAGATCGTCATAGGTCGCCTGCAAGACCGGCTTCGGCCCGAGCAGCGGCAGCTTCGCGTAATTCGTGCGGAAGGTGCGGCTCAGCTTGTCGGGCGAGCCGAGAAGCATGAAACTGATGCCGCCGAACGCCGCGAAATCGCCGAAGCCGAGCGCGGACGCGATCGGGGACGAAGCCGCCGCCGCGATTGCACCGCTCATCGGTATCCGGCCCCATCCGCAATCGCCGCGGTGTAGCCGTCCGCCTGCTGCATGTCCTGCATCGTCATGCGCCGGGACTGCCGCTGCATATGCTGGATCTGCTGTTTCACGGTGTTACCGACGGAACCGGCGTTCTGCGCCCACCACTGACTCAGGAACGCGCTCAGGTTCGCATAATCGCCGAGCATGTCGCCCTGCACCGTCACCGTCAGCGGCGCATTCACGGTGATCTGGCCGGGCTCGTCGTGGCGCCCGAACAGCGCCTCCTGGGAAAGCGCGTATCCCGGCATTTCATGCGGAACGGGATTTCCCGCCGGCAGGCTCTCGACCGCTCCCACCGCGGCCCCGGCACCCCCGAGAACCAGCGCGCCCGCAGGTCCGCCGAACGTGAATCCGACCGCGGCTCCGCCCAGCGCATGCCCGATGATGGATGCGATGACATGGTGGTGCGCGAGAAAATCATCCACCGCATTCAGGAACGCGAGCAGCCCGGTCTCCATGCGTAGGAAATCCGGCAGGATCGTGGTCGCCAGGATGTTCCCGATATCCTGCAACCGGGCAATGATCTGCTCGAACTGCTGCAAGGGCGTGGCAGCGAAGGCCGCCTGCTGCGCCGCCGTCCCCGGCGTCGAATTGACGGCAGCGAACAGGGCCGGCGTGAGCTGGTCCATCACCTTCAGAAGCTCGGCGCCGCGCTGGCCGCGAAGGGAGAAGGCGTTCCGCAGCGCATTCCCAAATGCGATCGGGTCCATTCGATGGCCGGCGGCATCGATGTCCGCAACCACCCGCGCGATATCGACGCCGCCCTGAGCATTGAGAACCGTGAGCTGCCCGGCGCTGTTCATCAGCCCGAGATTGAGGAGCGCGGCAGCGTGCTCGTTCATCTCAGAACGCGAATAGCGATGCGTGCTACCGCCAAGGCCATCCTGAATCAGCGCCGCCGTGAAAAGCGCGGTATCCGGAACGTAGGCGTTCACCGAGTGCGCCATCGGGATCGCCATGCGCATGATGTTCTCAAGCTGAGAGAAGGGAAGCTCGGTCGCTTCGGCGATCGCAAGCAACTGATCCGTGCCCCGCGTCGTGGACGCCGGACCGTGGTTGCCGATCAGGTGCGCATATTGTACCAGCGCGCGGATGTTGTCGTCCAGTAAGCCAGGGCCGCGCATCTGTGCCACTTCGGATGCGCGCAGAATGATCGGCGCGATGGCCGCGAAGTTCTGGAACCTGTCCGCCCCCTGAAACGCCGGCGCCGTCCGCAGCATCACCGCCAGCATGTCATAGGCTTGCGAGGTCTGCTCGGTCGTGAAACTCATCCCCAAAGTACTCGCCTGCGCGAATGCAAGCGGCGCGTCGAGATCGAGATGATGTTGCTTTTGCTCTGCCAGCCCGCTCTGTATATCGAACGCAAAGAGGGGGCGCATCAGTGCCTCATTCTTCTGCATCGCCTCGCCGAGCGACTTGCGCGCCCAAAAGCTGATCAAGAATTCAAACAAATTTGAAGTCTGGTCGTGCAGCACGGAGTTGATGCCACCAGACAGGCGCTCAACCGAATCCCGCAGGGCAGAAACTTGTTCGAGTGCACGCGAGAACGATTCGAAGAATCCCCCATGGTCAACCGAAATCGCGCCGGCACCTCCATCCTTGCCAATCGGCATTCCCTCTCTCCACGCATCAATTCATGCCAGCTTTGCCGGTTCGTCAAAGGGCTCAGAACGTCACGGGATCACCCGAGATCACCCATGCTTCAGCCTGTCGGAAGGATTGTCCCGAAAATCGGGATGGGTACGCCGATAACCTCCGTGCCAGCAAGGGCTTCACCCCCAACGCGCGGCGGCGGTGAACCGGCCAAAAAGGCACCGGGAGAGCGACGCAGTCGTGCGGGTCGTTCATCGCGTCCGAGACGCCTTTCAGAGAGATCGATCGACGATAGGCACTACCGTGAAAATCGAGAGCCTATCCGGCACTATGCGATCGGGCATCTGGTCAGAGCTGATCACGCACAGCCAAAGAGAGGCAGCAATGGCCAGCGGCAAAAGTCTCTATCCCACCTCTATTCTCGCCCGCACCCGATTCCACTGCCCGGGGATCATCGATTTCGCGCCACCGCCGCGCTATACGCCGCCATCACGGATCGCCAACTTTGCATGTCTGCGAAGTCCATTTCATCAAGATCCGCTGGCCGAAACCCCAACGCGATCATCTCGCCAAGCGCCGCCGGGCTTACGATTCCGCCGGCGCCTTCGGAGAAGGGCTTGGCTTGCGCGCCTCTTCAAGCAGGCGTTCCACATCCTCCGCATCGAGGTCGTCCACCGCTTCCATGGTGATCTGCTTGCCGTCAAACCGCGACGTGCGCGCGATCATCGCATAGAGATAGCGCGTGCTGTCGAATGGCTGCCCAACCGCGGTCAGGGCCAGCCGCACGTCCTTGCCGGTGCCGCGCCGGAACTGCACCTTCGTCCCGCTCGGCAGTTCGATCTCCGGCCCCCACACGTCGCCGGACGCAACCGCATCCGGCACCTTGATCCTGATCCCTTCGCTCACGCCCCCACCTCCGCCTTCAGATCATCCATGTCCGCCTCGAGCCGCTCCCAATCCACCTGCGCGGCGCTGGCAGCACCGCCCACGAAATCCCGGCTCAGAAGCCCATAAGCCTCATCGGCATAGGCATCCCAGAACCGCCAGGTGATCCGCTTCAGCGCACCCCAGGTGACGCACACCACGCCCGCAGGCCCATAGCCGACGATCGGCACGGCATGGCCGCCCCAGCTCCCCACCGCGTACTCGCCCGAAAACGCCTGGCCGGCCGGCACATCCCACACCTCCATGGTCTGCGCCGCGATCGGCAGATCGAACCCGGCATAAACGACGCCGAGCCACGCCACGCCCGCGCGCACCTCGGCCTCGGTCTCGGGATCGATTGCGCAGAAACCGGCGAGCACGTCGTTCGCTCCACCGCATGCGAAGCCCGTCCCGCTCCATCGCGCGAGCACCTCGGTTGCAAGCGCGCCGCGATCCGTGCCCGCGTCGCCCGGCCGATAGCCGAACGCCTCATATCCGGTGACGGCCTCTTTATCGCTCATCACGCGCATGCGGCCGGAAGCCGCGGTCCAGAGCTGCACGGCATGGCCGACCGCCGCAATGGTGCAGTCGCCGATGCTGTCGTTCTCGAGCACCGGCCAACTCTCGACGAGCCTGCTCCGGTCGCACGAGGCCGGCACGGGCGGCGGCACCTTGGCCGTCTCCAGCCGCAGATAGCGCCCGAACGGCCGGAGCCCGGCAAACGGCCTGGCGGCCCGCTTGCCGAGCTTCATCCCCGAATGATCCACCATCCCTTCAAACCCTCGGGGGCAGAACGTGCGGCGCCGGGATCGGCACAGGAGGCGCCAGCTTCTCGGGCTCCGTCACCGCGAGCGAAAGGGCACCGGCCGGCGCGGCCGAACTTGGCACGGACGCGGATTCCGCCACCAGAGCGTCAATCACCGCGAGGCCGGTATCGATCGCCGTCTTGGTCGTTGGATCGATCGGCAGAGCCGCCAGAACGGCCGTAATGTCCTCGCTTGCGGTCTCCGCAAGCTGGGCCGGACTCTCATTCGCCGGCGCCGCCACGAAGGCGCTCACCGCGGCCTCGGCCGTCGCCAGCACGTTCTCGACCGCCTGCGCCTCGGAAGACGTCGTGGTCGAGGTCGTGGTGAAAACCGCGGCGCCAGCCTGCAACGCGGCCAGGATCGCCGATGCCTCGGCCTGCGCGCCGGCCAGGCTCACAACAGGCTGCGGCGCCTGCTGCGCGCAGCCGGCAAGAAAAAGGCCGCCCACAAGGGCGGCCACTGCGAACTTCACCATGAATGCTCCTGAGTCTTAGACGGACTTGTTCGGAACGGGCGCAGTCGGGCCCTGCTTCGGCGTGTTGGTGAGATCGGTCGCGACCTTGATCGCGTCCGTCACCAGCGCCTCCACATCCTCCTTCGCCACGCTGTTGTCGGGAACGATCAACGCCACCACGCCGCCCACCACCACGGGCACGGCCGCCTGCCACGTCATCTGCCCGCCCAGCACCGCAGCCGCGGTGCCCACCATCCCCGCGAGCGCCGCCTGATTGAGCGGCGTCTTGAAGAACTTCGGAGTCCTGTCCACGAATTTTCTCCTACAGCAACGTCGCCGCCTGGAATGCGAGCGCGGCACAACGCCGCGACCACCCCAGGCCGAACGTATTCCAATTGGAATCATCCCCGAGCGCGGCGATCCTCTGCGCCAGCACTTCCGAGCAGAGCGAATCCGCCCCGCCCGTCCAGCCATTCATCGCCGCCAGCGTTTCCGGCCCGAGATTGCCGTCTGTCGTCGCGCCAATGACCACCTGAAGCCACTGCACCGATTGCGACACGCCCGAGTTCACCGCGGCATCGAAGATAACCAGCGCCAAAGCCTGCGGCAGCGAATCCCCCTGGATCGGCGTCCAGTAATCGCGCTGATAGATCGCCTCCGCTTCGGCTTCCGTCAGGTTCGCAATGTCGAGCGTGGGATAGGAAGCGGCACTGATTCCATACTTCGTGCCATTGCACTGCCCGGACCCGACCGCGCCCCCTGTCCAATTGCCGGGATCGCCGGGATCATTCGTGTAATCTCCTTCGACCCCGACCACCCAGTTGAAAGCTGTTTCAAAGGGAGTCGAACTCACCGTCATGGCCCGGCCTCCTCCGGCAACGCCGATACGCTGCAATGTCCGGACATCAATTTTTGCCAGCCACGCGCACTGCCTCATAGGCGCTTGCCAGGATGCCGAGCGCCGCACCGACATGCAGTGCAAGCCAGAGCGCGCCGCGCCCCATGTGGGCGATGCTCAGAAGCCTCTCGGTTGCCACCCGGATCGCAGCGATATCTTCATGCACCTGCTGCATCTGCGCCTCCAGCGCCGCCAGTCGTTCCTGTTCCGTCGGGTTCATGTCTAACCGCCGATATTTGCCCGGAACGAAGCGAGCTGATCGACACCGCCCACGATGAACTGATTGGAAAACACATCGAAGAGATAGACCTGAATACCGCCTACGCTGAGATCGACGTGATAGACCGTGATCGCGGTCTTGAACGAAATATTCTCCTGTGCCTTGAACGGTATCGCGCCGGGATCCTTTGCCAACCCCGTCACATTGTAGATCACCGGCAGCTCGCTCGTTTCGCCAGCGGCACTCAACACCTGCAAGTCACCCAACGCCGAGAATTGCTGCATCCCGGTCGAACTCATGAGCAAGCCGATGGTCGTCTGATCGAAGCTGGACCAGGTGATTTCGGCTTCCAGCTTGTCCCAGCCGGCCGGCACTTCAAGCCGCGCCACCATCCCAAGCCCTTTATAATCCTGCATGACGCGCTTGGGTTGCGGCACCGTGAATTCGGCAGCACGGCCGAGAAGATTATTGCCGTTAAGATATATATTTGCGTTCGAAAGACTGTTGATCACCAGGCTCGCCATGACCTGCTACCCCCTTAATTCGTTGCCGTCTGCGTCGTGGCGCTCACCGGCCCGAGCGTGCTGAGCAGCGCGGTGTTGACCGAAACGTTGAAGTTGATCTCTTCGGCTGGCGGCGGCGGCAGAAGGGAGATATCGAAGGTGAGTTGCCCCGCCACGAGCTGCGTCACTGCGTTTTCCGCCGGGTTGTAGCTGCACGTCCCGCCGATCAGCGCGCCGCGCTGCACCAGCGTTGCCAGGAAGCCGTTGACGGTTTGCAGGATGGAATTGATCAACCCGTTCGAGATCGGCTGATCGAGGAATTGCAGCATCGCGAGTTGCACGCTCTGCTCGACCACGTCCATCGTCCGCCGAACCGGGATGAACGTGGTCGGATCGGTCGCGGTCGGGAAGGAAGCGAGCCGGTTGCCCCAGGTCCGCAAGCCTGTTCCGAACCCGTTGAACACGGTCAGAATGCCCGCAGCATTCAGGGTGTTCGTGTCGCTGTTCGGATCGAAGGCGCTGGAATACATGGAGATGTCGGGGCCGACGATCCCTTGGATCTGCACGTTGCTCGGGCTGAACCAATAGCCGTTGGCGATGTCCTGCGCCGCGGTGACACCGGCAACCCACTGCGAAAACGGACTGTCGGCGTTCGCGTTGAAGGGCGTGTTGACCGCGATCCCCTGGTTGTTGATCGTGTTCCCGGTCGGCGCGATGCCCGTGTCGAAAAACATCTCCTGCGGAAAGCACAGGACAACACGGCCGCTCGACGTGTCGAAGGCATTCCCCTCGGTGCCGCGATTGGCAATCGCCGCCGCAACCGAGGTGTTCGGCGCCGCGTCGATCAGCGCCACGGCCCGGATCTGCCCCGCAAGCGTGGTGAGTGCCGAGGCGGTCTCTTCGTCCTGCGAGAAGCCCGGAGCGATGAGCAGCTTCGCGAAGATGCCCATGGTCTGAAACGTGGTTTGCAGGGCCTGTAGCCCTGTGAAAACCCCGTTGTTGACGGCGCCGATGATATCGGCATCCTGCACCTTCGAAGGGTCGGCGAACGAATAGCCGATGGAGAGGCTCGCGCCGTTCGCAATCGCGCCCCCCGCCTTCGCGAACACGAAGCCGTTCACGTAATCGACGGTGTAGTCCGTGTTCTCGACGTAGCCGTTGACGCCAACATTGGTCCACGTCACGGTGCCATCGGTGGTCGTCCCGCCGACCGTCTGATTCCACGTCGCCGGCTCGGCCGTGCCCGTCTCGCCCGCCGTTGTGGCCTTGAAGATGAAGCCGCCGGCATTCTCGGCGGTGGGCTTGATCAGGTTGCCCACGGTCTCCTGAGTGCTCGCGGTCCAATTGGGCGGGGCATTGGCCGGAGCAACCGTCACGGTCGTCTCGAGCGCGCCGCTGTTCGGCAGGCCGGGGCCGACAAGGCCCATCTGCCCGAGATTGACCACCTGTGTTCCGGTGGCCGGCAGATTGAACACTGCGGGCGCCTTCGTGGTCTGGTGGACCGCCGGATTGAAGACGTTGACCACGATGATGGAGCCGCCGCCCTGCGTCTGGATCGCCGAGAGCGCATAGGGGATCGTGTAGCCGCGCGTGAGCGGCCCGAACTGCGACGCGGCCCGGCTCGATCCCACCAGAACGGGCGTATTCGGCCCCGGCGGCAGCACGGCCGCATTGGCGGCCACAAGCCATTGCGGCGCGGTGCCGATCAAGCCGATGACGGCAGAGTTCACCACCGAAACCGGCACCGGGCCGGTCGATACCTCGGTAACCTCGATCCCATGCAGGAAGTTTGCGGGCATGCGTTCTCATCGTCCGGCGTTGCCGCCGGCCGTTCCCTTGGCCTCTCGGCCGCTCAGTTTGCTGGATTGGTCGGCGAACTTCCGCCGGTCGAAACCGCCGTCACCGTGTCGGCGGCGGCAAAGGCGATCTGCACCGTCGCGTTCTGCGCGATGGCTCCCGTCGCAACTGCCGTCACAACGCCCGTCGTCCCGTCCGCGGTCCAGTCCGCGAACTCCTGGAAAATCCTCCTTCCATCCGCGGACGTGATCGCGCCCACCACGATCGGCGTCGGACCGGGCAGCGTCAGCGTCCCACTCGCGAACGTGAACGTTCCACTCTGCATCGCCCGTCCCCGCGCGCTCGCGCTTGCCGCGACATAGACCTGCGCCTTCACGAGATTGGCGAGCGCAAGTTGCGGCTCCTGCTTGAGCTTGAGCGTCGGCACTTCGAGCCGCATGTCATAGAGCCAAACGTGACCGGTGGGGTCGCGCTCGCCAAACCGCTCTTCCACGAAATAGGCGTTGCGGCATCCCGGAGCACGGAACCCGCCCAACGCGGCCTCTACCGCATCGATCAGCGCATAGACGCTCCCGGGCCCCGTCAACGCCCACGCTGTCTGCCGAGCCTCAACATGCACATCGAAGCTGACGACACGCTCCTGCACCATCGCATCGGTGCTCATCGGCGCGCCGAACCTGCTGCCGTGATAGGAGATCAGGACGAAGGCAATCGCATTGCTGCCCCACCAAGTGTCCAGATCGAAATCCGGGAAGACATGGACCGGAATTGCGATCCCGGCGTCGGAGAAAAACTCCGTGAGTTGCGCCGCGATCGCGCTCTGAATGGTCCCAATATCCTCGCTCACGGGCGGCGAAATTTTTCGCCCGGCCCACGAAGTCGGATCGAGCCAGACCGGCAACGATCCAAAGCTCATCGGGAGTGCGGCAGCGTTATCGCGAGGGCCATTACCTGCTCCGACTGCCGCTGCGCGTAGGAACCCGGCGTCACCACCTGCCGCCCGAGAATCCATGCCTCGGCCACCAGTCCGCCCAGCGTGTTCTGCGCGGTTGGCCCGCATGCCGCCTGCACGGCATCTTCCACCGCATCGGCAAGCCCATTCAGCATGCTCACATCGCTCTCGTCCGGCACTTCGCCCTGCAGCGAATAGATGAAGAGATCGGCACGCAGCGTCACCTTGGCCGGCGCGAAGAGCCGGCCCCTGCCGTACTCCTCGCCTTTCTCCACCAGGATGAAGGCCGGATATTGCTCGACAGCAAGCGCGCTCATCGAAACCGGCCGCCGCCCCGCATAGTTGAACGGGCCTGCCGGTGCCAGCAAGAGCGCGCCGATTTGCGAAAACAGCGCCGCGTAGATGGGTTCACGTCCAAGCGCCATCAGAACACATCCCCCGGAAACGCCCAATCCCGGTAGGGTTCGAGCATCGCAAGCGTCGTCGGGTGCAGCGCCTGGTTCATGTAGCTCACGCGCTGCGGGCCTTCGCCTGTCCCGCTGTCGCCCACCCGCGTGCGCTGTTTGAACGTCAGAGCCACCTGCTGCATGCACGCCACCGCAATTCCTTGCGGCAGCAATGGCGCGCCCGGAAACAACCCCACCGCCATGGCCGTCGCTTGCCACGTCACGCTTCCATCCGCCACGCTCGCCCCAAGCTGCGCCGGCCAGGCAGGCTCGCCCACACCACTCGTCCCGCCGGCGCTCGTCGTGAAGACGAGGCCGTTCGCCGCCACTTCCGCGTTCTCCGCGAATTCCGTGCTCGGCGCCCATGCCGGCAGCCCTGCCACGGCAATCATTCCCGGCGTAACGAAGCCCGCCGAATAGACCACCTGCACATTCTGCGCCCCGCGCACGAATCGCTGCGGAAACCCGACAATTCCCGGTGAGAGATAAAGGAAACGGTCGTCGAACGTGTAGCCGTCCCGGCTTTGCGTCGGCGGAACCCCGGCCGCCGGGATCCGCCTCGTATCGATAACAACGCTCGCCACCCCGATCAGCGGGAAATGCCTGAGCACCAGGCTCGTCTGCCCGGTGCCGTTGCGCATCTCCGTCCGGCTTTGCGCCATCAGTTCACGCCCGAGATAAGCCTCGATCGACCGGCTCACGCCGGAAATCAGCATTGCAAGCACCGCATCCGAAGCGCTCGTTCCCGCCAGCGGCGGGCTAATGAAGGCCTTGACCGCACTAAGGTTCGTGAGATCGCGCGGATCTGCCATCACGCTTTCCCCTGGCCGGAAGCCGGGGGCCGAAATCGCTCCGCATCGCCGGCTTTCCGCGCTTTTCCCGCCTCCCCCTCGCGCCCGGGCGGAGAAGGCCCGAGACCGGCGGCCGTCGGCTTCCCCGCCGCCGAGAGCATCGCCGCTCCCGCCGATGGCGATCGCTCTCCCGCCACCGCAAACCCGGCGCGGAGCCCGAGCAGATACACCCCGAGATCGTCCGGAACGGTAATGATTCCGAACCGATCCGGGGTGAATTCCTGCTGCCGGGCCGAGACCGCTGTCACCCCCTCCGGCACTCGCACCCGCATGGCTCAGAGGCTCACAATACCGGAAGGCGCATTGAGGTTGGTGATCGCCGCGAAGGCCGGCGTGAAATAGCAGGCGAACACCTCGTCGCAATAAACGCCGTATTCGTAGCGCCGGCTCTGGAACGGCCACTGGATCTGGTAATAATCCTGCCGCACATGCGCCTCGAGCAGGTTTGGCACGCCTGCCAGTTCATACGGTGTGCGATCGGACCAGAACAGAATCGTCCCCGGCGGCAGGAACGGATGCACTTCGATATCGAGTGTATTGCCAAACCATTTGTTGAGATAGCTGGTCACCCGCCGCCCGGCGACGATCCGTCCGGTCTCGGCATCCGCATCGAAGAGAATACGGAACGCCGCCGCTGCATTCTGCCCTAGCATCGTCCCCATGAAGTTCTGAATATCGGTCGCGGACATCAGAATACGGTCGAACCCGAGCTTGTATTGGTCATAGGCCGCGCGCAGCACGGCATCGAACTCGGCGATGTTCGTTCCTGAAATGGTCAGTCCGCCATTGCCCGCCGGCGCCGTGTAGATCAGGGAACCGCCGCCGCTCAGCGAAACATTGCTCGGCAGATTCGGGTTGGTTGCCATCGCCGTGCCCGGCGCGGCGCCGAACACGCTGCCGAAAATCTGTGAGAGCACGCCGTCCGGCAGCAAAAGATTCGTCGAGTTGTCCTGGAAGACCCCGTTCGTCTGAAGCGATGTCAGGGGCTGGTTCGTGCCCGCACCGGGCCCGCCAATCACCGCCTGGTTCGAGGTGCTGATGCCGCGGAAAAAGAGAGAGGTGCTGGCCGTCCCGGCAAACCAGGCATAGGCCGCCGCTCCCGGCACCGGCGCAACCGTCGCCGTCACCACCTGGTTGGCGCTCACCGTCACGCTCGCCGCTGCGCTCGGCCTTGCCGATCCGCTACCGAAACTATCGACCGAGCCATCGGCATTGGTCTTGGTGATCTGGCCCGGCACGCCCCCCGTCGCGGTGGCGCTGTTCCAGGATGTGGTATTGAGCCAGCCATAGCCCGAGAGTGCCACGCACGCCACGAAGGCAGTGCCGGCCGCCCAGCTCCCGGTGGTTCCCCCAGCCGCGAGCGTCGGCGTCGGCGTGGTGCCGAGTGGCGTGCTCGCATTGCCCAGGATCAGCGCCTGCTCCTCGCCGATCATCACGCTGCGCAGCGTCGATTGCACCGCAACCCCGAGCGCGTCCGGCGTCAAATTCTCCGCGCCCAGCCGCGCCTCGAACGTGACCGAGCTTTCGAGCCCGAGCGTCTTGTAGCTCGCTTGCTGATCCTCCTCGGTAATCGCGATCCGCCCACCGCGATTGCCTTCGCTCACGCCAAGCGCGATCGCCCCCGGATTGATCGCGGTGATGCGCTTCCAGTGAAAGGCATTGCCGCCATCGGCCGAAACGCGCGGAAGCCGGCTGATCTCAGGAATCAATTCCTGGAACGGATAGAGAAGCTGCACCACCGGCCGCAGGTCGAACCAGAGCAACCCCGTGCCTTGGGCAATCGTGTCGGCCTTGGCGATGGTCCCAAGCCTGCCGCCGAGACCCTTGATGAAGCCGTCGTCGGCGAGCAGGGCCGAGATGATCTCATTGTTCAGCATTCTCATGTCTCCTTATCGGCCCGAACGTCCGGCACCCGCGCCGCCACGAAAGCTTGGATCGCCAATCACCGGCCGCGCAAAAATCCCCGCATTGGCGATCATGTTGCCGATCAGCCGGGCACCGGCGGCCTGACGTTGCGCCGGCTCCACCGCATCGAGATTGACGCCCTTGAGCAGCTTCTCCATGGTGCTCGTCTCGTCGGCCTCGCTGACCCCGAACGCGCCGCGCGGCACGGCGAAGAGTTTCGCGCGCGGAGAAGCCGGCATTTTCTCGAGCGCCTCGACCTTTCCGCGCAGATAAGCAGCCTCGGCCAGCGCTTCCGCCTCACGCTTCGTCAGCACGCCTCGCGCGGCCTTCCCCGGATAGGGCCTGTCCGCTTCATAGTCCGGCACGTTCCCCCCGGTCATGTGGTCGAGCCCGAACGGCATTAGCCCGCCTCCAGGTTCATAGATCCCGGTTTCCTCATCGCCCGGTTCCTCTCCGCGCTCGCCCACATGCCCGGCCGAGGCCGCCCCAAGCGCCGCAGCCATGTGATGGTGCGCAAGCACATGCTGCTCCTGCGCCCGCTCCAAAAGCTGCCTCGCGCGCGCCAGCTGCGCCGACGCATTCATTCCGTCCTCTGCCTCATCCTGGCCGAGCGCACGTTCCGCGCTCGCCATGCACGTCAAGCCGGCGCTCAGGCTTTTGTGCGCCTCGCCGAGATGCCGCACCGCCTTCTTCAGATGTCCCGCATGCGCGCCAGCCGGCGCGCGCTTGCCCACATCGCCTTCCGCCATCCTCGTCACTCCTGGTGAAATCGTGCCGGCCGCCCTCGGCCCCGCCGGGTCGATCACAAGCCGCCATGCCGCAATGATCCGCTGCTCGATTGCAGCGAGCTCTTCGGCCGTATATTCGGCCGCATCCCGCTGCCGATGGATATAGCTCCAGGCCGCGCGGATATGGTCTTCCGTATCGATCGGATAGCGCTTGCGCCCATCCGGAAGGTACCCCGGATCGGCAAAGTCCGCCTCCTCGGCCGGCGCCTCCGCCTCGGCGGTCCCGTCCGCATGCGCGGCCTTGATCACCTCGATCCGGCAATCCGGATTTGCCGGCCGATCGACAAGGGAAATCTCGATCAGCTCAAGGCCGGTTACCGTGCTTCCGTCGCGCTCGGTCACGTTGCCGCCGATTGAAAAACCTTTATAGACCTCCGCGAGAACCTTCTTCCACGCTTCGTCATCGACGATCCTGGCCCCGAGATAGAGACCCTTGCCGTCGATATTCGCCTCCTCGGCCACGCCCACTGCGCTCGGCTGATGCATCTCGCGAACATTTCGCCATTGCATGTAATCCGGCAACGCCCCGCGGATCGCCTCGAGCGCGATCACCTCTCCATCCAGATCGCGTGTCGGCGTGGAGGCATATCCCCACACCATCCTCTGCTCACGATCGATCTTCGCGATCGGCAGGTAAAACCCAACCATCACGCCACTCCAGAAAATTGCTGTTTCACTCGCGCGGGTTGCGTTCGCTCACGCTCACCCATCCCGCTCTCGCCATCTGTTTTCCCGCGTGATTCAGACCTCCGGTCATCACGCTCTCACTCCGCTTCCGTCGTGCGCGATGTCACTTTGCACGACCCGGCAGCGCCATGATTACTATTTCGAAACCGACTTCAGAGGTTTTCAGATCCTCACGCCAATCCCTTCATCAAGGGCACGGCATTCGTCTCCGGCGTCTCATCGCTTTCCACCCAGGCGCTCGTCACCTGCAGGAGGTCGTAGGCGAGCATCTGCATCATCGTCATCCCGCCGCGCGCCGCGATGTCGATCTCGCCGACGAAGCTACCGTCGCTCAGCGTATAGCGGAATGAAAGCTTTGCCCCATCCACATGCATGTGCCGGCAAAGCCGCATCTCCTCCGCTCGCTCGCTCACGCTCCCTCCTTCGCCACCACCGCGAGTGGTGCTGCCCCCGCCGCCGTATAGACACGCAGCGCCTCGCCCTCCGGTACCGGGGCAAGCCCCATCTCCGCGCGCACCTCATTGATGCTGCGAATCCCGTTGCGGACGTGAATCTGCGCAAGCTCCGCCTGCGCCATCGGATCCGCCTCCGGCTTGCTCTGCCAGACGAACTCCAGCTCCTCGGCGCCGAACACGTCCTGGATCAAAGGGTCCATGATTTCGCCCTTGAACCAGGCTTGCAGCGCCTGCGTCCCCTCTTCCTTGGCCGTATCGTCAGCCACCTGCGCGGTGGCACGATTCATCTCCTTCACAAAGGGCTGCGGGTTCACACTGAAGGCGTAGCAGACAAGCCGCGCCAACCATTCGTCGTAGTCGCTCTTCAACGCTTCACCATTCGCATTCTTGATGTCGAACGGCTTCATCCCGCCCGGCACGAAGCGCACCCGGCTCTTGAGCGCCGCATTGCCGTTCATCAACGCATCGAAACTCGCCTGGAACATCGCAATCTGCTGCGGCGTCCAGCCATCCGGCACGGTGATCATCAGCTCGGGCAGCGTGCCCTCGGTCCAGAAATCGAGCTGATAGAGCGTGCGTCTTATGCCTTCCGTCGCTTCCAGATAAATCTGCTCGACCGGCGAATAGCCATAGACCGGCAGTTCTGGCCGCGGTCGCATCGGCGCGTAGATCAGCTCACGCTCGGTCAGGTCGATCGCCGGCAGCCCCTTGATGATCTGCTGAAAGGCGGCGCTCGGATAATCCGGCCGCCGTCCTGCATCGTCGACAAGGGGCAAAATGGTCGCCCCGTCGATCACTTCCAGCGCATAGGGGTGGCTGCCCGCGGTCCGCCACACATAAAGTGCCGGCGCATCGATCACGAACAAATCCTCGAGCAGCAGCCGCGCCCAGCGCGGGAAACGGTTCTTGCGGTCGGGCCTGCGGAAGAATTCGCGGATCTCCGCAGCACGCTTTCCGCCATCCTTGCCTCCACGCCCCGTGATGTCCCAGGGCACGGAAAGAATCTGGTCCTTGCGCGTCTCGATCACCGCGCGCAGCAATCCCCAGCTCTGGCTCATCAGCCGAAGCTGCGGCATCAGCGCAAGCCGCCTCGGCTGATAGTCGAGATTGACGCCAACTGGGTAATCCCACTCCCTCGCATAATTCCCCGCAGGCGGGGCGAAGGGACGGACCGGCTGGAACGGCGAGAAGAAGTTCGTTCCGATATCGACATCCCTCAGCACCGAAGGCGGCGTCTCGGCCCGCCCCGTCCGGTATTGCGAGTCCTGTCCGCCGCTCCATCCGTAAGGATCGATCGGTGCGCGCGCACCTCCCGACAACGGCCTCCCTGCGGGGACGACAGCACTCTGCACCGCTCCCGGTTTCAGGCGCGGCGAGGCCCCCGCGACGGGGTCCCCGCCGACTTGTCGGCGGGGTGCCCCGAACGTGTTCGCGAGGAACCCCCGTGCTTTTCCCGTCCACCAGCTTCCGGGTGCGCCAGGGCCCCTGTCGTTCATCGGCATTCCGGATGCCAGCTCTGCACGCCATCCGTCACGCGGCTCCCGCCGATCACGCCACCGCAGCGCGCGCATAGCCATCGCGCATCGAGCCCGAGCCTCTGCCGCGCGGCCGCATAGAGATCCGCTCCCGTATCGTTCATCGCCAGCGTCCCTTCGTTTCCGCGCGGTTCCGGCGCCTTGGGATTCGAAGTTTCCCGCTGCTCTGCTAGAACCCGCATCATCCAGCCCAGTACGCCGGAAGCCGGTTCGGCTTCACGCGCCTTGCGCCAGGCCAGCGCCAGCGCGCACACGCAATCGTCATGCACTCCCTCAGGCGCCGCATAGCGCACGCCCGTCCGGGTGTACTCGAACGCGAAGCTGTCGAGTTCGGCGCGAAGCACCCCATCGGGAAACCTGAGCTCCCGGCGCTGAATCGCCACCGCCAGACCTTCCATGAGCTGCTGCTTGCTCGTCGCCGAAAACTTGAACCCCGCGAAATTGCCGGCGCCTCCCCGCTGCAGCGCCTCGAGCACGGGGTCACCCGCGCCCGTCGCGTCCACCAGTGCCGGCAATTCGCCCGCCGCCTCGCGCACGCGCGCAATCGTCTCCTGCCATGGTGCCTGCCAGCGTTCGAGCCGGCACACACCTCCCTCCGCGTCGAGCGCGATGCCCACGGTCCAATCGCGGCTCTTGGCAAGATCCCAGCCCCAGCATATCGGGGCAGCAGCGCTCATGTCCGTCACGCACGCCGCGATCGCATCGAGCCCGAACGGGTTGGCTCCGTCATCGCTGGCCTCGGCAAGATAAAGCTCGCGAAACACCGCGGCGGGCAATGCTCTCTCGGCATCCTGCACTTCCGCCGCGTTCAGCACGCCCGCCTCCACCGCATCCATCGCCGTCAGCCGCGCATATCGCATGCCGGGCTCGCCCCCCTCGGCACGCCTGGCAAGGTGGTAAAACCAGTTCCGTCGCCCCTTGACATTGCCGATGATCCGAACCGGTCCCTGCGTTGCCGTCAACGTCGAGCGTATCGCGTGCCATGCCTCTTCCCGCACGCGCGATGCCTCATCGATCACCGCGGCACCCACATCCTCGCCATAGAGAGTGTCAGGCTTCTCGCCGGACTTGAACCAGATCACCGCTCCGTTCGCGAGCGTCACGGTGAGCTTCGTTTCATTCACAACACGATATTCCTTCGGCAGCCCGATCTTCATACGCCGGAACGCGATCTCCGCCTGCGCATAGACCGGCGCCACCCACCAGAAGGCCTGCCCCTCGCCGCCGTGCATCGCCTGCTCGACGAGCCACACCAGACAGGCGACAGTCTTGCCCGCCTTGGTGCTCGCCTCGACGATCCCATAGCGTTCGCCATGGAAAATCGCCGCAAGCTGCCTTGGGTAAAGCCATGGCCGGACATAGTCAGCCTCCGGTTCCTTCATCGCCGGGCCGAACGGGCTTGTCTTCGTCATCCTGCGGCGGATCGCCGATCCTCATCGTGAACGAAACTTTCCGCGGCTCGGGCTCGGCTGATCCGGGTGCCGATCTCTGGCGATACTTCTCGGCCTGATATTTCTCAGCCTGATACTTCTCCGGCCGATGCGCGCGCAGAAGGAGCGCCAGAAGGCTGTCGGAATAGCGCCGGATCGTCAACGGATTTCCCTCGTCATCCCGCACCAGCCGTCCGCCCTGCACGATCGTCGTCTCAACCCCTTCAATCGCCCGCCGCCGCGCCTCCGCCTCGAGGGCATCGGTCGCCGCCTCGATCGCCTCGGCCCATGCCGCAGCGAAGTTCCTGTCACGCTCGCGCCAGTGATAAAGGCTGCCGCGCGGCAACTCTGAAGCAACTGCGGCAAGCGTGACATTGCCGGTGGCAGCAAGCACCTTCAGAAAGCGCGCACGCGCCTCTTTGCGAACACGCATGCGGCCAAGCACCTCATTTTCACACGGAGGATCAATCGGGAAAATTTGTATTGGATTCCGGCTCGGAAGGCGCTGCACGCAAACGCCGTGCCTGCGCGCTCTCCTCAACCATCATACTCCAAACCATGCCGGAAAATGCTCCATTGAAGCAATCGTTTTTTCATTTTTCTTCTTGGACTTTTCCGGCCGTACGCGCATGTGCCCGCGCACGAAGCGCGGGCACAGGGATGCCCAGGCAAGAAACGGCGGTGGCAGCTAGACGGAGGCAACCCCATTCAATGCCGTAACGATCGTCGCGATCCCTTTGCCATGCCAACGCTGAATCGCTCGCCCATCCGCGCCGAGCAGCCCGCCAAGCCTCCGCCAGGAGAAAAGATGCCTTCCATTGAGCGGGCTCACCAACGCACGTGCGCCGACGATGCGCCGAAGCACATAATTCTCCTTCGGAATAAGCCGGATCCAGCCAAGCGCCTCGTCCATGCGGCTGATCGCCTGCGCGCTCGGCAGAGCCGGCCGGAGCCTCGTCCCGGACCATCCATAAGCGTCGATCGTCTCATGCACCGCCGGCCAGGCGCTGGCGCTGAAACCCGTGCGTGCCCCGCGCGCGGGAAGCGCAAGCAGCGTCGCTCCCGCTTCTTCGAGCCGCGATGCAACCAGCGTTGCGTCGAACGTTCCGCTCATTTCCACCTCCGCCTCAGCCGAGATCCGGGCCAAGCGATTCCTCGATCGCATGACAAAGATCGCAAACGAAACGGTATCGGGACGCAGCGTCGAACATATTCCGGCATCGCAAGCACCGTCTGCGCGGCGTTGCCGCCTCGCCCCCGCCTTCTCGCCGGCTGCGGAAACGCACCCGCGTGGCCATCGCCCGTGCCGCCACGGCATTGACCGTACGCCCAAGGGCGCTTGCAACCTCATGCTTGGTAGAGCCGCTCGCGGCCATCTGGCGCAAGCGCGCATCCTCCTCGCTGCTCCAGAGAGGAAAGCGTTGGATGTCCATCGGGCCTCCGATGCCCCTGGGAAGAGGGCGGGCAATGTGGGAATGCCCGCATCGTTATGGCCGTTTTGGACATTATGTCAACTTTAGATTGACAAATCTTCGCTGGCGTTTCTCTAAGATTTTGGCCAATGTGGCCATATGTTTGGCTCCGATTCGCCCCGCTCCCGCGTTGACGAGATCCGCCTCGCGCGTGGCTTCACGAACGCCGCGCTGGCGCGTCTCGCCGGCATGGAAAGCTCGACACTTCATAAGGTTATCAGTGACAAGCGCAAGCCAAGCCGCCGCGTTGCGGAACGTCTGGCCCCGCTGCTCGAAGTCCCCGTCAAGGAGCTCTACGCTAGGATCGGGGATCCTATTCCTTCCCCTGCCACCCTGGCTGCGGTCGACCGCTCCAATGCCCATCCGGACATGGCCTCATCCTCGCCGGATGTGCCGGTTTTCGGCTCGGCCCAGGCCGGCTCGGAAGGCTCGTTTCATCTCAATATGCTCGGCGGTCCGATAGACTGGGCACGCCGCCCACCCGGCCTTGTTGGTGTGGAGGGCGTCTTCGCGATCCGGGTTGAGGGGGATTCGATGGCGCCATGGCGGCAGCCGGGCGAGCTCGTCTTCATTCACCACAACCGCCCCGCCGTCCCTGGCTGTCATGTCATTGCCGAGATCTGGTCGCCCGAACCCGGTCAGCCGCCGCGCGCCTTCCTCAAGCGCCTGGTGCGGCGCACCGCCACGCGTGTCGAGCTTGAGCAATACAATCCGCCCGCAGTCATGGCATTCGACGCCGAGCGCGTCGGTCGTCTTCATCGCGTGATCGAGTGGCCCGAAGCCCTCGGGCTGTAGTCCGCTCGGAAACCCCGTTTAATGCACGGTCTCGCAGCTCGCGATGCCGAGCGCCCGCCGATCCAAGATGACAATCTTCGACCGCTCGACCGCGATCACCCCACGGGTACGCAGTTGGGTCAGGCCACGGCACACCGTCTCGATCGTAAGGCCGAGATAATCCGCCATATCCGCCCGGCTCATCGGCAGTCCGATCATTGTCCCGCCGCCGCGGATCCGCCCCGCCATCTCGATAAGGAAGCTCGCGATGCGCTCTCCGGCGGTTTTCCGCCCGAGCAACACCACCCGTTCCCGCCCCGCCCGAATCTGCCCGGCGGTGAGCATCCGCAGCTTGCGGGCAAAATCCCGCTCGCGGTCGGCGAGCGCCTCGATCGCGCTCCTCGGATAGCGCAGCAGGGTCACGTCCGTCACCGCTTCAACGCCAAAATCATGCTCCTCGAGCGCCTCCCAGCCAAAAAGATCACCAGCGAGCAGGAACTCGCCCACCTGGCGTCGCCCATCCTCCATCAGCTTGACAGTCCGCGCGCAGCCGCCGACCAGCAGGTGGCAATAGCCCGCCGGGTCTCCTTGCGCCACGATCTCCTCGTCACGGTCCATCCGCATCGTCACCGCCACCGCCCGCAGCGGCTCGAGCACGTTCGCCGGCGCCGTGCCCGGCATAACCTGGGGCGGAAGGGGCCTTGACCGCGCAGCAATGGGTGCGAGTGTAGCAAGCATCCTGTCCTCCGCTCGAGAATCACGTTTCGACACGGCAAGCTCTAGCGAAGGGGACGGCGTGGCCGGAATTCGGATGGCTACGTACGGAGTGTTCCGTACGGAATTTTGCGAAAGGGCCAGCCTCTCAGAGCAGCTTGCGTTCGCATGGGCTCACGCGAACCGCTCTATATATTTGTCTTGGCGAGCATCTTCACGCGATCAGCCGAGTCCGGCCCATCGCGATCTGCTCCAAGGAGCGCAATGAGCGAAGCACGGATCATCCATGTCGTGGACGATGACGCAGCGGTCCGAGATTCGCTGCGCCTGCTTCTCGAATCCTCCGGCCTCACCGTCCGCACCTATTCGGGCGCGCGGCTCTTCCTTACGGAAGCGGACGATTCTTCCGGCTGCGTGCTGACCGACGTGCGGATGCCGGAGATGGACGGGCTCGAGCTGCAACGGTGCCTCAGGGAACGCGGTCTCCACCTGCCTGTCATTGTCATGACAGGCGAGGGCGATGTCCCCATCGCAGTGCGCGCCATGAAAGCCGGCGCGGTGGACTTTCTCGAGAAGCCTTTCACGGACGAAGACCTGCTCGGCGCCGTCCATCGGGCCCTGGCCGAAAGCGCGCGGCGCGAAGCCATCGAGCAGAGGGCGGGTGTGGCGCTTCATCGGCTCGCCGCCCTTACCCCGCGCGAGCGGGAAGTGCTCGATCTCCTGGTGAGCGGTCTCTCCACCAAGGCCATCGCCAATGCACTGGGCGCCAGCCCGCGCACCATTGAGGTTCATCGCGCGCGTGTCTTCGAAAAACTCCAGGCGCATAGCCTGCCCGAGCTGGTTCGTCTGGTGATGGCCGCCGGGGCGGGCGATTCCCCGGCCAGCTGACACGGCCTCTATGCCTGACGGGCCGCCATGTCCTGCACGGCGCTGGTGATGAGCCTCGTGCTCTGCCGATAAGTGAGATACGCCCATGCCCAATCCAGAATGACCGTCACTCTGTTCCTGCCGCCAATGAGGAACGCGACATGGGCGGTGCCCCAGAACCACCAGGCAGGCGAGCCCCACACGCGAAATTTGCCCAGCTCCGCCACTGCGGATTGCCGTCCGATGGTCGCAAGGCTCCCGAAATGCCGGTAGCGGAATGGCGGCGGCCCCCGCCGGTCCCGCAACGCGGCGCTGATCACCTCGGCAACATACTTGCCCTGCTGCTTCGCCGCCGGCGCCAGGCCGGGCACCGATTCGCCATGCCAGCCCAAAGAGGCAGCCGTATCGCCGATCGCGTAGATCCCCGGCAGATCCGGCACGGAAAGGTCGTCGGCCACGGCCAACCGGCCGGACCTGTCTCCTGTCCGGCCAAGCCATCGCGCCGCCGGGGAGGCCGCCACCCCGGCGGCCCAGAGAACAGTGCGTGCCGCGATGCGCTGGCCGCCGATATCCACGCCGTCTGCATCGACCGATTGGACAGACGCCCCCAGCCGCACATCCACCCCGAGGGCTCGGAGCGAGCGTTCGGCGGCGGCGGACAGGCTCGGGGTGAAGCTGGGCAGGATCCGGGGACCGGCCTGCACCAGGATCACGCGTGCCGTGGCAGGCTCGATGGAACGGTATTCCTGTTCCAGGCCATGCCGGGCCAGTTCCGCAATGGCGCCGGCCAGTTCAATGCCAGTCGGGCCGCCGCCGACGATGACGAATGTCAGCCACGCGGCCCGGTCCGTTTCGTTGGTCGCATTCTCGGCTTCCTCGAATGCACGCAGCAGCCGGCTGCGAATGGCGGTTGCGTCCTCGATGCTCTTGAGGCCCGGGGCAAACGGTGCCCAATCATCCTTCCCGAAATAGCTGTGCCGAGCCCCCGTCGCGAGAACCAGATGATCGAACCTCAGACGTGACGAGCCGAGGATCACCTCACGCGCGGCCGGATCAACGCCCGTCACCTCGCCCAGGCGCACGCGGACATTGCGCTGGCCGCGAAACAGGCTCCGGATCGGAATCGCAATGTCGGCCGGCGACAGCGCGGCCGTCGCCACCTGATAGAGAAGCGGCTGAAAAAGGTGATGATTGCGCTGGTCGATGAGCGTGATCCGGCACGGCGCCCGGCGGAGCCCCCGGACTGTCGCGACCCCGCCGAAACCACCCCCGACGACAACGACATGCGGCAGGCTGTCCCACTTGGCCGCGTTTTCATCACGCTTGCCGCGCGCCCAGCGGGCAAGCAGCTGATCAATCGAGAGGAAACCCGCGCCGTCCGCAGCCAGCAGCAGCAGAAGAAGCAGCAGGGCGGCCATATCGTCCGTCGAGATGGCAATGCCGGAGAGAGATCCCATGGCGGCCATAAGCAGCGCGGCAAAACGGGTGGCGCAGCCGAACGCCAGTGCCAGCGCGGCCGTCCACCAGGCCGGGCCCGTCAAGGGCGCGCTTGTTCCCGCCAACATGACATTTCGCACCCCGGCGATATCTGGCGAGACGATGGCGACCGCGAACCCGACACGGATGGCAAGAAGCAGAACCGGACCGAGCCACCGAGAAAGAAAGCCATAGAGCTGATTCAACGCGCGCACCGGTCCGAACGGAACCGAAGAAAGCCCGCGCCCCAGCGGACAGTCCAGGGAAAGCACGCCAGGGCCCATGACGACGAGCCAGACGAGAAGCACCGCCTTCGGCCCGATTGCTCCGCCATCCAATCCGATATGCGCGCCCAACGCCATCTGCGCGAGAAACACCAGCGCGACCGGCCGTGTCAGAAGCCCCATGGCAAGCAGCAAGGGGAGTATCCCGTGCAACACGGCATCAAAGGCGGGCGGAGTGGCGTGTCCTCCTCCGGCCAGCATCATCGCCATGATCCGATGGACGAAAACGACCTGACTGAGCCAGACACGGGCGGCCAGAAGCACCCACGGCAGGCATACTGTGCGTGCGGTCCTGGCGGTTCGGATCGCGCGCTGAAAAACATGCTGAGCAAGATGAATCATGTCGATCATTCGCACTCGCCATCCGGCTCAAGACACTGAGGTGAGGCCGGCGGTCTCACAACGGAACACCATGGATTCCACTCCAATCGCGATAGAGGATGGCAAGCAGAAAATTTTATTGCAAAACGTCGAAGGCCTCGGCGCGCTCCGCAGATCCGCATCCGGCTGGACGTCCGTTCGGCTGTCGGAAGACGAAAGTTACAAGACGAAGGCCGGCCGCAGCCCTGGGATTGCCTTGAGTACAGTCAATCCGAATCTTTCATGTCTTTCGCGGCCGGCCGGGTAACCCATGGGCATGCCCCCACGAATAGCGGGGTATGCCGCGTGATTTCAACAGAAGTCACGTCGGTCGCGCCCTTTCCCGGAAACAATTCACGCCATGGATGAAGCACGAAGAGCACGACGGACTGAACAAACGGAACGAACGGATACGAACGCGATGGCGGGATTGGCCAGTCCAGATCCGGCAACTTCGCAGGCCACGGGGCCTTCTCGCCGCCGCACGGTCCTCGTGCTTCAGGGCGGCGGGGCACTCGGTTCCTATCAGGCGGGTGTTTATGAAGCTTTGGCAGAGCAAGGCCTGTCGCTGGACTGGGTTGCTGGTGTATCGATCGGCGCGGTGAATGCGGCCATCATCGCCGGCAACCCGCCGGAGCAGCGTGTCGAGCGTCTGCGTGCGTTTTGGCAGACCGTCACCGGAAGCTCCGCATCGTGGTGGGATCTGCCCTATGAGGGTTGGCGCGCGTTCCATCGCCAGGGAGCGGCCGTGTCAGCGGTCCTTTTCGGTCAACCCGGGTTCTTTCGTCCACGTCCCGCAAGCGAGTGGGTCGGCAGTCAACCTCCGGTCAGCTACTATGACACTTCGGAACTCGAACAGACTCTGACGCGGCTGATCGATTTCGACCGCATCAACCACCCGGGCAACATCCGGTTGTCCGTCGGCGCGGTCCATGTCGAAACCGGCAACATGACCTACTTCGATAACATGAAGCAACGAATTGGGCCGGAGCACATCATGGCCAGTGGCGCATTGCCGCCCGGACTCGCGAGTGTGGCCATCGGCGGAGAGCACTACTGGGACGGCGGCCTCGTCTCCAACACCCCGCTGCAGCACGTGATGGATTTCGAGCCGCGCGAAGATATGCTCGTGTTTCAGATCGACCTGTTCCCGGCCCGCGGAAAGCTTCCGGAAAACCTGGACGAAGTCGCGGAGCGGGACAAGGACATCCGCTACTCTTCGCGGACACGCAACGGCACAGACAATGCCCGTATCCGCCATGAGCTTCGCGGCCGTCTGTTCGCCTTTCTCAACCGCCTGCCGGAGGAGCTGCGCAAAGATCCGGTGGCAGAGCATCTGCGCACATTGGCCTGCCCGAAGATAGTGGACATCGTGCATCTGATCTATCGCCCGGCCACACCCCAGGGTTCGGCCAAGGATTATGAGTTCAGCCGCGCGACAATGGAGCGCCGCTGGCGGCAGGGCCGGGACAATGCGCGCACGACGTGTGGGGCAGCGCCATGGAAGGCCAAAATGGTGGCTGGCGAGCCGGTGCGTGTGTTCGACGTCCTGGCGACGGCGCAGCGCTGATATTGGAAACGAGCACGCTCGCCCCTTTGCATTTGCGCATAAGACACTCCGATTTTGGATAACGGGGTGAATTTCCGGCGTCTCCGATGGAGTATGAAGCGCCCACCACGCTTTCCGTGGCCGAAGCCGTGGCCCGGCTCGCCGCGGCCGGCATCGCCGCACCTCAGCGTGAGGCGCGGCTTCTCCTTGCGCACGCCCTCGGCCGTGCGCCGGAAACCATGCTCGGTGAGCGCGTGCCGCCGCCGCCCGGCTTCGCTTCCCTGATCGCACGGCGGGCCGCCCGCGAGCCACTCGGCTTCATCCTCGAAAGGCGTGAGTTCTGGAGCCTTTCCTTCTCGGTCTCGCCGGCGACCCTCATTCCCCGCCCGGAGACCGAGACACTCCTTGAAGCGGCCCTGGTTGCCCTGCCGCGCCGCGCCGCGGTTCAGCGCGTGCTTGATCTCGGCACCGGCACTGGCTGCCTGCTCCTTGCTGCCCTCACCGAGTTTCCGGCCGCCTTCGGAGTCGGGGTCGATCTCGTGGCAGAAGCGGCTCTCTTGGCCCGAAGGAACGCCGAGGCCCTCGGACTTGCCTCCCGCACGGCTTTCCTGGTGGGGAATTGGGCGGCGGCGCTCGGGGGCGCGTTCGACCTCATTCTTGCCAACCCACCCTATATCGAGCGGGCGAGGATCCCAGGGCTGATGCCGGAAGTGGCGCGGTTCGAGCCGCGTTCGGCGCTGGATGGGGGATGGGACGGGCTGGATGCCTATCGGTGGCTCCTGCCGGCCCTGCCGCGCCTGCTGGCTCCTGACGGGCTTGCGATCCTCGAGCTCGGAGCAGGCGGCGCGGATCGCGTCGCACGCCTGGTCGAGGCTGAGGGGCTTGCTATCCAGGCGCTGAAGTCCGATCTGGAAGGCAATTCGCGAGCGCTCGTGCTTGCCTCCCGCGGCCACAAAAAACCGTTTGGCAGCGAAGGATAAGGCGGGTAGCTTGCGCTCGCAGCCGGAATCGCCGTGTCGCGGCAGGTTCCGTGAGCTTCAGCCAGGATGATCGGCACGCCGGGCCTCTGGCGTCGGCGGCGAGATCTTCCGGCGGGACACTGCACCGAAGCCAAGGTCGAAGGACATTTCTCGGCTGCCAGAGGGCGCTGCCGCACGGAAGAAGACCGTGCCTCCGGCCCTGGCGTAGCGCGAACAGGAAAGCACAACGGCACAGGCATGAATATCAAACGGATGCGTGGCAGAGGCCATCGCGGGGGCGGCAATGGCGGGGGCATGCGGCACCATGGCGGGGGCATCCCGCTCAACCGCAATCACGTCTTCGACAGCAACGGCCCGGATCTGCGAATCCGCGGCACAGCCCAGCAACTCTTCGAAAAATATCTCCAGCTCGGCCGGGACGCGACCAGCGCCGGCGACCGGGTGATGGCAGAGAGCTACTTCCAGCATGCGGAGCATTATTTCCGCATCATGAATGCCATGAACCAGGCGGCGCAGCAGAACCAGATGATGGGACAGGGCGGTCCGCCGTCGCGCCGGCCCGCCGAGATGGATGGCGAAGAGCCCGATGGGATGGCCCCGGGGCTCGGCGATCAGCCGACCTCAGGTGAACCGCGAGAGATCCCGATCGGCGCCGCCCCGCCGGACACCTATCCGAACGGTTCCGGCAGCTGAATCCTGCCGGGAAAAGGCTCCGGCAGGCTATAAAGAAGGTCAGAAAAGCCGGAGTTGGCGCGGCGCGGGCCTAGACGTCGGCGCAGGTTCCGCTCGGGTGTGAAGCAATGCCGCCTCGATATCCGCGAGAAAGCGGGAGGGGGAAAGGCGTCGCAACCGCCCGCGCCATGAGCGCTCGGCGCTCCGGCTGAGCACCAGCCGCTCTCGCGCCCGCGTCACGCCGACATAGAAGAGCCGCCGCTCCTCCTCCGAAACGGCTCCGTCCGCCTCGAGGAGCGGCAAGACCCCGTCCTCCAGCCCAACGATAAAGACCAGCGCGAACTCCAGCCCCTTCGCCGCATGGAGCGTGGAGAGCAACACCCGGTCGGCTCGCGGATCCCAGAGATCCGTCTCGCGTGCCAGCGAGAGCACATCGACCGGCCGCGCCCCCTCCGCGAGCGCGCGCTCAGCCAATCCGATCAGCGCCGGGATCAGGCCCGCAAGTGCGGCCTGAGCCGATGTCTCGGCGTCTCCGGCGGAAAGCCGCGCCGCCGCTGCGCGCAGCACGGAAAGAACATTGCCATCCTGCCCCACGGCCGCGACCTCGGCGAGCAACGCCGGCAGGCCCGGCACGGAAGCAAGCGGGTCGGCGGAAGAGGTGCGATAGGGAATGCCGACGCGTGCCAAGGCTTCGGCAAGCAGCGCCGCCTGCCGGCCGGTGCGATAGAGCACGGCGATATCCGCAAATCCGATCCGGCTTTCGGACGCCGCGCCTCCCTCGCCACTGCCGCCGCGCCCGCGATCGATCGCAAGGAAACTGTGCCCGCCAAGCGCCTCCTCGATCGTGCGGACCACGAACTCCGCCTCGGCCCGTTCCGAGGCGGCAGAGTAGAGAGTGATAGGCTCGCCCGGCCGCGAGAATGGAGAAGCCGGAGGCGCGCCGCGTGCGAGAAGCTGTGCGGCCGCCGCGACGATCGTCCCGCGGGAACGGTAGTTGCGGCGAAGCGCGATCGCCCGCAGAGCCGGATGATCGGCACGGAAACGCTCGAAACAAGCGGCATCCGCGCCGCGAAACCCGTAAATCGCCTGATCCGGATCACCGATCGCGAGGATATTGGACCTGGGGGATCCGGGCGGAGCCAGCATTTGGAGCAGGCGGTACTGGGTGGCGTCGAGATCCTGGAACTCGTCCACCGCGATGAAGCGAAACCGCGCGCGATAGGTCTCGGCAAGCACAGCGTCGCCTTCAAGCGCGCCGAGCGCGAGGCCGACGAGATCGTCGAAATCGACCGCATTGCGCGCGGAAAGCGCCTGTCGGTAGCGCAAAAGCAGGGCTCTCGTCTCGGCGCCGGGCACCATGCCGGTGCGCTTGGCATGGGAGAGAGCAGCGACCAGCCTCGCCGCCTTGCCGAGCGGGACAGAAGCGATCTCCGCCACCAGGGCGCTCTGCTGATCCTCATCGGCGATGGCGAAATCGGGCTTGAGACCCGCAGCTTCCGGCTGCGCCCGCAGGATGGCAAGGCCGAGCGAGTGGAAGGTGTGGATCTGAACCGCGCGGGCACGGGCGCCGAGCAGCGGGCCGAGACGGTCGCGCATCTCCCCTGCTGCCCGGCGGGTGAAGGTGATGGCGAGCACCGACTCGGCCAGAACGGTGCCGGTGGTCACGAGATGGGCGATCCGGTGGGTAAGCGTCCGGGTCTTGCCCGAGCCCGGACCCGCGATGATCAGGAGCGGGCCGGCAGGGGCAATGACAGCGGTGCGCTGTGCTTCATCAAGGCTCGCGCCTTCCATGGGGGCAGGGGCAGCTCCATGGGCGGCGGGCGGCGGATGGGCGGGAGCGGCCGGCGGCGTGGCCGGAAGCATAGCCGCCGCCGGGGATGCGACCGCCGGCTCGAGGGGAAAGAGCCTTGCGCCGGCCCTGCGCTCCTTGAGCTCGGATGGGTCGAAAAGCCGGATGACGCCGTATTCGCCGTCATAGCCGGCCTCCCGGATCACCTCGCCCCGCCGCATGCGGCCGATGCCCTCGGCCAGCAGGGAGGAATGGGCGCGGGCGATGTCCTCGACCGGGGTGGATTGGAGGATGGCGAGCTCGGGCCCGAGCGAGACGGTCAGCCGGTCGTAGCTCTGCGCCACGGCCTTGCTGCCCACCCCCGTCCCGGCCAGCTCGGCAAGAACCTCGGGCAGGGGCACGAGGTTCGCGATCTTGCCGGCGGTCGGCGGCGGCAAGGCTTCCGTCTCCGAGCGATCGGCGAGCCGTTCGATCCGATGCAGTACGCCGATCGTGAGCGGCCCGCCGCATACCGGACAGCGCCCGCCCTGGGCCAGCGTCTCGGCCGGGCTGAGGCGCGTCTTGCAGGCACGATGCCCGTCGAGATGGTATTTGCCCTCCTCCGGGAAGAACTCGACCGTGCCGACATAGCCCTCGCCGGTCTCGAGCGCGCGGCGAACGGCCCCATAGTCGAGCGCGGTGTCGAAGACCGTCGCCTCGCGGCCGACCTTGGCCGGAGAATGGGCGTCCGAGTTGGAGACGAGGCGATAGCGATCGAGCGCGGAGAGCCGCCAGTTCATCGCCGGATCGGAGGAGAGCCCGGTCTCGAGCGCGAAGATCGCAGGCGCAAGATCGCCGTAACATTCCGTAATCGAATCGAATCCCGATTGGGCGCCGAGGGCCGCGAACCAGGGGGTCCAGATATGCGCCGGCACGAGATAGGCGGCCGGATCCGATTCCAGAACGATCTCGAGCAGATCACGGGAATCGAGGCCGAGGATCGGCCGCCCGTCGGAGGCGATATTGCCGATGCGCGCGAGCCTCGCGGAGATGCGATCGACAGCGGCAAAATCGGGCGCGTAGATCAGATGATGGATCTTCCGCGTGCGATCGCCCTTCTTGTAGATCGTCGAGATCTCGACCGAGAGCATGAACCGCACCTCGGCCGCGGTTGCCGCTCCCGGCCGACGCAAGGCAAGGGTTTCCTCGATGCCGCTCGCCAGGCGAAAAAGCCCGGGCTCCGCGGGCACCAGCTTCTCGCCGAGTTCGGCACGCCAGGCCGGATGGGTGAAATCGCCGGTCGCGATGAGATCGACACCTTTCACCCGCGCCGCTGTTGCAAGGTGCTCGAGATCGAGATCGCGGCTCGTGGCGCGCGAATATTTCGAGTGAACATGAAGATCAGCGGTGAAACGCATCGCGGGCGGGCACCTTGCTGCAGGCGGGGCTACAGGTGGGGGAACGGGCGGGACTCGAGTTTTGGCGGATGATAGCCTCGGCAGTGACCGCCGCGCAGCTTATGGAGCGGGTGAGGGGAATCGAACCCCCGTATGCAGCTTGGGAAGCTGCTGTTCTACCATTGAACTACACCCGCGCCGGCGCGGTCTGGGCCCGGCCCTGACCAAGTTCCGGGTTATAGAAAGCGCGTGTTGACGGCGCAACCGCTTCGCCGTAAGGCTTTGGATGGCTGATTGCAGCCCCTCGTGATTTGTCCGGCCGGCTTGCGGCGAGGTGAAACAAGCGCGCTAAAGAGGCCCGCGGTGCGTGACGAATTTCGATGCATCGCGGCATTCCAGGCCGGGCCAGAGTGAAAGGGCCCGCTCCGATGACGATCCCCCCCCGTTCACCCGCCACTGAGCTCATTCATGGCGGGATCACGCGCAGCCAATTCGCGGAGACGGCCGAAGCGCTCTTCCTCACCTCGGGCTTCGTCTACGAGAGCGCCGAGCAGGCGGCAGCGACCTTCGCAGGAGCCGTGGAGCATTATCAGTATAGCCGGTTCGGCAACCCAACGATCGCGATGCTGGAGGCGCGGCTCGCCGTGCTCGAAGGGGCGGAGGCCTGCCGCGCCACGGCAAGCGGCATGGCCGCGGTGCACGCCGCCCTGCTCTGTCATCTGAAGGCGGGCGACCGCTTGGTGGCCTCCCGGGCGCTCTTCGGTTCCTGTCACTGGATCGTCTCGACCCTTCTGCCACGCTATGGGATCCGGACGGAATTCGTCGATGGCGCCAGCCTCGATGCCTGGCGGGCGGCGCTGCGCGAGCCAACTGAGCTCGTCCTGCTCGAAACGCCTTCCAACCCAATGCTCGAGATCATCGATCTTGCGGCGGTGGCGGAGCTTGCTCACCGTGCCGGGGCGCTCGTCGTGGTGGACAATGTCTTTGCCACGCCTCTGCTGCAAAAGCCGCTCGCGCTTGGGGCCGACATCGTCGTCTATTCGGCGACCAAGCATCTGGACGGCCAGGGGCGCGTGCTGGGCGGCGCCGTCCTCGGGCCGAAACCCTGGATCGAAAACACGCTGCAGCCCTTCCTCCGCAACACGGGCCCGGCTCTTTCGCCGTTCAATGCCTGGGTGCTCCTCAAGGGGATGGAGACGCTCGCCCTTCGCATCAACGCCGCGAGCGCGTCGGCCGCACGCATTGCCGGCTTCCTCTCCGAACGGCCGGAGGTCGAGCATGTCTGGTATCCGTTCCGCGCGGACCATCCGCAGGAACGGCTGGCGCGGGCGCAGATGAAAAGCGGCGGGACGGTGGTGAGCTTTGCAGTCTCCGGCGGCCGCGCTGCCGCTTTCGAGACGCTCAATGCACTTCGCCTGATCGCGATCTCCAACAATCTCGGCGATACCAAGTCGCTCGCCACGCATCCCGCGACGACGACGCATATGCGCATCGGGGAAGCGGAGCGGGCGCGGATCGGCATCACGGAGTCAGTGATTCGCCTTTCGGTCGGGCTCGAGGACCCTGCCGATCTCGAGGCGGATCTTGCCCAGGCGCTTGCAAGCGCACGGCTGTCTCAGGCCGCGGAATAGCCGCGATCGGCAAATGGTCTGGACAAAACCCGAAAGGGCGGAGTTTCATCCGGAGCGTATGGATCGGGGGCGTCGCTGGCCGGCAGGCGAGCAGGCGCTCCTGTGCGTTCGCGTGGCATTGCGGGAAAGAGCGCGCTTTGTATTCAAAAGCGCGTTCCGAGAGGTCGGCCTCATGGCGGGGGACTATTCGAAGACCACGCGCGGCATCAGGGTGAGCGTTCACCCCTTCTATCTCGAGGATCAGTCGGAGCCCGAGACGCATCACTATGTCTGGGCTTATCGGGTCAAGATCGAGAATCGCGGCAGCGAGATCGTCCAGCTTCTGCGCCGCACTTGGCAGATCACCGACGCGCACGGGCGCATCCAGCATGTCCATGGCGCCGGCGTGGTGGGCGAGCAGCCCGTGCTCGAGCCCGGGGAGGCTTTCGAATACACCTCGGGCACGCCGCTCGAGACACCTTCGGGCTTCATGAGTGGAGCCTATCACATGGTGGTGGCCGCCTCGGGCGAGCGGTTCGACGTGGTGATCCCGGCCTTCAGCCTCGACAGCCCGCATCAGGACCGAAGGGTGCACTGACGCCTTCGCCTGCCTGCCGGCGAAGGAAGGCAGGCGGCCGGAGCCAGATGCGCTTGTCAGCGCGCGAGACAGGTCCAATATCGCAAAAGACGCGACGGCGACGTCTCCCGGACCCTTATCCAAGGAAATAGACGCGGTGGATCTGCTCATTCATCCTGCCGAAACGAAACGGCGCCCAACCCGGGAGGAGGCGGAAGAGGCGGTCCGCGTGCTGTTGCGCTGGGCCGGGGAGGATCCCACGCGGGAAGGACTCGTTGACACGCCGAAACGCGTGGTGCGGTCCTATGAAGAGTTCTTCGCGGGCTATGAAGTCGATCCGGTGGCGCTGCTTCAGCGCACCTTCGAGGAGACGGACGGCTACGACGAGATCGTGCTGCTGCGCGATATCCGTGTGGAGAGTCATTGCGAGCATCATATGTTGCCGATCGTCGGGCGGGCGCATGTCGCCTATCTGCCGAGGCGCCGGGTGGTCGGCATCAGCAAGCTCGCGCGTGTGACCGAGGCTTACGCCCGGCGGTTGCAGATTCAGGAGAAGCTGACGGCCCAGATCGCCAACACCATCAATGAGGTGCTGCAGCCGCGCGGGGTCGCCGTGGTGATCGAGGCGGAACATCAGTGCATGTCAACGCGCGGGGTGCACAAGCCGGGCGTCGGCATGGTCACGAGCCACATGCTGGGAGCATTCCGCGAGGATCCGGCGACCCGGCGGGAGCTTTTCGCGATGATCGGGAACCACCTCCCGCTCGGCTGACGCCGCGACGGGCTTCTCTTGAGGGAAACGGGGAACGGCAGCCTCCCCTCATCCTCTTCTCTCCCGGCCGCAACCAAAATAATAATGGCCTGCAACGAAGGCGACCGGCGCTCCGCGATGCAGGCCGTCCGCGCATTCGCGTGAGCCTTGGGGCCAGAGCAGAGGGCATACCGATGACGGGTGCGGCTGCGCAAGGATCTGCGTCGCGGACCGGCTCAGGAAGCGCTCGTCCCCCCAGCGGGTCCGAACGTTCAGTCTCAAATTTCAAGGATTTTCTCCGTCGTTTTCTAAGCCCGCGTTTCCGCTATCGGAACTCAAGATTCTTCCATGCTGCGCGGATAACGATTGGCATCCTGATCTCCTTCGGGGTGACGATCGGGTTCAATCTTCCGCACGGAGAATGGACCGCGATCTCGTTCCTGATCGTCATCGCGGGCCTGCAGCATTATGGCACCATCCGCAGGCGGGCCATGGAGCGTTCCGTGGGCACGGCCATCGGCGCCCTTGCCGGGCTGGCGGTGATCACGCAGCAGGGCTATTTCGGGATCACCCCGCTGACCTTGCTTCTGATGGCCGCATTTTGCGGTGTCTGCGCCTATCACGCCATCGGCAAGGCCGGCTACATGGCCCTGCTCTCGGCGATCACGCTGGTCATCGTCGCCGGTCACGGCACCGATCCCATGAGTGTCAGTCTCTGGCGCGCCGTCAATGTCTTCATCGGCATATTCATCGCCTTGGCGCTCACCTCCGTGCTGCCGATCTACGCAACCTGGTTCTGGCGCTACAAGTTCGCCGAGGCTCTCGGCGAATGCGGGGCAGCCTATGGGAGCTATACGAAGCGGGGTGGCGAAACGCTCCCTTCTTCCGAAGAAGAGCGGCAGGCGATGGCCATGGCCAGCGCGATATTGCTGGAGCTCCGGGCCCTCCTGCCTTCGGTAGCCCAGGAGAGCGGCGTATCCAAGGCCGATCTGGAGGCGATCCAGCACAGTTTCCGCATCATCATCAGCTGCACCGAGCTTTTGCTGGCCGCCCCTTCGTCGCAAGAGCGGGACCGGCACCGGGCCGACGCGCTTGCGCACGAGGAGAGCGATGAAATCTCAGCCGCTTTTCACAAGCTGGCGCAGATGCTCGAGCGCGGCCCTCTCGATCCTTCCCGGCCTGTCGCCGAAGGAACGGCCGGCCTGCCGGAAAAAGGACGAACCCGGCAACCCTCTTCGCTCACATTCCTTCTGGCCGCGGAACTCGTGCGTCTCAGCCGGGCGCTCAGCCATGCGCCAGCTCTTTGGAAGGTGTGACAAGACCCGCTTCGCACCTTCGCTCCGGAGCGCGATCAAGACGTGGCCGTTCCAGCATGCCCGCTTTGAAGGGCATCATGCACAGCCCGGATGAGATCGCTCTGCACCAGCGCGGTATCGTCGGTATTGCAGGCAAAGGTGATCGTGATTCCCAGGGCATTGTCCGTTCCGCCCCGGTCGAGAAGCACGGTCGGCGGCGGGTCCTTCAGCACGCGGGGTGTGGCATTGACGATGGATCGAATGGTCTCCGTCGCGGGCCCGAGCTCCGTGCTCTCCGGGACCGGAACCCTGACACTGGCCGTGTGTGGCGGCGGCGGATAGACGCTGAAATTCCTGAGCGCCTGCCCCCAAACGCTTCCGTTCGGGATGATCACCTGCACATTGTCGGCCGTGACCAGCTCGGTCCAGAACAAAGAGAGCTGCTTCACCGTGCCCTCGATGCCGCCGACCAGAACATGATGGCCGATCTGGAACGGCCGGAAGATCAACAGCATGACACCGGCCGCAAGATTGGTGAGCGTGCCTTGCAGCGCAAGGCCGATCGCCAGGCCTGCCGCGCCGATCACCGCAACAAGGCTCGTCGTCTGGATGCCGAACTGCGAGAGCACGGCAAGCAGGGTGATCGTCAGCACGAAGTAATAGGCGATGCTGCCGAAGAATCCCTTCAGCATCTCGTCAAAGTTGCGCGCCCGGCTCAAGGCTTTGACGACAAAGTGATGGACCCTGGCGGCGACCCAGAAACCGATGACGATGATGACGACCGCGCCCAGCACGTGCAGCGCGCTCGCCACGATCAGCGGGAAAAGCTGTTGCGCTTCAGCCGTGAGATGTTGGGTGGTCTGGCCGAGCATGTCCGCCCCTCATTCGGCCCGGCGGTCGTGCGGGCAGGTTCATCGGACCGGCGAAAAATCGGTGGGGCGGAGAAGGCGGTTTTCCTGCGCTGCCAGGAGCCCGAGCTCGCCTGATTTCTTCAGATAGGCCCCCCAGGCCGGGTCGGCCGCCATCGCATTGCGGCGCGCTTCGCGATCCGCCTGGCTCTCATAGCCCCAGAGATGCACGACCTGGTTCAGCGGCCCTTCCGTGGTGACGAACCAGCCAAGGCATTGCCCAAGATATTTTTGCTGCAGGGGCCAAGCGTGTTCCTTGTACAAGGCGACGAACTCCGCCGTCTTGCCGGGACGCGTGGTGTAAATGCGCATATCGACGATCATTCCGGTTCTCCTCCATGGGGTGGATACGCTTCCGCCGAGGCTGCCCGAGCCGGCCGCGCCGGTAAACCCGGCCCCTTCTCCCTCTCGGGAAAGGCGGCGGCGATCAGCGCCTGCGTGTAGGCTTCGCGCGGCGCGGCGAAGATCGCCTCGGCCGATCCTTCCTCGATCACCCGTCCGCTGCGCAGCACCATCACGCGGTGCGCCAGCGCGCGCACCACCGCGAGATCGTGGCTGATGAAGAGATAGGCGAGATCGTGACGCGCCTGGAGCGCGCGCAGAAGATCCACGATCTCCGCCTGCACTGAGGCATCGAGCGCGCTCGTGGGCTCGTCGAGAACGACGAATCGCGGCTTCAGGATCATCGCGCGCGCGATCGCGATGCGCTGGCGCTGCCCGCCGCTGAACTCATGCGGATAGCGCTCGGCGACTTCGGCCGGCAGGCCGACCTCCTCCAGGGCAGCCGCCACCCGCGTCTCGCGCTCCGTCCGCGAGAGGGAGCGCATATGCACCGCAAGTCCTTCGGCCACGATCTCGCCCACCGAAAGCCGGGGCGAGAGACTGCCGAAGGGATCCTGGAACACGATCTGCATGCGCGCGCGCAGCGGCCGCAGGGCGCGGCGGGAAAGATTGCCGATCGAACGCCCCTCGAAGGCGATGCGGCCTTGCGCCGCTTCGAGGCCCAGCAGGGCAAGCCCGATCGTCGTCTTCCCCGAACCCGATTCGCCCACCAGACCCAGTGTCTCGCCTTGCCGCACGGCAAACGATACGCCATCCACCGCGCGCACCTCACCCACCTGGCGGCGAAGAAGCCCGGCGCGGATCGGAAAATGGACATTTAGGTCAGAAGCCTCGACCAACGCCGCATCGCCATGGGGCCGGCTGGTCGGGCTCCCCCGCGGCCGGGCCGCGAGCAGGGCACGCGTGTAGGCATGGCGGGGAGAGAGGAAAATCTGCTCGCAGCTTCCCGTTTCGACCACACGCCCGCCCTGCATCACCGAAACCCGGTCCGCCATGCGCCGAACGATGGAAAGATCATGCGTGATCAGGAGAAGGGCGAGGCCGCGCGCCTTCTTCTCGGCCTCCAGCAGTTCGAGGATCTGGGCCTGGATGGTCACATCGAGCGCGGTGGTCGGCTCGTCGGCGATGAGCAGGGCGGGATCGTTGGCGAGCGCCATCGCGATCATCACGCGCTGACGCTGCCCACCCGAGAGCTGATGCGGAAAGGCGTCGATACGCGTGGCCGCGTCGGCAAAGCCCGCGGCGCGCAGCAGCGCCTCGACCCGCGCGCGCAAGGCCGCCCCGCGAATCGGCCGATGCAGCCGGATCGCCTCGGCGACTTGGCGGCCGATACGATGCAACGGATTGAGGCTGCTCATCGGCTCCTGGAAGATCATTCCCGCCGCGTCACCGCGAAGCCGGCGGAGCGTGGTGGCATCGGCGCGCGTCACGTCCTGGCCATCCAGCAGGATGCGGCCGGCCATGTGGCGCGCTCCGCCCGGCAGAAGCCCGAGAAGCGAGAGCGCGGTCAGCGTCTTGCCGGATCCGGACTCGCCCACGATCGCCAGAGTCTCGCCCCGCTCCAGCAGGAAGGAAACGTCCTCGACCACGGTCCTCGCGCCGAACGCAACCGAGAGGCCGGAGACCTCGAGGAGGCTCACGGCCGGGTCTTGCGCGGATCGAAAGCGTCACGCACCGCCTCGCCCACGAAGATCAGAAGCGCCAGCGTTCCGCCCAGCACGACGAAGGCCGTGATGCCGAGCCAGGGCGCCTGGAGGTTGTTCTTCGCCTCCGTCACCAGCTCGCCGAGAGAAGGCGAGCCCGGCGGGAGGCCGAAGCCCAGGAAATCGAGGCTGGCCAGCACCGTCACCGAGCCGGAAAGGATGAACGGAAGAAAGGTCAGCACCGCGACCATCGCGTTCGGCAGCACGTGCCGCCACATCACCACCGCATCGGAAACGCCGAGGGCCCGCGCGGCACGGACATATTCGAGATTGCGGCCGCGCAGGAACTCCGCCCGCACCAGGCCGGTGAGCGTCATCCAACTGAACAGAAGCAGGAAGACGAGCAGCACCCAGAAGGAGGGCGTGATGATGCTCGAAAGGATGATGAGCAGGAAGAGCTGCGGCATGCCCGACCAGATCTCGATCCCGCGCTGGCCGAAAAGATCGATGAGGCCGCCATAGAATCCCTGCACCGCGCCGGCCGCGATCCCGACGACGGAGGAAAGGATGGTGAGCGTGAACCCGAACAGGACCGAAATGCGGAACCCGTAGATCACGCGGGAGAGGACATCCCGCGCCTGATCATCGGTGCCGAGCCAGTTCCGCCAGGTCGGTGGGCTCGGCGCGGGCGAAGGCAGGTTGTTGACGATGGTGTCGTAATGATAGGGAATGAGCGGCCAGAGCATCCAGCCATGCGCGCGGATCGCCGCCACGACCGAAGGGTCGGTGTAGTCGGTCTCCGTCGGCAGGAAATCGGGACCGAAATCAGTACCCGGATAGTCCGCGAGCACGGGAAAATACCACCGTCCGCGATATTCGACGACCAGCGGCCGGTCATTGGCCACGAACTCGGCGAAGAGAGAGACGACGAAGAGAACGAGAAAGATCCAGAGACAGACGACACCGCGCCGGTTGGCGCGGAACGCGGCGATCCGCCGGCGCGTGAGCGGCGAAAGCCTCACCGCCGCACCTCGAAATCGATTCGCGGATCGACCACGGTATAGAAAAAGTCCCCAATGATCTGCAGCACCAGCCCGACCAGGGTGTAGATATAGAGCGTGCCGAACATCACCGGATAATCGCGCTGCACGGCGGCCTGGAAGCCGAGCAGCCCCAGGCCGTTGAGCGAGAAGATGATCTCGATCAAAAGCGCGCTCGTGAAGAGAATGCCGACGAAGGCCTGGGGAAAGCCCGCCACGACCAGCAGCATCGCATTGCGGAAGACATGCCCGTAGAGGACGCGACTCTCGGAGGCGCCCTTGGCCCGCGCCGTGACCACGTATTGCTTGCCGATTTCCTCGAGGAAGCAGTTCTTGCTGAGCATGGTGAGGCTGGCAAACCCGCCGAGCGTCATCGCCGTGACCGGCAGCACCATGTGCCAGAGATAATCGGCCGCACGGGCGGGCCAGGCAAGCCGCGACCAGTCCGCGCTGACAAGGCCGCGCAGCGGAAACCATTGCACGAACGAACCGCCGGCGAAGAGAACGATGAGAAGAATGGCAAGCAGGAAACCCGGCACCGCATAGCCGAGCAGCACGGTCGTCGTGCTTGCGACATCGAAACGGCTTCCGTCCCGCACCGCCTTGCCGATGCCGAGCGGGATGGAAACCAGATAAATGAGAAGCGTGGACCATAAGCCGAGCGAGATCGAGACCGGCATCCGGTCGAGCACCAGCTTCAGCACCGGCTGATCGAGGAAGAAGCTGCGGCCGAGATGGAAAGTGGCGTAGTCGCGCAGCATCTCGAGAAAACGCGCGAGCGGCGGCTTGTCGAAGCCGAACATCTTGCGGATCTCTGCGATCAGATGCGGATCGAGTCCCTGCTGGCCGCGATAAAGGCCCGGCCCCGCCGCCTCCGGCGCCCCCTGCCCGGTGACACCGGACAACAACGCCGCCTGGCCCTTGAACCTGGCGATCATCTCCTCGACCGGACCGCCCGGAGCCAGCTGCACCACGAAGAAATTGATGGCAATGATTCCGAACAGGGTCGGAATCACCAGCAGAATCCGCCGCAGCAGATAGGCCGCCATGATTGCGCCCCCGATGCCTAAAGTCCGGCGCGCCGGGCCTTGTCGGTGGCCTCGGCGAGTTTTTCGTCGATCCACCACGCGTCGAAGACATAGCCTGAGCGGACGGGCTCAGCCGGGAAGCCGAAGCGGTTCCAGTAGGCAAGGTTGAAATAGTCCGAATGCCATTGCGGCACGACGTACCAGCCCCAAAGCAGCACGCGATCGAGGGCATGGGCGGCGGCGAGCAGGGAATCGCGATCCTGAGCGTCGATCAGCTTTTCCACCAGGGCATCAATTACCGGGGAACAGACTCCCATCAGGTTCTGGCTCCCCGGCGTATGCGCGGCGGCGCAGGTCCAGAAATCGCGCTGCTCGTTGCCCGGAAGGTCGGATTCCGGGAAGACCGTGATCGTCATGTCGAAATCGAAATTGTTCATCCTCTGCTGATACTGAGCCGGATCGATGACCCGCACCGAAGCGATGATGCCAAGCCGCTTGAGCCAGGAGGCATAGGGAAGCGAGATGCGCTCGAAGGTCGGGTCGGGAAGGAGAATCTCGAAGTTGAAAGGCGTGCCCGCCCGGTTCACCAGCCTTCCGCCAGCCACGTGCCAACCCGCCTGCTCCAGCATATGGAAGGCAGCGACGAGCTCTTTCTCGTTGTTGCCCGAGCCGTTGGTGACCGGCAACGCGAAAGGCTTGGTGAAAACCTCCGGGGGAAGATCCTTGCGATACGGCTCCAGCAACGCGAGCTCCGCCGCTTGGGGAAGACCGGAGCAGGCAAGATCGCTGTTGGAGAAGTAGCTCAGCGAGCGCGTATAGAGGCCGTAGAAGAGATTCTTGTTCTCCCATTCGAAATCGAATGCCCAGGCCAGCGCCTGGCGCACGCGCCGGTCGGCGAAGAGGGCGCGGCGTGTGTTCATCGCGAAACCCTGCATGCCGGTGGGCAGGCGGTAGCGAACGCGCCGCAGCTTGACGAGGCCGCGCTTGACCGCCGGGAAATCATAGCCGGTGGCCCAGTTCTTCGAGACGTTCTCGTTGCGGAAATCGATGCTGCCGGCCTTGAAGGCCTGGAAGGCTACCGTATCGTCCTGGAAATATTCCACTTGGATGGCGCCGAAATTATAGAGCCCGCGCGCTGTCGGCAGGTCGGCCGCCCAGTAATTCTCGTTCCGCTGATAGGTGACCGAGCGGTTGAAGGCGAAGGCGGCGAGTCGATATGGTCCGGAGCCGAGAGGCGGCTCGGAAAGGGGGGCGGAAAAATCCCGATGGGCGAAGAAACGCGCCGGCAGGACCGGAAGCTCGCCAAGGATCAGCGGCAATTCCCGGCTTTCGGTCGAGCGGAGATGAAAGCGGACAGCGCGGGACGAAAGCGCCCTCACCGAATCCACCGCGGCGTAATAGGCGCGGTAGAATGGCTGGCCATTATTGACGAGCGCGTTGAAGGTGAAGACCACATCGGCCGAGGTCACATCCGTTCCATCCTGGAAATGAGCGGCAGGATTGAGGGTGAAGGTGATGGTCGCGCGGTCAGGGCTGATCTCCACGCTCTGGGCAAGATGCGCATAGGCGGTGCCCGATTCGTCAGCCGATGCGACGAGCAGCGTGTCCCAGAGCCGGGAGAGGCCATCGGCTGGGGTGCCGCGGATGATGTAGGGATTGAAGCTGTCGAAGCTGCCCAGCGAAAAAAGGGTGACGGTTCCACCTTTTGGTGCGTCCGGATTGACATAGGGAAAGGCGGTGAAGTTCGGCGGCAGCGCCGGCGGGCCGAGGAGCGAGATGGCGTCGTTGCGGGCGGGTGCGCTCGCCGCCCGGGCCGGCGCGACAGGCAGGGCGCCGGCGAGACTCCAGGGAACGCCGAGAAGGAGCGAGCGACGCCGCATGAGATATCCTCCGTTGCTGGAGCGCGTCCGGCATATGGGGGCGCTGAGAGACTGTTTGAGAACGCGCTATGATGAGTCGGTTCGTTCCAAGTTGGGGGCGCCGCAGGCGCCGGCGGGCGCGGCTTTCGAGAACCGGAGCGGAGCGGCCTTTGAGGACCGTGAGCACCGGAAGCGCAGTAAGACGCGTCGGACGACCACCACAGTCGCATTCTCAAACAGTCTCTGAGATCGCCGTCAGCGATTCCTGAACGTGGCTTGGCTCGCAAGCAAGGCGAGCGCTGGCCCGAGCAGCGCGGGATCGCCGACCGCCAGGACCTCTCCCGCCGCGCCGGGGACGAGCGCCTTGCCCTGCCAGTCGGTCAGGCGCCCGCCCGCCCCTTCGACGATGGGAACCAGGGCCGCCCAATCCCAAAGCTTGAGCGAGGCCTCGGCGATCACGTCGATCCGGCCGAGGGCCAGCAGACCATAGGAATAGCAATCCCCGCCCCAGGTCGTGCGCCGGCACGCGGATTGCAGACGGGCGAAGCGCACGGCCTCTTCTGCGCCGAACATCTCCGGCAGCGTGCAGGAAAGCTCGGCCGCGCCCAGGTCGGCACAAGGCCGGCAGCCGGCGCGGCCGCCGAAGGGGCCGGAAAAGCAGGTCTTCTGATCGGCAAGCCCGATCCAGCGTTCGCCGGTGACCGGCTGATCGATCAGGCCGAAGACCGGGCGGCCGGAATCGAGCAGCGCGATCAGCGTCCCGAAGAGCGGGCGGCCGGTGATAAAGGCGCGCGTGCCGTCGATCGGGTCGAGCACCCAGCAGAACCGGGCGCCCGGCCGCTCATGGCCGAACTCCTCCCCGAGCAGCCCGTGATCGGGGAAGCGTTCGGCGAGCACGGTACGCATGGCTTGCTCGGCTGCGCGGTCGGCCAGGGTCACCGGGCTCTGGTCCGCCTTCTGCTCGACCGCGAGCGGTGCGCGGAAATAGGGCCGGATGGCCGCGCCGGCCGCCGCCGCGGCAGCCTCACCGGCCGCCACCAGGGAATCGGCGGAAGGAACGCTCAAGAGAGAGCGGTTACGGCTTCGCGGGCGTGGGGGCGGGCTTGGCGGGCGAAGGTGCGGCCACCTTGCCGGCGGCCGCAGCAGGAGGAGCCGCGGCCGGCTTGGCGGGCGCGGCTGCCGGCAGAGGAACGCGGTGCGGAGCGAGCGTGCGGAGGAAGGCGATCACATCCGCGCGAGTCTGGGTCTGCGGGATCCCCGCGAAGGTCATCAGCGTGCCCGGCGCCACCGCCTGCGGGTCGTGCAGCCAGAGATTGAGGTTGTGATAGGTCCAGGCTCCGCCGAGGCTCTTGAGCGCGGAGGAATAATTAAAGCCGGGAACCGCGGCGCGCGGGCGGCCGACCACGCCATAGAGATCGGGGCCGATCTTGGCGCCGGCGCCGGGGGTGTAGTTATGGCAGGCGGCGCAGACCTCCTCGACGAATTGCTGCCCCTTCTTCACGTCGGCCGTGCGGAGAAGCAGCGCGATCGAGGGCACCGGGACGGGCTTGGCGGCGGCAGGCTGGCTTGCCTGCTCGGCCTGCATCGCGATCTGGAGGACCGGCTTGGAAAGCTCGGTCGGGCTCACCACCGCCTCCGCGATGAAGCCGGCGAGCATGAAGACGATGCCGGCCACCAGCACGGCGGCGATGATCTTGTTGACCTCCAAGCTGTCCATGCGGTGCTTCCCGTCCGATCGTGTCGCGCGCCGAATAGGAAGGACTTTCGGGCAACATTGCGCCCGGGCCCGTCTCCCCCCTAAGGTGCGGCGCAGCTTAAGGAAACCATTGGCTTGCTTCAACCCGCGCTCTGCCGGGGTTGGATGCTCCACCCGATGGGCTCTCTTCCGATGATGGCAGGATGACCCGCTCGATCGCCTTTCACTCGATCGCCTTCCAGGGGCGCCCCGGCGCCTATTCCGACCTCGCCTGCCGGACTGCCTCTCCGGGGCTGCGCACCATCCCCTGCGAGAGCTTCGAGGATGTGATCGAGATGGTGCGGGAGGGGCGCGCCGATCTCGCCATGCTGCCCTGCGAGAACAGCCTCGCCGGGCGGGTGCCCGATATCCATCACCTCCTGCCGGAGAGCGGGCTCTACGTGGTCGGCGAGCATTTCCAGAGGGTGGAGCACTGCCTGCTCGCGCCCATGGGGACGCGGCTCTCCGATGTCCGGCGCGTGCATTCCCATGCGGTGGCGCTCGGCCAGGTGCGAAGGCTGCTCAGGGAGCTGCATGTCGAGCCGGTCGTCGAGGCCGATACCGCAGGCTCGGCGGCGCTGGTGGCAGAATGGAACCGGCGCGAGGACGCGGCGATCGCCTCTTCGCTCGCCGCCGAGATCTATGGCCTCGAGATCCTCCGCCACAATGTCGAGGATGCACCGCACAACACAACCCGTTTCTACGTGATGGCCGCGCGCCCCGAGACACCGCCGCCCGATGCCCCGGCGGTGATGACGACCTTCGTGTTCCGGGTCAGAAATGTTCCGGCCGCGCTCTACAAGGCGCTCGGCGGGTTCGCCACCAATGGCGTGAACATGATTCGGCTCGAAAGCTACATGCTGAACGGGCAGTTCGCGGCCACGCAGTTCCTCTGCGATGTCGAAGGCCATCCGGAGCAGCCGAGCTTGCGCAACGCGCTCGAGGAGCTCTCCTTCTTCTCGCGCGAGGTGCGCGTGCTCGGCGTCTACCGGACCGCGCCGGCCCGCAAAGCCTGAAGGGCGATCACCGAAGGTGGAATGACCGAAGGCGGGAATCGCGTGAGAAAACAAATGGCTGGGGCGGGATGCCCGACCGGAAGCAAGCGCATCCCGCCGTAAGCCGCGGAATAGCCGCCTTGCCTCACGGGTTCGCCGGCTGCACCGGCTCGACCCCGCCGGGCACCGCGACCCCCTTGTCCTGCAGGCAGCGGAGCGTCGCCTGGCGGAGCAGGTACTTGAGCTGGCCTTGCGAGCCCAGGTTGGCGCTGTAGCTCCGCATCATCTGGATTCGCAGCGCGCGCACCTGGGGATCGTCATAAGCCTGGTGGCGGCAGACGGCCTCGGGCGAATTGTCGCTCGGCGCGCAGGCGGCAGGGAGCAGGGCCGCCAGAAGCACAAGGACTCGAAGCGTCATGCTGCATTCCTCAAGGTGACACATCCACCGGCATCGCCCCGTTCTTCGAGAGCGTGGCCTGGCTCTCCTAGAGCAGATCGCGATTGGCAGGAACCGGCTCGCGCGTCTGAAAAGGTTGGGTTAGAAGCCGCTGCCGTGACCGTCCGCACCCGCTTCGCCCCAAGCCCGACCGGCATGCTGCATATCGGCAGCGCCCGCACGGCCCTCTTCAACTATCTCTTCAGCCGCCATCACGGCGGCACCTATCTTCTCCGGATCGAGGACACCGACCGGGCCCGAAACACCGAGGCCGCCATCCGCGCCATCCTCGACGGGCTCGCATGGCTCGACCTCGCGCCGGACGAGCCCCCGCTGTTCCAGTCCACGCGGGAGGTCCGCCATGCCGAGGTGGCGCGGGCGCTGCTGGCGGCCGGCCGCGCCTATCTTTGCTTCTGCACGCCCGAGGAGCTCGCCGCGATGCGCGAGAAGGCGCTCGCCGAGGGCAGGCCGCCCCGCTACGACGGACGCTGGCGCGACCGTGACCCGGCGGAGGCGCCGCCCGGCATCCGGCCCGCGATCCGCCTCAAGGCCCCGCGCGAAGGGGAAACGATCGTCGAGGATCTCGTCCAGGGCACGGTGCGCGTCGCCAATGCCGAGCTCGACGACATGATCATCCTCCGCGGGGACGGCACACCCACCTACCAGCACGCGGTGGTGGTGGACGATCACGACATGGACATCACCCATGTCATCCGCGGCGATGATCACCTCACCAATGCCTTCCGCCAGATGCAGATCTATCAGGCGATGGGATGGGAGCCGCCGCGCTTCGGGCACATCCCGCTGATCCATGGTCCGGATGGGGCAAAGCTCTCGAAGCGGCATGGCGCGCAGAGCGTGGTCGAGTTCCGCGAGCAGGGCTTTCTTCCCGAAGCGCTCTGCAACTACCTGCTGCGGCTCGGCTGGGGCCATGGCGATGCCGAGGTGCTGTCGCGGGAAGAGGCAATCCGGCTCTTCGATCTCGACGGCGTCGGCCGCGCCCCGAGCCGGATGGATTATGCGAAGCTCACCCATCTGAATGCCGTCTGGATCCGCCAGGCGGATGACGATCACCTCGTCGCGGAGGTGGCGGAGCGGCTCGGGCATGAGGATCCGTTCACGCCGGAGATCCAGGCACGCATGCGGACATTGATGCCGGCGCTCAAGGAGCGGGCGCGGACACTGAACGACCTTGCATCCTCCGCGGCCTTCCTCGTGCATCCACCCGCTCAGCCGCTGGAGGCGAAGGCGGCTTCGCTGCTCACGCCTTCGGCACGGAAGATGCTGCAAGAGCTCGCGGCCCTCCTGGCGAAAACGATGTTCACGCCTGCTTCCCTCGATGCCGCCTTGCGGGAATTCGCGACGTCTCACGGAGAAAAACTGGGCAGCGTAGCACAGCCGCTGCGCGCGGCACTGACCGGCTCGACCCAGAGCCCCCCGATCAACGCCGTGCTCGCCGCCCTGGGACGGGACGAGACACTGGCGCGGATTCGCGTGATCCTCTGAAGACTTTTCGCGGGGCTTGGTTTCCTCGGCAAGGCTCCGTGCTAAGCTTCCTGCCGCCAACCTCCTCAGGAGAGAGAGCATCATGCGTCCAGCCAAAGCCTGGTCTTTCCTTCTCGCACTGGCACTGTTCGGGTGGATCACCTCGGCCACGATCGCGCATGCGGCCGCGGTTTCCTTCACCGTGCCGCTGACAGGCGCGGCACAGGTGCCGCCGGTCAGCACCTCCGCCACCGGGACAGCCGATCTCACCTATGATCCGACGACCCGCGTGCTGACCTGGACGATCACCTTCAGCGGCTTGTCGAGCCCGGCCACGATGGCGCATTTCCATGGCCCCGCCGCGGCCGGCAAGAATGCAAACGTGCAGATCTGGATCAGCAAGAGAGGCGCGGCGCCCACAAGCCCGATCACCGGCAGCGCCACGCTGACACATGCTCAGGCAACCATGCTTGCGGACGGAGATTTCTATATCAACGTCCATTCGCAGGACCATCCTGCGGGCGAGCTCCGCGGCCAGGTGATCATGCCGAAGTCGTAATCCGTCAGCGAAGTCTCTCGAGCATGATGACCTGAAATCGTCGTGCTTCATGCATCCCCCCCGACTGCGATCCTGCGACCGCAGTCGGGGGGACAATTCCAGGGATCTCAGGCGCGCCCGGCCATTTCTGCGGTCTCCGTCAGCGGAATGGGCAGGTATTTCTCGTAGCCCTTCGGCACCACCTGCCAGACATGCTTGAGCGTGCGGTCCCAGTCATGCAGGAGCATTGCCGCATAACGGCTCGATGTCTCGGCAACGTGGCGGTCAATGAGATCGTAGAGGGTCTTTTCCCAGTGCGCTGACGCGACGCGCTGCCAACGGATCGAATCGGCATTGGCCACGCGCGCAAATCGTTCTGCCGGGTCATAGACGAAGGCCATGCCGCCGGTGAAGCCGGCACCGAAATTCTCGCCCACCCGCCCAAGCACGACCACCGTCCCACCGGTCATATATTCGCAACCATTCGACCCGCATCCCTCGACGACCGCCTCCGCGCCGGAATTGCGGACCGCGAACCGCTCCCCGGCCTCGCCGGCAGCGAAGAGAGCGCCCGAGGTGGCACCATAGAGCACGGTATTGCCGATGATCGTGTTCTCATGGCTGAGCAGGTTCGAGGACGGCGCGGGCCGCACCACGATCGTCGCCCCCGAGAGACCCTTGCCCACATAGTCATTCGCATCCCCGAAGAGCTCGAGCTTAAGCCCGCGCACCGCGAAGGCACCGAGCGACTGACCGGCCGATCCACGCAGCCGGACGGTCACATGGCCGGGCTCGAGCCCCGCCATGCCGAAGCGCCGGACGATCTTCGAGGAGAACTTGGTCCCGATAGCGCGGTGCGTGTTGCGGATGGTGTACTGGAGCTGCATCTTCTCGCCGCGCTCGAAGAAGGAAGCGGCGTCGGTAATCATCTGCGCATCCAGAGTCTCCGGCACCTCGTTCCGCCCCTCGCGCGAGCAGAAGCGCGTATAGGGACCGGGATCCGCTTGCACGAGCAGCGGATTGAGGTCGAGATCATCGAGCAGCTCGGAGCCCCGGCTCACCTGATGAAGAAGATCGGTCCGCCCGATCACCTCCTCGAGCCGCCGGAACCCGAGTGAGGCCAGAATACCGCGCACATCTTCGGCGATGAAGGAGAAGAGATTGATCACCTTCTCCGGCGAGCCCTCGAACTTCGCGCGAAGCTGCGGATCCTGTGTGCAGATCCCGACCGGGCAGGTGTTCGAATGGCACTGGCGTACCATGATGCAACCCATCGCCACCAGCGAGGCGGTGCCGATCCCGAACTCCTCGGCGCCGAGCATGGCGGCGATGACGACATCCCGCCCCGTCTTGATACCGCCATCGGTGCGCAGCTTCACGCGATGGCGCAGCCGGTTGAGCATCAGCACCTGATGCGTCTCGGAAAGCCCTATCTCCCACGGCAGGCCAGCGTATTTGATGCTGCTCTGCGGGCTTGCTCCGGTGCCGCCCGCATGGCCCGAGATCAGGATCGCATCTGCCTTCGCCTTGGCGACACCGGCAGCAATGGTGCCGATGCCGCTCCTGGCCACGAGCTTCACGCAGACCGTGGCATCCGGATTGATCTGCTTGAGATCGTAGATGAGCTGGGCGAGATCCTCGATCGAGTAGATATCGTGGTGCGGCGGCGGGCTGATCAGCATCACCCCGGGCGTCGAATGACGCAGCCGCGCGATCATCTCGCTCACCTTGAAGCCCGGCAGCTGCCCGCCTTCTCCGGGCTTCGCGCCCTGCGCGATCTTGATCTCGATCTCGCGGCAATTGTTGAGATACTCGGCGGTCACGCCGAAACGGCCGGAGGCGATCTGCTTGATGGCCGAGCAGGCATTGTCGCCATTCTCCCGCGGCCGATAGCGCGCGGGATCCTCGCCGCCCTCCCCGGAATCGGAGCGTGCCCCGATCCGGTTCATGGCAATCGAGAGCGTCTCGTGCGCCTCGGGTGAAAGCGCGCCGAGCGAGATGCCGGGTGCGACCAGATGCTTGCGGATCTCGGTGACGCTTTCGACCTCGTCCACCGGAATGGGCGCACGGCCCTCGGTGCGGAAATCGAGCAGGTCGCGCAGCGCGATCGGCGGCAGCTTGCGCACGCCCTCGGCATAGCGGCGATAGATGCTGTAGCTGTCGGTGCCGACCGCCGTCTGCAACGTGTGGATCAGCCCGGCCTCGAAGCCATGCGCCTCGCCGCGGCGGCGCATCTTGTAGATGCCGCCGACCGGCAGCGTAATCACCCCCGGCGCCCAGGCCGTCTCGTGCAGCTCGAGGATCTTGCGCGCGATGCCCGAAAGCCCGATGCCGGAAATGCGCGAGGGCATGCCGGGAAAGAATTCCGCGACGAGTGCACGGGAAAGGCCGATCGCCTCGAAATTGTAGCCGCCGCGATAGGAGGAGAGAACGCCGATTCCCATCTTGGACATGATCTTCAGGAGACCCTTGTCCACCGCCTTCTTGTAGCGCTGCACGGCCGCCTTCAGCGAAAGCTCGCCGAAGAGGCCGCGGCGCTGGCGGTCGGCGATCGAGGCCTCGGCCAGATAGGCATTGACGGTCGTCGCGCCGACCCCGATCAGCACGGCGAAATAATGCACGTCCACGCACTCGGCCGCGCGCACATTGAGGCTGGTGAAGGTGCGGAGCGACTGGCGCACGAGATGGGTATGCACGCCGGCGGTGGCGAGGATCATCGGAATCGGCGCGCGATCCGGCCCCTGCGCCTCGTCGGAGAGGATGACATGCGTGCAGCCCGCGCGCACCCCTTCCTCGGCTTCCCGGCGGATGCGCTCGAGGGTGATGCGCAAGCCCACCTCTCCCTCCGAAGCGGGGAAGGTGCAGTCGATATCGCAGGCGGAACGGCCCATATACTCGCGCATCGCCAGGAACTCGGCGGCCGAGAGCACCGGGCTTTCGAGCTGGAGGAGGTCACACTGGCTCGCATCCTCATCCAGCACGTTGCCGAGATTGCCGAGCCGCGTGCGCAGCGTCATCACCCGCGTCTCCCGCAGGGAATCGATCGGCGGATTCGTCACCTGGCTGAAGGTCTGACGGAAATAATGATGCAATCCGCGATAATGCTCGGAGAGCACGGCGATCGGCGTATCGTCGCCCATGCTCCCGACCGGCTCGTTCCCTTCCTCCACCATCGGATGGAGGATCATCTCCAGCTCCTCGAGCGTGAGGCCGACGCCGAGCTGCCGGCGGCGCAGCGCCTCGCCTTCGTACATCGCCGGCTCGGATGCGTCGGTCTTCACGATATGATCGATCACGCCGATGCGGCGCGACCATTCGCTGAAAGGATGGCGGCTCGCGAGCTGCTTGCGGATCTCGGCATCGCTATGGAAGCGGGGCCGGTCGAGATCGACGCCGATCGTCTCGCCGGGGCCGACGCGGCCCTTGGCCAGGATCGCCGATTCGTCGAGCTTCACCATCCCCGTCTCGGAGCCGACGATGAGGAGGGAATCGTTGGTGATGGTATAGCGCAACGGGCGCAGCCCGTTGCGGTCGAGCCCGGCGATCACCCAGCGCCCGTCCGTCGCCGCGATCGCCGCCGGCCCGTCCCACGGCTCCATCACCGCGTTGCAATAAAGGAAGAAATCGCGCTCGGCCTGAGACATCGGGCCATCGGCCGCGAAGGCAGGCGGGATCATCAAGGCCTTCGCCATCGGCGCATCGCGCCCGGCGCGCACGAGGAGCTCGAAGACGTTGTCGAGCACGGCGGTGTCCGACCCTCCGGCCTGCACCACCGGCTTGATATCCTCCATGAAGGGATCGAGCACGGCGCCGGCCAGCCGCGTCTCGTGGCTCTGCATCCAGTTGCTGTTGCCGGAAAGCGTGTTGATCTCGCCATTATGGGCGAGCGTGCGGAACGGCTGGGCAAGCCGCCAGGTGGGGAAGGTGTTGGTCGAATAGCGCTGATGGAAGATCGCGAAGCGCGAGACGAAGCGCGGATCGAGAAGATCGGGATAGAATTCCGAAAGATGCTCGGCGAGGAACATCCCCTTGTAGATGATCGAGCGGCAGGAGAGAGAGCAGAAATAAAGCTCCGGAATCTGCGCCGCGATCGCCGCTTTCTCGATGCGCCGGCGAATGACATAGAGATCGCGCTCGAAGGTCGCCTCGTCGGTCCCGAGCGCATTCCAGACGATGATCTGCTCGATCTCCGGACGCGTCGCGTTCGCCTTCTCGCCGATGCAGGAAACATCGATCGGCACCTGGCGCCAGCCATGAATCGCATAGCCGAAACGAAGGATCTCGGTCTCGACGATCTGCCGGCAGCGCTCCTGCGCGGAAAGATCGGTCTTGGGCAGGAAGACCTGCCCGACCGCGATCGGCCCGGGGCGAAGCTCCGTGCCGCCGCGCTCGACCACCTCGGCAAAGAAATCCTGCGGGATCTCGACATGGATGCCGGCACCATCGCCCGTCTTGCCGTCGGCATCGACGGCGCCGCGATGCCAGACCGCCTTGAGCGCATCGATCGCGGCGGCGACCACCTTGCGGCGCGGCTTGCCATCGAGCGCGGCAATGAATCCGACACCGCAGGAATCATGCTCCTGCTCCGGCGCATAGGTTCCGGCGAGCCGGGCGCTGTTCTTCGCCCAGGCGGCGAGGAAATCGGCTGCTTTCTCCATATCCTTCACTCCGCGGCGACCGCGAGCCTCGCGGTCTCCTGCTCGAGATAGGCGTGGATGCCCGCGGCGGCGTCACGCCCGTCGCGGATCGCCCAGACGACGAGGCTCGCGCCCCGCACGATGTCTCCGGCGGCGAAGACACCCGGAAGATGGGTCATGAAGCTCCGGTGATGAATCTTGAGCGTGCCCCAGCTCGTGACTGAGAGATCCAGCGTGACGAACCGCAGCGGAAGGTCCTCGGGATCGAAGCCGAGCGCCTTGATGACGAGATCGGCCTCGAGGTGGAAGGAAGGCGCGTCCGCCGGCTCGACCGACTGGCGGCCGGAGGCATCGGGCAGGCCAAGGCGCATGCGCGAGGCATGGACGGTCTGGACGGAAGGCGTGCCCGAAAAACCCTTGGGCGCGCTCAGCCAGAGGAATTCCACCCCTTCCTCTTCCGCGTTTTTCACCTCTCGCATCGAGCCCGGCATATTGGCCCGGTCGCGCCGATAGAGGCATTTTACCGACAAGGCCCCCTGCCTTACCGCCGTTCTGACGCAATCCATGGCCGTATCGCCGCCGCCCACGACGACGACGCGCTTGTCCCGCGCGTTCAGAAGCCCACTGTCGAACTCCGCCACCACATCGCCGAGCCCGTTGCGGTTGGACGCGATCAGGTAGTCGAGCGCGGGGACAATGCCGGGAAGCGTGACGCCCGGCGCGGTAAGATCGCGCGCCTGATAGACGCCTGTGGCGATGAGCACGGCGGGGTGGCGGCGGCGAAGCTCCTCGAACGGAAGATCCCGACCGATCTCGCAACCGAGATGAAACCGCACGCCCTGCGCGGTGAGCTGCTCGGCGCGGCGGAAGACGATCTCCTTCTCGAGCTTGAAGTTGGGGATGCCATAGATAAGGAGTCCGCCGATTCGGTCATGGCGGTCATAGACATCGACCGCATAGCCGAGCGCCCGCAGCTCCTCCGCGGCGGCGAGCCCGGCCGGCCCGGCGCCGATGATCCCAACCGACAGCCCGCGCTCGCGCACCGGACGGCGGACGCGGACCCAGCCCTCTGCGAAGGCGGTGTCGGTCAGGAAGCGTTCGACCGCGCCGATCGTGACAGCCTCATAGCCCTTCTCGATCACGCAATTGCCTTCGCAGAGCCGGTCCTGCGGGCAGATGCGTCCGCAAATCTCGGGGAAATTGTTGGTCGCGGCCGAGATCTCGTACGCTTCCTCGAGACGGCCTTCGGCGGTGAGCTTGAGCCAGTCTGGAATGTCGTTGCCGAGCGGACAATGGACCGAGCAGAAGGGCACGCCACACTGGCTGCAGCGGCTGGCCTGACGGCCGGCCTCCTGCGCGGCGAAGTTGCGATAAATCTCGGCGAAATCGGCCCGACGCTCGGTGACGGCCCGCTTCTCGGGCTGCTCCTGGGGCAGGCGGATGAATTGCAGCATGCGGTCGGCCATGGCGTCTCCTCCTCCGGGCTGCGTCCCAGCCGGCCGTCAGCCAGAGACTAATCGAGCCTTTCCGCGGATGCGAGCGCGAATCGGGCCGACATGGCAGCTATGCTGTCTCATACCCGGTGAAGATTGCGGCGAATGCGAGGCGAAGACAGCGAACCCGAAACAAGAAAGGTCCGATCCGGATCTTTCTGCTGGAATCACTTTCGGCCCTGGTGTCCGTAAAGGGCGAGACGACCGACGCCGGAGAGGCCGTCTTCAATTGTCAATCATGTTTTGCCGGATGCTGGATTCCGCGGCCTCAGCAAGACGCCTCCGAAAACACGCGAGAGCTCTATCTCGACCTTTCAGGCGAAAGCGTCCCGGATGGACGCCCGGAAAGGAAGTTCGGCACGCGCGGCGGCTTCCCGATGGCGAAACCTCTCGGGCCGCGGAGTCCCCCGAATCAACCGTCTGCAGGCGTGCGATCCAATACGGCCATTCATGGTTATCGCCGCGAGCGACGACGCCGGGGGATTGTCGTCGGCAGCCCTTAAAACCGTTGTCTTCGTTCAGGCGTTCTCCTCAGAGTTCACCTGAATAGAGACGCAACCATTTCAACCCGACGTCTCCATCCACCTGACGATGGCCTGCCCGATCTCGTCCGGCGAATCTTCCTGGACGAAATGGATCCCCGCGATCGTCACCTCGGTCAGCGCTGGCCACCCACGGACCAGATTGACCAACCTATCGTGGGTCAGGATCGCACCGGGCTCGGCCTTCAGGAAGAGTTTGGGCACATTGCTCGTCCCCAGCCAGTCCGCGTAGGCAGTCGCAATCGCGCTCACATCGGCCGGCTCACCATCGATGGGGATTTGCCTCGGCCACGTCAGTGTCGGCCGCCGCCCCTCGCCAGGCTCGGCGAACGGCCTCCGATACTCTGCCATCTCTTCATCGGAGAGGGTACGCATGATGGCGTTCGGCAGAATCACTTCAATAAAATAATTGTCCTGCAGGACCATCGTCTCGCCGGCTTCGGAACGCAGCGCCTCCAGGGCTTTGCCCATTCCCATCTTGTCCCAGTGGTCCCGGCCCTGCACCGCCACGATCGCTTCCATGAACGCGATTCCCTTCACAGCATCGCGATGGCGGTTGGCCCAATCGAAACCGAGGGCCGAGCCCCAGTCATGGACAACCAAGGTGACGCGCCCGCGTACATTCAGAGCCTCGAGAAGAGCGTCGAGGTAGCGGCGGTGCTCCACGAAGCGATACGAGCCGGGGCCGCTGTTGGACAGCTTCTCGGAATCGCCCATGCCGATCAGGTCGGGGGCGATGCAGCGGCCGTGTGGCTGCAAATACGGCAATATGTTGCGCCACAAGTACGATGAGGTGGGATTGCCGTGCAGCAGCACGATGGGGTCCCCGTCTCCCACCTCCACATACGCCATTTCTCTGTCGAGAACCCGCCGCCGCTGCTTTTCGCAGGGAAATGCCGCAGAGATCATGTTCGCTCGTCCTTCTTTCTCTGAAGGAGTCGGATAGGTCCCGCAAGCCGCCGATCCCTGTCGCGCAGCCCGCCTCTCCACTCCGCCTCCGCCTCAACAGTCTTTCGAAGCGCGCTGCGGGCCAATCCGTCAAAAATGCCGATGCGGTCTATACCTTCGTATGCCTCAGACGATACTTGCGCCGCAAAACGCGCACCCGCACAGTGTCAGGAGGAACCGGAGCGGCCTGAGTGAGTGTGCGCCAAGCGGCCTGCGGAAGCGGTCGGCCAACTTCCGGTCCTCGATATTGCAGGGAAACGCCGGCATCGGGATACGAAAGCAGCGCACCATGTGTCCGCCGGACACCCGCGTATCCCACCGCCCTCGATGTCGTTGCTGTGCTGTTCGCCGAGCAGGGCAGCCGGGTTTCTCGCGACATCACGGTATCCGTTGACCCCCACACCGTACAAGAACAAGGTCGCCCTTCGCCGGAACGGAGCCGCCCGCATGCACCCTGGCCAGTTGCTTGCAGGGACCTGGATCGTCTGGGTCGTGAGCTGGATCGTGGCGGGCTTCTGGTCCGCACGGACGGAAAAGCGCGCGACGACCGGGGTGGAGCTTCTTCATCGCGCGATCACCATCCTCGGGTTTCTGCTGATCGCGTTCCACATAGGCCGGCCACCAGCCTGGCCGGTCGGCAATGCCGCCTCATGGACGCTTGCCTTTCTCGCCGTCGCCGGGTTCTTCTTCACGTGGTGGGCACGCACCCATCTCGGGCGGTTCTGGTCGAGCGCGATCGTGCGCAAGGAAGGGCATCAGATCATCAAGACCGGCCCTTACGCGCTCGTGCGCCATCCCATCTATACCGGACTCATCCTCGCGATCCTCGCAACCGCCGCTTCCCGCGCGCGGCCCACATCGCTCGCGGGCGCGGCGCTCGCAACAATCGGCCTCTGGCTAAAGGCGCGCACCGAGGAACGGTTCCTGGCAAAAGAACTGGGCGCGGAGGCCTATGCGGAATATCGGCGCCGCGTTCCCATGCTCCTGCCGTTACCTCGCTTGTGAAACGAGTGTCTCCGGCATCCGCGCGGCCGCATGCTCCGCCGCCACGCGCCGCGCCGGCATCGGCGGGTTCAGGCGCGCTTGGGCAGCGGCGAGAATCTCGGCCGGCGCAGTCTCCGGCCGGCCCGCATGGAACGGCGGGTCGGGCGCATATTCGAGGTTGAGCTGGATGAGCTGCGCCGCCTCGGCGCCCCGCAGATGAGCGATCAAAGCGAGCGCAAGATCGATCCCGGCGGTCACACCCCCGCCGCTCAGGACATTGCCGTCGCGCACCACGCGGGCGGGATCGGGAATGGCACCGAAAAGCGGAAGCAGCTCGCGCCAGGCCCAATGGCAGGCGGCACGCTTTCCCTTGAGCAGCCCGGCCGCCCCGAGCAGGAGCGAGCCGTTGCACACCGAAGCAATGGTTCCGGCGCCGAGCGCGAGGCGGCGGACCGCGGCCAGAAAGCTTGCGTCCTCCATCATCTCCGCGCAGCGCGCGCTGCCGGGAACGCAGAGCACATCGCAGCGCGAAATCCCGTCGAGGTCCGCGAGATCGGAAAAGGTCAGGCCCTCGGTGGAAACCGGCTGCCCGCCCAATGAGGCGACAGTGACCGTAGCATCCGGCAACCGGACCAGGAATTGATAAGGGCCAGTGACATCAAGCTCGGTCACGCCCGGATAGACCGGGATCACGATGGCAAGGGAAGCGGACATGGACGGCACCTCCGCGATTGACCGGGAGAGCTTGCAGCGCCAGGCTCGCTTCGTAAACGTCCTCGCCTCGTAAACGCCAAGCTTCTTTCGCTTTGCGCCGTGGCCCGGCGGGATGCCCCGATTGCGCCCAGGGCGCTATTGATCGAGACGCTTCGCAATGTCCTCCTTCCCGCGATTCGCTGTCGGGCTCCTTCTGGCCGTCGCGGCCGCTATCGGGCTTGTCTGGATTTCCTACCATCCCTCCCGGCCGAACCTAGATGTCCTTTCCGTCGTCGCGATCTTTTTCCTCTTCCTCGTTCTCTTTCACTCCGTGGCATGGCTGCTGCGCGAGACGATCACCATGCGGTTCGTCCGCGCCGTCGATTATGTCTATCTCCTGGCCGCGACCGCGAGCCTCGCGCTCTCGCATCTCCGGCAAGACAATCCCGGCGCGGTCTATGTCTTGTCCTGGTCGCGGCCGGTGATCCTGCTGCTGATCGCAGCGCTGGCTCTTCGCCTGACCCGCACAACGATCGAGGTGTTCGGCTGGTATCGGGATTGATCCTTGACCCGCTGGCGGGCGGCGGCGGTGCTGATATTGTTCCGCGCTTGTACAGGAGATTCGCATGCCTGCCGAGGACGTTCCGGTCTGCACTGCGAGGACGGTGATCACGTTGCGATCTCGGTCTCGGACTTGCAGAGATCGAAGGAATGGTATTGCCGTATGTTCGGGCTTCGGGTGATTCAGGAATCCGAAACAAGCATCCTGCTCGGCTTCGGGGAGAGCATGCTGGTGCTGCGGCCGGACCCGGAGCCGGGCCGCATCTCCCACTTTGTGTTCGGCATCGACGGGTTCGATGCGGCAAGCCTCGAAGCGCGGCTGAAGGTGGAAGGGCTCGCGCCGCAAAAGGACGACGCGAGCTTCCATGTGCGGGACCCGGACGGGCTTGATGTGCAAGTCGGCGACCGGGCGCTCGGGCTCTCATCCGGAATCGTCGAGAACGAATTCAGGATGCGGTAGAGGTCGGGCAAGCCTCAGCGATCCTTGTTCCGTTCGCCGAGTCACCTTTCCTACACGGCGTGTTTCTGACGAATGAGCGTGGCGGCACGCTCGCCGATCACCACGCACGGGGCCATGGTATTGCCGGTCGTGACGCGGGGCATGACCGAGCCATCCGC
>DATJLS010000021.1:0-48774 GCA_035509315.1 Acetobacteraceae bacterium | reverse complement strand
CCCGATGCACATCAGCCTGCCGCCGTGCTCGCGGCCGTCAAGGACAAGCCCTGCGGCCGGCCGCAGGATGCGGCCGTCCTTGACCGCCGCTGCGCGCGGCAGCCGCGTCAGTGCGCGGGTCGGGACGGAAGAATGACGCCGTCGGGGATCGAACCAAAGAATGCCACGAAACAGGAGGATAACGTGCCATCAGATTACATAGCTTGATCCCAAGCTCTCACCTCTCCACGAAATCGGGGCAAGTCCACATCCTCATTGTCGAAAATGACTGGGACATCACCAGAGGGCTCCGGGGATATCTATCGACACAAGGCCTGAGCGCGGTTACCACCACCCGCCACCAGGAGACCATCCATGACTTCTCCGGCCGCAATCCTGATTTTGATGGTCTTGGATTTGCGGCTCCGTGACAATGATGCCTTCGATTTGGCGCGTCGGGTCAGGCTGTTCTCGACCGTTTTCGTGATCGCGATCGACGCCAGGTTGCTTCGCCGATACGGCACGGCCTCAGGGCATGGATCAGAGAATGGGACGGTCTCATCCACGCCAAGGCAGGGCACTTACGAGTTCGCCAGGTGGAGATTGGACCTAACGTACCCGGCCGCTCAGCGATTCAAAAGGCGGACTCATACCGTTGACTCATGCGGAGGATGCGGTTCTTCCGGCTTTTCTTGCCATGCCCGACCGCATGCCGACACACGCCTGGCTGCGGCGGGCGACACACTAGCACGATGATGTTTTCGATCACGGCATGGACGTAATCACATATGGGCTCAGACGGAAGTTGGAACCGGATTGTCGCATGCAGAGCATTATCAAAACCGAACGAGAAGCGGGTACAGATTTGCCGTACCCGTCAGATCAACACAAAACACTGGCGGCATGATCGCGGGAAGGAAAGCCATGCCAGTGCTCCATGTAAGTCGATTGGGTCTTTTATATTCCGGGCGGGCCCATATCTATGGCGGCTTTCTCTTTCCCGCGTTTGACCTTTCCGTTGCCGAAGCCGACGAGATTTTGATGATACCGAGCTTGAAAGGGATGGGATGAACGAAGTGGCAATTCCGTGCCGGCATTCATGACACCTTGGGCATGCCTGCCTATGTGTCTTTGAAGCGCTTTGTCGGCCTTGTACTGTATTGCCGCTGGACCGAGTTCCCCTTGACTTTATTCAGGGATGACCTGGATCTTGGAGGACTTTCCGTGTCATCACGGCAGATATCTGGTGAATCGGAACCACTTTTCATAGCGAACGGAGACGAAGGTTGCGCTCAAAATTCGGGGGATTGCAAGCTCTTCACACGTTGTGTGTCGGGATGCTTCTTGTCGCGGTTGCGAATCCGGCCGAAGCCCCTGCCGCCACGGCGAACGGGCCAGGACAAGGTTTTCCGGCCTTTGCCCAAGCTGTCGTTGCCGGCAAGCACATATATTTGCTTCTTGATCTTTCTCAGTGCTCTGTGCACGGGACGAGTGAGCCCGGGCCTTCAGTCAGCGGCGTTCTTCACTTCGATCAGTACATGCTTCAAGGGCGGCGCATCATCTCATTTTCGACAACCCACTTTACCGTCAGGCCCGATGGAGAGCCTGTTGATGAATTTCTTTCGTTCAAAGTCGATTCGCATGGGGCTGTGCTCTTCCGTTCTGTTTTCCTCAATGCTGCGACACTGAAGGTCATGGCGCATCATTCTTTTGACTGTCGTTTTGGCAAGGGGATCAGCTGGGGTTGGTAGAAGGCCGGCAGTGTCAGATCGTCACGACGTCCAGGGTCACGTCGCCACGAGATCGAAGGACGAAGTATAGTCATAGTCAGAGTGACCGCTCCCCTGAATCGGGGCCGTGGAGAGCTCGAAATCTCCGGGTTTATGGAGTGCGGGGAGCGGCAGTCCTCCCATCATCAGATCAACATAAGCTTTGGCGGATCGCGAGGCGTCGGCCCCGCTGCATGTTGGCGGGAATTCCTCTTCGCGGAATGTCCCGATTCTCCGGATGGCTATATAGACCGGGGAAGGGGAACAAGCCACGAACAAACTATACGGATCATGCGCGAATCAGTCGGGAAGATTCCGGTTCGTTCCGGTCGCCAGCAAGACAGTCCGGCTCGGTGTCACTCCCAACATATGTGTGAATTTTCTGGAAATCCCTGGTGGGTGCGGCAGGGATTGAACCTGCGACCCCCGCCGTGTGAAGGCGATGCTCTCCCGCTGAGCTACGCACCCGGGGTCCGAAAACCGGTCGGCAAGCCGGCCCGCGCCGCTAATAGGGTGCCCGTCGGTCGGCCTGTCAAGCGCGCCGATTTGTCGGTTGCGAAACTCCTGTGCGCAAGCCAATGATGGCTCGCCATGCCGCAGATCCCCGCCCTGGTTGGCGTTGCCGCGTTGGCCCTCTCTCTGCTGGCCTTCGCGCCCCCGGTTCTTGCGCAATCCTCGCAGCTTCCCCCTACGCTCGAGCTCACCTACACCACTTATGCTGCCGGGTTCACGACACTCCGGTTGACCGCCGATCTTGCCCTGACCCCGGACGGCTATCAGCTCTCGCTCACCTATCGAACCGTCGGCACGATCGGATTCCTCCTGCCGGGTCACGATACCGCCTCGGCCGAAGGCGCCTGGCAGGGCGATGCCCCTGAGCCATCCGAGTTCGCAAGCGATGGCATATGGAGCGGCCGGTCCTACAGCGTCGAGATGGACTATCCCGGCAGCGCGCCCCAGGTGCTGACGCTGGAGCCGCCTCAGGCCAGCCTGCGCGAGAAGGTGCCGGTTGCCCTCCGGCGGGACACGATCGACACAGCCTCGGCAATGGCCCTCCTGCTGCGTCGGATGATCGAAGGAGAAGGCTGCGACCTCTCGGTCCGCGTCTTCGATGGGCGGCGGCTGATCGCGTTCACGACACGCGCCGCCGGCACCGAGACATTGGAACCGACCATCCGTTCCTTCTTTCACGGCCCGGCAATTCGCTGCGATATCACCGGCACGGTGCTGGCCGGGTTCTTGCTGTCCGAAAGCCCGGAAGAACGGGCGCGCCTGCACAATGGCGCTGTCTGGTTCGCGCATCCCATCCCCGGCCTGCCCCTTCTTCCGGTGCACATCACATTCGACACGAAGTGGTTCAGCGCGGCGACGATGTATCTGACGAACATCACCGCCGGTCCGCGTCTCCCACCGCCTCTGCCTGCGGATCTCGCGCAGGCGCCGGTGGTAGGAGATCCTCCGCAAGCGGGGGCAGCGCACTGATCGAGGGGAGGGTAAGGGCTCCGCCCGCCATCTCCGCCCCTCCATATCCCCAGAGCGCGAAGACCGGGATCACGCCGGCCGCGCGCGCAGCCACGATGTCATTCGCATGATCGCCAAGCATGATCGCGCGTGCCGGCTCGCCGCCCACGGTGGCGAGCGCCCCCAAGAGCGGTCCCGGGTCGGGCTTGCGGGCCGGGAAACTGTCCGCGCCGGCAACAGCCCCGAAATAGGGCGCAAGCTCGAGAGCCGCGAGCAGCCGCCGCGCCGCATCCTCGGGCTTGTTGGTGCAGACCGCCATCCGCCATCCGGCTTCGGCAAGGGTGGCGAGCGTCTCGGGCACGCCCGGATAGGGGCGGGAGGCCACCGCGACCGCGTCGAAATAATCCTTCCGGAAGCCGGCGAGCAGGGCACGGCTGATGTGGCGCCCGCGCGCCGCGAGCGCGCTTGCGAGCAGGGCGGCAAGCCCATCCCCCACCATCCCGGATACGTCCTCCATCGCGAAGGGCGTGATCCCCTCGCTCGCCAGCACGCGGTTCAGGCTCGCGGCGAGATCGGGCAGACTGTCCACCAGCGTGCCGTCCAGGTCGAAGAGGATCGTGCGTGCCAAATCGTCGCACTCCGCAATGGGAATTGATGTCTCCGGGGCATGGGGAGCTTTGACAGCTCCCGGCGCCGGCCGCTACCCGATCTTTCGATGGAGAGCACTGCAATCATCCTGGCCGCCGGGCTGGGGACAAGAATGCGCTCGAACGGGCCGAAAGCGCTGGCGCTTCTCGGCGGCAAGCCGCTGCTTTGGCACCTCCTGGAGAGCTGCCGCGCGGCGTTCGATCGCATCATCGTGGTCGCCGGACCGGAGATGAAGGAGATCGCCGCCATCGCCGGGCCGCATTCCGTTGTGGTGCAGGAGCGGCGGCTCGGCACCGCGCACGCTTCCCTCGCCGCCGCGGATCATTTCGGGCCGGGCCCGGTCGCCATCCTCTATGCGGACAATCCGTTCGTGCAGCCCGAGACCCTGCGCGCGCTCCTTTCCCGCCTGCAGTCCGGCGCCTCTCTTGCCCTGCTTGCCATGCGCCCGCCCGACCCCTCGGGCTATGGCCAGGTGATCCTGGGCGCGGAGCCGCGAATCGTCGAATGGGCGGACGCGACGCCGGCGGAGCGGGCAGGCGGGCTCTGCAATGCCGGCGGGCTCTCCGCCGCCGGCCACGATCTTCGCCGCTGGCTCGCCCGCGTCGGCAATGAGAACGCCAAGGGCGAATATTACCTGACTGATATCGTCGCCATTGCCGGCGAAGAAGGGGCTGCGATCGCGGTGGTGGAAGCGCCCTTTGCCGAGCTGCGCGGCATCAATACCCGCGCCGAGCTGGCCGAGGCCGAGGCGAGCCTTCAAGTCCGGCTGCGCGCGGAGGCCTTCGCGGCCGGCGTCAGCGTGATCGGGCCGGAGACGGTGTTCCTCGCCGCCGACACGAAGCTCGCGCCCGATGTCACCATCGGCCCCCACGTCGTTTTCGGCCCCGGCGTGACGATCGGAGAAGGGGCGGAGATCCGCGCCTTCAGCCACCTCGAAGGCTGCGTGATCGGCCCGCGCGCGATTATCGGGCCCTTTGCCCGGCTTCGCCCCGCCACCAATGTGGGGGAGGGCGCGCATGTCGGCAATTTCGTCGAGCTCAAGGCGGCCGTGCTCGGCGCCGGCGCCAAGGCCAACCACCTTTCCTATCTCGGCGACGCGGCGATCGGGGAGGGGACGAATATCGGCGCCGGCACCATCACCTGCAATTACGATGGCTTCGCCAAGCACCGCACGGAGATCGGTGCCCGTTCCTTCATCGGCTCGGACGCTGTCCTCGTCGCGCCCGTCTCGATCGGTGAGGGCGCCTTTGTCGCCGCCGGCAGCGTGATCACCGAGGATGTGGCGCCCGATGCGCTCGCCTTCGGCCGCGCGCGCCAGGTGCAGAAGCCGGGCGGGGCGGCTTCGATCCGGGCGCGAAAGGGAAAAGGAAAATGTGCGGGATCGTAGGCGTGATCGGCGCCGAGCCCGCGGCGCCGCTTCTTCTCAATGCGCTCGAGCGGATGGCCTATCGCGGCTATGACAGCGCCGGCGTCGCGACCCTGGTGAACGGTCATATCGAGCGGCGGCGCGCGGCCGGAAAACTCTCCAATCTCGCTGCGGTGCTGGGCCGCGATCCCCTTCCAGGCATGACCGGCATCGGCCACACGCGCTGGGCAACGCATGGCGCGCCGACCGAGGGCAATGCCCATCCGCACGGCACGGCGCGGGTCTCGATCGTCCATAACGGGATCATCGAGAACCATGCCGAGCTGCGCGCCGAGCTGGAGGCGGCCGGCCAGGAATTCGAGACCCAGACCGACACCGAGACGGTCGCCCAGCTCGTCGATTTCCATCTCGGGCAGGGGATGGACCCGGTCGCGGCCGCGGGCACGGCCTTTCGCCGGCTCGAAGGCGCCTATGCGCTGGCGATGATCTTCGCCGGCCATCCGGAGCTGATGATCGGCGCCCAGCATGGCGCCCCGCTCGCGGTCGGGTTCGGCGAGAACGCGATGTATCTCGGCTCGGACACGCTGGCGCTCGGCCCCCTGACGCGGCGCGTCGCCTTCCTCAAGGATGGCGACTGGGCGGTGCTGACACGGGAGAATGCCCGCTTCTTCTGCGCGGATGGCGCGCCTGTCGCGCGCGAGGTGAAGCAGACCGCGCTCACAGGGGCGCTGGTGGGCAAGGGCGCCTTCCGCCATTTCATGGAGAAGGAGCTGCACGAGCATCCCGCCGTGCTCGGCGACGTGCTCGGTCGGATGATCGATCCGCTGGCGCGGAGCGTCGCTCTTCCCGCGCTTCCCTTCGATCTCGCCCGCGTGCCGCGCGTCTCGATCAGCGCCTGCGGCTCGGCCTTCTATGCCGGGCTGGTCGGGCGCTCCTGGTTCGAAAGCCTTGCCAGGCTCCCCGCCGATGCCGATGTGGCGAGCGAGCTCCGCTACCGCGCTCCGCCTTTGCCGGAAGGCGGGCTTGCGCTGCTGGTGAGCCAGTCGGGCGAGACGGCGGACACGCTCGCGGCGCTGCGCTTCCTTCGCGAGGCGGGCCAGCACGTGCTCTCGGTGCTGAACGCGCCGGAAAGCACGATGGCCCGCGAATCGGATGTCATTCTCGAGACGGTGGCGGGGCCGGAGATCGGGGTCGCGAGCACGAAAGCCTTCACCGCCCAGCTTGCCGTGCTCGCCTGTCTCGCGATCGCCGCGGCGCGGGCGCGCGGAGCGATCGGGCGCGAGGTCGAGGCTGCGCTCACCGCCGCGCTGCTCGAGGTGCCGGGGCGCGCCGCGCTGGTGCTCGAGCAGGAGCAGATGATCCGGAAGCTCGCGGAGCAGATCGCCGAGGCGCGGGACGTGCTCTATCTCGGCCGTGGACTCTGCTATCCGATCGCGCTCGAAGGCGCGCTCAAGCTCAAGGAAATCAGCTATATCCACGCCGAGGGTTATGCCGCCGGCGAGATGAAGCACGGGCCGATCGCGCTCATCGATCCTTCAGTGCCGGTGATTGCGACCGTGCCTTCGGGCCCGCTCTTCGAGAAGACCGCCTCGAATCTTGAGGAAGCGGCGGCGCGGGGGGGCCGGGTGATTGTGTTCAGCGACGAGGAGGGGGCGCGGAAGCTTTCGCGGATCGCGGCGGCGACGGTGGTGCTGCCGCCGGTCGATCCCTTCGTCGCGCCCATCCTTTACGCAATTCCGGTCCAGCTGCTGGCCTACCACGTGGCGGTGCTGAAGGGCACGGATGTCGATCAGCCGCGCAACCTCGCCAAGTCCGTGACGGTCGAATAGCCCTCCGCCCCTGACATCGCGTCCTCCGGCGCTTATCTTGGCGAAGAGCCAGAGAAGGAGGATCGTCATGCTGAATCCCGTCTCGCCCCTGCCGCTCAAGGATCCGACCCTGTTGCGCCAGGCGAATTTCATCGACGGAAAATGGGTGGAGGCGGACTCCGGCCGTACGATCGTGGTGAAGAACCCGGCCACCGGCGAGGCGGTGGGCGAGGTTCCCGCGATGGGCGCGGCCGAGACACGCCGCGCGATCGAGGCGGCCGCGCGCGCCTATCCCGCCTGGCGGGCGATGCTTGCCAAGGAGCGGGCGGCGATCATGCGCAAGCTCTTCGAGCTGATGATCGCCAATACCGAGGATCTCGCCGTGATCATGACGGCCGAGCAGGGCAAGCCGCTGGCCGAAAGCCGCGGCGAGATCGCCTATGCGGCGAGCTTCATCGAATGGTTCGCCGAGGAAGCCAAGCGCGTTTATGGCGATGCGATCCCGCAAAACGCCAAGGGAAGGCGGATCCTCGTGCAGAAGGAGCCGATCGGCGTCTTCGCCGCGATCACGCCCTGGAATTTCCCGGCGGCGATGATCACCCGCAAGGCCGGGCCGGGCTGGGCCGCGGGCTGCACGGGCGTGATCCGCCCGGCGAGCCAGACGCCTTTCTCGGCGCTGGCGCTGGCGGCCCTTGCCGAGCGGGCCGGCATGCCGGCCGGCGTCTGCAACCTCATCACCGGGCCTTCGGGAGAGACGGGGGCGGAGCTCACTGGCAATCCGCTGGTGCGGAAGCTTTCCTTCACCGGCTCGACGGAGGTGGGGGCGAAGCTCATCGCGCAATGCGCGCCGACGATCAAGAAGACGAGCATGGAGCTTGGCGGCAATGCGCCCTTCATCGTCTTCGACGATGCCGATCTCGATGCGGCGGTGGCCGGCGCGATGGCGAGCAAGTACCGCAACACCGGGCAGACCTGCGTCTGCGCCAACCGCATCCTGGTGCAGGATGGTGTATTCGATGCCTTCACCGCCAGGTTCAAGGCGGAAGTCGAGAAGATGAAGGTGGGCAACGGCATGGAGCCGGGCGTCACGCAAGGCCCGCTGATCAACGCCGATGCGGTGGCCAAGGTCGAGGAACATATCGCCGATGCCGTGCGCCGCGGCGCCAAGGTGGTGACGGGCGGCAAGCGCCATCCGCTCGGGGGCAATTTCTTCGAGCCGACGGTGCTCGCCGATGTGCCGCCTTCGGCGCTCGCCTTTCATGAGGAGACATTCGGCCCGGTTGCGCCGCTCTTCCGCTTCAAGAATGAAGGGGAGGCGATCAAGCTCGCCAACGACACCGAGTTCGGCCTCGCCGCCTATTTCTACGCGCGCGATGTCGGGCGCGTCTTCCGCGTGGCGGAGGCGTTGGAATACGGGATCATCGGCATCAATGAAGGGATCATCTCGACCGAGGTGGCGCCCTTCGGCGGCATGAAAGCCTCGGGCCTCGGTCGCGAAGGCTCGAAATACGGGATCGAGGAATATCTGGAGATCAAGTATCTCGCGCTCGGCGGCATCGGCACGTAAGGCCACAAGGTTCGGCAGGTCCCCAACGCGCATGCGCGTTGGGGAGTGTCGCGCCTATTTCTCGCGCCGCTTTTTTCGCTTTCTTAATCCATTGATTTGGTTGATGTTTCACGTGAAACATCAGTACAATGGCGGTGCGGTCCGTGTCCCCCTTCGGATTTTTCCCCGGGCGGAGACGAATTTCGGGATCGGTCCGGCATCAGGATGATGTGTGAGGGCTATGGAGCAAGACGGCATGGCGGTGCCGATCTGCGCCGGCGTGATCTGTGTCCGCTGACATAGCCTCGCCGCTGCCGTCCTCGCCTGGATTCCCGCCTATCGGTGTCGCCCTGCAGACGATCGGCGTGGTGGCCGTCGCGATGCTCGGGTCGAGCATCTCCTCGCAGCTCGTCGATCTCGCCATCGCCGATCTTGGCGGCGGGTTCTCCCTTTCGTCGGACAGTGCCTCGTGGATCGCCTGTGTCGCGACGATGGCCGAGGTCGCCGCCATTCCCATCGCGGCGCTGCTCGTGCGCGCGCTTTCGTTGCGCGTGGTGGTCATCTGGACGGCCGGATTTTACGCGCTCTTCGCCTTCGGGAGCCTCCATGCCGCGAATGAAGGCGAGCTTCTCGTGCTGCGCGCGTTGCAGAGCTTTTGCAGCGGGACCCTTTCGGTGCTGCTTTTCGTTGCCGTGATGGCCAGCTTGCCGGCCGGCCCCCGGCGGCTGATCGGCCTCGCGGTCTTCGCCTTCATCTCGACCGCGCCGGCAGCCTTTGCCGCATCCGTGGGCGGGTTCCTCACCGATCATTTCGGTTGGCGGGGCCTTTATGATTTCGATATCGCCTGGTCCGTGACGCTGTTCTGGCTTGCCCTCCTGCTCCTTCGCCCGACGCCGAAAGTGATGCGGCTCTCGGAAATCGACTGGCCGAGCTATCCCGTGGTGGCGATCGGCCTTGCCGGGCTGATCCTTTTCATGAAGCAGGGCGACCGGTTCTTCTGGCTGGAGAGCCCGGATATCGCGCGCGGGGTGATCCTTGCCGCGGTCATGATTCCGATCGCGCTCGTTCTGTTGCTCTTCCGCAAGCGCCCGCTGATCGATCTTTCGCTGCTGACGAAGACGAGCTTCGGCTGGGCCGTCGCGCTTGCGACCTTCTACCGGTTCGGCCTCGTCGTGACCGCGTTCGTCGTTCCACAGGCGCTGACCCGGCTGCAGGGCTTCCGCCTGCCCGAGATCGGCGAGGCGAATATCTGGATGCTGTGGGCCGAATGCGTCGCTTTCCCGCTCTCCTGGTTCTGGGCATCGCGCCGGGACGCACGCGCGCCGCTCTCGCTCGGTCTTGCCCTGTTCGCGGCCGGGGCGTTCGTTTGCACGCGCCTGACCCCGGCCTGGCAGGCGAGCGACTTTCGCCTTGCCATGATCCTCATCGGCTTCGGCCAAGGGTTGTTCCTGGTGCCGACCCTTTTTTACGCCACGCGCGATGTCGCGCCCGCGCAGGGCCCGACCGCCGCCACATTGTTCAATCTGAGCCGTGTCGTCGGGCAGACATTCGGCATCGCCGTGATCGGATCGCTGATCACGTGGCGTGAGAAATTTCACTCATCCATCCTCGTCGATGCATTCAACAACGCCAATCCGGCCGTTGCCGAGCGGTTCAGCCAGCTCGTCGGCACCTTTCTCGCGGTCCATGGCGATCGCGCTCTTGCCCAGCTTCAGGCATGGCAGATGCTCACGGAAACCGCGGCGAAGGAGGCCTATGTTCTCGCCTTCGCGGATTCCTTCCTGATCGTTTCTCTGGTGCTGGCCGTTTCGGCGGTTCTGGTGCTCATGCTGCCCCGCCTGCGCGAGAAGGCGGGGCTTCCGGGCCTGACAGCAGGAGCGCCCGCGCATGGCGGCGCGCTCACCGCCGAGAGGCAGACATGATCGCGGGACTGAGACGGGTCTTGCTCGCTCTGGTGCTGATCGTCTGTGCCGGGGCGGCCCTGTTTTATGGCTGGCAGTGGTACGACCGCTCGCGCGACATCCAGACCACGGACGATGCCTATGTCCGCGGGGAAATCACGACCGTGAGCTCGCGCGTTTCCGGCTATGCCGTGGAGGTGCTGGTCGACGACAATATGAAGGTCAAGGCATCGGAAGTCATCGTGCGGATCGATCCGCGCGACTTCCGCATGAATGTCGAGAAGGCCCAGGCCGCGCTCGCGCAGGCAACGGCCAATCTGGCGGAAGTCGGTGCGAGACGCATGCTCGAGAAATCGAAGATATTGGTGGCCGAGGCCGCCTTGCGGGCGGCGGAGGCAGAGGCGGCCGATGTCGATATCACCTTGCAGCGCGCAACCACCCTGGCGGCGCACAGCTTCGCCGCCCAAGCCACCGTCGATGCTGATACGGCCGCCCTGGCGCAAGCGCGTTCCGCGGTCGAGGAGGGCGAGGCCAATCTCGCCTATGAACGCGGGCAGCTTGTCGTGATCGATTCGGACGAGGCGGTGGCGCGGGCGCAGATCGCCGCTGCGGAGGCTGCTCTTCTCTCGGCGAAGTTTGCCCTTCGGGACACGGAAATCTGGGCGCCGATCGATGGCATCGTCGCCGACCGCAATGTCTATGTCGGCGAATATGTCGCCGCCGGAACGCACATTCTCTCGATCGTGCCGATCCGCAATCTCTGGATCGATGCCGATTATCGCGAGACCCAGATCGGGCGAATGAAGATGGGCGATCCCGCGCGCATCAGCGTCGATGCCTTTCCCGGCAAAGTGTTCTGCGGCTATATCGAATCGATCGCGCCGGCGTCGGGCTCCGAGTTTGCGCTGATCCCGCCGGACAATGCGACGGGCAACTTCACCAAGATCGTCCGGCGTTTCACGGTGCGGATCCGATTCAACGCGACCGAGGCCAATGCGTCCCTGGTGCGGCCCGGCATGTCTGTCGAGACCGCGGTTGCCGTTTCGACACCGGACGATGTTTCGGCCACCGAGCGTGCCGCGCGCATGGGATGCATGTTCGTTCCGAGCCGCGATATCGTCCTTCATCCCTTGACCCGGCTGCCTGAACATCCCGGGCTTGGCCGTGCCCGGCCGCAGGGTGCGGCTGGCATACAAATGTCGCCCTAAAGTGGGACGAGAGCGCGCGAGCGATCCCATCCCGCTCTTGCGTGAGTCCGCCTTGGGTCATCACGCACTCGCCAACGCGGGAGATCTCGGCGAGATCGCTATCAATGAGATCTTCGTCCTGTCGATCAGAAGTGCGCCCGTGTTGCTTCTTGACCGGCTTCATGGCCGCATTCCGTCTGGTGTGACGCTGCAAACGATTACGAAATCGGAGCTGGGTGGCGGAAGGGCGGTGCCTTCAGGTATCCTTGCAGCTTGCGAAATCTCATATGAGCAGAGAGACCTATCGGTTCTCATATTTCCGGAGAAATTCATCGCATGCAGCCCGGAGAAGCTGCCAGGGGACTGAAGGTAGCCGCTGGCAGCATCATCGCCTATCGCTTGTACGATATCGCCTATGCCATCGACCTGCCGGCGGTCGAAAGGCTATGGGCGGAGCGGTCACGCGCGCCGGGGACCCGGCCCAGGTTCAGCGCCACGCCGCCGGAGGCGGTCGCTTTCGGGGTTCCGCCGGTCGAGATCACGCTCGAGCCGGTCTCGCTCGCAATTGGCGCGACGACGCTGTGGGCCGAGGTTGCAGCGCGTTTTTATGATTTCGGTGTCGTCACCATTGCGATGCGACTCTTCGCGGGCGATCTTGCCTGGCCGGACTATGTCGAGCGGATGAATCAGATGGATGGGGCCCTCCGCGAGGGGGGATCGGACGCCGGCGCCTGGGCGCGTCTGCTCGGCGAGGTCCGCACCGTCTTTGCGGCCGCCCTGCTCCGCCCGGCACAATCCGCGATCGAGGAGGATTATCTGATCGGTTTCGTCTCCGCGTTCGACGAAACCGTGACGGCGGAGGCGCTGCGAAGCCGTGTCGATCTCGTGCCGTTGCTCTCCGGCGAGCGGCGGCCACTTTCCGAGGCCGCGCGGCAGGACCTGCTTCGCCTGTCTTTCTCCTACTACACCGACGATCTCGTCGTGCTGACCTGGGATCGGGCCTTTATCTACGAGCCGCGGCAGGATTCGGATATCATCGGCGTGCTCGAGGTGGCGAATGCGCAGCTCGTCGAGATGCGCTATTACGACGAGCTCCTCGATGCGGAGCTCCCACGCATGTACGATCTCATCGAGCGGACGCAGCGGACGACCCGGTTGCTCGCCTCGCGGCGCTTCGCCGATCTCGCGCGCCGGCTCTCGGGGCTGGTGGCCGAGGTGACGGAGCTGACCGAAAAGGTGGACAATGCCCTGCAGGTCACCGAGGATGTCTATCTCGCGCGCGTCTATGCCGCGGCGCTCGATCTCTTTCGTGTTTCCATCGTCGGGGCCGCGGTGGATCGCAAGCTTGCGATCATCCGCGACACCTATGCCTCCCTTTATCAGGAAGCCTCCGCCGCTCGCGCGGAGCTGATGGAGGCCATCATCGTTATTCTGATCCTGATCGAGATCGTCCTGGCCCTGGTCCGCTTTTGACTGGGTCGTGACGACCGAAGGTGGAACGGAATCGTCTGATCGCGTGAAGATGCTCGCAAAACAAACACATGGAGCGGATCGCGTGAGCCCGTGCAAACGCAATCCGCTCTACGCGAGGGTTCGCGAGGCAAGAACGACGGTAACGACATCGTCTGGCGTTTTCGCAAAGGGACCATCGCTTGCAGGATGGTATTCGATTCGCAGGCGCGCCTGCGTCACGATCACGCGCAGATAGCCGTAATCCCGATCATCATAATTCTCAAGGGTGACGTCATCGCCACCGCTCGTGGCGGCTTTGATCACGCTCGGCGTGCGGAGCACGCTGCCGCGGCGCGAGAGCCGGGCAAGGCCATGGCCGCCATTGCCGGCGATGAGATACGGAATTTCCATCCCGGCATGGCGGCGTGTGAAGCGCTGATAGTTGTGGGCGTGGCCGGCAAGAACCGCGTGCGGCCAGACCCTGTTTTTCTCGCAGATCTCATCGATCTGTTCGCCCATTTTCGGACTGCCGCCATGCCTTGAGTCAGCCACATAGACGGGATGGTGATGGGCGATGAGGAGCGCACCCTGGAAGCTTTCCTCACGCACGCGCTGCAGCGCTGCCTCCACATAGCGAAGTTGCGAATCACCGATATGGTCATCGGCGATGACACCAGGATCCTCGAGCGTGTTGGAATAGAGCGCGAGCACGCGGAGAAAAGGAGCCTCGAAAGTGAAGAAGACGCCAGGCTCGATCTGCGCGGTGCGAGAGAGGCCGCCTGCCTCCGGCGTCACCACGAAATCCTGCTGGCAGAAATTTTCGAGAAAAGCGGTCAGCGTTTTCACCCCTGATTCGGGCGCCACCATGCCGTCATGGTTTCCGGCGATGGCGATGACCGGCGCGGGATAGTCCCGATAGGGTTCGTAGAACTGATCGTAATAATAGGCGGCCTCGCCGAAACTGTAGATGACATCGCCGAGATGGAAGAAGAAACGTGGCGCGTCCGCAGGATTGGCCTCGTCGAAATCCGCCGTCATCTTGTCGGCAACGAGATTCTGCGTCTCCGGCCCGCGCGTGCTGCCGGTGTCGCCGACCGCATGGAACACGAGCCGGCCGGTGGCCTCGATCGCGGCGATGGTCTGCTGGTCGCTGCCGAGCACCTCCGCCAAGGTGAGCCGTGGCTCGATGCCGCCGCGCGGCGCCGGAAACGGCATGGGGGCAAGTCTGTGCTCGCGATTCAGGATGTCGATCTCGCGATAGGCTTCGCGATCGGAGCCGTGCCGCACGGCGAAGCGGGTCGGATCCGGCGTTGGCTCGGGCTGGGCGAAGACCGGGCCGCCAACCGGGCTTGGCTCGACAGAACTCCTGGGTTCGGGGGCGGCCTCTTCGGCATGGCGCTGCTCGCCGTGCCCGCGGCGAGGCTCGCGCTCATGCCTTCCGTCATGGTCGTGAGGCCGTCTTCCCATCCTCATCCTCCTGCGTTCGCGGGGGGATGATGCGACAGGGTGTGCAGCGGGTGTGTGACGATGGTGCTAATATGAAGGGAAACGGAGAAAATCCGGGATGCCAGGAAGAAGACGAGAGGCGGGTGGAATGCGGGATCGACACCGCGAGCCGAGAGCGCGGCCGGGGGACGAGTTCGCTTCCTATGTGGCCGAGATGCTTGCCCCGCTCGGTGCAGTGCGGGCGGCCCGGCTGTTCAGCGGCCATGGCTTCAAGATCGATGGCGTGCAATTCGCGATGATCATCCATGGCGTTCTCTATCTGCGCGTGGATGCGAGCCTGGCCGACGAACTTTCCGCCCTCGGTGCGCGACCATTCTCCTACCGGACGACGCAGCGGACGGTGACGGTCGGCTCCTATTACGCGGTTCCGGAGGATCGGATTGACGAGGCGGAGATCGTGCTCGGATGGGCCCGGCGTGCCGTCATGGCAGCGCGTGCGAACGCCGAGCGCGTCGGCACCAAACGCGTAAAATCGGGTCGCGGCAGCACGCGCAAGACGCCACGGCAGAGTGATTCTGCCGCCTGAGACCTGACCAGGAGCGGAGCCCGTTCAGACGGGGCCCGCGATCTCGATCTCACTGCAACGCTTGCCACACCTTCGATGGTGTGAGGGGCATCTGAATCTGCGCGGCCCGATCCGCCCGGCCCGCGCGAATGAGGGCATCGGCGACCGCGTTGACGACCGCCGGGGTGGCACCGATCGTGCCGAGCTCACCCACCCCTTTCACCCCGAGCGGATTGTTTCGGCATGGTATCGACTGGTCGAGCACATGCACAAAATCGCGCACGATGTCGGCGCGCGGCATCGTGTAATCCATGAGGCTCGCGGTCGTCGCCTGGCCGGAGGCGGAGTCGTAGATCATGTACTCACCTAGCGCCTGACCGATCCCTTGAACGGCGCCCCCGTCGAGCTGGCCCCGCACGATCATCGGATTGACGACGCGACCGACATCGTTTGCCGAAACATAGGAGACGATCTCGACGATACCGGTCTCGGGATCGATCTCGACCTCGCAGATATGGCATCCGTTCGGCCAGCTTGGCCCGTCCACCTTGCTCGTCATGTCGACGAAGATGCGCTGCTCGGGTTGGCGCTGGGCAAGCGCGAAGAGCCCGATGCGGCGATCGGTGCCGGCCACCTGAAACATGCCCTCTTCATATTCGATGTCGGCGACAGATGCTTCGAGCGCTTCCCCCGCAAGCGCGCGCCCGGTATCGATGGCCTTCTCCGAGGCGTGGCGGATCGCGGAGCCCGCGGTGAAGAGCGAGCGCGAGCCGGCGCTGCCGAAGCCAGAGCCCCGGTCGGTATCGCCGTGAACGAGGCGGATTTTCTCGATCGGTACCTGAAAGACATCGACGACGAGCTGCGCGTAGGATGTGGAGATTCCCTGCCCCATCCCCATCGTGGAGGCATAGACCTCGATCTCTCCGGAACCGGAGACCGCAACGGTCACGCGTTCCTCGAAGACATTCGCCCCGGTCCATTCGAGGAAGGAGGCAATGCCGCGCCCGCGCAGCCTGCCACGGGTCTGCGATTCGGCCTCCCGGCGCGGGAAACCCGTCCACTGGGCGAGTGCCACAGCCTGGTCGATGATCGCGCCGAACGTGCCGCTGTCATAGACCTGCCCCATCGCGTTGGTATAGGGCATCTGCTCCGGCCGAATGAGGTTGCGCCTGCGGATTTCGACCGGATCGAGGCCGAGCCTGTTGGCTGCCATATCGAAAAGGCGCTCGATGAGATAGATCGCCTCGGGGCGTCCGGCACCGCGATAGGGCCCCGTCGGCGCGGTATTGGTCAGAACGGCGTTGAATTCGAAATCGATCGTTCGGATATCGTAGATGCTGGTCGAAACCCAAGGGCCGATCAGGAGCTGGATGATGATCCCGGACGTTCCGCCATAGGCACCCACATTGGCAAGCGTACGAATGCGATAGGCCAGCACCTTGCCCTCGGCATCGAGGGCAAGCTCGGCGTGGCTTTCGACATCGCGGCCATGCGTCGCCGCCAGCAGTTCTTCAATGCGCTCGGCGGTCCACTTGACCGGCCGCCGCAAGTGGCGGGCCGCGTAGGCGACGACGATGTCTTCGGGATAGAGTCCGGTCTTCATCCCGAAACCGCCGCCAACATCGCCCACGAGGACGCGGACTTTCTCCCTCGGGATGCCGAGCACCGCGTCGCACAGAACATCGCGCGCCCCGGAGGGCGTCTGGCTGGAGAGATGCAGAGTGAGCCGGTCGCTCATCGCACCGTAGCTGGCCAGCACGCTGCGCGGCTCCATCGGCGTCGGCGCCAGGCGTTGATTGGCGAGGTCGAGTGCAACGACGTGAGCGGCCTCCCCGAAGGCGGCTTCTGTTGCGGCTCTGTCGCCATGCCGCATCTGCGCCGCGACATTGCCGGTCGCCTCCGGCCAGATAAGGGGCGCCCCGTCTTCGGTCGCGGGGGCCAAGCCCGTCACGGCCGGCAATTCCTCATAGACGACCTCGATCCCCTCGAGCGCATCCTTGGCCTCTGCGCGTGTCTCGGCGATGATTGCGGCAACGGCTTCGCCGACGAAACGGACTGTGCCGTCCGCAAGGCCCGGGCGGAGCGGCGTCGCGCCGGGTGAGCCATCGGGACGCTTGAAGATTGGAGCGAGAGGCAGCGGCTTCACTCCGGCTTTCACGAGGTCGGCGCCGGTAAGGATGGCAATCACGCCCGGTTTCGCACGCGCCGCTTCAATGTCGATCGAGACGATGCGGGCATGCGCATGAGGAGAGCGGAGAAAGACGAGATGGACCTGGGACGGCAAGGAAACATCATCGGTGAAGCGGCCGGCTCCCTTCAGCAGGCCCGCATCCTCGATCCGTTGCACTTCCCGGCCGCTGCCGAAGCGCCCTCTTGGCGAGCCATCCGTCATCGTGTCTCCTTGGTACTTTGCGAGCATTTCAGAATTCAAATGAGCTTTGCGCCCGAATGGGGTGAGGCAGGGAGACGGCAGCCGACACGCAAACGAGCCCAGCTCCTGCGCAACAGGGGCCGACCAACCCTTCGGCACGCCAGATCAGGATCACGTTCGACGAATTCTCAGACCCTCAGTCAAAACCAAAAAATTGACCCCAAACCAAAGTGGGAAAGCTTTGGTCAAGAGCAGTCGCGCTCAGGAACCGTACCTCTCACTCGGCCTGCCATCCTTTGGATGAAGGCATGCAAGTCAGATGCTGTCACCTATAGCGTCGTTGACAGGATTCAAGTGCAGTGCTGGCCAAGCAGATGTGCAATGCGCTCGCGCGCCCGGCAGATATTCAAGGCGGAGTTCGGTTCGGATCGGTCATGCACCCGCCATTTCTGTCATCTCCGCTTCCACCTGACGCATGATGGCTGGATCCTGCAGGACGCTGCGCGGTTTCAGCATATGCCAAACCTCATTGGCAAGTTTCTGCACGGAAGCGTCACGCACGGCAACCCGGGACAAGGCTTTTGAAAATCGCAAGGAATTTTCCAGGTCTGGAGGGCGTTTTCCGCTGGTGTGGGGATAAGCGAAATCGGGGATCGCCGCCATCATCCACGGCGTCTCAATCAGGGAGCCCGCTTCCGCGAGGAAGGCCCGGCCCAGCCCCTCGACGGGATCAGGCTCCGATGCGCGTGCTCCGAGCAGGCGATGCAGGAGGCAGGCTTCCTTGGCGGCCACCGTCATGCCCTGGCCATAGATGGGATTGAAGCGGCAGAACGCGTCCCCGATGGGAATTAGGCCGTCGGGAAAATCCGTGAGGCGCTCGAAATGCCGCCAGATGCTGTGGGGGAAACCGAAACGTGCCATTCTCCCGATCGGAGTGGAATTTCTGACGGCGTTATAGATGGTGGGTGTCGAGAATTGCCGCAGAAAAGCCAGAAGCGCGGTCCACTCGCCGGGCGGACGATCACCGCCGCAGCCTGCGGCAGTCATCATCCAGCGATGACCCTCGATCGGAAAGATCAGGCCGCGGCGGGTGGAATGCGGCGCATTGGCATGGGTCAGCACCACCTTCCAGTCCACCGGCGCGTCATCGGGCATCTCCATGATCGCCGTTGTGTAGCCAAGATCGATGCCGATCTCCGTCTCGTCCGGCACATCGCGCCCCATCGACTGCAGCGAGGCGATCGTGAGCTGGCCGCGCCCCGAGGCATCCACGACAAGATCGGCCGGCAGGGTTTCTTCCCGACTTCCTTCTTCCGCATCCGCAAATCGCACGGAAGTCACGCGCCGCCCGTCGGGCCCCGCCAGGATGCCGAGCACGCGGAGATTCTGCCGGAAAACGATATTGCTCCGCTGCATCGCGCGTTGTTTCAGCGTGGTCTCCAGCAGCGCGCGGGTCATCGTATAGGCGACCATTCCGAAATCGCGCTGAGGCATCGGGTCACGATTCGCAAATTCCTCACGCAAATCCTGACTGATTCGGATCGGAACGGCCCCGGCGCGGGACAGATCCTCGCCGAGATGGGGGAACAGCTCCTCGAGAGCGCGCATGCCGCCGACCAGCAGGCCATGAACATGCCACGCCTGTGGCGTGCCCGGCCGGGGCACGGCCTGATCGGGCATTCTGTCCCGCTCCAACACGGTCACGCGCTCGAACCAATCGGCAAGGGCTTCCGCCGCCGTCAGCCCGGCGATGCCGGCGCCGACAACAATCGCGTTTTTCGCGATGAAACGGGAACGGGACGCAGCCTGGCTGCGCTCAACGTTGTCCGGATTCATCTCGACCCTCCTCATTCGTCCCTGCGAGGAGGATGGGCCGCCAAGATTGCCGGCCGATGTCCACGCACGAGGAAAAATGCTACAGCCGTAGCGGGCTTCAAGTTATATGCAAAGATTTTCAAGAATGTATCAGACGACAGCGGATCGACCAAAGAGAAAAAGCTTTTGCAACTTTGGTGGTTTCGAGAGTGGTTCCGAGCGGCCGGGCAGGCCGAGCCTTCGGCCCTTTCTTGTCCTTTGTCAAAGATGCGGCAGCCAGACATCGATGACGGCGGCGCGATTCTCCTCGCGCACGGCGTGGAATGCGCTGGCAAGCGCGGCTTCCATCTCCTCGGGGTGGCGGACAGAGACGGCAAAGGCGCCGCCGGCGGCCGCGGCGATGGCGGCATAGTCGGGCGGTGGATCGAAGGTGACCCCAAGTTCGTTCGCGCGGCTCGCATGCCCCTCGGGGTGGACGGCGAGGAGGGAGAGCTTCGGCGATTTCCAGCCGCGATTGTTGAGCACGAGGGTAAGAAAGGGGGTCTTGTACTGGCGCGCCATCCAATGCACCGTGGATGGCACGGAGAAAAGATAGGAGCCATCTCCTGCGATCGCGATGACGATCTTTTCCGGCCGCGCGAGCCGCGCGCCGATGGCCGCGCCGCCATGCCAGCCGAGCGAGCCCGCGCCGCTCGAGAAGGACGAGCCCGGAGCAAGCGGGCCGAGATGCTCATTGACGAGTGTATAGCTCGAGATCGCCTCGTTGAGGATGATCGTATCGGAATCGATATAAGATTTCAGCGCCGCGATGGCGTGGTCCGGCGTCATCTCGCCCGCCGGGCGCCGCGCGCGCTCGGCACGCAAGGCGGCGTGCTCGGCATGCCGGCGGTCGAGGCGCGCGTGACGCGCCGCGATCCGCTCCGCCTCGGGCCGGCGTTCGGCCAGGCGTTGGTTGAGACGCTGATTGAGACGCTCGTTGATTTGGGCGAGCGCCGTCGCCGCGTCGGCGCGGAAGACGCGGCGGGCAGGGATGTGCCAGAGAGGAAACCGTTCCTTCAGCGGATCGATATCGATATGGTAGATGCGCGCCTCCGCCGCCGGGTGGTTCACGCGCGGGATCCAGGGCACGTCGCTGTCGATCACGAGCACGAGGTCGGCCTCCGCGAGAACCGGGTTCTGGCGCTGCTCGTTCCAGTAAACGCCCTGCCAGGCGGGATCGTCGGTCGGGAAATTCATGGTACTGGGCACGGATTCGAGCACGCCGATGCCGAGCCAGTGCGAGAGGGCGACGAGAGCGGGCACGGCGGCTGTGTTGCGGCCGAGATAGGAGGTGACGACGAGCGGGCGTTCGGCGGCGAGCAGATCGCCGACGAGCGTTTCGAGATCGGCCTCGGCGAGAGCCGCGGGCGCGAGAGGTTGCCACAGGCTTGTATCGAGCGTCGCGCGCGGCACCTCCTCCTCCAGCACCTCGCGCGCCGCGGTCAGATAGACGGGGCCCTTCGGATCGCTCTCGGCGATCTGGATCGCGCGATGGATGATCTGCTTCGCATTGCGGCCCGAGCGTATCTCATTCTCATACTTGACGTAGTTGCGGAGGATGCCGCGCTGGTCGGGCACGTCCTGCAGCCAGTGGATGAATTCGTTGCGGCTGCCGCGCAGCTCGCCCTCCTGTGTGGCGGGGGAAAGCCCAGCGAAGATCAGCACCGGCGCGCGGGCGCGGCTCGCATTGTGCACGGCACCGGCCAGCGCCTGGGTGCCGCAATCGACATGCACGAGAACGGCCTCGGCCCGGCCGGTGAGAAGCGATGCGCCATGCGCGGCGCTGAGCGCCACCATCTCGTTCGGGCAGGTGATCACGGCGGGCACGGGGCGACCGCTCGCGCCGGCTTCCGCAAGCGCCTCGAGCAGCGCGGGGTGATCGGAGCCGAAATTGGCGAAGAGGAAGGAGACGCCCGCCTCCGCAAGCGCTTCGAGGAAGGCGGTGGCGGTGGTATACACGAAGGGCGCCCCCTATTTCCTGTTTTCGCGGTCTTCTTTCTGCTGGGCGCGAATGGGCGCCTGGATGAAGGCGGCTGCGCGATAGACGCTCTGATCCTCCGCATCCCAGCAGTGATAGCCGCGGCAATCCGTTGGCCTTGCGGCATAGACCGTGCAGCGGCGCTTGGAGTCGAGGAACTGGCAGGTCTCGTATTCGGCCTTGATGTGCTTCTTGCCCCGCCGCGTGCGCTCGACGATGTGCTGCGCTTCGAATTCGCTCTTGGTGAGGCCGAGGAACTTGGCGAGCCGGCGGATATCGTATTCGCTCACCTCGACATAGCCGGCGATCTTGCAGCAGAAAGCCGGGCAGCGCAGGCAATCGAGGGGCCGCGAATCGTCGCTCATGGCCCGAGATTAGGCGAGATTCGGAGCGGGCGGAATTGGCCTGAAAACCGGGGCAGCCCCTCAGGCGCGTGCGGTGCGGAGGGCGCGGCCCTCACGCCCGACATCGGGCAGGAGGACCGCGAGCAGCCCGATCGCCGGGAGGAAGGCGCAGAGACGATAGACGAATTCGATGCTCGTCCAGTCCGCGATCGCGCCGAGCACGGCCGCGCCGAGGCCGGCGATTCCGAAGGCGAGACCGAAGAAGAGGCCCGAGATGGCGCCGATCCGGCCGGGCATCAGCTCGGTTCCATAGACCACGATGGACGAGAAGGCGGAGGAAAGGACGAGGCCGATCACGATGCTGAGCACGATGGTCGCGCCGAGCCCGACGTAGGGAAGCAGAAGGGTGAAGGGCAGGACGCCGAGGATCGAGCCCCAGATGACATATTTGCGGCCGATTCGATCACCGAGCGGGCCGCCCACCAGAGTGCCGGCGGCGACCGAGGCGAGGAAGGCGAAGAGGCAGACCTGCGCCGACGCGGTGGTGAGACGGAAATGCTCCATCAGATAGAAGATGTAAAAATTGGTGATGCTCGCAAGATAGAAGAATTTCGAGAAGACGAGCGCGATCAGCACCGCCAGCGCGCGGCGGACGATCGGCATCGGCAGGGGCGACTCGAGATGAAGGCCACCGACCCCGCGCGGGCGTGCCTGGCCGCTCATCTGGTACCACCGGCCAAGGGTGCTGAGGAGGACGATGCCGAGCAGGGCAAGGAAGGCGACCCAGGCGAGGCTGCCGCGGCCGCGCGGCAGGATGAAGAAGGCGACGACAAGGGGGGCGAGCGATTGCCCGAGATTGCCGCCGACCTGAAAGACCGACTGGGCAAGACCGAAGCGACCGCCCGAGGCGATGCGGGCGAGGCGAGAGGATTCGGGGTGGAAGATCGAGGAGCCGATGCCGATGAGCGCGGCACCGAGGAGAAGCAGCGCATAGCTGTTCACGGCGGCAAGGATGAGGATGCCGGCCATGGTGAAGGCCATGCCCACGGGGAGTGAGTAGGGCTGCGGCCGGCGGTCTGTGAAACGGCCGATGAAGGGCTGCAGCAGCGAGCCCGTCGCCTGGAAGGCGAGCGTGAGCACGCCGAGCTGGACGAAGCTGAGCCCGAGCCCGCTGCGAAAGAGGGGATAAAGGGCGGGCAGCAAGGTCTGCATCGTGTCGTTGAGAAGATGGCAAACGCTGATCGCGCCCAGAATGGTGAAGGCCGTCTGCCCCGTTCCAACCCGAGCTCTCGCGATCGTCTGACCCACGCCGTCATGCTCCTTTGCAGTTTTGCAGCCCGGAAATTTCCTGGCTGCAACCTTAAGGGAGATGGAGCGCCGCGGCACCCTGCGAAGCGCGCACCAGCCATGCCACTTTACGCGCGTTTAGAGCGTGATGACCGGAGGTGGGGACACCGGAGGTCTGAATCACGCGAGAAGACAAAGGCCGAGAGCGGGATGGGCGAGCGCACCCGCCCGCCGGCGATGGCGCCGCCGAGAAGGAAGGCCACCGTGGCGGTGCCGTGGTCGGTGCCGCGGGTTCCGTTCATCCGCGCGGTGCGGCCGAATTCCGTGATGACGAGCACGACGGTCTCGCCCCAGGCCGGGCCGAGCGCGGTCTTGAGCGCGGCAAGGCCGGCATCGAGCATGCTGAGGGGTGGGCGGAGAAGCGCCACCTGATTGCCGTGCGTGTCCCAACCCTCGAGCTGGAAGGCGGCGATGCGTGGTCCGGCGGGCGCGGCAAGGAGCTTCCCAGCGCCCGTGGCGAGCGCGGAAAATCCATAGCCCTCATGCAGCGCGCGCTGTGCCTTGCCGGCAGCGGCAAGTGTTTCTTCGTCGAAATGTTGTGCTGTCAGGCCATCGGCGATCGCCGGGCCGAGGAGAGGGTCGGGTTCATTCAGCGCCGCGATCCGCCGATAGAGATCGGGAGACGGGGTGGCGAAGCCAATGGGGGCGTAGGAGTCCACGAAAGCCTGGCCGCGGAGCAGGAGTGGGGTGCCCATGCCCACGGCAAGCCCGTTTCCGGCGGCATCGCTCCCGTCGCTCCCGAGCGGCAGCTCGAGAAGGACGCGGTTGAGCCAGCCCGAGGTGATGGTGGCGTCGGTCTCAGTCGCGCCCGACTGCATGAGGTCCTGCGCCTCGAAATGGCTGCGCGTGCGGTAGGGGCCGGCGATCGCGTGCACCGGGAGCACTTCGCCGGCGCGATACATCGCGTGGAGGCCGGGGAGCGCGGGATGAAGGCCGTAGAAGCCGCCGAGATCGAGAAGCGCATTCTTTCCCCCGCCCGGCTCGGGCGAGAGAAGGCCGGCACGCAGCCCGGCGAGATTCAGATCGCCATAGGGCGCGACAGCGGCGAGCCCATCGAGCGCGCCCCGCAGCAGCACGACGACGAAGCGGCGCTGGGTCGCGGCATCGGCGAGGGCGAGCCTGACCCGACCGAGGGCGAAAGCGGCTGAGAGGCCGAGCAGCGTCGTCCGGCGCGTGAGGGGCAGGGGTTCCATCTTCGCTGGCCCTATCGCCGTTGAAACTCGGGGGCGGCGAAGAGAAGGCTGACAGCCTCCGCGCGCGAGCCCGCGCGGCAAATCGCGGTGACCGTTTCGGGCCGAAGGACGGGGCCGAGCGCGGCATCGGCGAGCGCCAGCGGATCGGCCTCGGGCAGGCGCGCGGCATGGCTGTAGCCGAAATCGATGCGGCCAAGCACTGAATCCGAGGCCGCCCAATCGGGTGCGACATCGGACCACCCGTTGGGCAGCGGCGCTGCCCAGAGCGGCTGGCCGAGCTTGCGCAGGATGGCGAAATAGGGTGTCGCGCCGCGCGCCGAAGGTGGCGTCGCCCGGAGGACGGAGACCATGTATTCGAGCGGGGTCTTGAGCTTGTTGAGCGGCTCCCATGCCTCGGGCAGATCGATCAGGGCCAGAGCGGTCGCGCGGAGATCTCCGTCCGTCTCGGCGAGGACGGAGGCGAGGCGCCGGACGGCGCGGGGCGGCGGATCGTCGGCGACGAAGTGACGGGCAAGCTTCCGGGCGAGTGAAATCCATGTCGTGGGGTAGGTGGAGAGGAAACGCAGCGCGGCGAGCCCGCCTTCCTCGCCCGGCGGAAATCCTTGCCCCAGGACGGTCTGCGGTCCGGGCTCATGCGCCCGGGGGCGAAAGAGAAAGCCCGTCGGCGGGCGGTCGGGCGAGACCGACCAGCCGGTGAGGAGCTTGGCCATGCTGGTGACGTCCGCCTGGGTATAACGAGCGGCGAGGCCCACCGTATGGAGTTCCATGCATTCGCGGCCGAGATTTTCGTTGAGCCCGCGACCGGTCCGCCGCCCGAGAGGGCTTTGCGGCCCGATTGATCCGGCATTGCTGAGATAGAGCAGCATTGCCGGATGCCGTTCGGCGGCAAGCACCATGTCCGTGAAGCGGCCCGTGACGTGCGGACGGATCGCCTCGCGGATGAAGGGGCCGACCAGACCGAGCGTGCCGCCCTGCCGGATGCTGACGGTGAAGTGATTGGCCCAGAACCAGACCAGCCGCTCGCGGAAAGGTGCCGGAGTGATGACCGCCCAGTCGAGCGCGGCGCGCGCGTCGGCGATGAAGGCGGCCGAGGATCGGGAGCGAAAGTGGCCCTTGAGAGGATCGCCGGCGGCGAGGATGCGCCGTCGTGCCGCGAAGTCGGCCCGCGATGCGGCGAGCGCCGAGGCGCCGTTGGGCAGGGCCTGGAAGCGGGGCGTGGCGAGGGCGGGGTCGGGACCGTTCAGTTGGGCGGCGAGCCAGGCGCGCGGATCCGCGGGCGGGGTTTCGGCGGGACCGCCGCCCAAGCCGAAGCGCGTCAGTGCCTGGAGAGACGCGGTCTGCATGCGGGAAGGCTAGCGCGGATCGGGCCTCGCCATGTGTTGCAAAGAGAAACGTGTTGCAAAGAGAAACGTGGGAGCCGCTGGTCCGCCGCAAATGATTCGGTGTGCCTGCATGGGATATTTCGGCGGACCATGCGGCTGGCGTGGGGCAGGACGCACCGATTGCGGGGCGCTCTCTACTGCCAAACGGATCCTGAGACCTATCTTTGGTCGATGTCGCGATTGTTCTCAGGGATTGCCCTGCTCCTGCTCGTCGCTTCCTGCGCCCCGAGCGGTCCTGATCCGGGATATGCGCCCGCCGCCGCGGCGCAGCCTCTAGGCCAGTCTCAAAACAGGCCGCAAAAGGGCTGTACCGGCCACGCCCCGCCCGCGTCCTCGCCGTGCGGGAGCGAGCTTTCCTCCGCGTCCGGCCGAGGGCTCCCCGAAGGCCCCGCGCTTGGCGTCGTTCCGGCCGCCGCTCCGTCCCCGGGCCCGGTTGCCGGTGCGCCCGCGCCCCCTTCCCAGCCGAGCCTCCCGTCGCTCGGTTCACCCGTGTTCGGGCCACGGGGCGTCGTCGGCACCGTCGTCAACCAGACCGGCAATACCGCCATCGTGGCGCCCGTTGGCGGCGGGGCGCCGGGCATCTATGTGCCGAATGGAAATGGCACGGCGACGATCTTTCAGCCGGGCGGCGTGCCCGTCGTCGTGCCGAACCCGCCGTAACCTGTCCTTCAGTCCGCGTTGGCGCCGAGCTTCGAGGCGAGCGCGGGGTAATGCTTGGCGCGCGTCGGCGCGAGCCAGCGCTGCAAACGGTCGAGATAGAGATAGACGACGGGCGTCGTGTAGAGGGTGAGGATCTGGCTCACCGCAAGCCCGCCGACCATGGTGTAGCCGAGCGGGCGGCGGAGCTCGGAACCGGCGCCGTGGAAGAGCATCAGCGGCAATCCGGTGAAAAGGGCGGCCATGGTCGTCATCAGGATCGGGCGAAAGCGGAGGGAGCAGGCCTCCCGGATTGCCTCGAGCGGCGGCTTGCCCTCGCGCCGCTCGGCGGTGATGGCGAAATCGACCAGCATGATGCCGTTTTTCTTGACGATGCCGATGAGCAGGAGAATGCCGATGAGCGCGATCACCGAAAGATCGTCATGGACGAGGATGAGGATCAGGAGCGCGCCGACACCGGCTGACGGAATGGTGGAGAGGATCGTCAGCGGCAGGATGTAGCTCTCATAGAGAATGCCGAGGATGATGTAGACGGCGATGATCGCGGCGGCGATCAGATAGGGCTCGGAAGCGAGCGAGGATTGGAAGGCGGCGGCCGTGCCCTGAAAACTGCCGCTGAGCGAGGCGGGCGGACCGAGCGCGGCGACGGCCTTCTGGATTGCCTCCACCGCATTGCCGATGGCGGTGCCGCTGGCGAGGTTGAAGGAAAGCGTCACCGAGGGGAATTGGTTCGCGTGGTTGACCGAAAGCGGCGCCACCTTGTCGGCATCGATATGCACGAGATTGACGAGTGGCACGGCCGCGCCGGTGGAAGAGGGCACGTAGAGCTCGTTCAGTGTCGCGAGATCCGCCTGCAGCGCAGGCAGGACTTCCAGGATCACGTAATAGGCATTGGTCTGAGTGAAATACTGGGTCACCTCGCGCTGGCCGAAGGCATCGTAGAGGATGTTGTCGATCGCGGCGGGCGTGATGCCGTAGCGGGCGGCGGCGTCGCGGTCGATGGTGAGGGTGGCCGAGAGGCCCGACATCTGCTGATCGGTCGCAAGGTCGCGCAGCATCGGCAAGGTGCGGAGCTTGGCGAGAATCTTGGGCGCCCACTGATAGAGCTCATCGAGATTGGCGTCCTGCAGCGTATATTGATACTGGGTGCGCGAGATGAGGCCACCCACATTCACATCCTGCGCCGCCTGGAGGAACATTCGCGCGCCGACCATCCGCGCGAATTCGGGCCTGAGCCGCGCGATCACCTGCTGGGCGCTGACATCCCGCTCATCGAACGGCTTGAGGTTGATATAGTATCGCGCATCGTTGCCGGTCTGCCCGGCAATGCCGGCGCCAAGGCTCACCGAGAAGGTCGAAACGGCCGGATCGGATTTGACGATCCCGTTGGCTTCGGTGACGAGCTTCTCCAGCTCCGCGAAGGAGGCTTCCTGCGAGCCCTCGAGCGTGCCGACCAGCAGGCCGACATCCTGCGGCGGGAAGAAGCCCTTGGGGATGACCACATAGAGATAGGCCGAAAGACCCATGGTGGTGAAGAAGACCATCAGGGTGATGAAGCGATGGCGGAGTGCGACGCCGAGCGTGCGATGATAGAAGCCGGCAAGGGCCTGGAAGCCGCGCTCGGCGGCACGATAGAGCATGCCGTGCTTCGTCTGGTGGCGGAGGAAGCGCGAGGCCATCATCGGCGTGAGCGTGAGCGAGACGAAGGCCGAGACCGCCACCGCCATGCTGACGGTGACGGCGAACTCGCGGAAAACCCGCCCGACAATGCCGCCCATGAGCAGGATGGGCAGGAAGACTGCGATCAATGAAGCGCTGATCGAAACGATGGTGAACCCGATCTCGCCCGCGCCCTGCAGCGCCGCATCGACCGGCGGCATGCCCTCCTCGATATGGCGGAAGATGTTCTCGAGCATCACGATCGCATCGTCCACCACGAAGCCGATCGCGATGGTAAGCCCCATCATCGAGAGATTGTCGATGCTGTAGCCCGCCACGTACATCATCGCGAAGGTGCCGATGAGCGCGATCGGGATGGTGATGGCTGGGATCGCCGTGGCCCAGAGGCTGCGGAGGAAGAGGAACACCACCATGATGACGAGGGCGAGCGCGATGAACAGGGTGAGCTGCACATCGGCGACCTCGGCGCGGATATTCTGCGAGCGATCGACCACCACCGAGACATGCACGGAAGGCGGGATCGAAGCCTTGAGGCGCGGCAGCTCCGCCAGGATGCGATCGACGGTGGAGAGGACATTCACCCCGGGCTGCTTGAAGATGACGAGCTGGACGCCGCGGCGGCCATTCTGCCAGCCGGCGATCAGATCGTTCTGCGGCCCATCCACCGCGCGGCCGATATCGCTGATGCGGATAGGCGCGCCGTCGCGATAGGCGACGATCACGGTGTTGAAGGGGGCGGCCTTCGTGATCTGATCGTTGGCATTGACGGCGAAGCTGCGATGGGCGGTATTGATGCTGCCCTTCGGATTGTCGACCGTTTCGTTCAGGATCGCATTGCGCACATCCTCGAGCGTGAGACCCATGGCGGCGAGCTTGGCGGGGTCCACCTGGACACGGATCGAAGGGGTCTGCTGCCCGCTGATGAAAACCTCCGCCACCCCCGGAAGCTGCGAGATCTGCTGGGAAAGGACGACATCGGCGTAATTGTCGACGGCGGTGAGCGGAAGCGCCTCGGACTGGACCGCGAGGATCAGGACCGGCGCGTCCGCCGGGTTGATCTTGCGATAGGTGGGTGGGCTCGGGAGAGTCTTCGGCAATTGGCCGCCGGCGGCATTGATGGCGGCCTGGATGTCCTGGGCGGCGGAATTGATGTCGCGGTCGAGGGAGAATTGCACGGTGACGGAGGTGCTGCCCTCGACGCTGACCGAGGTCATCTGCGAGACGCCGGGGATCTCGCCGATCTGTCTTTCGAGCGGGGTCGCGACAGTCGAGGCCATGGTCGATGGATCGGCGCCGGGCAGGCTGGCGGAGACGACGATGGTCGGGAAATCGACGTTCGGAAGTGCCGCGATGGGCAGCAGCGGATAGGCGGCGACCCCGATCAGCACGATCGCCGTCATGATGAGGGAGGTCGCGATCGGCCGGCGGATGAACGGGGCGGAGATGCTCATGCGCGCCGGCCCAAGGCTTCAGCTCCCCGCCTCGATGCTCACGCGCATGCCGTCATCGAGCCGGGACTGGCCGTCCAGCACCACCTCCGCCCCCGCCTCGAGCCCGCTGGCGATGACGGCGGTGCCACCCTCCTCCAGGGTTTCCGTCACCGTCTGGCGGATGACGGTGCGATCGGGGCGGATCCGATAGACATAGAGCCCGTCCGGCCCGTGCTGCACCGCCCGGACGGGCAGGGTGAGAACGTTCCCGAGCGTGCGGACCAGAAGCCTGGCATTGACGAATTCATCGGGCCATAGGACTTCGCCTGTGTTCGGGAAGAGCGCCTTCATCTCGATCGTGCCGGTGCTCGGATCGACCATGTTGCTCATGGTGGCGAGCGTGCCGCGATCGAGCAGGCGTGGATTTTCGCCCTCGCTTTCGGCGAGAACGGTGAGCGGACCCTTCGCGGCCGCCTCACGGACCGGTGTGATGTCCTTTTGGGGCAGGGTGAAGACCACGCTGATCGGCTTCATCTCTGTGAGCGTGACGATGCCGGTGGGTGCGTTCGCCTCGATCAGGTTGCCGGGATCGACGGTGCGCAGGCCGAGCCGGCCGGCGATCGGCGCCGTGATGCGGGTGAATTGGAGATTGAGCCGCGCCTGCTCGATGGCGGCGTCATCGGCGCGCAGAGTCGCGGTCAGCCCGAGGACGAGCGCGCGCTGCGTGTCCATCTGCTGCTGCGAGGCGAAATTTTGCTGAACGAGCATGGTATAGCGGGCGAGATCGGCCTTGGCGTTGGCGAGCGCGGCCTGGTCCTCGGCCTCTTTGGCCAGCGCCTGGTCAAGCACTGCCTGGTAGGGGCGGGGATCGATGATGGCGAGCACGTCCCCTGCCTTCACCTCCTGCCCTTCCGTGAAGGGCGTCTCTTCGAGGATGCCGCCCACCTGCGCCTTGATGACGATGGTGTTGATCGCCTTCACCTGGCCAAGGCCCAGGAGATAGACGGGCACGTTCCGACGCGTGACATGGGTGGCGGTGACCGGGACGGACGGCGTCTCGGTCGGCCGGGTCTGAGCGCTGGCGCTCGCCGCCAGGAACGCAAATCCGGCAAGGACAATGGCGCGGAGGAGATGCCGGCCCTCCGAATATGCGTCCGAAGCCTGGCTCCCTCCCGCCTTGCCGCGGCCCGAGGTTCGGCTGGTCATCAAAAACGCTCTTCCCCTGCCGGCGCGCTCGAACCGGCGCGCTCGACCTTTGCACTCGCGCTTCTATCCTTGCTTGGCCTCCCCCGGGAGGCCAACAGCGATTTGTAACGCAATATTGCCATTGCCGGCCATTCCGACGGCTTCGGAGCGAAGCGCGCGGGCGTGACCAGGGCCGGGCAGGAGAATCGGGATGGACCGGATGACAGGCGCGGTTGAAGGGCATTTCGAGATTCGCGAGGGAGTGGAAAAGCTCTGCGCGCGGTTTCCCGGCGAATATTGGCGGGAGATTGACCGCACGCGGGCCTATCCGGGCGAATTCGTCCGCGCGTTGACCGAGGCCGGCTATCTCGCGGTGCTGATCCCCGAGGAATATGGCGGGGCGGGGCTGCCGCTCTCGGCCGCCGCGGCGATCCTGGAGACGATCCATGCCGCCGGGAGCAACGGAGCGGCCTGCCACGCCCAGATGTACATCATGGGCACCATCCTGCGTCACGGATCGGAAGCCCAGAAGCGAGCCTATCTGCCGAAGATCGCCTCAGGGGAGCTTCGCCTTCAGGCTTTCGGCGTCACCGAGCCGGCCAGCGGCTCGGACACCATGAGCCTTCGCACCTTCGCCCGCCGCGAGGGGGACCATTACGTGGTGAACGGGCAGAAGGTGTGGACCAGTCGCGCCGAGCATTCGGACCTGATGCTGCTGCTTGCCCGCACTACGCCAAAGGAACAGGTGAGGCGGCGAACCGAAGGGCTTTCGACCTTTCTCCTTGATATGCGGGCGGCGCACGGTGCCGGCCTTACCATCCGGCCGATCCGCACCATGATGAATCACAATTCCTGCGAGGTGTTCTTCGATAACGTGATCGTCCCGGCGGAAAACCTGGTGGGCGAGGAGGGGCAGGGGTTTCGCCACATCCTGGATGGGATGAACGCCGAGCGGCTGCTGATCGCCTCCGAGTCGATCGGGGATGCGAAATGGTTCATCGCCCGGGCGGTCGCGTACGCGAAGGAGCGGCAGGTGTTTGGGCGGCCGATTGGGCAGAACCAGGGCATCCAGTTCCCGATTGCCCGCGCCCACGCCGGCATGCGGGCCGCGGAATTGATGCTGCGCGAGGGCCTGAGGCGATTCGAGGCGGGCGAGGCCTGCGGGGAAGAGGCGAATACCGCGAAGATGCTGGCGGCGGAGGCCGCCTGGGCAGCGGCGGAGGCCTGCCTGCAGACGCACGGCGGCTACGGCTTCGCCGAGGAATACGACATCGAGCGCAAATATCGGGAGGCGCGGCTCTATCAGGTGGCGCCGATCAGCACCAACCTCATTCTCTCCTATATCGCCGAGCATGTGCTCGGCCTGCCCCGAAGCTACTGAGCCAACCTTGCGGGAAGAGCAGCATCATAGAGTTCGCAACACCTTACCGGCGTGAGCTGACCGTCGGCGTGAGCGATCATAGAAAATTTTGCCGCGATGCAAAAAACTCTTGCGCCGGGGCATGCAAGCGCTTAATTTCCGCATTGCAGCAGTACGGCGATGCCGGGCTGCCTGCTTTTCTTGGACGTTTCCTCCCTAAACTTGGCGGCGCCAAAAGCGCCGCCATTTTTTTGTCCCCGAGTTTGCCACCCGAGTAAGACCGTGGGGTGGGGCCATGCGCGAGCGGGCATCACGCCATCACGCTCTATGCGGGGAAAAGGCCTCCACCCTTCCCGCAAAGCTCGCACAGAAGCCTTTCCATGCTTTGCCGGATGCGCTGGAAGCCGGGCAGGCGCTCGATCCGCTGCTCGTCCATATAGAGATCACGCGCGATCTCGAGCTGCAACGCGTGCACGCCCTCACGCGGACGGCCGTAATGGCGGGTGATATAGCCGCCGGAATAGGGATCGTTGCGGCGGACGCGGTAGCCAAGGTCGATCAGGATCTCTTCGATGAGCTGCACCGCCCGCTCGGTGCAGGTGGTGCCATGGGCATCCCCCAGGACGAAATCGACACGCCGGCCGGCGGGTATGGAAGGGGCCGGCATCGAGTGGCAGTCGATCAGGAGGCAGGCGCCGAAGGCCGCATGGGTCTCGGCGACGAGAGCGGTGAGGCAAGCGTGATAGGGCTCCCAGCAGCAGCGGATGCGCGCCTCGGCCTCGGCGAAAGGGAGCTTGTCGCGGTAGATCGCCGAGCCGGAGGCGACGACGCGAGCGATGGTGCCGAGGCCGGCGCCGATGCGCGGGCTCGCGCTGTTCACCCAGGGGGGGAGGGGGTCGGAGAACATCTCCGGATCGAGCTCCCAGGGCTCGCGATTGGCATCGCAGAAGGCGCGGGGGAAGGAGGCGGCGAGCAGGGGCGCGCCATGACGGGGTGCCTCGGCAAAGAGCTCATCGACGAAGCTGTCCTCGCTCCGGCGGAGACTAAGCGGATCGAGGCGAGAGGCGGCAAGGAAAGCGGCAGGGTAGTCGCGGCCTGAATGGGGTGAGGCGAAGATGAGCGGCGCGGTCTGGCGCGCCGGGCGATGCAGCGTGATCGGAGGGGAGGCGAGCCAAGCAGCGGGCGGCGGCAGATCCATCGGGCAAGAAGTGAAGCCGCTTGGCGAGGTTTTGTCATCAGGGGAGAGCCTGGCCAACGTGTCTGGCAGCGAACACGTTCGGACAAGCCCGGAGAGGTGGCCGCGTGGCCGACGGGTATTGTCGAGCGAAAGCAGCGATGAGCCTGAGGAAAGGGAGGGGGCGCAGCGGCGTGTTCGCGGTTGCCAAGGATGGAATTGTTCCTCTCCCGGAGGCCGGGTTGCGCACCGCCGGTTGTCCCGTCATGTTGTCTGAACCCGCCCCCTGGAGCGGGATGAGATTGCTTTCGCTCACCCGTCCTGCTCTCCGTCTTTGTTTTCTTGCGTGATTCGGACCTGCGGTGATTCCACCTTCGGTCATCACGCTCTAGAGGTTGACGAAGCAAGTGTCTTCCGACGTGCCCCCGAGTTCGGCACACGTCGCGCCGGCGGAGAAGCCGGCGCAGCTCGTGGGGTCCGAGCGGCTCATGGCGAATGCGCTGAGGGCGCTCGCCATCGATGCGGTCGAGGCCGCGAATTCCGGCCATCCGGGCATGCCGCTCGGCATGGCGGACGCGGCGAGCGTGCTCTGGACCCGCTTCCTCAAGTTCGATGCCGCCGACCCGAGCTGGCCGGACCGCGACCGTTTCGTGCTCTCGGCCGGGCATGGCTCGATGCTGCTGTACGCGCTCCTGCATCTGACCGGCTTTGCCGGAATGGAGATGGAGGCGCTGCGGCGGTTCCGGCAGCTCCATTCGGCCGCGGCGGGGCATCCGGAGGCCGGGCTGCATCCGGCGATCGAGACGACCACGGGCCCGCTCGGGCAGGGGCTGGCCACCGCCGTCGGGATCGCGCTTGCCGAGCGCCTGCTGGCCGCGCGGTTCGGCCGCAGCCTCGTCGATCACCGGACCTGGGTGATCGCCTCGGACGGCGACCTGATGGAAGGGATCAGCCATGAGGCGGCCTCGCTCGCCGGCCATCTCAGGCTTGCCCGCCTCACCGTGCTTTATGACGACAATGAAATCTCGATCGACGGGCCGACCGGGCTCGCCACGTCGGACGACCCGCTGAAGCGTTTTGCCGCCCTCGGATGGGCCGTGAAGCGCGTGGACGGGTTCGACGCCGCTTCGGTGGCGGCCGCGCTCGCGGCTGCCTCCCGTTCCCAGCGCCCGAGCCTGATCTCCTGCCGCACGATCATCGGCTTTGGCGCGCCGCACAAGGCCGGCACCGCCGCTGCCCACGGAGCCGCGCTCGGCGCGGAAGAGGCGGCCGCGACGAAGCGGGCGCTCGGCTGGGACGCGCCGCCTTTCACGGTGCCAGAGGATCTGCTTGCGGCCTGGCGGGCGGCCGGCGCGCGCGGCGCCGCGCAGCGGCGCGCCTGGCTGCGACGTCTCGCGCACCACCCGCTGCGCGGCGAGTTCGAACGGGTAATGTCCGGCCGGCTGCCGGATGCCGCCCATGCGGCTCTCGCCGCGCTGAAGGCCGAGCTCATCGGCGCCCGGCCCAGGCTCGCGACCCGTCAGGCGAGCCAGAAGGCGCTGGAGGCGCTGGTGACTTCCGTGCCGGAGCTGATCGGCGGCTCCGCCGATCTCAGCCCTTCGACCCTGACCGAGGTGCGCGGCATGACGGCGGTCGCGCCCGGCAATTATGCCGGCCGCTACGTCCATTATGGCGTGCGTGAGCATGGCATGGCCGCGGCCATGAACGGGATGGCGCGGCATGGCGGCATCATCCCTTATGGCGGCACCTTCCTCGTCTTCAGCGATTACATGCGTCCGGCGATCCGTCTCGCGGCCTTGATGGGGACGCGGGCGATCTATGTGCTGACCCACGATTCGATCGGCCTCGGCGAGGATGGCCCCACGCACCAGCCGGTCGAGCAGCTCGCCTCCCTGCGGGCGATGCCCAATCTCTTCGTCTTCCGCCCCGCGGACGCGGTGGAGACGGCCGAATGCTGGGAGCTCGCGCTCCGCCGCGCGGAGGGGCCGAGCGCGCTCGCTCTCTCGCGTCAGGCGCTGCCCACGTTGCGTGGCCAGGCGGCGGAATCCCTTTCGGCGCGCGGCGGCTACGTGCTTGCCGAGGCGGATGGCGAGCGGCGTGCGACGCTGATCGCGAGCGGCTCGGAGGTCGCGATCGCGATGCAGGCACGGGAGGCGCTGGCGGCGCTCGGAATCCCGATCGCCGTCGTCTCGTTGCCCTGCTGGGAGCTTTTTTCCGCCCAGGAGCCCGCCTATCGCGAGGCGGTGCTCGGCGGGGGCCTTCGTGTCGGCATCGAGGCCGCCGGAGGCTTCGGCTGGGAACGCTGGCTCGGGGCCGACGGCATTTTCATCGGCATGCGTGGGTTCGGGGCCTCGGCGCCGGCCGAGGATCTCTACCGGCATTTCGGCATCACGCCCGCGGCGGTGGCCGAAGCGGTTCGTGAACGGGTCGGCTGAAAGGAAGGATCGGCGCATGGCCGTCAGGGTCGGCATCAACGGGTTCGGGCGGATCGGGCGGCTCGTTCTGCGGGCGATCGTCGAGAGCGGGCGGGAGGATGTGCTTCCGGTCGCGATCAACGATCTCGGCAGTGTCGAGGCCAATGCGCATCTCTTTCGTTATGACAGCGTGCATGGCCGCTTTCCGGGCGAGGTCGGGGTCAATGGCGAGACGATCGAGATCCGTCATGGGAACCGCCATTACGGCCCGATCCGCGTTTCGGCCGAGCGCGATCCGACGAAGGTGCCCTTCTCCGGCGTGGATGTGGCGCTCGAATGCACCGGGCTCTTCACCAAACGCGACGCGGCGGCCGCGCTGCTCGCTGCGGGTGCGCGGAAGGTTCTGGTCTCGGCGCCGGCGGACGGCGTGGACGCGACGATCGTTTATGGCGTGAATCATGCGAGCCTCAAGCCGGCCATGACGATCGTTTCGAATGCATCCTGCACCACCAACTGCCTCGCGCCGATGGCGAAAGTGCTGCACGATGCCTTCGGCATCCTGCGCGGCTACATGGTGACGGTGCATTCCTATACCGGGGACCAGCGCACGGTCGATACGCTGCACAAGGACCTGCACCGCGCGCGGGCGGCCGCGGTCTCGCTCATTCCGACGACGACGGGTGCTGCGCGCGCGGTCGGGCTCGTCATGCCGGAGCTCAAGGGCAAGCTCGACGGGACGGCGATCCGCGTGCCGACGCCGAATGTCTCGCTCGTCTCGCTCGATGCCAATCTCGCGCGGCCGGCGACGGTTCACGACATCAACGAAGCCATGCGGCGGGCCGCCGAGGGCCCACTCAAGGGAATTCTCGATTACAACACGGAAAAGCTGGTGAGCGTGGATTTCAACCATGTCGCCGCCTCGTGCAGCTTCGATGCCACGCAGACCGCCGTGGTGGATGGAGGGCTCGCCCGTGTGATGGGCTGGTACGATAACGAGTGGGGCTTCTCCAACCGCATGGCGGACACGGCGGCACTCCTCGGAAAAATCTGAGCAACATCGCCATGAGCGGACGCATCCACGGCCTGGACGAGGCCGCGGTGAAGGGAAGGCGCGTGCTGCTGCGGGCCGACCTCAACGTGCCGCTGCGCTACGGGCACGTTTCGGATGCGACACGGATTGCCCGTCTCGCGCCCACGATCCGCGAGCTTGCAGAGAAGGGGGCGCGGGTGATCGTCTGCAGCCATTTCGATCGGCCCAAGGGCAAGCGGCGGCCGGAAATGTCGCTTGCGCCGCTGGCCCCGGCGCTGGCCGAAGCGCTTGGCCGGCCGGTTGCCTTCTGCCCGGATTGCATCGGCGAGACGGTCGAGACTTCCGTGGCGCGGCTGGCCGAGGGCGAGGTCCTGCTGCTGGAGAACACGCGATTTTATTCCGGCGAGGAAGCGAACGATCCCGCCTTTGCGGCCGAGCTCGCCAAATGCGCCGAGATTTTCGTCAATGACGGTTTCTCCGTTTCGCACCGCGCCCATGCCAGCACCGAAGGCGTTGCGCATCTGCTGCCTTCCTATGCCGGGCGGCTGATGGAGGCGGAGCTCAAGGCGCTCGATTCCGCGCTCGGCCATCCGGCGCGGCCGGTGGGCGCGATCGTTGGAGGGGCGAAGGTTTCGACCAAGCTCGAGCTGCTTGGCAATCTCTGTGCCAAGGTCGATCTTCTGATGATCGGCGGCGCGATGGCCAATACGTTTCTGGCGGCGCAGGGGATTGCGGTGGGACGCTCGCTCGAGGAGGCGGACCGCCATCAGGAGGCGCGCGCGATCCTGAATCAGGCCAAGGAAGCGGGCTGCGAGATTCTCCTGCCGATCGACGCGGTGGTGGCCGCCGCGCTCGAGCCCGGAACGACGACCCAAGTGGTGCCGGTGAGAGACGTGCCGGAAGCGCTGATGATCCTCGATGTCGGGCCGGCGACGGTGACGGAATTCGCGGTGAAGCTCGCGAAGCTGAGAACCCTCGTCTGGAACGGTCCGGTCGGTGCGTTCGAAACGCCGCCTTTCGCCGCAGGCACGGTCGCGGTCGCGGCGGTGGTGGCGGAGGCGACCGCTTCGGGGCGGCTCTGCTCGGTTGCTGGCGGCGGCGATACGGTGGCCGCGCTCAATTTTGCCCATGCGGCGGAGCGGCTCACCTATGTCTCGACAGCCGGCGGGGCGTTCCTGGAATGGCTCGAGGGGAAGATGCTTCCTGGCGTGGCGGCGCTCATCCGGTAGATCGACAGGGATTGGGAAATGCCGCGATTGACAAGTCGCCGGCAAATTGTGGCCGCGCGAGACGGCCCCTCACTGCGAAGAATCTTCGCTCCCGCTGCTCAGCGGAGGAATGGCTGACGAGAATGTCCCGGCGTATCACGATTGCCGATTGCTTTTCCGAAGCGGCTGCCAGGCATCAGCATGACTTGGCAAGCGTGGCGAGCAGCGCGTGCCCATCATCGCCGATCCCGGTCAATCCCAGTCCAAGAATGTCTTCATAGCGCTGGCCGTTGGAGAAGTCGACGATCAGCCAGATCGACGAGGCCTCTGTCATCAGGCTGGCCAGCGCTGGCGGAACATAGACCTCGACAAGCTGCTTGCCCTCATTCTGGCCTCCATACGACCAGTCCGCTGCCGGAATTTGGATCTGGTGATTCGCGTACGGATTGCTGGTGCTGACAGACCATGAAAATGTCGCGTCGGCAGGTTGCGGCACCCCGGGAGCCGCGCCGCCGTTGCTTCCGCCCAAATCGAAATAGCCGCGCGCCATCAGCCGGCTGGACGTGCAATAAAAGTCCATCCGGCCAAATTCGACGGCTCCCTCGGTGTCCCGCATCACCAGGACCGACTGGTTGTTCTGATAGGTCATTCGTGCGGAGACTTGCTCCGGCGTCGTTATCCGCAGCTTCTGCATGGTTGCCTGATCGACATAGTAGATTCCCTGCGGCGGCGCCTTGGTCATCAGCGTGAACATATCGTGCGACACGCCCATTCTGCCGATATAATCGACGAGGACGCCTTCCAGTTGCTGGAGTGTCTGCACATCCGCTGTTGGCGCTTCCGATTCGAAGCGGTGCACGCCAAACCGGGACCCCGCCGCCACGCTGCGAGAGACCCCGCCGATGAATGCGAATGTGCAGGCGCTGTCGCATTCGGCGCGCGAGCCCGCAAAGCCGGGGGGAACGGCAACCTCCGTCTGGAGACCGGCCGCGCGGATCGCTTCACCGAGCCCGAGACCTCCCACATGCAGCTGTTCTTCGGGGGTGCCCTGAACGAAGAGGGTGCCGCCGCCGGAATTGAAGTAGACCCTCGAGGCGGAGCTGATCAGTTTCGAATTTTCCTGCAGAAATTCTGCAAAAACATCCGGCGTATCGGGCATGATCTCGCCCTGGGCGAAGATGTCGTACCCCAGGAGTGGCGAGCTCGGGCTGTGGACGAGCTGAAACGTCATTGGGGGAGTGGTCTGCGAGATGGCGTTCGTCAGCAGCGGCGGAGCGAGCAAGCCGTTCAACGAAATCATGGTTATCCAAATGTACCGACGGAGCTTCTGCAGCATGACGTGACTCCTGTCCACGGCCGGTTCCATGAGATTTGCATTGGATGCTCCTGCCGGGAATATCGGCGGGGCGAGCGGCGCTTACGGGCAAGCGGGCTTGCCGGGAATGTCGTGGAAAGGGTCGCGGAAGGCGAATGAGCAGCGCCCACTACGTTCGCCCCCGCCGGGATCATCCCTGCCGTGGCGCTTTCCGTTTCGCCGTGGCGGCAAGTAGAAGATAGACGGGAATGCCGATGATCGCCATGCCGATGGCCAGAGTCGCGAAATACCTCGCAAGCGCCCACACCAGGGCTCCGAAGCCTCCCGACGAAGGGAGGGACGCCATCGCGGGGGCCCCGCAATCGAGCGGCATTGCGTTGCCGACGGTTGACGTGGCACAGCGCAGTGCGACATCGAACGAAGCGATGGATTTCGCAAACTGGTCCATGGCGCCGGCGCTGCCGGTGCCGCCTGCGAATAGCCACTTGGACAGAACTGCGCCCGCGGCGGCCCAGACGGTGCCGAGAACGACACCTTTGTCCCGCCATGTGTCGACATCCGCGACCGCCGCGAGAACACCGGATCCGAACAGCGCCAGCACCACGAGCGCAACCAGCGCCGCCACGGCTTCATTCTGTTGTATCGATCCCGGCAGGAATATGTTGAACGCGGAGATCAGGAACACGGCGGCAAGACATTGCCCCCAGAGACGCCCCATATCAGTCCCCCTTGAGTCACAGCCGAAAGTCAAACTCAAAGGGAGCGACAAGACACCGGGAACTTGTGTCCGTCGAAAAAAGGGATAGCACCCAGTGAGTGGAGGTGCAGGCCATGCAGGAATCCTGCGAGGTCACCTGCTGTCCCAGGGTACGTCGTTTCAATCTGAAATGACATCGTTTCGGTGTTCAAATCCTCGTTAACCCGACGGACGGTCGTGACCAAAGCGTGATGATTGAAGGTGGGATCACCGGAGGTCTCAATCACGCGGGAACCGGTGTCATGGTGGGGTGTCAGGGCGGGCACCTATCCCGGCCGGCTCACGCGCAGGAGCTGCCGATCGGCCGGATGGGGGCCGATGGAGAAGCCGAGGGCGCGGCAGAAGGCAATCATCGGCGCATTCTCCGCGACGACGTCGCCGAAGATCTCGCCGATGCCGCGGCGATGCGCGATCTCCAGCAGATAAGTCATCAAGAGATGCCCGATGTGATGGCGCTTGCGGTCGCTGCGCACCACGACGGCGAATTCCGCGCGCGCATTGTCGGGATCGGCCGCGAAGCGCGCCACCCCCTCCATCGCGCCCGCCTCGTCGAGCGCGATCACCGCCATCTCGCGATCGTAATCGATCTGCGTGAGCCGCGCGGCAAGCGCATGCGGCATCTCCCGCATCGCGGTGAAGAAGCGCAGCCGCACATCCTCCGCGCTCATATGCCGGAACATCTCCTGCAACAGCGGCTCGTCCTCGGGGCGGATCGGCCGGACCCGCACTTCGCCGCCGTCATCGAGCGGGAGAGAAGTCTCGAGCTCGGCCGGGTAGGGAGGGATGGCGAGCCTTCGCGCCGCGCTGCGCCGGGCCGGCGCGACCGCGATCCGCGCGTCGAGGGCGATCACCCCGTCCGCGTCGGCGAGCAGGGGATCGATGAGCAGCGCCTCGATCTCGGCATGCGCGCAGGCGATCTCGGCAACCCGGATCAGAACCTGAGCGACAGCGCCGGTATCGACGGAAGATGGGCCGAGCCCTTCCTGGAGCCGCGGCCAGATTCGCGCCCGCGCCATCTGCCAGTTCGCCAGCGCCATATTGAGGGGCGGGAGTTCCAGGCTCGTCTCGCCGGACATAAGGGCGCCACCCTGGCCGAACATCACGACAGGACCGAAGATGCCGCCATCGATCAGGCCGACGGCAAGCTCGATAGCGCCCCGCCGCGTGATCATCTCCTGCACGAGGAAGCCCTCGATCCGGGCCTCGGGGCGCACACGGCGGATGCGGGCAAGCATTGCCGCCCCCTCGGCGCGCACCTGTGCCGCACCCTCGAGATGCAGCGCGACCCCGCCGGCCTCGCCGCGGCGCGCGATATCCGCGGAGCGGATTTTCAGCGCCACAAGGCCGCCGATCGCCGCTGCCGCCGCGGCGGCCTCCTCGCCGCTCGCAACGGCGCGGCTCGGCGCGATGGGAATGCCATAGGCGCCGAGCAGGCGCTCGGCCTCGGCGGGATCGAGCCATTGCCGCCCCGCCGCGAGCGCGGCGGCAATCGCGGATGAGGCGGTCTCGTGATCGGGCTTGGCGTCGTCGCGCTCGGCTGGCGGGACCTCCATCAGCATGTCCTGGTTCGCGCGATAGCGCACGCGGTGCATGAATCCGCTCACCGCTTCATCGAGCGAGGCGTAGCTCGGGATGCGCGCCTCCGCGAAGCGCCTGCGCGCCGGGGCGGCGGTTTCCTCTCCGAGCCAGGCGGTGAAGATGTTGCGGCCGGTCGGTGCCAGGGAAGAGAAGGACGGGAGTGCCGCGATCAGCGCTTCGGCCACCTCATCGGATGTTTCGAGCGCGTTCGGGCTGTGCACGACAAGGGCCGCGTCCACGCCCGGATCGGAGAGCACGGCGGCGAGCGAAGCCGCGCTCACCTTCGGGTCCGCGTCACCCGGGATATCGATCGGGTTGGCATCGCCGTTCGCGTCCGGCTCGAGGGCCGCGCGGAAGGAGGCAAGCCGCACCGCCGTTTCGGGGGTGAAGGCGGCGAGCCTGCCGCCGGCCTCCAGGAGCGCATCCCGCGCCAGAATGCCCGGGCCGGTGCCGTTGGTGAGGATCGCGAGCCGGTTGCCGCGCCGCTCGCGGGTCAGCGCGAGCGTTTCGGCGGCGGCGAAAAGCTCCGGCATCGAGCGGACACGGAGCGCGCCGGCACGGCGGAAGGCGGCGTCGAAGACGGCATCGGGCGCGTCCTCGTCTTCACCGGTGGCGAAGCGTCCTGCCTTGACCACGACCACCGGCTTGCCGCGCGCGGCGGCGCGCGCCGCGGACATGAATTTGCGCGCATGACGGATCCTTTCGGCATAAAGCAGGATGGCCCGTGCCTCGGGCGAGGAGGCCAGACAATCGAGCATGTCGCCGAAATCGACATCCGCGACATCGCCGAGCGTGACGACGTGCGAGAAGCCGATCCGCCGAGGCCTGGCCCAATCGAGCGCGGCGGCGGCGAGCGCGCTCGACTGGCTGATGAGGGCGACCGATCCGCGCGCCGGAGCGAGATGGGCAAAGCTCGCGTTGAGACCCCGGCCCGGCACGATGATACCGAGGCTGGCGGGCCCGATGACGCGCAGCAGGTGAGGCCGCGCGGCGGCCAGGATGGCGCGCCGGAGCGCCTGCCCCGGCAGGTCGGCGGCGACGGACGCGGTGCCGAGAAGGAGGGCCGCGCCCGTGCCGCGGGCGCCGAGCGCGTCCAGGAGGGAAGGGAGCGTCTCCGGCGGTGCCGCGATCACGGCAAGATCGGGCGCTCGCGGCAGGCTCGCCACGTCCGGGAACCAGGGCATGGAGGCGCATGCGCCCGGTTTCGGGGCGACGCACCAGAGCGGCCCCTTGAAGCCGCCGGCGGCAAGGTTGGCCTGCGTTTTCGCCGCGATGCCGCCTTCTTCCAGGGAGGCGGCGATCAGGGCGATCGAAACAGGATGGAACGCCTTGTCGAGATTGCGGATGGACATTGGGGCCCCCAAAAGCGTGATCGCCGAAGGTCGACTCAACCGAAGGCGTGAATCACGCGAGAAAACGATGTGATCGCCGAAGGTCGACTCAACCGAAGGCGTGAATCGCGCGAGAAAACAAATGGCGCGGGCCGCGCGGTTGCCGGCTAGAGGAAAACCCGCCAGTCTCGGTCGCGGCAACCGAAAAGGGGCAAGGGATGATGGCGGAGGCCGAAGAGGCGCGCCTGAGGGGGGAGTTCGACGCGCTGATGGCGCGCGCGGGCCTCTCCATTCCGGAGGAGAGGCGTGCGGAATTGCTGATCGCCTTTGCCGATCTCCGGACCGAGATCGCGCGGCTGCATGAAGCGCTTCCGCCCACGCTCGAGCCCGCCGCCGTCTATCGGGTGGAGAGGGCGCGGTGAGCGCGGCTCTCCACGATCTCTCGGTGGCCGAGGCCGGGCGGCGTCTGCGCGCGCGAACCCTCACCGCGACCGCGCTTGCCGAGGCGGCGCTCGCGCGCATCGCCGCCTGCAATGCGCATCTTCATCCCTTTGTCCTGGTGACGAAGGAGCGTGCGCTCGCCGATGCCGCGCGCGCGGACGCCGAGATTGAAGCCGGGACCGATCGCGGGCCTTTCCACGGCATCCCCTATGCCCTCAAGGACATTTACGACACGGCGGGCATCGCCACGACCTGCCATTCGCGGCTGCGGCTCGACCATGTTCCCGTTTCCGACAGCGTCGTTGCCGCGCGCTTCGTTGCCGCCGGCGGCGTGCTGCTCGGCAAGCTCGCGACGCATGAGTTCGCAATCGGCGGCCCGAGCTTCGATCTGCCGTTCCCGCCCGCCCGCAACCCCTGGAATCCCGAGCATTTCACGGGCGGCTCCTCCTCCGGCTCGGGCGCGGCGATCGCGGCCGGGATCGTGCGGGTGGCCAGCGGCTCGGACACCGGGGGCTCCATCCGCGGTCCGGCTGCCTATTGCGGCACGGTCGGGCTCAAGCCGACCTATGGGCGGGTGAGCCGGCGCGGCGTCTTCCCGCTTTCCTACACGCTCGATCATTGCGGGCCGCTTGCCCGTTCGGTCGAGGATGCGGCGATCGCGATGCAGCTCATGGCGGGCCATGATCCGGAGGATCCGGGCAGCGCCGATGTGAAGGTGCCCGATTATCGCGCCGGGCTCGAGGCGGGCGTGCGGGGGCTTCGGATCGGCGTCCCGCGCGCCTTCTTCGCCAAGGCGCCCGCGCTGACCGACGAGGCGGGGGCGGCGATCGAGCGCGCCATTTCCAGGCTGCGCGACGCGGGTGCCGAAGTTGCGGACATCACGCTGCCCGACCAGGCGCTCTTCGCGGCGGCCAACCGCGTGATCTTGCTCGCCGAGGGGTTCGCGGTCCACGAGCAGGATTTTCGCGCCCGGCTGCTTGATTACGGGCGGAAGACGGTTGAGCGGCTGGTGCCGGGGGCGGCGATCACGGCCGCCGATCTGGTGCAAGCCGGACGCCTGCGGCGGATGCTCGCCGATGCGGTCAACCAGGCGTTCGGTTCGCACGATGCCTTGCTGACGGCCTCCTCGCTTGCGCCGGCACCGCGGCTCGATCAGCCGGCCGACCCGCGCGCGGCCTATTCGCCGCTGCAGTTCGGCGCCTTCAACCTGACCGGCCATCCGGCGATGAGCGTGCCGGTCGGGCTTGCCGCTGCCGGGCTGCCGCTTTCGGTGCAGCTCGTCGGCCGACCGTTCGATGAGGCGATGCTGCTTCGGATCGGCCGCGCGATCGAGCGCCTGACAGGGTGGGAGGACGTCCCGTTTCCGGCAATGCCGGGAGAGGGCTGAGCGATGGATTTCGACTATTTCGTGATCGGCGGCGGCTCGGCCGGAGTGCGGAGCGGGCGGATCGCCGCCGGCCATGGCGCGCGCGTCGGCATCGCCGAGTCCCGCTTCTGGGGCGGCACCTGCGTCAATGTCGGCTGCGTGCCGAAGAAGCTTCTGGTGCAGGCATCGGAATACGGCGCATTTGCCGAGGATTCGCGCGGCTTCGGCTGGCGCGGTGGCCTTCCCGAGCATGACTGGGCGGCCCTGATCGGGGCGAAGGACCGGGAGGTCAAGCGTCTCAGCGGCCTCTACCGCCAGGTGCTGGAGGCGGCGGGGGCGCGGGTGTTCGACGCCCAGGCGCGCTTCCTCGATCCCCACACGCTCGCGGTGGGGGAGGAGCGGATCACGGCCGAGCGGATCGTCATCGCGACCGGCGGCCATCCGGTCCCGCTCGACATTGCCGGAAGCGAGCTCGCCATCATCTCCGACGATGCCTTCGCCCTGCCCGCGATGCCGCGGCGCGTGGCGATCATCGGCTCGGGCTATATCGCGGTCGAGTTCGCCGGCATCTTCGCCGGCCTCGGCGCCGAGACCCACCTCGTCTATCGGCAGCCGCTTCCGCTGCGCGGGTTCGACGAGGATCTTCGCGAGGCGCTTGCCGAAGCCCTGGCCGCGGACCGGATCTCGCTCCATCCGAGCGTGCACCCGGCGCGGATCGAGGCGGACGGCGCGACCCGCCGCCTCCATCTCGACAATGGCAGCGTGATTGCCGTCGACCTCGTTTTCTTCGCCACCGGCCGGGTGCCGAACACCGCCAGGCTCGGGCTCGAGGCGGCGAACGTTGTCACCGGCCCGAACGGCGAGGTCATCGTCGATTCGACCTGGGCGACCAACCAGCCTCACATTTACGCGATCGGCGATGTCACCGACCGGCTCCAGCTGACCCCGGTCGCAACCGCCGAGGGCCATGCGCTCGCCGATGCTCTGTTCGGTCCGAGACCGCGCGAGTACAATTTTACCGCGGTTGCGACCGCCGTCTTCTCCTCCCCGCCGGTCGCGACCGTGGGGCTCACCGAAGCCGAGGCCGCCGCGCGGGGCCCGGCCGAAATCTACCTCACGCGCTTCACGCCGATGCGGCATGCGCTCTCGGGGCGGAAGCGGCGGACGGTGATGAAGCTCGTGGTCGAGCCGCCGCGAGGGCGGGTACTCGGCGCGCATATGCTGGGCGAGGATGCGCCGGAGATCATGCAGGGCATTGCCGTGGCCATGACCGCCGGGGCGACGAAGGCCGATTTCGACCGCACGATCGGCATCCACCCCACCGCGGCCGAAGAGTTCGTGACCCTGCGCACGCTGACGCGGACGGTCGGGCTGCCGCAAGCGGCGGAATAGCCAGCGCGGCAATTTTTGTGGATAATAGAACCAGAAAGCGAAGGGCAGGGGGCTCTGCCCCCGCGCCCCGTTCAAGGGCTGAGCCCTTGGAGCCCGTCCTTTGGCGGGCGAAAGCGGGCAAAGCCCTCTGGCGCTGATCATGGGGAAGGACTTTTTCTATCATGCCTGATGTGCCTCTTCGCGACTGGGCGCCCGACTCCTGGAGAACGCGGCCGATTCGCCAGGCCCCGGTCTATCCGGACGCGGCCAGGCTCGCCGCGGTCGAAGCACGCTTGCGGCGCTTTCCCCCGCTCGTCTTCGCCGGCGAGGCACGGCGGCTGAAGGCCGGGCTGGCGCTCGCTTCCGAGGGGCGGGCCTTCGTGCTTCAGGGCGGAGATTGCGCCGAGAGCTTCGCCGATTTCACCGCCAACATCATCCGCGACACGTTCCGCGTGCTGCTGCAGATGGCCGTGGTGCTGACCTTCGGGGCAAGCCTGCCGGTGGTGAAGATTGGCCGGATGGCCGGGCAGTTCGCCAAGCCGCGCAGCGCCGACAACGAAACGGTGGGCGACGAGACTCTGCCTTCCTATCGCGGGGACATCGTCAACGGGCCGGAATTCTCGGCCGCGGCGCGCATGCCCGACCCGGCGCGCATGGAGTTCGGCTACTTCCAGTCCGCCTCGACGCTCAATCTGCTGCGCGCCTTCGCCTCCGGCGGCTATGCGGATCTGCACGGCGTGCATCGCTGGAATCTCGACTTCGTTGCCCGTTCGCCGCTTGCCGAGCGCTACCAGGATCTCTGCCAGCGCATCGACGAGACGCTCTCCTTCATGGCCGCCTGTGGCCTGAACAGCCAGTCGGCGCCTCAGATCCACGAGACAGAGTTCTACACCAGCCACGAGGCGCTGCTGCTCCCTTACGAGGAAGCGCTGACGCGCGTCGATTCGACGAGCGGGGACTGGTACGGCTGCTCGGCGCATTTTCTCTGGATCGGCGATCGCACGCGCCAGCCGGACGGCGCGCATGTGGAGTTCATGCGCGGCGTGAAGAACCCGATCGGCATCAAGGTCGGCCCGACCACGCCGGAGGAGGATCTCCTGCGGATGCTGGCGACGCTCAACCCGGCGAACGAGCCTGGGCGGATCACCCTGATCAGCCGCATGGGCGCGGAGAAGGTGCTGGCCAGGCTGCCGCCGCTCCTGCGCGCGGTGAAGCGCGAAGGGTCTTCCGTGGTGTGGCTCTGCGATCCGATGCACGGCAACACGGTGACGACGGCGAGCAAGGTGAAGACGCGAAGCTTCGATGCGATCCTCACCGAGGTGCAGCGCTTCTTCGACGCGCATGCGGCGGAGGGCAGCGTCGCGGGCGGGGTGCATGTGGAGATGACCGGCCAGAACGTGACCGAATGCACCGGCGGCGCGCACAGGCTGACCGAAGCGGATCTCGGCACACGCTACGAGACCTTCTGCGACCCGAGGCTCAATGCCGAGCAGGCGCTGGAGCTCGCCTTTTTGGTCGCGCAGGAACTCAAGGCGCGGCGGGCGGGCGAGGCTGCCCTGCCGGCGGCTGCCGCCGAGTAGGATCCGGCCCGTGGCGGCGGACCGGGTGGAGACCTATTCCCTGCTCGATGCCGATATTGCCGCGCGCACCGACGCCTATTTCAGCCGCACCCGGGCCATCGTCTCGCGCTACGGGGACAAGCGTGTCACCTACGCGGTGTTCTTGCGCGGGCCGGTCATCTCGGCGCCGCTTCTGATGGTGGAATGGCTCAAGGAAGCGGCGGCCGCGCGGGGGAGCGCGTTCGCGATCGACGTCGTATACCCGGAAGGAAGCTGGGTCGGCGCCGGCGAGCCGCTGGCTTACATCAGCGGCAGCCTGCTCCACCTCGCCGATCTCGAGACGATCTTCCTGCAGAAGATCGGACCGCCCTGCGTCGCCGCGCACAATGCCTACGAGATGTGCCTTGCCCTGCCACGCACCGCCTTTCTTGCAATGGAGGCGCGGCACTGCGCGGGGGCGGAGATGCAGGAGATGATGGCCTATGCGGCGTCGGTCGGCAGCCGCGCGGCGGCGCGGGAGGGGGCGCAGGGCTTCATCGGCAATGCCAACAACGCGACCGCGCACTGGTACGGCCGGGAAGCGGGGCTCGGCACCATGCCGCACGCCCTGATCGGCTATGCGGGCTCGACATTGCGCGCCGCCGAGATGTTCCGCGAGACCTTCCCCGACGAGAACCTCACCGTGCTCGTCGATTATTTCGGGCACGAGATCACCGACGCGCTTTCGGTCTGCGAACGATTTCCCGAGCTCGTCCAATCCGGGCGGCTGGCCTTCCGTCTTGATACGCATGGTGGGCGCTTCGTCGAGGGGCTCGACCCGGCGGAGAGCTACGCGGTGCTCGAGCGGCACGCGCCGAGCGCGATCCGGCGCTATCGCAGCGAGACCGAGCTTCGCTATCTCGTCGGCACCGGGGTTTCGGCGGCCGCCATCTGGCGGCTGCGCGAAGCGCTGGACGAAGCCGGCTTTCCCGCCGCGCGCATCGTCGCCTCCTCCGGATTCTCGGTCGAGAAGTGCCGGGTGATGGCGGATGCGGCGGCGCCGATCGATGTGGTCGGCACCGGAAGCTTCCTGCCGGAGCGATGGACCGAGACCTATGCCACGGCCGATATCGTCGAGTACGACGGTGTCCCGATGGTGAAGCTCGGGCGGGAATTCCTGCTCCGGCGCCACGCCGGCGAGGGAAGCGACCGGCACGCGTGACACGACGGGATCGACATGGCTTTGCCTGGCATCGCGAAGCGATCTGGTAAAGCCGTGAGACTGCTCGCCCCGTCGATGCGGGCGCGCGACGAGAAGGAGCCGTCGCGCGCCCGCATCATG
>DATJLS010000020.1:0-11606 GCA_035509315.1 Acetobacteraceae bacterium | reverse complement strand
CCGCATCTTCGACAGTGCCGACGCCCTCGTCGATCACTGTTGCGACGCCTGGAACAAATTGGCCGATCAGCCGTGGAGGATCATGTCCATCGGCTTGCGCAAATGGGCACATGGGTTCTGATCACTGAGTCTTGGTATAAGAACCGTCGCGATCCTTGCAAGCTCGGTTTGCTCCGTGGATGAAAGGAGATTTGTCCAGGAGCGGGCGCCGCAGGGTCTGGGCGCAAAGCTCTCTGGCGATGATCTTGGGCCGACGCCCCTTGGGCAGCGTGTGTGCAGGCGAACGCAGGATCATGGCTCCGCTCCGAAAGAGTCTCCTTCCTTGGCGGGAAGGTCGTGGCGGCCATCGTCAGGCTGATGTGGAATCTGACTTTTGTCAGAGCCGGTCTCTCGGCCGCCTGCTCTTATGGGCGGGCCAGTCGGGCGAGGCAGTGATCTGCCGCAATTGGAAGCCGGGGAATGGAGCCCTGCGAGGGCGCTGACCGAGCCTTCGCATGGGGAGATTCCTCCAGAGCTGGCCGAAAGGAACACCGTTGGCCCGAGCATCTCCTGATGAAGGCCGAGAGATCGTCGCGGGCTCTCACCTGCTGCTGCATGAATTGGCCGAATCGCTCGCGGTGGTCGATAACTATGCAGCGGGTGCTTTGCGCTGGTTGAAAGAGAGCGCCGAGGACTCGGGCGAGCCCTCTAACGCCCTTACGTGCGTTGTCAATCAAGCCCGGCGGGCGGCCGACGTCATGCGGCAGTTGCGGGCGCTACTGGATTCCGGCAGCTCCGAATGGAGCCAGTGATGAGGGATCGGCACGGCGGACGTCGGTCAGACACCCGCTTCTTCGGGATGGAACACGAAATAGATCGCATTCCCGTCGGGGTCTCACAGCAGCGCGCCCATGCTTCCATCACTGCCGCTGAAGGGCGGTTTTTCGAATGCGAGACCTTGTACGCCGGCTTGCCGGGCGATGGATTCTATGTCTCCGCCGCGAAAATTCGGCAGAATCTCGGTAATATGCCCTTGATGGAGCCTGGGGCGGCAATCGCCGTTTTTCAGCACGACGGCACCAAACCGCGCGCGGAAAATAAGGGGTATATCGATGCATACCAAGGCCGGCTTGTTCCGCTGAAGCCGAAATTGCTCTAACAACGCATCCTCCATGGATCAGATCGCGGACAGGAGCGCATCGCCGGAAGTCCGGAGGCGCGCGCCGGCCTCGGCCGGAACGATCTTCGCGCTTGCCTCCGGCGCGGGCCGCGCGGCAGTGGCAGTGATGCGTCTTTCCGGACCGGACACGGGCGAGATCCTTGCCTCCCTCTGCCGCCCTCCCCCGCCCCGCCGCGCGAGCCTGCGCGGTCTTCGCGCCCCGGATGGCGAAATGCTCGATCGGGCGCTCGTTCTCTGGCTTCCGGCCCCCGCAAGCTACACCGGCGAGGATTGTGCCGAGCTTTTCCTCCATGGCGGCCACGCTGTTATCGATGCTGTATCGGAAGCCCTGGTGGCACTCGGCGCTCGGCCGGCCGAAGCCGGGGAATTCACCCGCCGTGCATTCCTCAATGGCCGGATGGATTTGCTCGAGGCCGAGGCGGTCGCCGATCTCGTCGAGGCAGAGACCGGTGCGCAACGCCGCCAGGCGCTCCGCCAGCTCGAAGGTGAACTCGGGGCCCTCTATCGCGACTGGGCGGATAGGCTTCGCCGCCTGCTCGCGAATGCCGAGGCCGCGATCGATTTCTCGGATCAGGATTTGCCCGAAATCGCGGACGATGCGCCACTCGAAGGACTCCGCACCGCGATCGCCGCCCACCTCGCCGATGATCACCGCGGAGAGCGACTCCGGGACGGTCTCACGATCGTCGTCGCGGGCCCGCCCAATGCCGGGAAATCAAGCCTGATCAACGCGCTCTCCGGCCGAGAGGTGGCCATTGTCTCGCCCGCGCCCGGCACCACGCGGGATACGCTCGAAACCCGTGTGGTTCTCGGCGGCCTGCCCGTTACACTGATCGATACGGCCGGTTTGCGCGAAAGCACGGACCCGGTCGAGGCCGAGGGTGTGCGCCGTGCCCGTACCCGCGCCGCTGGGGCTGACCTCGTTCTCATCTTGGTTGATTGTACGGCGCCGGTCCCGTTCGCGCTCGATACCGCCGCCCCGGTGCTGGCCGTCGCCAACAAGACGGACCTCGCCCCGCCGCCGGGTCCGGACTGTCTCGCCGTAAGCGCGCTCACCGGCGCCGGATTGCCCGAGCTTCGCACCCGCCTCGCCGGCCTCGTCGAAACCCTGACCCGCGCCTCCGGACCGCCGCCACTCACACGGGCCCGCCATCGCGCGGCCCTTTGCGTGGCCGAGGCTGCGCTCGCCGCCGCACGCACCGCCCCCGCGGCGGAACTCCGCGCCGAGGAGCTTCGTCTCGCCCTCGCCGCGATTGGCCGCATCACCGGAAGCGTGTCTGTCGAAGATATCCTCGACACGATCTTTTCCTCATTCTGCATCGGCAAGTAGAATGATTTCTGAATCGCAACAATTTGATGTTGTCGTCATCGGTGGGGGCCATGCCGGTTGTGAGGCGGCCGCGGCGGCGGCACGCATCGGGGCGAAAACGCTGCTCGTCACGCAGGATCTCGCAAAAATCGGCGAGATGTCCTGCAATCCTTCGATCGGGGGCATCGGGAAAGGCCATCTCGTGCGCGAGATCGATGCGCTGGACGGGCTGATGGGCCGCGTCGCCGACACGGCCGGCATTCATTTCAAGCTGCTCAACCGCAGCAAGGGTCCCGCCGTACGGGGTCCTCGTGCGCAGGCAGATCGAAAACTCTATCGCCGCGCGATGCAGGATTTTCTTCGTTCCGAGCCAAATCTTTCCCTCTTTGCTTCCTCCGTCGAGGATCTGGAGCAGGACGCGCAGGGAAATCTCTCCGCCGTGATCCTCGCCGATGGCAGCCGCGTCGCCTGCGCCGCTGCCGTGCTCACCACGGGCACGTTCCTGCGCGGGATAATTTATATCGGACTCGAATCGACTCCCGCGGGCCGCATCGGGGAAAAGCCTTCGCTCGGTCTCGCCGCGGCGCTTGCGCGTCTCGGTCTTCCGCTTGGCCGGCTGAAAACCGGCACACCGCCGCGGCTCGATCGTGCGAGCATCGATTGGAACGGGCTCGAGCCCGATCCCGGTGAGGATCCGCCTGAGCCCTTCAGCTCTCTCACCGCGCGAATCACGAATCCCCAGATCGAGTGCCGCGTCACTGCGACCACCGAGGCAACACACGCACTCATCCGCGCCAATCTCGCGCTCTCGGCCGTCTATGGCGGGCGAATCAGCGGCCCGGGCCCGCGCTACTGTCCATCGATCGAGGACAAGGTCGTTCGTTTCGCCGACCGTGCGCGCCATCAGATCTTCCTCGAACCCGAAGGCCTCGACGACCCGATCGTCTATCCGAACGGGCTTTCCACGAGTCTTCCCGCGTCGCTTCAGGAAGAGCTTCTGAAAACACTTCCCGGCCTCGCCCGCGTCCGCATGCTGCGCCCCGGCTATGCTGTGGAGTACGATTATGTCGATCCGCGTGCCCTCTTCCCCACGCTCGAACTGAAGGCCATTCCCGGGCTTTTCCTCGCCGGCCAGATCAACGGGACGACGGGCTATGAGGAGGCGGCTGCGCAAGGCCTCCTCGCCGGCATCAATGCCGCCCGCCGCGCCGGGGCGCAGGGGCTGGTTACGCTCGATCGCGCCACGTCCTATATCGGCGTGCTGGTGGATGATCTCGTCACCCAGGGCGTGACCGAGCCCTATCGAATGTTCACCTCGCGGGCCGAGTATCGTCTCTCGCTCCGTGCCGACAATGCCGATCTTCGCCTGACCGATCGCGGTGTCAGTTGGGGCGTTGTCGGCCCCGAACGGATCGCCGCTTTCCGGGCCCATCAGGCGGCTCTTGCCAAAGCCCTGGAAACGAAGGCGGCGGATCTTCCTCCGCGCGTCCGTGTCACTCTCGCCGCCGACGCGCTCTATGCCGGCTATCTCAAACGCCAGGAGGCCGAGATCCTTGTTTTCCGTCGGCAGGAAAAAATACGCCTGCCGGACGGGCTCGATTATCGCCGGATCGGTGGTCTCTCGGCCGAATTGACCGGGAAACTGGAAAAAATCCGTCCGGTTTCGCTCGGCGCGGCAGCTCGGATTCCGGGCATGACGCCGGCGGCCCTGGCGGCCCTGGCGGCCTATCTTGCCAAGGGTTCGGCAAATAGGTCCGAATCGGACCTATGTTTCACGTGAAACATGAGCCAATTCAATCCCTTCCGGATTTCACTCCTTCTCCCGAGGTCATTTCGCGTCTCAAAACTTTCGCGGCTCTGCTAACGATCTGGAACCGGCGAATCAACCTTGTTTCCCGTCGCAACCTTGAAAATCTCTGGCCGCGCCACATCGCCGATTCCCTCCAGCTCATCCCGCTCATGCCGGAAAATCCCTCCGATGCCGTCGATCTGGGCTCCGGGGCCGGCTTTCCCGGCCTCATCCTCTCCATCGCGACCTCCGTTCCCTTTTCTCTGATCGAATCCGATCACCGCAAGGCCGCCTTTTTGATCGAGGCGGCACGAGTCACCGCCGCCCCCATACGCGTCCATGCCACGCGCATCCAGGAGACGCGCCTCCCACAGGCTCGCCTCGTCACGGCCCGGGCGCTGGCCCCGCTCCCGGATCTTCTTGCTCTCGCCGCACCCTTCCTCACCCAGGACGGCATCTGCCTTTTCCCAAAGGGAGGAAGCGTGGGAAACGAATTGACGGAAGCCGCCGCGCAATGGCACATGCGGGCTGAGCGGTTCCAGAGCCGCAGCGATCCCAGCGCAAGCCTCCTCAGGATCAGCGAGATCCGGCGTGTCCGAGCGAGCCCCTGACGACCCCGTTTCTCCCCGACCCTTTCGTGTCATTGCTGTGGCCAACCAAAAGGGAGGCGTCGGCAAGACCACCACCGCCATCAATCTTGCGACCGCGCTGGCGGCCAACGACGAAAAAATTCTGCTGATCGATCTCGATCCCCAAGGCAATGCCTCGACCGGCCTCGGACTCGACCGGCTCAGCCGTGACCGGGGCAGCTATCGCCTCGTGCTCAGTGAAGAGACCCCCGCATCTCTCGCTCGCCCGACCGGCATCCCCAACCTCACGCTGATCCCGGCCGAGCCCGACCTTGCCGGCGCCGAGGTTGAACTCGTCCCCGTGTCGCGTCGAGAATTCCGGCTCCGTGACGCCCTCGCCCGCTTCCCCGTCGCCGACGCGCCTCGCTGCGTCCTGGTCGACTGCCCGCCCGGCCTTGGCCTCCTTACCATCAACGCCCTCACTGCGGCGGATGCCGTCCTCGTGCCTCTCCAGTGCGAATTCCTCGCCCTGGAAGGGATCAGCCAGATGATGCGCACCATCGAGATGGTTCGGCGTAGCTTGAACCCGGCCCTGCGCCTTCAGGGCATCGTCCTGACCATGTTCGATCGCCGCAACAACCTTTCCGAGTTGGTCGCGGCCGATGCACGCGGCTTCTTCGGTTCTCAGGTCTATGAGACCGTCATCCCTCGCAATATCCGCATTTCCGAGGCACCGAGCCACGGCAAGCCCGTACTGCTCTATGATTTCCGTTCCCCCGGCGCCCAGGCCTACGTCAAGCTCGCGGGCGAGCTTCTCCGGCGCGAGCGCGAACCCAAAAGAGAGCCCGCATGACCACCAAGCCCATCCCCCGTCTCGGCCGTGGCCTTGCGGCTTTGATGGGAGAGGTCTCAGCCGCACCCACGGAGCATGGTAGCGTCGGTTCGGGTGGCGTCCAGGCTCTGCCGCTTGACGCAGTCGAACCCGGGCCGTTCCAGCCTCGCACCGCCATGAATGAGGCCGCTCAGGCCGAGCTTACCGAATCGGTCCGCGCGCGGGGGATCCTTCAGCCGATTCTCGTGCGCCCGCATCCGGTCGATCCCACTCGTTACCAGATCATCGCCGGCGAGCGCCGCTGGCGCGCCGCTCAGGCCGCGGGCCTTACCGAAGTACCAAGCCTCGTCCGCCCACTCGGCGATGCCGACGCTCTGGCCGCCGCGTTGGTTGAGAATTTGCAGCGCCAAGACCTCAACCCGATCGAGGAAGCGGAAGGCTATCAGCGCCTGCTCGATGAATTCGGCCTGCAGCAAGATGCGCTCGCGGAAGCGGTCGGCAAATCCAGAAGCCATGTCACCAACACACTCCGCCTGCTCAACCTGCCCAAATCCGTCCAGGCCGACGTTCGGAGTGGCAATCTCTCTGCCGGCCATGCTCGCTTGCTCGTCAATCACCCCGATCCCGAGACTGTGGCCATCGCGGTCATCGCCCGGGGCCTCAATGTCCGCCAGACCGAAGCGCTGATGCAGCGCCGCCCGGTGACGGCGCCCCAGCTTGCGGAAAAAGATCCGGAAACCGCGGCTACCGAGCGGCTCCTCACCGAGCGGCTCGGCCTCAAGGTTAGCCTCCGTTTCGATGGCAAAGCCGGTGTGCTCGCGATCCATTATCGCTCGCTCGACCAGCTTGATTCCCTGGTCCAGCTCCTGACCCGGAATTAACCGCTTCGCGTGGCCCGCCGCGCGAGGGCAAGAACCAAATGTCGGCAAAGTGCCACCGCAGGCGCGCCGGTCCGCTTGGCCTCTTGCTCGCCGCGAAAGAAGGATGCGAGCGCGGCCGCGAGTGCCTCCGGCGACCAAAGCTTCAGCGCCCGATGGAAGGCTGCCTCTCTGCGAAAAAAAACCCGAGGCCCAGCCGGAACCCCGAGCGCGGTGCGCTGAAGCCGTACCAAGTGCGCGATCCCGGCTCGGATCACGCTGACCGGTGCCGCCCCCTCGGCAAGCGCCCGTCCGAGCGCGCGGTCGGCAGTTGCGACGTCTCCGGCAGTCGCTGCGAAAAGGGCGTCATCGAGCGAGAGTCCCGCGACATCGCCAACAGCCTCTTCCGCCAAAGCAAGATCGACCCGCCCGCCCGGCCCGGCGTAGAGCGCCAGCTTCTCGACCTCACGCCGATTCAGCGCATGGTCTGCACCGAGCTGGGAGACAAGCCAGGTCAGCGCCTCTCTTTCCACCGCGACACCGTCGGCAGCGAGCCAAGCGCGCACAGTCTCGCCGAGCTTTTCACCCTCCTCAGCATAGCAGCCGATCGTCACCCCATCCCGATGGGCCTCGACCAGCTTGACGAGACGCGAGCGACTTGGCGCGAGACCAGGCGCCTCAAGAATCACAAGCGCATCGCTCTGCCCAGAAAGAACCGCAGCAACCGGCTCGCGTGCCTCCTCGCCTGCTTCGGACAACCGCACCACGCGCCGCCCACCCACCAGGCTTCCGCTCGCTGCCTCGGTTGGTAAGTCCACCGCCCGTGCAAGCGTGGCGAGCCGGAACGGATCGTCCGTCGCTCCGATGACTGCCCGCACCAGCGCGGTCGCGCGCTCACGGATCAGCCCAGTATCCTCGCCATAGAGAAGAACCACTCGCGCCGGCCCAGGATCGCGCAGAAAGGAAGCGATCCGCCGCGCCTCGAGCTTCATTTTTGCGCGACCTTGTCTTTGTCGTGGAAATAGGCTGCCAGTCGAACGACGATCTGATCAGCGAGATTGTTGGCCATCCGCTGGTAAAGCGCATCCGTCTCAAGGCTTTGATAGAAATACTGGTTGACTATGACACTATAGCCGTCCTGCGCGCTTGCCAGTCCCGAGACGAGCGGTGGAGTCCCCGGAACTGCGCTCAGAAGCTGCCAATTTGCTTGACCCTGATAACGCATGAAAGTGACATCGGTCGAAGGATCAATGCCGATCCCCGAGGTCGAAATCCCGTAGGAAATTTTGAGCGTATAACTCTTGGAAGATGGGGCGCCGCTGCCTTCCAGCCGCACCTGAAGGGCTTGCCGCAGTTCCTGTCCGGTCCGATCGGGAATGACTGCGACATAGATCTGGCCAAGCTGCGACATCGGCGTCCCACTGCTGGCGGGGGCATAAACTGGAGCAAACCCGCAGCCAGCGAGGAGAATAAGCGGCAAGGTGCTCGACAGGAGGCGCCGGAGCGTCATTTGTCCGTGACGACGAAATTGACGATTCGGTTGGGCACGTAGATTCGCCGAAGGATCCGCCGGCCAGCCAGCGTGCGGGCAACATTCGGCTCCGCCTCCGCTGCCGCGAGAACCTTGGATTCAGGCGAATCGGGAGGCATATCCACTGTGCCACGCAGCTTGCCTCCAACCTGCACGGCTATTGTCATCACTTCGGCAACCGCAAGCGTTGGGTCAGGTTCAGGCCACGGCAGTTCCGCCACGAGCGCCGTTGTGCCAGGATGGAGCCGTGCATAGAGTTCCTCGGCGAGGTGGGGGATCATCGGAGCCGCGAGTCGAAGCAACATCTCGATGGCCTCGCGCCGCGCCGCGTCCAGCCCCTCCCCCTCCGCGCGTTCCGCATCGCTGATCGCCCCGGCCAACTCATGGAGCCGCGCCACCGCACTATTGAACGCGAAATCTTCGAACGATTCCGTCACCGCGAGGATAGTTTGATGCGTCCGGCGGCGCAGCGCCCGCGCCGCCTCGGAGACGAAAACAGGATTTTCAGAATTCGTGAGCGTGCTTGCCAGCCACTCCGGCAGAGCGGTAACGGAATCGGCAAGCCGCTGAAGCCGCTGAAGGAAGCGGTGCGCGCCGGCTACGCCCGCCTCCGTCCACTCCATATCGCGCTCGGGTGGATTGTCGGAGAGAATGAACCAGCGCGCCGTATCTGCCCCGTAACGGTCTATGATGGCACCCGGATCGACCGTGTTGCGGCGGGATTTGGACATTGCCTCGATCCGCCCGACCGTGACGGCCGCCCCACTCGCTCGCTCGATAACAGCGCCGTCCGCCTGTCGCTCGACTTCCTCCGGGTAGAGCCATTGACCATCAGCGGAACGATAGCTTTCGTGCGTCACCATCCCTTGTGTAAAGAGGCCCGCAAAAGGCTCGGCGACGCCGAGAAAACCGGTTTCCTGCATGGCGCGGGTGAAGAAGCGCGCATAGAGCAAATGCAAGATCGCATGTTCGATGCCGCCGATATATTGATCGACCGGCATCCAGTGATCGACTGCCGCACGCTCAACTGGATCAGCCGCAAGCGGACTGCAAAAGCGGGAAAAATACCAGGCGCTGTCGACGAAAGTATCGAGTGTGTCGGTCTCGCGTTCGGCCGCGACGCCGCAACGCGGGCACCGCACATGCTTCCAGGTGGGATGATCCGCCAGTGGATTGCCGGGGCGATCGAAGCGCATATCGTCCGGCAACAGCAGTGGCAGGCTTTCTTCCGGAACCGGAACGATACCGCAAGAAGGGCAATGAATCACCGGGATCGGGCAGCCCCAATAACGCTGCCGGCTCACGCCCCAATCCCGCAGCCGCCAATTGACTTCGCCTCGGCCGGCGCCAATTCGTTCTAATTCGGAAACAATACGGCGCTTCGCACCATCAGGCTCAAGCCTGTCAAGGAAGCCCGAATGATAGATCGTGCCTGAGCCGACCCAGGCCGTTGCGCCGATCGTGAAGTTCTCCGCCCGCTCGCCGGCCGGCAGCACCACAGGCCGTACCGGAAGGCCATATTTGCGGGCAAATTCGAGATCGCGCTGATCATGCGCGGGACAACCGAAGATGGCGCCAGTGCCGTAATCCATCAGCACGAAATTGGCGATCCAGATTGGGAATTTTTCTCCTTTCAGAAAGGGATGAGCGACCGAAAGCCCGGTGTCGTAGCCTTGCTTTTCAGCGGTCTCGATCGTGGCCTCGCTGGTGCCGAGGCGGCGGCACTCGGCAATGAATGCCTCCGCTCGCGGATCACGCTGGGCGATGGCGGCCGCCAGAGGATGCTCGGGCGCCAACGCAAGGAATGACATGCCGAAGAGCGTGTCAGGCCGAGTCGTGTAGACTTCGACTGCTGCGATATCGCCAACCGGGCGGTCGAGAGGGAAGGAAAGCCGCGCCCCCTCGCTCCGGCCGATCCATTTTGCCTGCATTGTTCGCACGCGTTCGGGCCAGCGCTCAAGTCTGTCGAGCGCAGCGAGGAGTTCGGGAGCAAAGGCGGTGATACGGAGGAACCATTGCGCGAGGCGGCGCTTTTCGACCAGGGCGCCGGAGCGCCAGCCGCGTCCGTCGATCACCTGCTCATTGGCAAGAACCGTCCCGTCAACAGGGTCCCAGTTGACGAAGCTCTCCTTGCGAAAAGCAAGCCCGGCACGAAGGAGGGCGAGGAAGAGCTTCTGCTGTTGACCGTAATAGGCAGGATCGCAAGTGGCGAATTCCCTCTCCCAATCGAGCGATAGCCCCATGCGGCGAAGCTCGGCGCGCATTGCGGCGATATTGTCATAGGTCCAGCGGGCGGGATGGATGCCACGTTCACGAGCGGCGTTCTCGGCCGGCAGGCCGAAAGCATCCCAGCCCATCGGATGAAGGACTGAGAAGCCCCGCGCCCGTTTGTAGCGGGCAACAACGTCGCCGAGCGTATAGTTGCGGACATGCCCCATATGGATTTTGCCGCTCGGATATGGGAACATTTCGAGAACATAATATTTCGGCTTATCGTCCGTGGGCACATCCGCGGCACGAAAGCAGTCGCGTTCAGCCCACGCACGCTGCCAACGGGGTTCGGCTTCGGCAAAATCATAACGGACGGGAGGGGCTGTGTCGGGCATTGCCGCTCAGGGATTGCCACTCTCGGCGCGCAGGAGGCGAGCACGGTCGAGCACACGGTTTTCGATATCGGATACGGTCGAGGGACTCACTTCGGCATCCACCCAGCTCCCGTTCCTAAGCACCTGACGGTAGATCGCGACTCGGAGCGCAGAGGCGGTCAGCTCACGACCGAGAATGTAGGCCGTCGCCTTGAAACGCTCGTCCGGCGCCTGAGGTGGTTGCCACCAATCTGTGATGATGACGCCACCGAAGGGATCTGCCGAAGCCAGCGGCATGAAGGAGAGCGTATCCAGCGCGCCGCGCCAGAGATAGGCATTGACCCCCAGGGCCGCGCCCGCATTCGCCCCGGTCGGCCGACCATTGCCGCCCCCGTTGCCTAGCAGGTTCAGTGTCAGCCCCTGGGGACCGAGGATCGTTCCAGGGACGTTTGACCCTGCGCCCGTGTTGGCCGGGCTGTAAGTCTCAGGCGAGACAGGTGTCGGGTTGCCAAAGAGCCCGCAAGAGGTAAGCGCGGGCAGCAGAAGCAGGCAGAAGACGACGCGAAGACGGAAAGCCATGGTGTGCCTGCGCGTTGAGGGACAGCCCCATAGGAAGGAGGGCGGCGTTCTGTAGCTGCTTCGGAGCCGAGCGCCAAGGGTTTCAAAAAGGAAGGGCGGCAGGATGACCCCCTGCCGCCCTTGGCTGGAAGCTACGTGTCTAGTCTGTACTTACCACTTGAGAACCGTGCCAACAGCAAAGACCTGGCCGCGGGTATTGTTGTTGGCCGTGCCTGGCAGGCCGGTATTGAAGTTGAAGCCGATTTGGTGACGCTGGCCATAGAGGTAGGAGAGGTAAAGGGCGAGGCCGGGCGCGACGGCGTAGGTGGCACCAGCGGCCGCGCCGTCGTCAGTCTCCAGCCCTTCCGTCCTCGGTCCGCCATGCGCGGCCGACTGGTCGTCACCCGTGTATTGATA
>DATJLS010000019.1:0-69411 GCA_035509315.1 Acetobacteraceae bacterium | reverse complement strand
CGGCTGCCTCTGTGCGGGTTGCCCCATCATAGACCGCCGCCACCGCGAGAAGGCGGCGCACTTGGTTAGCATCGCTGCTTTCACGCGCCGCACGGCGCACCCGTGCCGCGTCAAAGTCCACCCTCAGTGGGATCGTCATGGCGAACCTCCCCGTTCGCCACCCTTGAATCACGTCAGCCCCGCGTCGGGGAATCCCCCAATGAGTCGCCCTCACAGAGGGTTGGTATTACCTATCAGGCGAGCGGCGTCACCGTCTTTTCTGAAGGCGAAGACGCACATTTCCTCTATCTGGTAGACGACGGGGTGGTACGGCTCAGCCGACATTTGCCTGACGGTGCGCGCCAGGTCCTGAGCTTCATGTGGCCGGGCGACCTGCTTGGTCTGGTGGAGACAGGCCGCTACATCAATTCTGCGGAAACCATCACACCGGCGACCTTCTTTCGATTCACACTCGATCAACTTCAGAGCCTTCTCCTGAGCGAGCCGCTGCTTCAGCTGCACCTGCTCATCAAGGCCGCCCATGAGCTGCGCAATGCGCAGCGTCAGGTCATCGTCCTCGGCCAGATGAGCAATATACGGCGGCTGGCCTCCTTTCTTCTCGACTGTCGACAGCACCTCGAACTCTTTGATTCGAAGACGCAGATGCTCCGCTTGCCGATGAGCCGCTTCGATATCGCGGATTATCTCGGAACCTCGCCGGAATCCCTGGCGCGCACCTTCGCCAGGCTGGAGCGGGAAGGTTTTGTCCAGCGCGCCTCGCCGAGATCGGTGCGGCTTTGCGACGCTGACGCGCTTGCGCGCCTCGTTCGTGGCACTCCGCTGCGCTAGTGTCCTGCCTTCGAAGTTCGGCGCATTTCGCGACGAACGGGGAGGATAAGCAGGTTACTGAAAATAAAGGGCCAATGTCCAGATTCCGTCCACATTCCGATGCGGCGTACTTCGGAATCGGGCACTGAGACAAAGAACCCCATGCTGGCTTTCTATGAAAGCTGGCACGAAAGCGGGTTGCGTTCGTTCTTACTTGCGCATTCCACTCCAGCTATCTGTTTTCCCGCGTGATTCAGACCTACGGCGATTCCACCTCTGGGCATCACGCTCTAGGCAGTGATGCCGAGTTCTTCCGTCATGCGTTCACGCATGATGTATTTTTGCACCTTGCCGGTGACGGTCATGGGGAAGGAGTCGACGAAGCGCACATAGCGCGGGATTTTGTAGTGCGCGATCTGGTCGCGGCAGAATGCGCGCAGCTCCTCCTCCATCATGGTTTCGCCCGCCCGCAGTCGGACCCAGACGCAGAGCTCCTCACCGAGCCTGGGGTCTGGCACGCCGAAAGCCTGCACATCCTCGATCTTTGGGTGCCGGTAAAGGAATTCCTCCACTTCGCGTGGATAAATGTTCTCGCCCCCACGGATCACCATGTCTTTGATGCGGCCGACGATGCGGCAATAGCCTTGATCATCGATCGTCGCGAGGTCTCCGGTGTGCATCCAGCGCGCCGCATCGATCACTTCGGCGGTTCGCGCAGAATCGTTCCAGTAGCCGAGCATCACCGAATAGCCGCGTGTGCAGAGCTCGCCTTGGGTGCCACGCGGGACAATCTCGCCATTCACATCAATGATCTTCACCTCGACATGGGGATGGATGCGACCGACGGTCGAGACCCGTTTCTCGAGCGGATCATCGACCGAGGTCTGGAAGCTCACCGGGCTCGTTTCGGTCATGCCGTAGGCGATCGTGATCTCGGAGAGATGCATTGTCTCGATGGCGCGTCTCATCACCGCGATTGGGCAGGGCGAGCCGGCCATGATACCGGTTCGCAGGCTTGAGAGATCGAATTTAGCGAAGTCCGGATGCTCCATCTCGGCGATGAACATCGTCGGCACGCCATGGAGCGCCGTGCAGCGTTCCTCGGCGACGGCGGCGAGCGTTGCCGACGCGTCGAACCCGCGGCCGGGGAAGACCATTGCAGCGCCATGCGTCACCGCGGCAAGGGCGCCGAGCACCATGCCGAAACAATGATAGAGCGGCACGGGAATGCAGAGGGAATCGGTTTCAGAGAGGCGCAGCGCCTCGCCGATGAAGAACCCGTTATTGAGGATATTGTGGTGGGTGAGGGTCGCGCCCTTGGGAGTCCCCGTTGTCCCACTTGTGAACTGTATGTTCACGGCCTCGTCGCACTGAAGGGTCTCAGCAAGGATCGCAAGGCGCGCATGCTCCGCCGGCCCGCCGGCGGCGAGCACATCGGCGAAGGGGAAGCAGCCGGGCGCGGTCTCGTCCTCGATCTGGATCACCGCTCGGAGCGTGGGGAGCTGTGCCGCGGCGAGTGCGCCTGGCCGGCTCTTCGCGAGTTCCGGCATCAGTGTGTTCAACATGCCGATATAGTTGCTGTTCTTGAAGCGGCAGGCTGTCAGCAGGGCCGCGCAGTCTGCTTTTGCGAGCGCATAGGCAAGCTCCGCGACCCTGTAGGCCGGGTTGATATTGACGAGGATGAGGCCGGCGCGGGCGGTCGCGAATTGTGCGAGAACCCATTCGGCGCAATTGAGCGACCACATTCCGACGCGTTCACCCGGTTCGAGGCCGAGGGCAAGAAAGCCCGCAGCGAGGCGGTCCACCGCTTCGGCAAGCTCGGCATAGCGCCAGCGAATTCCCTGCTCGCGCACGATGAGTGCGGGCCGCTCAGCATGGCGCGCCGCGATGCGCGAGAAATTCTCGCCGATCGTCTCGCCGAGCAATGGTATGGCGCTTGCCCCGTGAACGTAGCTCCGCGGCGCCAGAGCATGGCGTGCTTCGGTCATCATGCTCTCGTTTTCGTTTGATGATCAATTTCATGGCTTTGGAGGATTGCTCCGCTCATCCGCCAGACGCCATATTGCCAGAAGCCATATAGATCGAGCGTCATTCGTTTCCTCCCGGTCCCCGCCGATCTTATGCGACAGGGTGCAGCTTTTTGCGTTCCTGACCGGTTTGGGCGGGCATCAAATCATTCGAAATATCCTTCGTTCAACCGTCGTTTGCGCCGAGTTGGATGCCGAAGGCCGCTTTCAATCCGGTCTGGCCCTTCGCCGAGATCAGGACGGCGCGCGTATTCCGTTGCCGCAAGACCCAGCCGAGCGTGAAGAGCCGGTCGGTGAGTGCCGCGCCGAGGGCGCCTGCGAGATGCGGCCGCCGCTCGCTCCAATCGAGACAGGGGCGGCAGAAAGTGCGCCGGCCGTTGCGGAGGCCCGTGATCGGCAGTCCGAAATCCGTGAAAAATGCCTCACCTTCCTCCGTGACCTCACCGCCGTCCTCGCCCAGCGCCACTTGTCCGCGCGCCGCCAGCGCATCGGCGAGTGCAACCCCGAGCCGGCCCGCCAGATGATCGTAGCAGGTGCGCGCGGTGCGCAGCGCCTCGTCCCCGCCCGAACGCGGCCGGTAGCGCGGCGGGCCATCGGCGGCGACGGCCATGATTCCCTCGAGCATTCGGCCGATCAAAGGCGAGGCAAGTCGGTAATAGACGTGACGTCCCTGCTTCGAGAGCAGGAGGAGACGCGCCTCCGTAAGCTTCGCGAGGTGGCCGCTCGTCGTCTGGGGTGAAACGCCGGCTGCCTGCGCAAGCTCGCCCGCCGTCGCCGCCCGGCCATCGAGCAGCGCTGTTAGCATATTGGCGCGCGCCGGGTTGCCGACGAGCGCGGCAACCTCCGCGATCGAGGGCGCGGTGGCGAACATGCCGGAAAAATAGGCCACCCGAGCACTCCTGTCATCGCCGGACGGTTCGGGATCCGCCGAAACGATCACAGCGGAAAGGAGCGCCGTTCCGCATCGCGTTCCGAGGATATCGGCCCAGAATGCTCTGCATGCGGATCGCCCACCTGAGTTCCCTTCGCGCGGATGCACGTTCCTAACTGGTGCCCGTGATCGCGACGACGAGTCTCGGCTTCACGCCGGTTCAACTCGATGTCTCGAACCTCAATCTCGCGCTTGCGCGCATACTCCGCGATGTTGCGCGGGCTGATCGCCATCCCCGCCAGGATCGGCCTTGCTGTCCCTCTGATGACATCCGTTCTGCTTGCAAGTGCGCCACCCGGACGGGCGGGCTGGCGGCTGGCATGCTCAATTCGGTGCGGCGGGCTGGCGGCAATCTTGGCATTGCATCTTGTTGGCAGCCTTCTTGCCGCAGCCGGCATGGAGGGTATACGCGCTGCCTTCACGAGTTTCGCGGCCTTGCTTATCGCGGCGGCGGTGCTTGCCAGCCTTGGCTTATCGATGGAAACCGGTTGAGACTGCCGGAGGATTATTCGGGGCTCACTTCACTCAACTTTTGCCCGCGGCGGTCGCCCCTCGCTTGTGTCGAAGCGGCTTGGCGCCCCTGGCGCAGCTTTATCTCGCCCCGCGGCAGGCGCAGGACGAAGCGCGCGCCGAGCACCGCTCCGTTGGCGTCGCGCCGATTCTCGGCGCTGATCCGTCCACCGAAGGTTTCCACGATCTGGCGGCTGATGGAGAGCCCAAGACCGGAATGCCGGCCGAATTCTTCTCCTTCCGGCCGTTCGGAATAGAAACGGTCGAAGATGTGCTCGAGCTTGCTCTCGGGAATTCCAGGCCCCTGATCCTCCACCGCCACCTCGACGGTGTTGCCGGTGATCCGTCCGGTGAGGCGGATGTGCCCCTCGCGCGGACTGAAGGAGACGGCATTGCCGATCAGGTTGCGCAACACCTGGACGAGCCGCCCTTCCACCCCTTCGACGATGAGGCCGTTCTCAGGAACTTCCACGACGACATACGGATCGCCGTTCTGCCGCGTCGTCTCGTGCAGCTCGGCGAGAGTGGAAAGGATCGGTGCCACATCGACCCGCTCCGTTGAGGTGCGCGACATCTCCGCATCGAGCCGCGAGGCTTCCGAAATGTCGCTGATCAGCCGGTCGAGCCGCCCGACATCGTCGGCCATGATCGTGAAGAGCCGCTGCTGCTGCTCGCGGTTGGTGATCCGCGGCATCGTCTCGATTGCGCTGCGAATCGACGAAAGCGGGTTCTTGATCTCATGCGCTACGTCAGCGGCGAAACGCTCGATCGCATCGAGCCGCGTCCAGAGGGCGGCGGCCGAGTCGGCCAGCGCCCGGGCGAGCACGCCGACCTCATCGCGCCGCTCGCGCAGGCTCCTCGGCACGGCCCCCGTTCGTCCTCGTCCTTCACGCATTTTTTCGGCGGCGAGAGCGAGCCTCAGGATCGGCCGGGCGATCGTGCGCGAAAGATAGATCGACATGATCACCGTCAGCGCCAGTGCCAGCGAGAAGAATTCGAGGATGGAGAGGCGGATGGCGAAAAGCGCGTTCACCACCTCCACCGCTTCGCGCGTGAGCAGCATAATGCCGATGAGCTGCCGGCCGCCGCTCATCACCGGCTCGGCGACCGTGACCAGCAGCCGCCCGTCCTGGGTCCGGCGAACGTAGGGTGGCAGCTCGTCCTTGCTCGCTTCGGAGATCAGTGTTGCCGCGGCTTTGAAATCGGGCGCCCAGTCAAGCCCACCGGAGCCCGGTCCCCCCTCCACCACCGGGGTGGAGGCGGATTGCGGCAGCAACGCCTGGAGATGGTCATAGAGCCAGCCGACGATGGTGAGGAGCGGACCACGGACCACCGGCGGCGGTAGCGGGGTGGTGGTGATGGCTCCTCCCGGCCCCTCCTGCACGCGGCTGTCGGTGATGAGCTGGCCGTCGGGTGCGTAGAGCCGGGCATCCAGATTCGGTGTCGGCGCGGCGAGCTGGTGCAGCAGCGGGCGGCTCAGGTCGGGCACCAGCGTCGGCTGCCCGGGTGTCGCCTCCTTGACGGCGCTCTGCTCGAGCGCGGCGGCGAAGACTCGGGCCTGCTGGCGCAGCGCCTGCACTTCGGCCTCGAGGAGGCCGCTCTGATACTGATCGAGATAGAGGAGTGCCGCGACCAGCAGCACGAGCGGCACCATATTGACGAGCAGAATGCGCTTGAGCAGCGATGACCCGCCGCGATGGCGCGGCGTGTTCATCCGCGCGAACAAGCTCGTGCCCAGGGGGGCTCGGCTAGGAGCTCGGCTAGGGCCTCCGCCAGGGACTGCGCCGCTTTCCGGCATCCTTCTCCCTCGCCGGCCTCCGGGTGCGGCTTACGCCTCCTTATAGCGGTAACCGATGCCGTAGAGCGTCTCGATCTGGTTGAACTCGCCGTCCGTGCTCCGGAATTTCTTGCGGATGCGCTTGACGTGGCTGTCGATCGTCCGGTCGTCCACATAGATATTCTCGCCATAGGCGGCATCGATGAGCTGGTCTCGGGACTTGACCAGTCCCGGCCGCGCCGCCAGAGCCTTCACGAGCAGGAACTCGGTCACGGTGAGCTGGATATCCTGCCCCTTCCAAAGGCATTGGTGCTTGTTCTCGTCGAGGGCAAGATCGCCGCGAACCATCACGCCTGTCGGCGCGGCGCCCGACCCCTCGGCCCGACCTGCCTCGTTGCGCCGCAGCAACGCCCGGATACGCTCGATCAGCAGGCGCTGGCTGAAGGGCTTGCGGATATAATCGTCCGCGCCGAGCCGGAGCCCCATCAGCTCGTCCACCTCCTCGTCCTTGCTGGTGAGGAAGATCACCGGCAGGCTGGTGCGCGCGCGCAGCCGCTGAAGAAGCTCCATCCCGTCCATCCTCGGCATTTTGATGTCGAGGACCGCGAGATCGACGGGACGGGCGCTGATCCCCTGCAGCGCGCTCTCTCCATCCGTATAGGTGCGGACCTGGAATCCTTCCTGTTCGAGCGTCATGGCGACGCTGGTCAGGATGTTGCGGTCGTCATCGACCAGGGCAATGGTGTGTTTCATGTGGCCGTTCCCAACGGGCCCCTTCTCGGCCTGCTCCATATGGAGCGGGGTGCCATCACATTGTGGCGCAAGCACGCCGGGAGGGAAACCGAACGATGGCAGACCCGTCTTCCCCGATTGCCGCCACCCGCCGGCTGATCCACCATACCCGTTCGGGCGTGCTCACCACGATCCTGCCGGACGGGGGAGGAGGTGTCCCCTTTGCGAGCCTGGTGACGCCGGCGGCTACCCCCGATCTTTCACCTCTGCTCCGGCTCTCGCGACTCGCCCGACACACGCAGAATCTTACCGCCGACCTGTGCTGGGCGCTCTTCCTTGCCGGACTTGCCCCAGGCCCCTGCCCCGGGCCCCGATCCGCAGGCCGCGCCCGCGTAAGCCTTCTCAGCACGGCCGCGCCACTCAATGACGCCCCGGCCCTTGCGGCGCGCTGGCTGGCCCCTCATCCTTCTGTCCTTTGGTGGAACGCCGTCACCGAACCGCACTGGTCGGCGGCTTGGGTGCAATCACCCGCTTGCAGCCTGCGGACCTCTTTCCCGATCCGGCGCGGCGGCGGCGATTGCCGCTGCGGAGCCCGCGATCCGTCCTCTTGCAATGCGGAGCGTGCCGACGCGCTGGATGTTGTTGCCGGGGCAACTGATGGCACAAACCACCCCACACCCAACCTTGATGGCGGGTTCATGCTGATATCGATAGCTGCAACCTCACCCGAGGCGGTACCGCACTCAGGATCGATTTTATCGCCCCACTGGCCGAGACCTGGAGAGGGTACAGGCAGAACTCGTGCGTCCTACCTGCCCCGCGCGCGAGGCCGTTCGTCTTGGATGATCAGGTGGTGCGAGCCACGCTGCGTGTCTGCGTGCCCCCGGCAGGCGCAGCGGGCACCTTTGCGCCGTTGCCTTCCGATGCCCCGTTGGCCATCGCCGCGACGTCGAACAGGCAGTCGAAAAATTCGTCATTGATCTTGCGGATCGCCGCCACTGTCCGGTCGAAGCGCCGATGGACAGCCGACCATTGTGCGCCCGCATCGGCTCCGCCTGCGACGGCTTCGCTGAATGCCTTCGGATCGGCAATGTTTTCCGCCAAAAGCTGCTGACCGAGCTCCATTTCCTGCTGCCAAACCGAAAGCATGCCTTGCATCAGACGCGAGTTGGCCGCGGTCAACGCCTTCCATCGCTGCTCAGACCCTGCTGCGAAAGCAGGCCATTGTCCGGTGAGGAACGATGTTTCCTTATCCATCACAAATCCTCCGTTCGTTGCGATCGACCCTATTTCAAGATACCCGGCCCGGGATGTGGCGGCATTGATTTCGATCAGGAACGCCAGGACACCTCATGCTTCCTGCCTGTCACGTCTCATGAACATACCGACCGGGCGCCGCCTCGCCGGCCGGGAAACCAGCGGCTTCGTTGCCAAGCGACGGTGGCGCGGCCGGCTCGCCAGAGCGTTCACCGAGCCAAGCGACCCAAGCCGGCCACCATGAGCCTTCATGCCGCACCGCGTGCTCGCACCATTCGTCCGGACCCAGATAGCGCTCGCCCGGCATGCTCCTCCGTGTGCGGAAATGCCGGCGCGGGTGGCCTGGCTCACTGACGACGCCGGCATTGTGCCCACCCGAAGTGAGCACGAAAGTGATGTCCCCCGGATTCAGCAAATGGAGTTTGTGTACCGAGCGCCAAGGCGCGACATGGTCGGTCTCGGTGCCGACGAGAAAGAAAGGCAGGCGAATATCGGCCAGTGCGACCGGCCGTCCTCCGACCGGAAACCTCCCTTCCGCGAGGTCGTTATCGAGGAACAGGCGGCGAAGATATTCCGCCTGCATCCGATAGGGCATCCGGGTTGCATCTGCGTTCCACGCCATGAGGTCGTTCGGGTGCTCACGCTCACCAAGGAAATAGCCCTTGATCATCCGTGACCAGACGAGATCATTCGTGCGCAGCATCTGGAATGCCCCGGCCATCTGACGGCTATCGAGATAGCCTTGCTGCCACATCAGATCTTCGAGGAAGGCGAGTTGGCTCTCCGTGACGAAGAGCTGCAGCTCGCCCGCCTCGACGAAATCGGTCTGAGCGCAGAACATCGTGATGCTCTGCAGCCGGTTATCGTTCTCGCGCGCCATCGCCGCCGCAGCGATGGCGAGCAACGTTCCGCCGAGGCAATAGCCGGTGGCGTGAAGCTTGCGTGCCCCGGTGATGGCCGTGACGGCATCGATGGCGGCCATCACGCCGAGCCTTCGATAATCATCGAAGCTGACGTCGCGATCCTCTCCGGTCGGATTGTGCCAGGAGATGCAGAAGACGGTGTAGCCCTGCGCGACGAGGTAGGCGATCAGAGAATTGTGCGAAGAGAGGTCAAGAATATAGTACTTCATGATCCAGGCCGGAATGATGAGCACCGGTTCCGGCCGCACACGCGGCGTTTTCGGTGAGTACTGGATCAGCTCCATCAAATTGTTGCGCAGGACCACACGCCCTGGCGTTGAGGCCACGTCCCGGCCCACCGCGAGAGGCAGGCTCGTCCGTCCCGAGAGTGTTTCGTTCGCATCCGCGATCGCGTTGCTGAGCCCGTTGAGGAAGTTCCTGCCCTGGGATCGGACAGTCGCCTCGATCACCTCAGGATTGAGCCAGGGAAGATTGGAGGGGGAAGCGGTGTCGAGCCCCTGTCGTGTCATGAAGGTGACGATGCGTTCGGCCGAGGCACCCACGCCGCGCGTGTTCGCCGCCGCTTCCGTCCACCAACGCTCGGCACGAAGGAAAGCCTGGGCAAAAGAGCGGAACGGTTCCTGCTGCCAACCCGGATGGGTAAAGCGGTGGTCGGTCGGTCCTGGCGCCAATTCGAGCGATTTGTCCCCGCTCAGCAGCTCCACCCATTCGCGCCATGCGCGATGCAGGAGCTCGACCCGTCGCGCGGGCTGATTGGCCAGGTGCACCGCCCAGTCGAGGAAAGAGCCACCAATCGCGACCGGAGAGAGCCCGCTCGTCAGCCGTGCCTCTGCGGCGTGCAACATCCGATCGAACGGTTCTTCGACTGGCGCTCCCATCGGTTTTCCCCCGGGCGCTTCCTCAGCCATGACCGGCGACGGCTTGGTGACCCGGTTTCCGGAGACGTATGTCATTATTCCCCTTCTCCCCGAGGCAGTTCGGGCGGGTGCGCGGAGCAAAACATATGCGCTGATTGGCCTTTACCTGCGATGGCGCAATCATGACATCGCCGCGACGCTTTCGCCGCCTCATTCGAAAGGCAGCCAAGCCCGATATGCGCAAGCGCGCCTTGATTTCGATCAAGGCGTCCAAGCCGTGCTGCCCGCAAGATGTAATTCGTCTATAGCATGTCTGTTCGGGTTCTTCAGGAGATTCGTATGAACGCCGCAGACGTGATGACTGTGAACCCGGTCACCGTCCGTCCTGACACGAGGCTCGACGAGGCCGTTGCCCTCCTTGTCGAGAAACGCATCAGCGGGTTGCCGGTGCTCGATGCGGAAGGCAGTTTGGTTGGCATTCTGACCGAGAGCGACCTGCTTCGCCGCGCCGAAACCGGGACGGAGCGCGAACCGCGCTGGCTCGAGCTGGTCTTTTCCCAGCCGCGCCTCGCTCGCGAGTATGTGCACGCGCATGGCCGAACCGTGACCGAGGTAATGAGCCGCGATGTCGTGGCCGTCACGGCGGCGACGCCGCTTGCTGAGGTCGTCCGCCTGATGGAACAGCATCACGTGCGCCGGCTGCCGGTTCTCGATCACCCGGATGGCGCGCTCGTCGGCATCATCGCCCGCGCCGATCTGGTGCGCGCGCTCGGCCATATCCTCGCCGAGCGGCCGGCGCCACTGGATAGCGATGAGGCCATCCGCGCGAAAATCCTTACTGAAATCGCCGCCCAGCCCTGGGCGCCGTCGCTGCGCAACCTTGCCATTACCGTTACGGACGGCACCGTGGAGCTTAGTGGCATCATCGTGCAGGACGAGCAGCGCAAGGCTCTCAATGTTCTCATTGCCGGGGTGCCGGGCGTCAAGGCGGTGCGGGATCAGCTGGTCTGGTGCGACGCGGTTACCGGGGGGTTCATTCCAGACTAGCTTTCCCGAGGGTTGCGCGACGCGGAACGGTTTCGCCATGGTCCGCGATGATGGACAGCTCCGAATCCGAGACCCTGGCGCTTCCGGGCGGCGAGACGCGCGTGCTCTGGCGCCGGAGCAGCCGTGCCCGGCGGGTCAGCCTCCGCATTGAGCCGAAGGGCGGGCTGGTGGTCGTTACCTTGCCTCTGCGCACCGGGCGTCGGGCCGGCCTGGCCTTGCTCGCCGCCCACGCCGGCTGGGTTGCCGCCCATCTTGCGGCCCTGCCCGACGCGGTTGCCCTCGCGCCGGGTGCGCTCATCCCGCTTGGCGGTGTCGAGCAGCTGATCCGCCACATCCCCTGGGCACGCCGGGGTGTCTGGCTGGAAGGGGGGGAAATCCGCGTCTCCGGAGATGTGGCCTTCCTGCCCCGCCGCGTGCGCGACTTCCTGCGCACGGAGGCCAAACAGCGCCTTTCGGCTTTGGTCGCGGAGAAGGCCGCGTGCCTCGGCGTCAAGGTACGGCGCGTGCGCGTGCGCGACACAAGAAGCCGCTGGGGAAGTTGTGGCGCCGACGGCTCTCTTGCCTTCTCCTGGCGGCTGGTGATGGCGCCCCCCTTCGTTCAGGATTATGTTGCCGCCCACGAGGTCGCCCACCTTCGCCATATGAATCACGGTCCACGCTTCTGGGCGCTGGTGCGTAAGCTCAGCCCCGACACCGACGCCGCCATAGCCTGGCTGCACGACGAGGGCACTCGGCTGCTCCGCATCGGATAAGGAGGGCGCGATGAACCTGTCGCGGCTGCTTGCTCGCCGGCTTGCCGCAGTTGGCCCTGTGCGCGTCGGGCTGATCGGAGCGGGAAAGTTCGGTTCGATGTTCCTCTCCCAGGTGCCGGGCACAAAGGGGCTTGCCGTGGCCGGCATCGCCGAGCTCTCGCCCGAACGCGCCCGCGCTGCTTGCCGTGCCGTAGGCTGGGACGAGGCGCGCATCGCCGCGACGCTGATTACCGAGGATGCGAAAGCTCTGATCGCCCGTCCCGATGTCGAGGTGGTGATAGAGGCGACCGGCCACCCGGCCGCCGGCATTGCCCACGCCCGCGCGGCCATTGCGGCGGGCAAGCATATCATTATGGTGAATGTCGAGGCGGATGCGCTGGCAGGCCCTCTTCTTGCACGCGAGGCGGAGGCGGCCGGTGTGGTCTATTCGCTCGCTTACGGCGATCAGCCGGCGCTCATCTGCGAGCTGGTGGATTGGGCCCGCGCCGCAGGCTTTGCCGTGCTGGCTGCCGGCAAAGGCACGAAATATCTTCCCGCCTATCATGCCTCCACGCCGGAGACGGTCTGGGACCATTACGGGCTGACCGCGGAACAGGCCGTGCGAGGTGGGATGAACCCAAAAATGTTCAATTCTTTCCTCGACGGCACGAAATCGGCGATCGAGATGGCTGCGGTCGCCAATGCGACCGGACTCGCTGCACCCGCAGGCGGTCTCGGCTTCCCGCCTGTCGCCGCGCCCGAGCTCGCGTCCGTGCTCAGCAGTGCCGAAGGGATGGTCGAGGTCGTTTCCAGCCTGCACCGCAACGGCGAGCCAGTGGCGAATGATCTCCGCTGGGGTGTTTACGTCGTCTTTGCGGCGCCCAATGCCTATACCGCACGCTGCTTCGGGGAATACGGAATCGCGACCGACCCGAGCGGCACCCGCGCCGCGCTCTGGCGCCCCTTCCATCTGATCGGCCTTGAGCTGGGCATTTCCGTGCTTTCCGCCGCGCTGCGCGCCGAGCCGACCGGAGCTCCCGATGCCTTCCGTGCCGATGTTGTCGCCACCGCCAAGCACGACCTCGCTGCCGGCACAATGCTCGATGGCGAGGGAGGCGCGATGGTCTGGGGACGGCTCATGCCTGCCGCTGCGAGTCTGGCGCTCGGCGGGCTGCCGATCGGGCTTGCCGGAGGGGTCCGTCTTCGTCGCGCCGTGGCCGCGGGCCGGACGCTCACCTGGGGCGATGTGAGTCTCGACCTTGCCGACGAGACCTATCGTTACCGCCGCCGGATGGAGGCAACCTGCGCCGCGTGAGCGCCACGGAGGGCCGCCCTCTTGTCCCGTATTCCGCACCCGAACCAGGCGGCGAAGGAAGGAGACGGCGCGCGCGTGTGGCTCGAGGCGATCGCGCGCGCGGTGGATGACGCGATTGTCGGTAAAGATCTCGATGGGATCGTGACCTTCTGGAACAAGGCGGCGGAGGTACTGTTTGGCTATACCGCCGAGGAAATCATCGGCACTCCGATCCTGTGCATCGTTCCCCCCGACCGGATTGCCGAAGAGGCTGCAATCCTCGAACGGGTCCGAAGCGGTGAGACGCTCGCTCATTTCGAGACGCGGCGGAAGCGCAAGGATGGTATGGTTATTCCTGTTGCGCTCACCATCTCGCCGATCCGCGACGAGCAGGACCGTATCATCGGGGTGTGCAAGGTGGCGCGTGACCTTGCCGAGGCGGAGCGTGCGCACCGAGAGCTCGAACAGCAAGAAGCCTTGCTTCGATCGATTCTCGAAACCGTTCCCGATGCCCTGGTCGTGATCGATGAGCATGGCCTGATCCAATCCTTCAGCAGCGCAGCCGAGCGATTGTTTGGCTGGGCGGCAGGAGAGACACTCGGCCGGAATGTGAGCATGCTGATGCCGTCTCCTTACCGTGAGGAACACGATGCCTATCTCACGCGTTATCTGACGACGGGCGAACGCCGGATCATCGGCATCGGCCGGATCGTCGCTGGCCAGCGGCGCGACGGCAGCATCTTTCCCATGGAGCTCTCCGTGGGCGAAGTCATGCTGCCCGGGGCGCGCCTTTTTACGGGGTTTGTGCGCGATCTGACCGAACGCCAGCAACGCGAGCGCCGGCTTGGGGAGTTGCAATCGGAGCTGGTTCACGTCTCGCGTCTTTCCGAGCTCGGCCAGATGGTCTCGGCGCTTGCCCACGAAGTGAACCAGCCGCTCACGGCCATGGCCAATTATCTGAGCGGCGCCCGGCGCCTTTTCGCCGCCGGCAATGAGGCGGGTGGGCTTGCCGCAGTGGAACGGATCGCCGAACAATCGGAGCGGGCGCAGCAGATCATCCAGCGCCTGCGAGACTTCGTGCGCAAGCGGGAGACAGAACGGCGGGTCGAAAATCTGGCAAAGACCATCGAGGAGGCGAGTGCGCTCGCACTGGTCGGCATCGGCACTGGCGTGCGCCTTGAGATTCGTGTCGCCGAGGACGCAGCCCTGGCGCTTATCGACAAGGTCCAGATCCAGCAGGTGTTGTTCAACCTGATGCGGAACGCCGTGGAAGCGATGGCAGGTGCCGAGCGGCGCGAACTCACGGTCAGCACGAGCCGCGCTCGGGACAAGATCATTGTCTCAGTTGCGGATACCGGCGCTGGCCTGCCCGAGGAGGTCCGCAGCCGGCTCTTTCAGCCCTTCGTAACGACCAAGCCGAGCGGAATGGGAGTCGGTCTCTCAGTCTGCCGGACGATCGTCGAGGCGCATGGCGGCGAACTCAGCGCCGAGCATAGGATGGGTGGTGGGACAATTTTCTGTTTCACCCTTCCGGACTCCCTCTCGGCGCGCCGGGCGAATGCCTGATCTGCATCAATGCGGCCGGCCAGGCGCCGGCCCATGAATTTGTCCCGTGTATGTTTTCCATGATCATCCGGTACCGCTGGGTTTTGGGCGATTGAGGCAATGGTGGACACCATGAGCGGTACTGTGGCGGTCGTCGATGATGATCCGGCCGTCCTCGACTCGCTCAAGTTCCTGATCGAGCTGGCGGGCCATCCCGTGAGCACCTACGCCTCGGCCGCGGCATTTCTCAATGACAGCGGGTCACGGCCTGCCTGTTTGATCCTCGATCATCACATGCCGCAGATGACCGGGCTCGAACTGGCCGCGCGGCTGCGGGGAGCGGGTGCTGCCATTCCCGTGCTTTTGATCACCGGATCACCCTCGCCGGTCATTCGCGCCAGGGCGACGGAGCTCGGCGTTGAAAAGGTGCTGGAAAAGCCCCCAGGTGAGGAAGAGCTGCTAAGCTTTGTCAGGGCATATTGTTGAGGAGGTCTGGAATGGCCACAACGGAAGACAATCACGAGAGGCGGATCCGGGCGCGGGCATTGCGGCTGTGGCGCGCCGAGGGGGCGCCGAAAGGACGCGAAGCGGATTACCTTGAACGAGCCCGCGAGTTGCAGGCGATCGACGACAATCCACCGGTGGGGCAGCTTCCGAACCCGATGACGCAGCATCATGGAGAGGTTCCGGTCGCGGAGACGATCGACGAGGCCGCGATCGAGGAAAATCTCGGCGAGTTTCCGACGAGCTTCACCGATCAGGGCGATCGCGCGCCGACCCCGATGACACGCGAAAAAGAGCGCCGCGTGCTTCGGGAAGAAGAGTAGATCGGCATGGCTTTGGCGGATCGTTCACGATCCCGCCAAAGCCATGAAATTGACCGAGACAACAAAGCCAAAGCGCGACCCGCGCGGCCCATCTGAAATCACCACGCCCAGGCGTCAGGAAAGAAGCCCGCTCCGCGCGGCGCGTTCCTCGATCGAGTCGAGCGCCGCATCGGCCGCGAGGCGCGGCAGCCTTCGCAGCAGTCCGCGCGGGCGCGGGCGGAAGATTCGCGGCCGCGCGCGCTCGCCTCCAAGCTCACGGACGAGGCCGTCGATATCGGCGTATCCATCAATGAGGCCGAGCGCCAAGCCGCGCTCCCCCAGCATCACGGATCCGTCGAAAATTTCCTCCTCTGCACCTTTGAGCCTGCCGGCCCGTCGTTCACGGACCCAGTCCTTGAAGCGGTGGTGCAGCGTGTCGAGCAGGTCTTGCACGTAGGCGATATCGTCGGGCTGTTCGGGCCGAAACGGGTCGAGCCGTGCCTTATGCGCGCCTGCCGTATAGAGGCGGCGCTCCACACCGAAGCGCGCGATGAGGTCGGAAAAACCGAAGCCGCCACCGCGCACGCCAATCGAGGCCACCAGGCTCATCGGGTTGGCGTGGATCCGGTCGGCGGCGCAGGCGATCCAGTAGCCGCCGGAAGCGCCGACATCACCGATTACTGCATGGACCTCGACCTTGGCCTTCTCCGCGCGGCGACGGATCAGGCTTGCGATCAGGTCGGACTGCACTGGCGAGCCGCCCGGACTGTCGATATCGAGGATAACCGGCCGGCCACGGGCAGCGGCGAAGCCCTTCTCGATCAGCGGGGCGGCGCTGGCGATATTGAGCTGACCGAATCGCGAAGCGATCATCCCGTGCAGCTCGATTACGGGGATGCGCGGCTTGCGCCAGAATGTCAGCCTGCCCATTGCATTGCCAGCCGCGCGGCCCTTTTTCCGCTCTCCCAGGCGCCGCCGAGCGTTCCCGCCAGCCCTTCGTGGCAGGCCTCGCCGGCAAAGATCAACCGCCCATCCGCCAGTGGCTCGCCGAGTCGTGCTCGTGCCGCTGCGCCGCCCGGGCGGGCATAGGCATAGGCGCCACGCACCCAGGGATCGCTTTCCCAATGGGTGACCAGCGCTGCCTTCGGTTCGAAGAGCCGGTCGATGCGGCCGCCGAAAAGGCGCCGGAGCTCCGCCAGGGCGAAATCCGCCGCCGCTCCGTCTCCGGCGCGGGAGAGCGCCCAGGCCATGCTCCCGCCGATCCAACCCTGGACGTAATCCCGCCCATCCGGCCAGCACTGGAAGATCATCAATGGCTCGCCGCTCTTTTCGATCCGCCGATCGAGCACGGTGTGAGGGGACAAGTCCAGGCGGTCAGGGCCGGCGGCACGCAGGACGACTTTCATGGCCAGGCCCATCGGCAGGGAAGCCAGGCATTCGCCGACTTCCGGCGGAAGTTCCGGCGCAAAGGCGATCCCCCCTGCGGTGAGCACGCCGGTCGAGACGGTGACGATGCAGCTTGCCGTCCGCAGCGCGCCGGTCTCGGTTTCCACTGTGACTGCGCCATCCCAGCGTATTCGCCTGACCGCAGTGTTGCGCCGGATCGCAAGGTCTCCGACGAGCCGGCGCTCGACAAAGGCGCCGATCCCTCCTTCGAGAAGGAGATTGCTGCCTGTGAGCGCATTGGCCTGCCAGTCCGCGAGGCTGAAATCATTGGCATCGACGGCGCAGATCACCGGCCCTTCCCAGGCCTCCACCGTCAGCGCCCAGGGATCGTCCGGCAGACTCCGCGCCACCGCGCCGAGCGATGGATCTGGCAAGGCTGGGACGAGCAATTCCTGCGCCCGCATGGCGAAACGCTCCCAGGCTCCTTCGTAACCGGCAAGCTCCGCTTCACTTGCGGGGTGGGCGCCGATGAAAGTGCACCTCTGGCGCTCTCTGTCCACATGCCGCAGCTTCTCGCCCGCCCGTTCCGCGATGGCGGTCAGAGGGTTCCTTTCCGCCGAGTGCAGCAGAATTGCGCCCATGTCGAACCAGGCTCCGCCGAGAGCCTCGGGATAAGCGGTCCAGGCACGGCCGCCGATCCGTCCGCTCGCCTCGAGCACGAGCGTGCGTTTCTTCGCGGCGACGAGCGAGGTGGCGGCGGCCAGACCCGCCACCCCGGCTCCGACGACGATGACGTCATAATCGGTCTGCAGCAAATCAGCCGCCCTGCCCAGCCAAGCGCGCGAACAGCGCCAGTGCCGCCTTGACGCTCGCGGCGCGAACGGCTGCACGGTCTCCGGAAAAGAGATGCCGTTCGCTCCATACCGCGCCGTTGCGCCGCGCCGCGCCGAGCCAGACCAGGCCGACGGGTTTCTCCGCGCTGCCCCCGCCCGGTCCGGCAACGCCGGTCACGGAGACGGCGAGGCTCGCGGAGGAATTGCGGATCGCGCCCGTGGCCATCTCGCGCGCCACCGGCTCGCTCACTGCGCCGTCGCTCGCGATCAGGGAGGCGGGCACGTTGAGGAGCGTTTCTTTCGCAGCATTCGAATAGGTGACGAAACCGCGCTCGAAAACATCGGAGGAACCGGCGATCGCGGTGAGGGCTGCTGCGACCAGCCCGCCGGTGCAGCTCTCGGCCGTCGCCAGCGTGATGCCGCGGGCGCGGCAGAGTGCGAGCAGGGCGGCGGCCTCTTCGAGAGCGGCCTGGTTGAGCATCAGGCCGCCATCTTTGCCGCGGCGACCGTCCGCAGCACCGCCACGGCTTCTTCCACGCCGTCGCGATCCACATCGAGATGAAGGCAGGCGCGGCCACGGAACTTGCCCATGACGGAGATGAGCACGCCATGGCGGCGGACATGCGCGGCGAGAATCTCGGCCGGCATGCCGGTGCCGGAGGTATCGAAGAAGAGGAGGTTCGTCTCCGGCAGCTCGACCGTGATGCCGGGAATCTGAGAGAGCCCGCGCGCCAGCAGCCGAGCATTCTCATGGTCTTCTGCAAGGCGCTCGATGTTATGATCGAGCGCGTAAAGGCAGGCCGCGGCGCAGATGCCGGCCTGCCGCATGGAGCCGCCGAGCCGTTGCTTCCAGCGCCAGGCAGCGTCGATAAAGGCGGCCGATCCAGCGAGCACAGCGCCGACCGGAGCGCCGAGCCCCTTGGTGAAATCGAGCCAAACACTGTCATAGCCGGCGACCATCTCGTGCGCTGGAACTCCGCTCGCGATGACCGCGTTCATCAGCCGCGCGCCATCCATATGTGTGGCGAGACCCGCTTCGTGCGCGGCCGCAGCGATTTCGGTCAGGGAAGCAAGCGGCCACACCGCGCCGCCGCCCAGATTCGAAGTCTGCTCGACCGCGACGAGGGCCTGCGGCGGCGCGTAGCGGGTGCGGGGGCGAAATGCGGCGACGAGGGCTGCCGTGTCGAAGATGCCGCGCGGGCCTTCGAGCGGAACGACGCGCGCGCCGGCAAGCGCCCAGGGTGCGCCACCTTCGGCCGTTGCGATATGCGCGGTCTTGTGGGCGAGGATTTCATCGCCGGGGCGGCAATGGGTGAGGATCGCCACCTCATTGCACATTGTCCCGCTCGGGAGGAACATGGCGGCTTCCTTGCCGAGGAGACTTGCCATCCGTTCACAGAGAAGATTGACGGTCGGGTCTGCGCCCGACTGTTCATCGCCGACCTCGGCAGCGGCGATCGCTGCGCGCATCCCGGCTGTCGGTTTCGTTTGTGTATCGGAGTAGAGATTGACCCTGAGCGGCGGCAATGACGGATCCGGCGGCGGCGGCGCATAGGCCATGACATCGTACCTTTCGTAACGGTGGCTCTTGTCAGCGCGTCAGGATTTTCGGCGGCGCGGACACGGTGAGCCCGGCCGGTGGCCCATAGATGTCAGCCGCGCGCTTGCGGAAGGCATTCACCATCCTTCGCACCGCCTCTCCAAACACGACGCCGACGGCTTTTTGCAGGAGGCGGCTTCTGAATTCGAAAGCGACAAAGAAATCGACTTCGCAGCCGTGCGGATCGGGCACGAAGATCCATTCGTTGTTCAAGAATCGAAACGGTCCGTTCTCGTAGGTGACACGGATGCGCTGAGGCCGTTCGAGTGTCACGCGGCTGGTGAAGCTTTCGCGGAAGGGGCCGAAGCCGATGGTGAGATCGGCGAGCAACATGCGATCGGTACGGCTGCGCACCCGCGCGCCCACGCACCAAGGCAGAAAGCGCGGATATGCCCCTACATCCGCGACCAGATCGAAGAGCTGGTCAGGCCGATAGGGAACCGGGGTGCGTTCCGCGTATGTCGGCATTCGCGCTATGGGGCCGGAGCGAGCTCTTTGGCGCGCGCTGCCTTGAGGGAAGCAAAATCGGCGTCTGCATGGTATGAGCTGCGGGTGAGCGGCGAGGCGCTGACGAGAAGGAAGCCTTTGCCGCGCGCGAGTGCCGCATATTCGGCGAACTCCTCGGGTGGCACGAAGCGCGCCACCGCAGCATGCTTTATGGTTGGTTGCAGATATTGGCCGATGGTGAGGAAATCGACACCGGCGATGCGGAGATCATCCATCACCTGGAGGATCTCCGCCTTTTCCTCACCGAGGCCCGCCATCAGGCCCGATTTCGTGAAAATGGCCGGATCGAGCAGCTTCGCCCGATCAAGCAGGCGGAGCGATTGATAATAGCGCGCGCCGGGCCGGATTGTCGGGTAGAGGCGCGGAACAGTCTCGAGATTGTGGTTGAAGACATCCGGGCGTGCCTCGACAACGCACTCGAGCGCGCCGGGCTTGCGCAGGAAATCGGGCGTCAACACCTCAATTGAGGTCGTGGGCGCTGCCTCACGCAATGCCCGGATGACGGCGGCGAAATGGCCTGCACCGCCATCGGCGAGATCGTCGCGATCGACCGAAGTGATCACGACATGCCGGAGGCCGAGCCTGGCGACCGCATCGGCGACGCGCGCGGGCTCATCGGCATCGAGCGATCGGGGCAGGCCGGTCGCGACATTGCAGAAGCCGCAGGCGCGCGTGCAGATATCGCCCATGATCATCATCGTCGCGTGCCGGTGGGCCCAGCATTCGCCGATGTTCGGGCAGGCGGCCTCTTCGCAGACCGTGACGAGACGATTCTCCCGCATCAGCCGATGGGTCTCGTGATAGACGGGGTGGGTCGGCGCCTTGACGCGGATCCAGGGCGGCTTGCGCTGGATTGGGTTGTCGGGACGGTGCGCCTTCTCCGGATGGCGCAGGACCACCCCCTCTGCCCGATGGTCGATGACGATGCGCGTGCTCATCCCCTCATCTCGCGCGATCTCACAGCAGCTTCCCGTGCGGCCCCATTGGGGCCCCCGGGGAACAAGAAGTGGCGGGCGCGGCGGGGGCCGTCAAGCGCGCGTCTGCACCATCAGAAGTGAATGGCCCGTCCATAGGCGTCCAGCACCGCCTCGTGCATGGTCTCACTCACGGTCGGGTGAGGGAAGATGGTCTCCATCAGCTCCGCTTCGGTGCTTTCGAGCGTCCGTGCGATGGCGAAGCCCTGGATCAGCTCCGTTACCTCCGCGCCTACCATGTGGGCGCCAAGCAGCTCGCCTGTTTTCAAATCGAAGACGGTCTTGACCATCCCTTCCGGCTCGCCGAGGGCGATCGCCTTGCCGTTGCCGATGAAGGGGAAATGCCCGATGCGCACCTGATGGCCGCGGCGCTTCGCTTCGGCCTCGGTCAGGCCGACCGAGGCAACCTGGGGGCGGCAATAGGTGCAACCGGGGACATTGGTGGCATCGAGCGGGTGGACGTCGTTCAGCCCGGCGATCTTCTCGACACAGAGTACCCCCTCATGGCTCGCCTTGTGGGCGAGCCAGGGCGGCCCGACGAGATCGCCGATGGCATAAACACCGGGCTCCCCGGTGCGGCAGAACGCGTCGATGACGACATGGGTGCGCTCGACCTTGACGCCGGTTCCCTCGAGGCCGATCCCTTCGACATTGCCGACGATGCCGATCGCCGAGATCACCCGATCGACCGTGATCTCCCGCTTCTCCCCGCCGCCCGCGATGACCGCCGTGACGTTGTCCGTACCCTTGCGCACGGCGCTGACCGAGGCGCCGGTGATGATCTCGATCCCCTGCTTCTCGAAGGATTTGCGGGCGAAGGCGCTGATCTCTTCGTCCTCCACCGGCAGAATTCTGTCCAGGACTTCCACCACGGTCACCTTGGCGCCCATGTCATGGTAGAAGCTCGCGAACTCGACGCCGATCGCCCCCGACCCGATCACCAGCAGGGATTTCGGCATCACCGGCGGCACCATCGCCTGCTTGTAGGTCCAGATCAGCTTGCCGTCCGCCTCGATCCCCGGGAGCTCGCGCGCCCGTGCCCCGGTCGCCAGCACGATGTGCGAGGCGGTGATCGGCGGCAGAGCCGTGCCGTTCTTCGCGAGCTCCAGCCGACCTTTGCCGGCGAGCTTTCCGGCCGCGTCGAAGACCGTGACCTTGTTCTTCTTGAGGAGATAGCCGACGCCGGAGGCTAGCTGCTTGGCGACCGCGCGCGAGCGTTTCACCACCTTCTCGAGATCGAAGCGCGGATTCTCCGCGGCGAAGCCGAAGTCACCGAGATGGTGCAGGATGTGGTTGATCTCGCTTGTGCGCAGGAGTGCCTTGGTGGGGATGCAGCCCCAATTGAGGCAGATTCCGCCGAGATGCTCGCGTTCGACCACCGCTGTCCTCATCCCGAGCTGGGCGGCGCGGATGGCCGCGACATAGCCTCCCGGCCCGGCGCCGAGCACGATCAGGTCGAAGGATGTCTCGGCCATGATTTGCCTCCGTCTTCGGCGGCCAGCGCCGCGAGCGCGGGCCCGCTCAGCCGCTGCACCGTCCATTCCTCCATCGGCTGGGCACCGAGCCTGGCATAGAAGCCGAGTGCCGGTGTGTTCCAGTCGAGCACCGCCCATTCGAGGCGCGGGCAGCCTTCCGCGAGCGCCTGGGACGCGAGATAACGAAAGATCGCGCGCCCGACCCCCTGTCCGCGATGCTCGGGCAGGACATAGATATCTTCGAGATAAAGACCAGCGCGGCCGGTGAAGGTGCTGAACGTATAAAACCACAGGGCAAAGCCGATGGCCTCGCCCGCGTTTTCAGCGATCAGCGCCGAGGCCCGCGGTTTGCTCCCGAAGAGCGCTGTTTCAAGATCCGATTCGCTCGTGCGCACCTCATGCAGGAGCCGTTCATAATCGGCAAGCGCGCGGATGAGCCGGAGCAGCGCCGGCACATCCGCGGGTCTTGCCGGGCGCAGCGAGAACCCGGTCTCGCTCACAGCATCAAGCTCAGCGGATCTTCGAGGATCGCCTTGAAAGCAGAGAGCCACTCCGCGCCGAGCGCGCCATCGATCACGCGGTGATCGACCGAAAGCGTACAGGTCATCATCGTCGCGATGGCAAGCGCGCCGTCCTTCACCACGGGCCGCTGCTCGCCGGCGCCGACCGCGAGGATCGCGCCCTGGGGTGGGTTGATCACGGCAGTGAACTCCCGCACGCCATACATCCCGAGATTGGAGATCGAGAAGCCGCCGCCCTGGAATTCCTCCGGCTTGAGCTTGCCCGCTTTCGCCCGGCTGATGAGATCCTTCATTTCATTGCTGATGGCGGCGAGGCCTTTGCGGTCCGCCTGGCGAATGATGGGGGTGATGAGCCCGTCCGGGATCGCAACGGCGACGCTGATATCGATGTCCTCGTATTCGGCGATGCCCTCCTCGGTGTAGCTCGCATTCACCCGGGGCACCCGGGTCATCGTGATCGCCGTGGCCTTGATGATCAGGTCGTTGACCGAGAGCTTGAAGGCACCCGCCCCCTCCTTGGCCGAGCGCGAATTGAGATCTCCGCGCAGCTTGAGCAGGGCGTCGAGCGCGATATCCGTCGAGAGATAGAAATGCGGGATGGTCTGCTTGCTCTCGGTCAGGCGCCGCGCGATCACCCGCCGCATAGTGGTGTGCGGCACCAGCCGGTGCGGGGCGGTGATCGGTGTCGGGGCCGCGGCCGGAGGTTTCGCCGCCATGGGCGGCGCAGAGGCTTGGGCCAAAGCGGGAGCGGCCGCCGTCGCTGCGGCGGATGTTGCGGGCGCGCGGGCCAACGCGGCCTCGATATCCGTGCGGACGATCCGCCCGTTGGGGCCGCTGCCTTTGAGCGCGGCGAGTTCGAGCCCGGCCTGGGCCGCCATGCGCCGCGCCAGGGGCGAGGCGAAGATGCGGCCCGGGGGCGCGGTCGCGCCATTGCCTTTCTGGAGTGCGGCTGGTGGGGATGCCAAAATTGGAGCCTGTGGCGGGGCGGCCGCCGTGGGTGCGGGCGATGCTGGCGCGGGAGCAGGGGACGGCGAAGGCGCGGAAGATGCGGCTGGCGGCGGGGCCGGTGCATCCGCCAGTGTCTCGCCCTCGCCCAGCAAGACCGCGATCGGCGCATTGACCGCGACGCCGGCCGTGCCGTCCGGCACGATGATCTTGCCGAGCACGCCTTCGTCGACGGCTTCGACCTCCATGGTCGCCTTGTCGGTCTCGATCTCGGCGATCACGTCGCCAGCCTTGACCGGATCGCCTTCCTTTTTGAGCCAGCGCGCGAGCGTGCCCTCGGTCATGGTCGGGCTCAGCGCCGGCATTAGGATGTTGGTGGACATCGTGCGCTCCCCCGCCTCGGCTCAGACGATCTTCCGCACCGCCTCGACAACCCAGTCGGGTTGCGGGAGGGCGAGTTTTTCGAGATTGGCCGCATAGGGCAACGGCACATCCACGCCATGGATGCGTGCCGGCGGGGCGTCGAGCCAGTCGAACGCGTTCTCGATCACCTGCATCGCCACCTCGGCGCCGATGCCGGCATAGGGCCAGCCCTCCTCGACCGTCACCAGGCGATTGGTGCGCTTCACGCTCTCGACAATGGTGCCGATATCGAGCGGGCGGAGCGTGCGAAGATTGATGACCTCGGCCTCGATCCCGCTCGCCGCCAGTGTCTCCGCCGCCGCCATGGCCACACCGACCATGATGCTGAAGGCGACGATGGTGACGTGATCGCCCGCCCGCTCGATCTTGGCCTTGCCGAGCGGGAGGATGAAATCCTCGGCGGTCGGGCAGTCGAAGCTGTGGCCGTAGAGGATCTCGTTCTCGAGCACGATGACCGGGTTGGGATCGCGGATCGCGGCCCGGAGCAAGCCTTTCGCGTCCGCCGCAGACCAGGGAGCCACGACCTTGAGCCCCGGGACGTGCGCGTACCAGGAGGCGTAGCACTGGCTGTGCTGCGCGGCGACGCGCGCCGCCGCCCCGTTCGGTCCGCGAAAGACGATCGGGCATCCCATTTGTCCGCCCGACATGTAGAGGGTCTTGGCGGCGGAATTGATGATCTGGTCCATCGCCTGCATGGCGAAATTGAACGTCATGTATTCGACGATCGGACGCAGGCCGTTGAGCGCGGCGCCGACGGCGAGCCCGGTGAAGCCGTGCTCGGTGATCGGCGTGTCGATGATGCGGCGGGGGCCGAATTCATCGAGCATGCCCTGGCTGATCTTGTAGGCGCCCTGGTACTGCGCGACTTCCTCGCCAAGCAGGAAGACGCGATCGTCGGCGCGCATTTCCGCCACCATCGCCTCCCGCAGGGCCTCGCGCACGGTGATGTGCTTCACCTCCCCCCAATCCTTCTCCGCCGCCGGCGCGAGAGGCGGCGCGGGCGCGGGCGCGGGCGATGCGGGGACGGGCGCCCGCGCGGCGGGTGCCTCGGGCTTGAGGGCATCCATCTTTGGCGTGTCCGCCTTGGGGGCCGGAGCGCTCGGCGGTGCGGCTTCGCCATCTCCGGCGAGCACGGCGATCGGCGTGTTCACGGCGACCCCCTCGGTGCCCTCCGGAACCAGGATCTGGGCGATGCGACCTTCGTCCACCGCCTCGACTTCCATGGTCGCCTTATCGGTCTCGATCTCGGCGATCACGTCGCCCGACTTGATTGGATCGCCGACGCCCTTGAGCCAGCGTGCGAGCTTGCCTTCCGTCATCGTCGGGGAAAGAGCGGGCATGAGGATTTGTGTGCTCATGGCCTCATGCCTCCAAAAGAACGTCCGTATAGAGTTCGGAAGGATCGGGCTCGGGGCTGGCCTGAGCGAAATCCGCGGCATCCTGGACGATCTTTTTCACCTCGTCATCGATCTCCTTGAGCGATGCCTCGTCGAAATCGAGAGCCAGCAGCTTTGCCCGCACCCCCTCGATGCAGTCATGCTCAGTGCGCATCTGCTGCACCTCCTCGCGCGTGCGGTATCGCGCGGGGTCCGACATGGAATGGCCGCGATAGCGGTAGGTCTTCACTTCCAGCAGGTACGGTCCCTTGCCGGCACGGCAATGCGCGACCGCGATATCCGCCGCTTCCTTGACTGCGACTACGTCCATCCCGTCCACCTGCGCGCCGGGAATGCCCCAGGGGGCGCCGTTGCGCGACAGATCCTTCGAGGTGGTTGCGCGATCGACGCTGGTGCCCATGCTGTACTTGTTATTCTCGATCACATAGATGACCGGCAGCTTGAACAACGCGGCCATGTTGAAGCTCTCGTACACTTGGCCCTGGTTGGCGGCGCCTTCACCGAAGAAGGTGAGAGCAACGCGATCATTGCCACGGTACCAGTTGCTGAAGGCAAGCCCCGTGCCAAGGCTCACCTGGGAGCCGACAATGCCGTGGCCGCCAAAGAAATTGCGCTCCTTGCTGAACATGTGCATCGAGCCGCCCTTGCCGTGCGAGTAACCAGCGTGGCGGCCCGTGAGCTCGGCCATCACGCCGCGCGGATCCATTCCCGTGGCGAGCATGTGGCCATGATCACGATACGAGGTGATCACGAGATCACCCTCGGAAATGGCGTCGAGAATGCCCACCACCACGGCTTCCTGGCCGATATAGAGGTGGCAGAAACCGCCGATCAGCCCCATGCCGTAGAGCTGTCCCGCCTTCTCCTCGAAGCGGCGGATCAGCAGCATGTCCCGATAGGCCTTGAGGAGCTGCTCGCGCGAGAGCGCGAGTTCACGGGGCCTGGTCCGTTTCCGGCCATCGATTGCCTGCGCCATTCCGTACCCTCCCCGACATCGCACCGGACTGCCGCGGAAACTAGCTTCCACCCCTTCTTTCAACAAGGTGCGGGGGCTCGGAAATCATTTTGTTGCAATGCCGTGGTTGAGATTAACCGAAATTAAGTTAATCCTTTGGCGCACCCCTCTCTTGACAGTGCGCTTCGACAGATTCTCGCGTGTCAGCGTGGCCGCAGATAATTTCATTGCCACAGTCATTGCCCATTCGCAGCAGGATTGCCGGCAATGTGCCTGCGATCAGTCGGCACGGGCCACCTCCACGCGGTTGCGGCCGCCGCGCTTGGCGCAGGAGAGCGCCCGGTCCGCCACTTCGAGCAGCATCTCCGGGGTGGCGGAGAGGTCCAAGTTTGCCGCCACGCCGATGCTGACCGTGATTCGGTGGGGCCGGCCCCGCCCATGGGGCTGGAAGCGCATCTCTGCCACCGCGTCGCGCAGCCGCTCGCCGGCCCCGGTTGCCTCGCCGAGGCTGGCGCCCGGCATCACCACCACGAACTCCTCGCCGCCATAGCGGGCGAGCGTGTCGAAGACGCGCAGATTCGCACGTAGCGTTTCCGCCACGACCTTGAGCGCCCGGTCTCCCGTCAGGTGCCCATAATTGTCGTTGATGCGCTTGAAGTGATCGACATCGATCATCAGCACGGCAAGGCTGCGGCCGGGCGCGGCCTCCAGCAGGTTGCGCAGATGGTGCAAAATATAGCGCTGGTTATAGAGGCCCGTAAGCGGATCGCTAAGGACAAGCGCCAGCGCCTGATCGAGGCCCGCGCGCAAGCGCCGCTGATAGAGCCTGCGTCGGATCTGGTTCCGGGCGCGAGCCCGGAGCTCGCTCCCCTCGACCGGCCGCAGCAGCCAATCATTCGCGCCGAGGTCGAAACCGCGCGCGACACCCTCGTCGGGGTCGGCCAACAGCAGCAGCGGGATGTCCTGGGTCCGCTCGCTCGCCCTGAGGCGCGAGGCCAAGTCGCGAGAAACGCCGTCGGCAAGCGGGGGGTTGAGGACGATGAGGTCGAAGCCGCTCATCGCGGTCGCCGCCTGCATCTCCACCTCGTTGCGGGCGATGGTGGAAATGAGTCCTTCACGCGCGAGGCACGCGGCAAGGTTCCGCGCCTCGAATTCCTGATCGCTCACCACCAGCACCCGCGTGCCGGTGGTTGTCGGAGGTTCCTCAGACCCGCCCGTGAGGCCGAGCAGACGGGCCGTCTTCGCGCGCATTTGCCACTCATCGAGCAGGCGTCTGAGACGCACCAGGCCACGCAGGCGTGCGAGCAATGTGTCGAACTCGATCGGCTCGTTCAGGAAGTCGTCGGCGCCTGCCTCGAGGCCGTGCATCCTTTCCGCAGTCTTGCTGCGGGATAGGATCATGACCACGGGGATATTGCTCATCGCCGGATCAGCCTTAAGCCTCCGGCAGACTTCAAACCCGTCCATTCCGGACGGCATCGCGCCGAGCAAAATGATGTCCGGATGCCACTCGCCGGTCAGCCTGAGCGCCTCGATCCCGGTTGGGACGTTTGCCATCTGATAATATTCAGCCGCCAGCCGGGCTTGGAGGAGCTTCGCATGATCGGCCGCGTTCCCGACCACCAGAACCCGCGCGGTCATTGCCCAGCACGCCGCAGGCAGGCCCGTCCGGCAGCCCAACCAGAACCTGCTCTTTCGTCCGCCCAATTCGTGGTGATTGGCGGCTTCACCGGCTGATGGTCACCGCCTTCGAATTCCACCCTGTCCTCATCGTTGACGCCCCGGGCGCGTTCCAGCGGTATGCACCGGGAGGGTGCTCGCCGACCCTGTCCGACATGGAACAGCATTAGGGCAGAGGTGCGTCAATGCTCCGTGAATCCCTGTCCGCCACAGGCTTTGCGAAGCCGTGCCGAGGACAGGGCCGGCGTTACTTCATCGCGAACTGGCGCGCGCCGAACGGATTCTCATGCCCGACGTCGCTCATCGGCTCCTTCCGCCGCCGCTCGGATTGCGCTGGCCTCGAAGAGGCGGAGCGACGCGGCATTGGGCCTTTCAGGAGCGACGGTCGCCGGGATACGATGATTGGGCGGATCGCCGGCAATTCCGGGCGGAACGGCTCGTCGGCGCCGATATTTGTCCGGAATTACCCTGTAGGGCGGCCGAGTTCTTCAAGCGCGGCCGCTCAGGCTGTGCCAGAGAGATATTCGACCGCCGCCTGCACGCCGCCAGCACGATGCGGCACACCGGCGATCGCAAGTCCCATTTCGACGCCGCCGAGCGTGCCGAGCAACTCGAGATCGCCGAAATTCCCGAGATGGCCAATGCGGAACACCCGATCCTTGAGGATGCCGAGGCCGTTGCCAAGGCTCATGTTGAACCGATCCAGGATCGTTGCGCGAAGCGCGTCCGCGCTCTGTCCCTCCGGCAGGCGTACTGCGGTGAGGGAGGAGGAGAAATATTTTGGATCGGCGCACTGAATCTCGAGCCCCCAGGCGCGGACCGCCTGTCGGGTCGCCTCGGCATGGCGGTCATGACGGGCAAAGACGGAGTCGAGCCCCTCCTCGAACAGCATATCGAGGGCCGCAGCGAGGCCGAACAGGAGATTGGTCGCGGGTGTGAAAGGGAAAAACCCTTCCGTGTTGGGCTTCAGCATCGCCCCCCAGTCCCAATAGCTGCGGGGCAGCCGGGCGGTTGCGCTGGCGGCCAGCGCTTTTCCGCTGATGGCGTTGAAGGAAAGGCCGGGAGGCAGCATCAAGCCTTTCTGCGAGCCCGCGATCGTAACATCGACACCCCATTCATCGTGGCGGTAGTCGATGCTGGCAAGCGATGAGATCGTGTCCACCAGCAAGAGCGCCGGGTGGCCTGCCTGGTCGATTGCCGTGCGCACCTCGTCAATTCGGCTTGTACAGCCCGTGGAAGTTTCATTGTGGACGATGCAGACGGCCTTGATGCGGTGCTCGCGGTCGGCAGCGAGTGTCTCACCAATCCCCACCGCGTCCGCACCGCGGCGCCAATCGGTCTCGACAAAGAGCGGCTCAAGTCCGAGCCGCTCCGCCATTTCCTTCCAGAGGTTCGCGAACCAGCCGGTGCGGCACATGAGCACCCGATCACCCGGAGAGAGCGTGTTGACGAGCGCGGCCTCCCAGGCCCCGGTGCCTGAGGCGGGATAAATGATGACCGGGCCTGAAGTGCCGAAGACGTGCTTGAGCCTGGCCAATGTGTCGCGGCCGAGCTGGGCGAAATCAGGGCCGCGGTGGTCGATCGTCGGGTTGTCGATGGCACGGAGAACCCGATCCGGCACGTTGGTGGGGCCGGGGATCTGAAGGAAGTGCCGTCCTGGACGATAGCGGGGTGCGTTGCTGCTGGACGCCACTCTCTTTCTTCCCTGTCCTTTGCGTAAAGCTTTCGGATGCGGCACGCCTGCCGCGAGAGCGATGTCTATCAGCCTCCTCGCTTCGCCGTCAGGCCGGGTGAGGCCGATCGATCAAGTCCAGTGCCCGCGCACCCAAACTCCGTAAGGCGTATAGTGCCCCGGCACCCACACAGCAGCGCCCGGCCGCGGCGGCGGCCCCTCCTGGTAGACCACGCAGCCGGCCAGAGGCACGGCAAGGGCGAAAGCCAGCAGCAGAAGTTTCAAACGCGCCATCCTGTCCCTCCCTCCGTCATTCCGCCGTATGCGCGGGGCGGCCGGCCGTCTTGGAGACTGGCGAGGCTGCGGTGGCGAAACCGTGGCTCGGAGTTGCTAAGATGCGGGCACGGCCTCCGTTCGTCGTCGCTCACACCCGAGAGCGGGAGCGTTCGCTCCGGCTCATTTATCCCGCGCTCGGCCTTTGTTTTTTCCTGTGATTCAGCCCTGCGGTGATTCCATCTTCAGTCATTACGCTCCGGCGGCCACCATTGCGCGTGCCCGTGCAAGATCCGCCGGAGTGTTGATGTTGAAAAAGAGCTCGTGCGTCGCTTCGGCGGGAAATTCCACGATGCGCGAGCCGATCTCGGCGGCGAATCCGGCAACTGAGCGCGGGCCTGGCGCCGTGAGCCGCTCGGTAAGCGCGACGCGTGCCGTAAGGGGCCAGAGCGCGACGAGGTAATGAGCACGTCCGCCGCTCGCGGCGACGGAGGGTGCGGGGGCGAGGCGCGCAGCGAGCCCGCTGGGCAGGAACGGCGTGTCGCCGGGAATGCTGAGCAGGTCCGCCGCCCCTAACGCCGCCGCCCACTCGAGCCCGGCGAGCAGCCCCGCCAGCGGGCCCTGCCCGGAGAACCTTCCATCCGGGAGGACGGGCAGGCTGTAGCTGGCGAACCGAGCCGGATCGCCGTTGGCGCTAAGCGCCACTGCCGAGATCTCACCCGCGATGGCAATGAGTATCCGATCGAGGACCGTTCGTTTCCCGAGCGAAAGCAGCGGCTTTTCCGCGCCGCCCAGGCGCTCGGCCCGGCCGCCCGCCAGGATCAGCGCTGCCGGGCGCCCCACGGCAACATCCGGGTGGGGCGAGCGACGGGACTTGAACCCGTGACATCCAGAACCACAATCTGGCGCTCTACCACCTGAGCTACGCCCGCCGCAGGCCTGCCGTGTAGGATGCTCAACCGGCGGCCGTCAATGAGAGCCCGTTGTGGCGCCCGCGCGCGGCCCCGAAATACCTGGTCAGACGGGCGATTGCCTCTTCCAGCACCGCCGCGCGCTTGCAGAAGGCGAAGCGCGCGTAATGGCTGGGCGCGGCGGAAGCGTAGAAGGCCGAAACCGGAATCGCCGTGACACCGGCTTCCGCGGTGATATGGCGGCAGAACGCGACATCGTCGCCCGCGAAGCCGAGCGGGGCAAAATCGGCGATCAGGAAATAGCTTCCCCGGCAGGGGAGCGCCTCCATGCCGAGGGCGATGAGACCGGCCGCCAGGAAGTCTCGTTTCGCGGCAAGGCCCGAGGCGAGGTCTGCGAAATAAGAATCGTCCTTGGCGAGGCCGAGCGCCACGGCCCGCTGAAGGTTGGGCGGGGTGGTGAAGATGAGGTTTTGATGTGCCTTGGCGACGAAGCTCGCGAGCTCCGCCGGTGCCGTGACATAGCCGACCTTCCAGCCGGTGAGCGAGAACGCCTTGCCCGCGCTGCCGATGCGCAAAGTGCGCGACCGGAGGCCGGGCAGTGTCATCAGTGGGATATGCCGCCAGCCATCGTAGGTGAGGTGTTCGTATACCTCATCGCAGATTGCATAGGCATCATGGCGCTGCAGGAGCTCACCGATGAAGGCGAGCTCGGCCGAGGTGAAGACCTTGCCGGTCGGGTTCATTGGCGTATTGAGCAGGAGTGCCTTGGTGCGTGAACCGAACGCGGCGGCAAGCTCCGTTCGCGACAGGCTCCAGCCAGGCGGGGCGAGACGGACCAGCCGCGGCACGGCGCCAAGCATTTTCACCATCGGCAGGTAGGTGTCGTAGAGCGGCTCGATCAGCACCACCTCGTCGCCCGGATCGAGCAGCGCCATCAGGCAGGCGGCGATCGCTTCGGTCGCCCCGGAAGTCACTACGACCTCACGGTCCGGATCGACATCGAGCCCATAGAAGCGCGCATTGGCGGCGGCAACCGCCTGCCGAAGCTCGGGCACGCCGGTCATCGGCGGATATTGGTTGCGCCCGTCCATCAGCGCAGCGGCTGCGGCGGCGAGCATGTCCTCCGGCCCGTCCGTGTCCGGAAACCCTTGGCCGAGATTGATTGCCTTGTGCTGCGCGGCGAGGACCGACATCACCGTGAAGATCGTGGTACCGGTTGCGGCCAGCAGGTTGTTGGCGGGCTTCACCTTCTCCCCCTCCCGCGCCCGACGCGGCGGTGGGGCGCCACAAGATCAAAGCAGCGGAAAGTATGGTGCGCGGCCTGCGCCCCGGCAACCGGAGCGGCTTGCGCGGCTAAGGGGGGCCGCACGGGGGCCGCACGGGGGCGCCGGCACGGGGATTGACCGGCGGGCCGTGGTAGGTCCCCCTAGTGGGCCGGAACGGAGTGCCCTGAATGTCGGCGATCGCGCCTGGAGATTCCCGTCTTGCTCTTCGTCTCAAGCGGGTGATCGCCGGAGATGTCCTGTTCGATGCGGCAAGCCGCGGTCGCTACGCGACCGATGCCTCGATCTATCAGGTCGCGCCAATGGGCGTTGTTGTCCCCGAGCGGATCGAGGATGTGGCGGCCACGCTCGCCATTGCTCGCGAGGAGGGTGTGCCGGTGCTGCCGCGCGGCGGCGGGACGAGCCAATGCGGCCAGACCGTCAACCGGGCGATCGTCATCGATTGCTCGCGCCATCTGCGTCGCATTCTTGCCGTTGATCCCGAGGCGCGCACGGCCACCGTCGAGCCGGGGCTCGTGCTTGGCGCGCTCAATGAAGCGCTGAAGCCCCATCAGCTTTTTTTCCCGGTCGATCCGTCGACCCATGCGCGGGCGACGATCGGCGGCATGGCCGGCAACAATTCCTGCGGCTCGAAATCGATCCGCTACGGCCTGATGGCTGACAACGTGCTCGCCATCGAGGCGCTGCTCGCCGATGGCACGCGCCACGAGTTTGGGCCCGTTTCCGACAATCTCGGGCCGGAGGTGCCAACTTCGGTCGCGCAATTGATCCAGCGGCTGCGTGCGCTCGGCGCGGCGGAGGCCGCCGAGATCGCCGCGCGCTTTCCGCGCCAGCTCCGCCGTGTCGGTGGCTACAATATCGATGTGCTCACGCCGGAGGCGCGCGCGGCAGGTCGTGAAAATCTCGCCCGCCTCCTGGTGGGTTCGGAGGGTACGCTGGCTTTCTCCGCCGCGCTTACGCTCAAGCTCGCTCCCATCAAGCCGCGCAAGGTTGTCGGCATCTGCCAGTTTCCCACCTTCCGCCACGCGATGCAGGCGACTCGGCGGCTTGTCGGGCTCGACCCCGAGGCGGTCGAGCTGGTGGACAGCACCATGATCGCGCTCGGCCTCTCGATCCCGATCTATCGTCCGACGATCGAGCGGATGCTGATCGGTCGGCCCGGCAGTCTTCTCTTGGTCGAATTCCATGGCGAGGACGATGCCGCGCTCGCGCGGCGGCTCGATGCGCTCGATGAGGCAATGGAGGATCTCGGTCATCCGAATTCCCTCGTGCGGGCGGCGGATTCTGCCTTCCAGGCCGATATCGCCACAGTGCGCGAGGCTGGTCTCAACATCATGATGTCGATGAAGGGGAATGGAAAACCGGTCTCTTTCATCGAGGATTGCGCCGTCGATCTTGCCGATCTCGATGCTTATACGAATCGGCTGAACGATGTTTTCACCCGCCACGGCGTGAAAGGCACCTGGTATGCCCACGCCTCGGTCGGCTGCCTGCATGTACGACCGGTGCTCAACCTCAAGGACCCGGCGGATGTCGCAACGATGCGCGCGGTCGCCGAGGAATGTTTTGCCCTCGTCCGCGAATACAAAGGCAGCCATAGCGGGGAACATGGCGACGGCATTGCGCGGAGCGAGTTTCACGAAGCGATGTTCGGCTCCCGCATCACCGCGGCTTTCGCTGAGGTGAAGGACGCGTTCGACCCCGGTGCGCTTTTCAATCCGAACCGTATCGTCGATCCGCCGCGCATGGATGACCGGAGGCTTTTTCGTTATGGTCCGGACTATGCGCCGGCGGAAGGCTTCACGCCGGTGCTCGACTGGTCCGCCTATCCCGGCCCGCTCGGCGGATTCCTGGGCGCGGTGGAGATGTGCAACAACAATGGCGCCTGCCGCGCGTTCGATGCCGGCGTGATGTGTCCGAGCTTCCGTGCCACACGCGAGGAAACTCACCTCACACGCGGGCGCGCCAATACGCTTCGCCTGGCGCTCACAGGCCAACTCGGGCGGGATGCGATGGCATCGGAGGCGCTCGCCGAAGCGATGGCGCTTTGCGTTTCCTGCAAGGCCTGTCGGCGAGAATGTCCGACGGGCGTGGACATGGCGCGGATGAAGATCGAGGTGCTCGCCGCCCGTGCAGCACGGCACGGCGTCGGACGAAGAGAGCGCATGATCGCGGCTCTTCCCCGCTATGCCCCGCTCGCCGCGCGGCTCGCGCCGCTCGCCAACCTCCGCAATCGCAGTGCCTTCCTCGCCCGTCAAGCCGAGCGTTTCCTTGGCATTGCTGCGCGGCGCAAACTCCCCGCTTTCCGCCGAGATTTTTTCCGCGATGGCGAGGCGGGCGGCGCTGTGCCGTCGGCTCGCGGGGAGGTTCTGCTGCTCGCAGATACATTCAACCGCTATTTCGAGCCGGAGAATCTGAGGGATGCGTGCCGCGTGCTGGCGGCGGCGGGCTATCGCGCCGTCATTCCCGCTTTCTTGGGTCGACCGCTCTGCTGCGGCCGTACCTATCTTGCCGCAGGGCTTGTCGGCCGGGCACGGGAGGAGGCCGGCCGGCTCATCCGCGGCCTCGCAGGTGAGAGCCCGGTGATCGGCATCGAACCTTCCTGCCTGCTGACGCTGCGCGACGAGATCCCCGCTCTCCTGCCGGGCGCCGAGGCGCGGGCGCTCGCCGAACGGGCCATGCTGCTTGGCGAATTCCTGGCCCGGGAGAAACCGCCGCTTCCATTCAGCCCCCGTGCCGGCATGGCGCATGTGCATGGCCATTGCCATCAGAAATCTTTCGGCGCCTTTCCGGCGACGCTGGCCGCGCTCCGGCAAATTCCCGATCTCAACGTGCGCCCGATACCCGCCACCTGCTGCGGCATGGCCGGCGCCTTCGGCTATCAGGTCGAGACCGAGCCCGTTTCCCGGGCGATTGCGGCGGCGGGACTGCTGCCCGCGCTCAAGGCGGCGGGTCCGGACGATCTGATCGTCGCCGACGGCACGTCCTGCCGTCATCAAATCGCTGATCTTGCGGGCCGCCCCGCGATTCATTCCGTACGGGTGCTCGCCGCTTCGCTCGAACGAACCGCAAAACGGTGAGATCCACGCTGCCCCTCGATCCATACGGCTTCTGGCGGAATCAGGGCCATGCGGTAACGTTCGACGGAGGCCCGGCAAATGGGCGGAGGGGTGAAACGGTGGTAACTTGCTCGGGAGCGGCGAGTAGGCCAGCCTTCAGGCGATGAAGAGCCTTCCGCCGCGCCTCGCCGCACGGATCTTGCCTGCCGTCACCCTACCCGGTGCAGCGGGCTCGCTCTATCTCCTGCCTGCTGACGAGCGGCCGCGGCTGAATCTTCGACCCCCGAGAACGCGCTCCGCTCATGGTTGCGCTGCGCGGAAGGGCGCGACCGGCGCTGATCATGCATTTTCGAAATCGGTATGGTTGTTCCGTTTTCGGAGAAGCCTGCTTCGGAGTCATTCGGGTGCGCCCGGCGGCGCGTCCGCTTTCGCTCGAACGCCGTCTCGCCCCTCCCCAATGAGGTAAACTGCATGCGCGGTCTGGCTCCATTCCTGAAAGACGCCTGGCGCCTTGCCCGGCCCTATTTCCAGTCCGAGGAACGCTGGACGGCGCGGCTGCTCCTCTTCTCGATCATCGTTCTCAATCTGATGCTGGTCGGGATGAACGTCGTGCTGAACTTCTGGAACGGTGCCTTCTACGATTCGCTGCAGAACAAGGACTGGGGCGCCTTTTTCGGGCTTCTTTTTCTCTATCGCCGCACGTCGAGCGGCATCATGCCGGGCTTCTGCCTGATCGCCGCTCTCTATATCCTGGTTGCGGTTTACAGCACCTATCTCACGCAATGGCTGCAGATCCGCTGGCGCCGGTGGCTGACGCAACGCTATCTCAACGAATGGCTTGCCGACCGCGCCTATTACCGCATCAGCGTCACCGCCAAGCCGGGTGAGGGGCCCGACAATCCTGATCAGCGTATCGCCGACGATCTCAACAGCTTCGCCGGCAATTCGCTCTCCCTCTCGCTCGACCTGCTCTCCAACATCGTCACACTTGGGAGCTTCATCGGCATTCTTTGGAGTCTTTCGGGGCCGCTTCACCTCTTCGGCTTCTCCATTCCCGGCTACATGGTGTGGGTCGCGCTCATCTATGCGATCCTCGGCACCTGGGTCACGCATCTCGTCGGCCGGCCGCTGGTCTGGCTCAATTTCCGCCAGCAGCATGTCGAGGCCGATTTCCGTTTCTCGCTCGCCCGGATGCGGGAGAATGTCGAAGGCGTGGCGCTTTATGGCGGCGAAGCCGAGGAACGGCAGGGCTTCCTGCACGTGTTCAGCTTCGTGGTGGACAATTGGTTCCGCATCATGGACCGGACCAAGCTGCTCAACGCACTCACCACCGGCTACTCACAGATTGCCGTCGTCTTCCCCGTGGTGGTCGCCGCGCCGCGCTATTTCTCGGGCCAGATTCCGCTCGGGGGCCTGACGCGCACGGCGAGCGCCTTCGGCCAGGTGCAGGGCGCACTCTCCTGGTTCGTCGGGGCCTATGCCCAGCTCGCCGCCTGGCGCGCCACCGTCGAACGACTGACAAGCTTCCATCGGGCCATCGAGGCCGCCCGGGCGGCCGCGGCGAGCACGGCTTTGGCAGCCGGCCCGGGGCCTGGCGAGTCGCTGCGGCTCGAGAATCTCACGCTCAAGCTGCCTGACGGGCAGACATTGATGGAGGGCGTCAACGTGACCATCACGGCGCATCATTCGGTGGTGATCACTGGGCGAACGGGATCCGGCAAATCGACCCTTTTCCGTGCCCTTGCCGGAATCTGGCCGTTTGGCGCCGGCCGTGTCGAATGGCCGGCGGGGAGCCGCGCTCTTTTCCTGCCCCAGCGGCCCTATCTGCCGCTCGGCGCGCTGCGCAAGGCTGTTGCCTACCCCGAGGAAGCCGGGCGCTTCGACGATGCGACGATCCGCGCCGCCCTGGCCGAGGCCGGGCTTGCGAATCTTATCCCACGCCTCGATGAGGAGGCCTCCTGGGCCCAGCTCCTCTCGGGCGGAGAGCAGCAGCGGCTGGCGCTGGCGCGGGCCCTGCTATTGCGCCCCGACTGGCTCTTCCTCGACGAGGCGACGGCGAGCCTCGATCCCGAATCGGAGGCTGCGCTCTATCGGACGCTGCGCGAGAAGCTTCCAACGACCACAATCATCTCGATCGCCCACAGCATGAACGTCGTCGCGCTGCATGAGCGGCGGCTCGAGCTGGTCCGCGATGCCGGGGGTGGGCGGATTGTCGAACCGGCCGAGGCGATTGCCTGAAGGGAGGGGTCCGGAAGGAGGCCCCGAGGGGGAGGCTACGACCCGCCAATCGTGATGACGACGCGGCGGCTTTCCTGCGAGGTGAGCTGAAAGCCGACCTTGCCGGCTGCGCGCTGATGAATCCGCGCGGGGTTGACACCGTCCGCTGTCAGCTGGTCGGTGACCACCTGGGCGCGCGTTTCGGTGAGGTAGATATTCGCCTGGACACTTCCGAGAGGATCGGCGTAGCCGGTTACGGTAATCGGAGCGTCAGGTGTCTTGGCCGCGATCGCGGCGGCCGCGGCGATGGCCTGCAGGGCCGGCGCATCCAACGCCGCCGACCATTCCTGGAAAAAGACGACGTAGCCACGTCCGGGGCTCCCGGTGGCCGCATTTTGGGCCCGCAACGGCGGGGCTGCCCAAACGGCCAGGCTGATAGCGGCGAAGAGCATGACAGCGCGGCGCATCATTGCCCGATCCCCTGCTATTGGGCACGCGACAATTCGTGCCGGCTTCAGCTGCGAGCGTCAATATCGGGACGGGACAACACGCGGCTCTGTGATCGTCCGACCAGGATTTTCGGGGCGAGGGGGACGGAACGGGCGCGCAACCCTGCCCTCTCCTCTTTTGGCCGCAATGACCTTCAGAAGCCACCAGATTATAGTTCGACGCTCCGGTTTCGTTGACCTCCCGGAGGTTGGACGACGGCGGCCGACCCAAGACCCGACGGGACCACTCATCGGCAAGCAAAGGAATTGTTCCGTGCCCGATCAAAATTCGTTCCGCTGGCAACGCAACGGGAGTGTCACGGAGACCGCCGCGCTCACCCCTTGGCCCAATCCGCCATTTCTGACGCAGGTTCGTCGTGGCCTTGCCGGCCGGTGCCCGGCTTGCGGGCAAGGCCCGCTCTTTGCTGGCTATCTCCGGGTCGTCCCGACCTGTGTCCACTGTGGTGCCCCGCTCGGTGAGCTTCGCTCCGACGACGCGCCCCCCTACGTCACGATCCTTATCGTTGGGCACATCGTCATCGGCCTCCTGCTCATCATGGAAACGGATTTCTCCCCGCCTCTCTGGCTTGAGGCGGCCATCCTGATGCCGCTCACTCTGGTCCTCACCCTGGCCCTGCTGCGGCCGGTGAAGGGGGCGACCGTCGGCATGATGCTCCGCCTTGGCATGATCAAGCCGCCGCAATAGCCCATTCAAAATGCCCGCGCCCGCCGCACGCTGGGAGCCGGATCGAAAGAAATCGCCCCCACCCTGGCCATCTCCGCCCCTTCTTGTGGCAATCGGACGCGGCATGGCCGGACGGTGTCCGGCTTGCGGTTGCACCCGTCTTTTCACGGGCTATCTGCGGGTTGCCCCGGAATGCGCCGTCTGTGGGGCACCGCTCGGCCAAGTGCCGGCGGACGATGGGCCGCCCGTATTCACGGTCCTGATTGCCGGGCCTGTCGTCGTCGCCCTTCTCGTGGTGATGGAGAGCACGATGCATCTTTCCATGTGGACGGAGACGGCGATCCTGGTGCCGCTGACACTGGTCCTTGCGATTGTCTTGCTCCGCCCGGTGAAGGGGGCGACTGTCGGGCTGATGCTGCGGCTCGGGATCGTCAAGCCGCCGACGCATTAGAGTGTGATGACCGGAGGGGGAATCACCGTAGGTCTGAATCACGCGATAAAACAATGATCTGGAACGGAATGGGTGAGTCCCCGCGAACGCGTCCCGCTCTAGACGGCCGCAGTCAGTCAAGAAAAATCTTTCCAGGGTTGAGGATGCCGCGCGGATCGAGCGCGGCTTTGATCTGGCGCATCAGATCGAGCGCCTCGGCGCCGTGTTCCGCCAGGAGGAAGGTGCGCTTGCCGACGCCGATACCATGCTCCCCGCTGCAGGAACCTCCCAGCGCAAGCGCCCTTTCGACGATCTTGCGATCCAGTGCCCAGGCACGCTCCAGCCCGTCCGGCTCGGGCGGCACCATTAGGACGGTGTGGAAGTTGCCGTCCCCGACATGGCCGACGATCGTGCCCACGAGCCCGGAAGCGGCGATATCCTCCTTGGCGCCAAGCACTGCCTCGGCGAGACGTGAAATCGGCACGATGGCGTCCGTCGTCAGCCCTTTCCAGCCCGGCTTCAGCGCCAACGATGCCCAATAGGCATCATGCCGCGCCCTCCACAGATGCGCCCGAGCCTCGGGATCCGCCGCCTGCGCGAAGTGCCCAGCGCCGAAGCTGCGCGCAATCTCCTCTACCTCGGCAGTCTGCTCGGCGATCGCGACCGGGCTGCCATGCAGCTCAAAGAAAAGGGTGGGCAGAGGCGCCAGGCCCGAGAGCTTCGAGTAGGCGATCGAGGCCCGCATCTGCACATCGTCGAGAAGCTCGATCCGGGCCACCGGAATGCCTGCCTGCATCACCGCGATCACCGATTCCACGGCCCCCTCGAGGGCGGGAAACTGCGCGGTCGCGGCCGCGACCGCCTCCGGGATCCCGTGCAGCCGGAGCGCGATCTCAGTGATCACCCCGAGCGTGCCCTCCGAGCCGATAAAGAGGCGGGTGAGATCGTAGCCGGCCGATGACTTTCGCACCCGCCCGCCGGTTCGGATCAGCCGCCCATCCGCCAGAGCCACGGTGAGTCCGAGCACGTTCTCGCGGATCGTGCCGTAGCGTACCGCATTGGTTCCGGAGGCGCGGGTCGCGCACATGCCACCGATCGTGCATTCGCTACCAGGATCGACCGGAAAGAAGAGGCCCTGGTCACGCAGATAGGCGTTGAGACTCTGGCGAGTGACGCCAGCCTCGACCCGGCAATCCATATCCTCCGGGTTGACCGCGATCACCCGCTGCATGCGCGAGAGATCGAGGCTGATCCCGCCATGCACCGGCGTGACATGGCCCTCAAGCGAGGTGCCGGCACCGAACGGCACAACGGGCACGCCATGGCGGTTGCAGAGGGCAAGCAGAAATGCCGCTTCCTCCGATGTCTCGGCGAAGGCAACGGCATCGGGCAGCACCGGAGGCTGGGTGTCCTCTCCGTGCGCGTGTTGCTCGCGGAGGCTCGCGTTGGTGCTGAGCCGGTTGGCGAGCACGCGCCGGGCTTCCTCGATCACCAGATCGACCGGGCGTCCCCTCATCCCATCTTCAGGCATTCTATATTTTCCCTCTCACCCCGAACTTGCGAGGGGGTCTGCCACCCTCGCAACCCTATGTCGGGTCGGGCACGCGGTCCATGATTGCGGGCCGGCAGGGAAAGGAGATCGCCTGATGCGGGCCATGGTGCTGGGGCGGGCCCGGCAAAAGCTGGTGGCCGAGGCGCTGCCAATCCCCACGGCCGGCCCTGGCCAGATTCTCATCAGGGTCAGTGCGTGCGGTGTTTGCCGAACCGACCTCCACGTCTTCGAGGGCGATCTTCCTCACCCCAAGCTGCCGCTCGTCCCCGGCCATGAAATTGTCGGCCATGTCGCTGCTCTCGGCCCCGGCGTCGAGCGGTTTCATATCGGCGAGCGAGTTGGCGTGCCCTGGCTCGGTTACACCTGCGGCACTTGCCCCTGGTGCCGCGCCGGCCAGGAGAATCTTTGTCCCAATGCCCGTTTCACTGGATACCAGATCGACGGGGGCTATGCCGAGTGTTGTGTGGCCGATGCGCGCTACTGCTTCCCGCTGCCCGAGGTCTATACGGATCAATCGGCGGCACCCCTGCTCTGCGCCGGGCTGATCGGCTATCGGGCGCTCCGCATGGCCGGGCCAGGCAAGCGGCTCGGCCTCTATGGCTTCGGGGCTGCGGCGCACATCATCGCCCAGGTCGCGGTCTGGCAGGGCCGGACCGTCTTTGCATTCACCAAGCCGGGCGACAAGGCGGGCCAGGAGTTCGCTCTGAGCCTCGGTGCCGTCTGGGCGGGCGGCTCGGATGAGACGCCGCCTGAGACGCTCGACGCGGCGCTGATCTTCGCGCCCGTGGGCGGCCTCGTGCCCGCCGCCCTGGCGGCGAGCGCTCCGGGCGCCGTCATCGTCTGCGCCGGCATCCATATGTCGGACATCCCCGCCTTTCCCTATAAGTTGCTGTGGGAGGAGCGCATCCTGCGCTCGGTCGCCAACCTCACCCGCAAGGATGCCGAGGAATTCCTGGCGCTGGCGCCGAAAGTGCCGGTACGAACGCAAACGGTGCCCTACCCTCTTGTCGCCGCGAACGACGCCCTTGCCGATCTCGCCGCCGGGCGGATAGAGGGGGCGGCGGTGCTCACGATGTCGTAACAAGGCCGCGAAGGGGACCCTCTTCGATGCAGATGAAGCGCGAACACCATGTTCATTTCTGGTATTTCATACTTGCTTTTCTGGCCGTGCTCGCGATCGAGCAGTTCATCAGCCAGCCGAGCCAGGTGAAGACCATTTCGTACAGCGAATTTCTTGGCCTGGTGCAGGATCACAAGCTCAAGGACCTGACCATCGCCCCGAACGAGATCACCGGCAGCTTCGTTGCCCCTGAGAAGGGCCAGCCGACCGAGTTCGAGACCGAACGCGTTGATCCCGCCCTCGCCGCCAGCCTGGAGAAATCCGGCGTCACCTTCTCCGGCGCGCCATCACCCGGCATTTTCGCCACGGTGTTCGCCTGGTTCATGCCGGCGCTGCTCTTCATACTGCTCTGGATGTTCCTGGTCCGCCCGGCGGCCACAGGAGGCATGGGCGGGCTTTTCGCGGTTGGCCGCAGTCGGGCGAAGATCTATGCTGAGAACGAGGTGCCGGTGCGTTTCTCGGATGTCGCAGGCGTCGATGAGGCGAAGGCGGAGCTTCAGGAAATCGTCGCCTTCCTCCGCGATCCGAAGCGTTATGGCCGGCTCGGCGCGCACATTCCGAAGGGCATCCTGCTCGTCGGTCCGCCCGGTACCGGGAAGACATTGCTTGCCCGCGCGGTCGCGGGCGAAGCGGGTGTGCCGTTCTTCTCGATCAGCGGCTCGGAATTCGTTGAGATGTTTGTGGGCGTGGGGGCAGCGCGTGTGCGAGACCTCTTCAAGCAGGCGCGCGAGCAGGCACCGGCGATCATCTTCATCGACGAGCTCGACGCGCTCGGCCGCTCCCGCTCGAGCTTCCTGGGCGGTGGCGGGCATGACGAGAAGGAGCAGACTTTGAACCAGCTCCTCGCGGAGCTCGACGGCTTCGATCCCTCGACCGGTGTCGTGCTGCTTGGCGCCACCAACCGCCCGGAAGTTCTTGATCCCGCGCTGCTGCGTGCCGGTCGCTTCGACCGCCAGGTTCTGGTGGATCGACCGGACAAGAAGGGGCGCATCGATATCCTCAATATCCATATCCACAAGGTTCATCTTGCCCCGGGTGTGTCGATCGAGCAGATCGCAGCACTCACCCCCGGATTCACCGGCGCCGATCTCGCCAATCTCGTCAATGAGGCGGCCCTGCTGGCCACTCGCCGCAATGCCGAGGAAGTCACGTTCGGTGATTTCGAGCAGGCGGTCGAGCGCATCATCGCCGGGCTCGAGAAGCGCAACCGGCTGCTCAATGCGCATGAGCGCAATGTCGTCGCACATCACGAAATGGGCCACGCGATGGTGGCCATGGCGCTGCCCGGCACCGATCCGGTGCAAAAGGTCTCGATCATTCCGCGCGGCATGGGCGCGCTCGGCTACACGATCCAGCGCCCGCTTGAGGACCGTTTCCTGATGGAGCAGGGGGAGCTGCTCAACCGCATGGCCGTGCTGCTCGGGGGGCGTGCCGCGGAGAGTGTGATCTTCGGCGAGATTTCCACCGGGGCGTCGGACGATCTTGCCAAAGCGACCGATATTGCCCGCAGCATGGTGATGCGCTTCGGCATGGACCCACGGCTTGGCCAGGTCGCGTACGAGCAGCAGCGCTCGCGGTTTCTGCAAGGACCGGAGGGGATGGATTTCCAGCCGCGCCAGTACGGCGAGGAAACAGCTGCGGCGATCGACGACGCGGTGCGCAGTCTCGTCGACGGGGCGTATGCGCGTGCCCGCGCCATTCTGGCGGCGAACGAGAAGGGTTTGCGCGAGGCTGCGCGCGTGCTGCTCGCAAAGGAAACAATGACTGCGGCGGAGATCGAGGCGATCATCGGCCCGCTCACCGCGCCTGCCGCGCTTCCCGCTCCCGTCACGGCAGAACCATGATCGGCGCGCGTTGACCCCTTGGAAGCCCCGGCCTAGCGTGCCGGCGACTGTGCAAGGAGAGGAACAGGATGGCGAACCGGGTGAAGCAGCTCTGGGCGGAAGGCAAGGCGGTGATCAATGGCTGGCTTGCCATCCCCTCCGGTTTCGCCGCCGAAGTGATGTCCCAGGCCGGCTGGGACAGCCTGACCGTCGATATCCAGCACGGCGTTCAGGACTATCATTCGATGGTGGCTTGTTTTCAGGGATTCCAGAGCCGTCCGATCACGCCGCTCGTGCGCGTGCCGTGGAATGAGCCCGGCATCATCGGCAAGGTACTCGATGGCGGCGCGATGGGCGTGATCTGCCCTATGATCAGCACGCGCGCCCAGGCCGAGGCCTTCGTCTCCGCCTGCCGATATCCACCGATGGGAACACGTAGCAACGGGGCGATCCGCGCCGGCATCTATGGCGAGGGCGGCGAGTACGTGAAGACCGCCAATTCCGAGGTTCTCTGCATCCCGATGATCGAGACGCAGGAAGCGCTGGACAATATCGAATCGATCCTCGACGTCCCCGGAATCAACGGCATCTATATCGGCCCGAGCGATCTCGGTTTCTCGCTTGGGCTCGAACCCAAGCTCGACCGCGAAGAGCCGGAGATTCTCAAGATCTACGAGCGGCTGGTCAGCGTGACCGGCAAGCGCGGCATTGTGGCCGGCGTGCACAATGCAACCCCAGCCTATGCCGCGCGCATGGTCGGCATGGGCTTTCGCTTCGTCACCATCGCCAATGACAGCGGGCTGATGTTTCGTGCCGCGCAAGCCGCGGTCGCTGCCGTCCGCCAGGCTGCCGGAGGCAAGGCCTGACTCTGGAGTTCGCTTAATGTCACCTCCCCCCGTGATCCGCCTCCACCCCGATGACGGGGTGGTGATCGCCCGCGCGACATTGCTGCCCGGGACGTCCGTCGCGCCGGGTGTCATCGCGCAGGACCGCATTCCGGCTGGACACAAAGTCACTGTCCGGCCGCACGCGGTGGGTGAGCCGATCCGGCGCTACGGCCAGGTGATCGGATTCGCGACCGTGCCGATCGAGTCCGGCCGGCATGTGCATGTGCAGAATTGCGGAATGGGCGATTTCGCAAAGGATTACGCCTACGGTGTCGATGCGATGCCGACCGCGATGATCGAGCCGCCGGCAACCTTCGAAGGAATCCGCCGACGCGGCGGGAAAGTGGCGACGCGCAATTATATCGGCATCCTGACGAGCGTGAATTGCAGCGCGCACGTTGCCGACCTGATTGCCGACGTCTTCCGCCGCAGCCCCTTCTCGAATGCCGATCCGCTCGCCGAATACCCGAACGTTGACGGGGTGGTGGCCCTCACCCACAAGACCGGCTGCGGCATGACCATGGGCGAGCCGTTGAAGCTCCTGCGCCGCACGCTTGCCGGCTATGCACGCCATCCGAACTTCTCCCATGTCATCGCGCTCGGGCTGGGGTGCGAGGTCAATCAGATCGGCCCAATGATGGAGGAGCAGCGCCTCGCCGGGCGGTTGCGCTCGATGGACATCCAGTCGATGGGCGGCACCCGAAAAACGGTGGAAAGCGGCATCAGCTTCGTTCGCGAGGTGCTGGCCGAAGCGAACAGCGTAACACGCGAGACAGTGCCGCTCTCCGAGCTCACCATCGCCCTGCAGTGCGGCGGCTCGGATGGGTATTCCGGCATCTCCGCCAACCCGGCTCTTGGCGCGGCGAGCGATCTCGTTGTGCGCAATGGCGGCACCGTGATCCTTTCCGAAACGCCCGAGACGTACGGCGCCGAGCATCTGCTTACCCGCCGCGCGGTGAGCCGCGAGGTTGGCGAGAAGCTCGTGGCGCTGATGCGCTGGTGGGAAGATTACACACGCCGCGAGGGGGCAGAAATGAACGCCAACCCCTCGCCCGGCAACAAGGCGGGAGGCCTCACCACCATCCTCGAGAAATCCTTGGGCGCGATGGCCAAGGCCGGCAGCACGAATCTCACCGATGTCGTGCGTTATGCGGAGCCACCGAGCGCGCGCGGCTTCGTCTTCATGGACACCCCCGGCTACGATCCGGTTGCCGCGACCGGCCAGGTCGCCGGCGGCGCCAATCTCGTCTGCTTCACGACTGGCCGTGGCAGCGTTTTCGGCTGCAAGCCCGCGCCTTCGATCAAGCTCGCGACGAACACGCCGATGTACCAGCGTATGTCCGACGACATGGACGTGAACTGCGGCACGATCGTCGATGGCGATGAATCGGTGGAGGAATGTGGCCAGCGCATCTTCGATCTCATCCGTCGCGTGGCTTCGGGCGAGCGGACCAAGAGCGAAACCTACGATTTCGGCAGCTCCGAATTCGCGCCTTGGGTCATTGGCGCCACGATGTGAGAAGCGTGGAGGGAGGGGGGCGGTCCACCTACGGCCCGTGCAGGTACGGCGCGAGCGGCTCGGGACGATTTTCGTCGAGCTTGGCCTGGTAGATTTCAACGCTCTCGATGACACGTTGCACGTAATCGCGTGTTTCGCTCCAGGAAATGAGTTCGATCCAGTCGATCATACCAATCCCGCTCACGCGCGGATCACCATTTTCGGCAAGCCATGTGCCCACCTGATCGGGCCCTGCATTGTAGGCGGCGAGGGCGAGCGGCAGGCAATCGTCGAACTGGTTGAGCAGCCGCAGAAGATAGGCATTTCCGAGAGTCATGTTCTGGACCGGGTCGGCGGCCAGCGCCGCGAGCGAGACGCGTTCGCCGAGGCTTCGCGCCACCCGCTCCGCCGTGTCCGGCATCAGCTGCATCAGGCCAAGCGCGCCACTCGGGCTCGCGGCGCCGATATCGAAGCTGCTCTCCTGGCGGATCACGCCGAGCGTGACCGCCGGGTCGACCGGGCCGTCCGGCGGCTGGTAAGGAATCGGCCAACCGGCGCCCGGCAGCATTTCGCCATAAATTCCGGCCACGCGCCCGGCGGCAACCGCTTGGTCGGGCAGGCCGAAACCGAGCGCTAGATGGGCAGCGAGCGATCGGCCGGCCGGGTCGGGGGCGAGGTCCACCAGCTTGAGAACGAAGGCGCGTGCACGGCGCGGCTCTCCCCAGGCCACCAGAAAGCCAGCGGCGCGGGCGACCTCGCCACTCGCGAAGGCGAGCGCCTGCTCGGGCGTCCAGCCTGGATCCGCGAGCGCCCGGATGCGGGCGGCAAGGTCGGTGGAGCTCTCGCCCAGGGCGAGCGCGGCGAGCTGCCCGTAATAGGTCGTCGGCCAGGTGGCTGAGTCCTCGTATTGCTGCCGCGCAAGGGCCTGGTTGCCCGCGGCGGCCGCGGCCCGGCCCAGCCAGTAATGGGCTCGGCCCTGCGTGATCGCCGCCTTCGAGAGGCCCGCGAGTGTCTGAAAATACTGGGCTGCCTCAGCCGGCTCGTGCAGGAATTCAAGGGCGATGAAACCGGCGAGAAAATCGCGGTCGAGCGCGTCCGTCTTGTCGATCGGCAGCGAGACGGTCTCGAGCGCATAGGCGGCCTTCGCCTCGTTCTCGCGCAGCACGTCCCGGGCGAGTATACTGCGCTGAGTCCAGAAAGCCGAGCGTTCGGCCGGGGTCGCTTCGTGCTGGGCGGCCGCCCCATCGTCATTCCAGAGCGTCAGCGCCTGATCGAGATCGTTCTGCTGCTCGAGCCAACTTGCTGCGGCGAGAAAGAGGCCCGGATCCCGCCGGAAGGATGCGGGGAGAGCGGCATAGGCGCCCCAGGCGTTGTCCCGGCCGCTGAGGAGCCCGAGCCACGCCGCGCCAGCCGCCTGCTGGTCGGGGGAGAGCCGCTGCAACTGTCGGCCTGCGGCGGCCGGATCGCTCGCCGAATCGGCAAAGGTAAGGTGCGAGAAGCGCTGCCATTGATCGGCCTGGGTGAGAACGTCCCCCCACTGCCCGACTATCTGCACTTCCTTCGCCGCGGAGAAATCGCCCGTGATCCAGGCCTGACGCGCATCCCGTGCGGCTGCCGCGCCGTCGCCACCTGCCTGTTCCGCCGCCGCGCAGCGCAGCAGCGTCTCCGCCAAGCCTGGGGGATATTGCGTGCAGAGCTGGCGCACGGTTCCATCATCGGGCTCCGTCACGAGCGCAGATTCGAGCTGCTGGCGCAGCAGGTCCTGGAAGGGCCAGTCTGGATCGTTCTGGAGGAATGCGGCGATCTTGGCTGCGGAGCCGCCGCCGGGATCGAGCAGCCGGTAGAAGGTGACGAGCTTGCCGGCCACGGGGTCGGGATACTGGGCCGCCGCTGCCGCGGCCTGGTCCCATTCGTTTGCCTGCACGAACGGCATCGGGTTCTGCGCCGTAGCCGGGAAGGCGGGCAGCAGCGAAAGGATTGCAAGCAGCAGGAGACGGCAAAGGCGCATCGGCATGGATGCTACCTTACGACCGCCTTGCAGCGTATCCCCCGGACGCCTAGGTTTCCCGCCCCCTTTGACCCAAGGACCACGGGGAGCGCCATGTTCAAGGGTTCGCTCGTCGCATTGATCACGCCCATGCGTGCCGACGGCGCGATGGATGAAAAGGCTTATGAGGCGTTCGTTGACTGGCAGATCCAGGAAGGAAGCCATGCCGTTGTACCGGTCGGAACGACAGGGGAATCGCCGACACTGAGTCATGCCGAGCACAAGCGGGCTGTCGCCATCGCCATCGGGGTCGCCAAAGGACGCGTGCCGGTGATCGCCGGCACCGGGTCCAACAGCACCGAGGAAGCGATCGACCTTACGCGCCACGCCAAGGAGGCTGGCGCGGATGCGGCGCTGGTGGTCACGCCCTACTACAACAAGCCGACGCAGGAGGGCCTCCATCTTCATTTCATGGCGATTGCCGACGCGGTGGACTTGCCGATCATCATCTACAACATTCCCAGCCGTTCTGTGGTCGATATGAGTGTGGAGACCATGGCGCGGCTGGCCCGGCACCCGAACATCGTCGGCGTCAAGGACGCGACCGCCAATCTGGCCCGCCCGCTGCATACGCGCCGCGCCTGTGGGCCTGATTTCTGCCAGCTCTCGGGCGAGGACCACACCGCTGTCGCTTTTCTCGCGGCCGGTGGCGATGGATGCATCAGCGTGACCGCCAATGTAGCCCCTCGCCTTTGCAGCGAGATGCAGAACGCCTGGCAGCAGGGCCGTGTCGCGGATGCGATCAGCCTGCAGGATCGGCTCTTGCCGCTGCATGACGCGCTCTTCGCGGAAACCAGTCCCGGCCCGGTGAAATATGCGGCGAGCCTGCTCGGCCGATCGAGCGCGTTCTGCCGTCTGCCCCTGGCCCCGCTTGCCGAGGCGACGCGCACTCGGGTGCAGGCGGCGATGACCGAGGTCGGGCTGCTCAATTGAGTCGGATGTGGCGGAAGCGAAGCGGCGGTCGGGCCTGATCGCGCACGGCGTGGTGGCGCAGAACCGCAAGGCGCGGTTCGACTACACGCTCCGCGACACGTACGAGGCCGGCCTTGTCCTCAAGGGGCCCGAGGTCAAGTCACTCCGGCTCGGCCGGGCGACGCTCGGCGAAGCCTGGGCCGGGGAGCGCGGCGGTGAGCTCTGGCTGTTCAACGCCTATATCCCGGAATATCAGGGAGGCGTGCTCTCCCGCTTCGAGCCGCGCGCCCCGCGCAAGCTCCTGATGAAACGTCAGGAGATCGCGCGATTGCTGGGCGCCATCAACCGCGAGGGCGCGAGTCTTGTGCCACTCGACATTCACTTCAATGCGCGCGGGCGTGCGAAAGTGCTGTTGGCACTGGCCGAGGGGCGGAAGAAGGCGGACAAGCGCGCGGCGATCGCCGAGCGTGACTGGCGGCGCGACAAGGCCCGGTTGATGCGTGCGAAGGGCTGAGCGTGATGACCGGAGGTGGAACACCGCAGGTCTGAATCACGCGAGAAGACAATGATCGAGAGCGGGATGGGGAAGCGGGAGCGAACGCATCCCGCTCGAAAGCGTGATGACCGGAGGTGGAACACCGCAAGTCTGAATCACGCGAGAAGACAATGATCGAGAGCGGGACGGGGAAGCGGGAGCGAACGCATCCCGCTCTAAGCAGCTCAGCGCCTCGTCATGACGAAGAGCCGTCGTGCAGCGGCCAAGACCTCCCGCTGATATTGCTGATTGAGGAGCGGCGTATGCGAGTGGTAATCACCGATCGCCGTCATGAGATCGTGCGTCTGGCCGAGATAGGCCCGCAATATCGCGCCCGCGGCTGCGATATTGAAGCATGCATCGGCAACGAGCCTGGCCTGCACGGCCTGTGGCGTCAGGTGAGTGATGCGCGCCAGGGGTTCGATCCATAACGTGTTCACTTGCATGACACCGAGATCATCCGTGCCGTTGGCATTGACGTGCACGATCCCAGGTGCGCCGCCTTCCACGGCCTGGATGGCCGGCAGAGCGCGCGGAGGAAGGCCGTAGAAGCTTGCGACGAGTGCCATGCAGCGAAGGAACGGGATTGACATGGCCGTGCTCAGGGGAAGGAAGGCTTCGCCAGCCATCGCATTTCCGCCCGCTTGCGGCAGTGGTTTCCTTCGCGCGGCATCGCGCTATAAATCGCGAAATCCTTCCTCATGAAGACACCCTCGATGCACGCAAGCGGGAGACAATATCTATGCGGAGCGCGGCGAGCACAGGATCGGTTCGACGTTTGAATGCCCGAAGGCGAGGTGAGGACGGCTTCACGCTGCTCGAGATCCTCGTCGTCATCGTCATCATCGGTCTTCTGATCGGCCTCGTGGCGCCCGCCGTGTTGCGCCAGCTCGGCGGCGCACGGATTTCGGTAACCAAGCAGTCGATCGCACGGCTCGGTTCGGTGCTCGATCTCTACAAGCTCGATGTCGGCAGCTATCCCACTTCCGACCAGGGCCTCGCGGCGCTGGTGCAGAAACCGAATGACGTCGATTCCTGGAATGGGCCTTATATTCAAGGCGGGAAGCTGCCGTTCGATCCCTGGAACCATCCGTATCTCTATGAGAATCCGTCGGTTCGCCAGGGGCTTCCCTATGATCTCTGCTCGCATGGGCCGGACAATGTGCAGGGATCTCCGGGGCAGGCCGGCATGATCTGCAATGAATAGCGCTGGCCATGGCTTCACGGGCTGTTTTGCCGCCATGCCAGAGTGGCGAGCGTACCGTTCGCCGCATTGACGCTCACTACGCTCGTGCGTGTGAAGCGTGATCCGTCATCCGCAATTGCCCGCGCCGTGATCCGAAGCGTGCGCGCGGCGCCGCTGCTGCCCAGGGATGGGGGCACGATCCCGCCATTGGCATCCGCCAGGGCGGCACGCACGACGGGATCCGCGAGGACGGCATCGACATCGCCCTCGGTGAAGACGGAAATGTGCGGCCGCAGGCGCGCGAGCAGCGTCGGCGTCATGCCGAGCAAGAGCGCGATCTCTGCCGAGCTTCGGAAAGGCCCACTTGGTGGTCCCCAGGTCATTCCCGCCGCGCGGTATGGCAGCATCTTGGCCGCGAACGGCGAGGGCGCGACCCCAGACGATGAGCGCCAATCGACCATCGCTGACGCCAGACGTGCCGCCGTGCCCGGATCGACACCGATCCGACGCAGAAGTGCAACCAGGAGGGACGCGGACGCGGTGTTCGGATTGACCCGCCCGTCCTCGTCGGTCATGGCGACCGCAACCTCGGCATCCCCAATTCGCAGGCGATGGAGGATGCCGTCCGCGGACCAGTGCAGGGCGGAAGGATCGAGATAGCGGAAGATGGCGATGGCCTCCGCGCCATCGGCTGCGGCCTGTGCGACCGCGCTGCCGCGGAGGTTGGTGGCAAGCTCGGCGTCGCTCCGTCCGGCGGAGGTGATTTCGGTGACGAGAAGAGCGAGCAGGACCATCGTCCAGAGGACGATCAGGAGCGCGAAGCCGCGCGAGCGCTCTTGCCATGTGGCCTTCATTGCCCCGTCAGCCGCCGCTGCAGGTTTTCGCGTATCCGCTGGTTCGGATCGAAGGAGCCCGAAAGCGGCAGCCCTTGGACTTCCTGCGGAACCAGGGCCGCATTGATCAGTTGCTCGCGCATATCTTGCGTCAATTCGCGTGCGTCGCGCTCATCCTCGACAACGTGGGGCGTGATCAGGACAAGCAGCTCCGTGCGCGTGCGTTGATTGTTCTGCGTGCCCGCGAGCGCGCCAAGAATTGGAATGTCCTTGAGCCAGGGGATGCCGCTGTTGGCGCGGCTCACATTGTCGGTGATCAGGCCCGCGAGCCCGACCGTTTGCCCATCCTGCACGACAACGCGCGAATGCACTGTCTGGTCGTCGAAAGTCGGAGAATCGACGGCCTGCGCCTGGGTTGGAGGATTGGTGTCCACCTCGCTCACCTGCTGCGTGATGTCGAGCGTGACCATCCCGCCGTTATTCACGCGTGGAGTCACGATCATCACCACGCCCGTCTGCGCATAACTCACCGAGTTGATCACCGGCGCGTTGTTGACGAGCGTGCTCTGCGAGCTAGAGGTGAGATAGGGGACGAGACTGCCCACTTGCAGTTCCGCCGGCTGATTGTCGAGCACCATGATCTCGGGCGAGGAAAGCACTTGCACCCGGGTGACCGCCTGCAGCGCCGAGATGGCGAGCGGCGCGCCGGAAAGACCGGTCCCGCCGATGATGAAGCCCGGAAACCCCGTGCCGAGCTGGGCGGCAGAGAGATCGGCGTTTTGCAATGACTGGGTCGCGTTGCTCAGGATTCCGTTGATCCCGCCGGCGCGGAAAAAGAATTGGGTGCCGTATTGCAGCGCGTCATTCAGTGTCACCTCGGCGATGGTGGCGTCGATCTTCACCTGCAGCGGCTGGATGTCGATCCTTCTCAGAACGGCCTCTATGGTTCTATATTCTTCATCCGTTCCATAGATCAGCAGCGCATTGTTCTGATCGTTCGGAATGATGCGCAATTGATCCGGCGTGCCTCCCGATGCCGTCTCGTCGAGCCCGCCGAGCAGCGGGTTGGCCGAGGAGCCAGAAGGCGCCGCGGCTGGCGAATAGCCGCCTTGCGTCGCGGCGGCCGGCACGAGACTCGGTGTCGCCTGGCCTGTTCCGGGGCTCGTCGTGCCTCCGCCGGCCGCACCACCCGCGGCGCTGCCGAGTGGATTGCCGCTGGAATTGTTGAGCCCTGGCAGCTCGGCCGCCTGCTGAGCGGCGATCTGCCCGCTGTTCGGCGGCGATGCGGTCACGTCATTCGGGGTGAATGCCTCCTGCAGCACATAGGCGGTATCATTGGCGTTGCTGTCTTGCAGGTAATAGACATGCCATCGACGGGTGTGCTCCTGCTCGCTTTGTTGGAGCAGGGAATAGACGCGCTGCACTTGCTCGAGAGTCGTGGGGTTGGGGGTCACGATCAGAACTGCATTGACGCGGTCCATCGGCAGCACCCGCACGACGCCGGCGAGCGCGCCGCCCCGCTCAGAACGAAAGGCCTGCTCGAGTGAAGAGGCGAAATCCTTCGCACTTTCGGCGGGAACCGGCATCAGCGCGTAAGACTGCCCGGCCAGAGCGTCGGTATCGAAGGTTTCGATCAACCCGATGAGCGCGTCTCGCGTGTCGGGATCTCCGGTCACGATGAGTGCGTTGCTTCCCGCCTCCGGCGTAAGCGTGCCCGATACTCCGACATAGGGTGCCAGCACTTTCGCGAGCGTATCGGCCGTGGCGTAATGCAGCGTCACGACCACGCCGCCCGCCGTATTGTTACTGCCCCCGACAGCGTTTTTTGCAGTGGAGGCGGGCACGACGCGATAGATATCGCCGGAAAGCACAAGCGCCGCGCCATTGCCCGCAAGCAAGGTCTGCAATGTCGGCAGCAGCTGCGCGGGCGTCAGTGGATGCACCGTTTTGAGGCTTGCGGTTCCGTGCACGGCGGGATCGATCGTGTAGTTTACCTTGAGGATATTACCGAGGATTTCAGCGCAGACCTCGCGAATATCGGTGTCGGCGAAATCGAGCGAGATATTGCCGCCTTGTGTTTCCTCCGCCTCGCCCTGCGGCACGGTGTTCAAGGGCGGTACGCCGTAGCTCACCAGCGCCGTCGGCGGGGGCGTCATGCTGCCGACCGTTCCACTGATCCGGGGCGTCGCGGCACCCGCGTCGTCGGCCGAACTGGGAAGCGGGGCAAGCACGGGCGGCGGTATCGGCTTGGCGCAGCTGCTCAGGATCACCAATGCGGCCAGCGCAGCTGCGAGCCTCATTTCGCCTCCCGGCGCTCTGCCGTGGTGGCCGCGAAGGCGGGGCCTCCCAGAAGGCTCTCGGCCGAGGATGTAAAGGACGGCTGCAGCAGGCGCAGCCCGCTCGCGTCCACGACGAAAACCTTCCCCGGCGCGATGGCCCGCACCACCGCCCCTCCAACTCTCTCACCTTCACGCACAACCACGGCTCGGCCGCCTCCTTGCGGTTCGAAGATGGCTCGGGGGCCGTCCGGCCCGACAACGGTTCCCGTGAGGCGAAGCGCGCCAGTCACCTGCGCCGCTTCCGCCGGAGGCCGGCGGGAGGACGTGAACAGCGGGCGTCCCAGGATTGTCGCCATCCAGCGCTGATCAGACGTCGCCGCCGGCTCTCCGATCAGCTTTGTGTTTCTCGTCGGGGCCGGAGCGACAGCGACCCCGGCGATGGGTATCGCGGTGGGCCTGCCGGAGAGTTCCGAGGCGATCACCGCGGCGAGCACCAGCACGGCTCCGCTGAGCCAGACGAAACCGAAACGGATCACTCGGCGAAGGCCTGCTGCTCGCCGGGCGAAGGGACAGTGCTGCCGCCGCGACGAAAGGCGTAGATGGTAAAGCTCGCAGCGATCGAGTCCGCCTCGACCGGCAACTGACCGGGACCATCGAGCACCAGACTCGAGAGCGACAGATCATCGACCAACATAGGGGGAGTGCCGCTCAGCACCGCTTCCAGGAAGCCGACCATCACGGCAAACGTTCCCTGCGCTTCGACCCGAAGGCCGATTCGTCGCCAAGTGCCCGCAGGCTCGCCAGGCAAAATGGCGATGCTCGTGAGATCGGCGCCGACGCTGCGCGCGATTCCTTCCACGCTGCTCTGCAGCGCGGCGGCGGCGATGGCATCGGAGCTGCCCGCAAGGAGCGCGCCTTCCGATGCTCCGTGCCCTGCCCGGGCCATCGCAACGCGCATCGCCGGCAAGGCCCCGGCGATCGCGGCCATGTGTGCAGCAAACGCTCGTTGCTGGCCGAGCGCGCGTGCCCTGGCTTCGTACCAGTCCGTGAGCGGCGCGACGATCCCGGCCCACAGCATCACCAGGGCAATTGCCAGCAGGCCGAGCGCGAGGGCCGCGCCGCGGCGTCCCTCCGGCAAGGGACCGAGGTTCATGGCCCGATTTCTGCCCGGATGGCGAACGCATCATTGCCGCTGGGTGCGCGTGTCACCGCTGCGGCGAAGGCCGGGTTGCGCACGGAAGGATCGGCGGCAAGCAGCCCGATCAGGCGCGCCGCTGCAGCGGAGTGGCCTGTTATCACGAGCCGACGCTGCGAGAGGGAGAGACTCTCGAGATACGTATCATCGGGCAGGGTATTCGTGAGTGTCGCCAGTACGGTGAGCGGATTGCCGACACGTGCGCCGAGCTCGGCGAACGCGTCAGCCCCGCCCGCATCGCTGGCAACGCGCTGACGAAGCGCAAGCACCTCTGCCACGCGTGGACGGAGTGCGGCGATCTGTGTCGCGACCTCATGCTCCGCGAGCGATTGCCGTGCGAAGGGAAGCGCCGCGGCGATCAGCGCGAGTGCCGCGACGATTCCGCTGGCGAGACGGAGCCTCCGCCGTTCCATCCGCCCGGCGCCGCCATGAGCATCGAGCGCAAGACGCCGCCATCCCCCGCCCGGAGCTGGCGTCTCGATAACAATGGGCTTGAGCCCGATTCTCGCGAGAGAAGGCAGAGCGTCGGCAAACAGGCTCTTCGGCACGAGCGAGAGGCGAAGCAGGAGCCGGTTGTTTCCGCGGTCACGCTTGAGCCCCTTCGCCTGCCAGACGACATCGCTTGCCCGGAACGGCGTAAGCCGGTCCATTTCGTGACCGAGCACAGCTTCGGGGTCGCGCTCCGCGGCAAGGGGCAGTGCCACCTCGCGCTCAAGCAACACCGCTTCCGGCAGCCGCAGCACAACACGTGCCGGGCGCCGCCTGCCGGCGAGCGCGGCTCGCGCCCGAGTGAGGCCCGCCTCATCGAGCCCGGTCTGGCAGAGTATGCCCCCGCCTCGACGGCCGGGGACCGCGATTACAACCTGGGATGTGGGCCCCCCCTGGAGCGAGACGACGGTCGCGGGGCGGTCGTCGCCGGAGCCGCGCAGCCACGCTGGCAGCAGGTCCGCGAGCTCGCGGAGCCACCAGGAAAGAAATTCGTTCAGCATCGGGTTACGCACGGTCTCGCCTTCATGTCCGCAAGGGACGACATGGAGGCGGCTCGCGCGACTGTTACAAGAGAAACTTCCCTGACAGAATCACTTCCATGACGAAGCGTCAGACCATGGGAGGGCGCTCGCGCATCGGAGCGGCAACGATATCCGGCCAGAGCCGCCGATCAGCCCGGCGGAAGACGATCCGGACCCGCACCAGCGCCGGCAGTTCGACGGAATTCCATTGCCGGACCCACCCGCCACCCGGCTCTTCATAAGTAATCTCCAGCCGCGCGACGTCGCTGAGCAGCACCACCCGGCCTTGCGCTGGCGGTCGGAGCGGCACGGCGTGGGGGGCCAACTGCCAGGCCAGCACAAGCTCGTGCGTGGCATTGACCGCAAGAGCGACCCGCGCCTCACGAATCCCGTGGATGGCAGCACCCGGCGGCAGCTCTGTCAGGAACACCATCCGGTCGGGTGCGCCCGCGAGTGTCGGCGGCGCGTTGAGGGCGCCCGGATCCATCTCCGTGATCATCGTGCGCAGGGTGCGGTCCACCGCATCGAGCCCGCCGCCTTTGGCTTCGAGGGCCTGTTCTGCCGCCCTGGCCCCGAGTCCGAAGCGCACACCCTGACCCAGGCCCACAAGCAGGAAACCGAGCACGGCGAGGGCGACGATCGTCTCGAGGAGGGTGAAGCCCTCCTGCCCTCTCTTCCTCATGGTGTGGCCGACGCCTCTTCCTCGAGCCGCGCCGTCGTCAGCTGGACCGCGCGCCGGGCCCCGTGGCCGGGGCTCCAGGACTCCGTCACGCTCACACGGTAGAGCAGGATCCGTTCGGGCGGCGGGCCGGCGATCGTAAGCGATCCCACCGGCGTGGTGTGCGTTTCCCAGCGAAATCCGCTTCCGTCATCGCCTGTTGCCACCCCCGGCACGAGATGCGAGGCCCGCCCCCCGAGTGCCGCCAGATGCGAGCGCGCGCGCGCCACCGCCTGCTCGTAGCGGCTGGCGGTATCGGTCGCCCGCAATCCGGCAACGGCCCCCTCGAAAAGAACGGCGAGAGCCAGCGCCGCGATGACGAACGCGACCAGCACTTCAAGCAGCAGGAAGCCCCCTTCAGGGTGACGCGGGTCCGGCATCGCCTTCCACCGCCTGTCGTTCGGTGACTGCGCCGGTCAGCCAGTTGATGTCGATCTCGCGCCTGAAATTGCCGGCGGCGAGGATGATTGGCCCGCCTGAAGCAGTGCCGTCCGGCACGAAGACGACATGGGGTGTTTCGTCCGCCGCCGTGGTGAGCACCACGACACCGGAAGCCAGGCGGGAGGCAGGGTCTGTGCCGATCCGTAGCGTTCGCGCCATGGGGTCGAGCGTCACGGTTACGCGCCGATCATGGGCGATGGCCTCGCCGCGCGCGAGCCGGAGGGCGCTCGCGACGCCGTCCGTCGCACTTTCGAGGCTTGCCGCCGGACTCTCCACCGGCCCCGCTTCCGCCACCAGACCGATCATCAGCGCGAGCAGAACGATCACCACCAGCATTTCGAGCAAAGTGAACCCGCCCGCTTGTTCAGCCTTATCTTGTTCTTCAGCCTTATTGGGCAAGATTGTCGAGGCCGAGCATTGCCTGAAGGAGAGAGCTGACGATCGCCGCGACCACGATCCCCATGACGATCGTGATCACAGGGACGAGCAGCGACACCAGCCGCTGCACGCCGAGCCGCACCTGCTCCTCATGGATCTCGGCGGCGCGGAGCGCGATCGGGCCGAGCTGTGCCGTCTCCTCACCGAGCCGCAGCAGCGAGACGGTACGGGTGGGAAAGATATTTCCGGACTCGAGCGGCCGGGCGAGGCTGTGGCCGTCCCGCACGCTGGCTGTCGCCTGATCCAGGGTGGCAATCCCAGCCAGATTGCCGATCGTGTCGCGCACGATGCCGAGAGCGGCGAGCAGGGGCACGCCATTGATGAGCAATGTGCCGAGCGTGCGGGCGAAGCGTGCCGCCATCGTCTCGCGCGCGAGGCTGCCGATGACTGGCAGCCGCAACAGCAATGCGTCGGCCGGTGCGCGCAACCTGGGCCGGCGGAGCGCCTCGCGCGCGCCGAACACAAGAAGAAGAAGGAACGCCACCGCATAAAGTCCGTAATTCGAGACGAGGTTGCCGGTGGCGAGGAGAATCCGGGTCGATTGCGGCAGGGTGACGCCGTTCTGCTCGAAGAGCGGGACGAACTGGGGCAGCACACGCGTGAGCAGCAGCGCAACCGACCCCGTGGCGGCGATTATCAGCATCACCGGATAGACCATCGCCGAACGAACCGTAGCGACAAGGCTTCGCTCGCGCTCGAAGAGGACGGCCAGCCGCTCGAGCGTGGGGGCGAGCGCGCCCCCTGCCTCGCCTGCGCGTACGAGCCCGACCAGGAGCTTGGGAAAGCTCCGCGGCTCGGCGGCCAGGGAAGAGGCGAGGGTGCCGCCATCGCGCACAGCGTCACGCACGCGGCCGAACACGGTACGGATACGCGCATTGGGAGCGGTCTCGACGAGGTAACGAAGCGCGCGGTCGAGATCCTGACCGGCGCCCAGCATCGTCGCGAGCTCGCGGATCGCCTCGGTGAGCTCCTGGCGCGAGAGCGCGCTGCCGCGTCCGATATCGGTTTGCAGAAGATTGAGGAGCGCAGAGCGTCGCGTCGCTTCGACCGCCGAGACCGGCATGTTGCCGGCGCGGCGCAGCCGTTCAATCACGGCGGCCGAGTCAGGCGCATCCATCGTGCCGCGCGCGAGCATGCCCGAAGGATCGATCGCGACGTAGCGATATTCCGGCATCAAGTCTCCGCCCGGACGCTGCGCGCCAGTTCCTCGAGCGTCGTTTCACCGGCGAGCGCGGCATCAAGCCCGGCCTCGAACATCGGAACCATTCCGCCGGCGATCGCCGCGCGCTCGATCTCGGCTTCTCCGGCGCGGGAGAAGATGCGGTCGGTGATCGCCGCATCGGGAACCAGGAATTCCGCCAGCGCCAGGCGCCCGCGATAGCCGGTGCCGCGGCATGAAGGGCACCCGGCGGCGTGCCAGAGCATGGGCGAGGATGCGCCGCCGACGCGGCGTTCGAGACCAAGGCGTCCAACAAGCTCCGCCGGCACGGGCGCGGCATGCCGGCATTCAGGGCAGAGCCGGCGGACGAGCCGTTGCGCCAGCACACCGCGCAGGACGGCCGCCACGAGATAATCCTCAAGCCCCATGTCCCGAAGGCGCGTGACGGTCGCAGCGGCCGAGTTCGTGTGCAGCGTCGAAAGCACGAGGTGGCCGGTCAGGGCAGCCTGCACCGCGATCTCTGCCGTCTCGAGATCGCGGATCTCGCCCACCATGATCACGTCCGGGTCCTGGCGGAGGATGGCGCGCAGCAGATGGGCGAAATCGAGCCCGATCTGCGGCTTGACCTGGATCTGGTTGATCCCCGGAAGCTGGAACTCGATCGGATCCTCGATCGTGATGATCTTGCGCGTGACCGCATTGAGGCCGAGCAGGCCTGTATAAAGTGTCGTCGTCTTTCCGCTGCCGGTCGGTCCCGTGACCAGCACGATACCGTTTGGCAGAGCAAACGTTGTCTCGAGCCGTTTCACGACCCCGGCCTGAAGGCCGAGACGAGCATAGTCGAAAGCGACCGCGCCACGATCGAGCACGCGGAGCACCACCGTCTCCCCATGCAGCCCCGGGACCGAGGAAACACGGAAATCCACATCCTGGCCGCGCACCGCGAGCTTGATCCGCCCGTCCTGCGGCAAGCGGCGTTCGGCAATGTCGAGCCGGGCCATGATCTTGATCCGGCTGACGATGGCCGGAGCGAGCCGGGCCGGGGGGCTCTCGATCTCGGAGAGCATCCCGTCATGGCGATAGCGGATGCGGAGCCGATCCTCGAACGGCTCGATATGGATGTCCGAGGCGCGAGTCTCGACGGCGCGGGCGATGAGCTGGTTGACGAGCCGGATCACCGGCGCCTCGCTCGCGAGGTCGCGAAGACGATCCGTATCCTCCTCAAGCGGTTCGGCGCCTGTCGCGTCGGCCGTGCCGGCATCAGTGCCGTTTTCGGGAGCTGCCTCGGGGTAGAGACGCTCGATCGCCGCTTCGAGCTCGATCGGCACAGCGATTTCGACCGCAACCTCGCGGCCGACGGCCGCTGCCACGGCCCGTGCCGTGAATACATCGAGAGGATCGGCCATCGCAAGCACCAGCGCCTCGCCATCGAGGGCGACCGGCAGTGCGCGCGCGGCGCGCAGGAACCTGGCTTCCAGCCGGTCGGGAAAGAGCGGATCCGCCGGATAGCGCTCGCCCGGCGCAAGCGGCGCATCGAGCAATGCGGCATAGGCGGCAGCAAGATCGCGCTCGGTCACCAGGCCCAGTTGCTTGAGGACGAGATCGAGCCGCCCGTCGGTCTCGGCGGCGACACGACGTGCCCTCTCGATCGCCCGTTCGTCGCAAAGGCCACGGGCGAGGATGAGTGCGGCAAGGGCGTCGATGGCCTCCGCACGGTCCGCAACTGTCATCGTATCGGGCATGCAGGCCGATCCGGGTTGCACTTAAGGGTCATCTCATCAGGATAGGCGGAATCGGCCGGGCGATGCCCGACATTGGCGTGACATTTCCTTGGGCTGCGCCAGTCCCCTGGCCAACCTGGCTCGCGGTTCTCGTCGCGCCCGCGATCGGCAGCCTGCTCGGGGTTTTCGTCGAGCGCCTGCCCGCGGGCCGTCCCGTCGTGCTCGGCCGTTCGGCGTGCGTCGGGTGCGGCCGGCCGCTCACGCCTTTCGAGCTCGTTCCGATCCTTTCCTATCTCCGGCTCCGCGGCCGCTGCCGATGCGGCGCAGCGGCGATCGGCCCGTTTCACCTCGCGATCGAGATCGCCGCCATCACGATCCCGCTTTCCGCTTTGCTGACCGGCCGGAGCGGTGCCCTGCTCTGGATCGGCTGCATGCTCGGTTGGGGGCTTCTCGCGCTGGCCTGGATCGATGCGGCGATCCTGACGCTTCCGGACGCGCTCACGCTTCCGTTGATCCCGGCCGGCCTTCTTGCGACCTGGTGGCTTCTGCCGGGGGCGCTCGCCGCGCATGCTGCGGCCGCGATCCTCGGTTACGCCGCGTTCGCGCTTCTCCGCCTCATCTGGCGTGCCTGGCGTGGTGTCGAGGCGATGGGGGCGGCTGACGCGAAGCTCATGGCGGTCGCCGGCGCGTGGCTCGGCTTGGCTGCGCTGCCGGATGTCGTGCTCGCTGCAGGACTCTTGGGGCTGGCGCTGGCGGGCGCGCTTCACCTCGCAGGACATGTGGTGGGACGGCAGACGCGCCTGCCCTTCGGCCCACCGCTTGCGCTTGCGATTTGGGGTGCTTGGCTGCTTCTCGGCCCTGGCTGAAATCTATGGAATGATCCGTCGAGCGCGCAGCCGCGCGATGGCGTCGAGCAGAGTGGTCTCCGTGTCGGCGGTGCCGCGGAATCCGTGCCGGCGCGCCTTGGTCATGTCCGAGATCACATCGAACTCTGTGTGGAAGATGAAATCGCCGAAGCCCCAGCCGATCAGCCGCTCGTAGGCCGGTCCGGTCAAGCCGTGCTCGCGGGCAAGCCGCTCCCAGAGGGGTGCTTTGTCGGCCATGTGGAGGGCGAGTGTGAGCGGCATGGGCGGCCCGACCTCGAGCCCCAGGGCCCGGCCGAGGCGCGGCCAGAGACGTTCCCAGCGAAAGAGATCCCCATTGACGAGGTTGAACGCCTCGCCTGCCGCTCTGGGTGAAGTGGCGGCCCAAAGGCTGGCCTCGGCCAGCAGGCGGGCATCGGTCATCTGCATCAGCACGCGGTAGGCGCGCTCGCTGCCGGGGTAGCGGAAGGGCACGCCCTCGGCCCGGCAGATCGCGGCATAGGCGCCGATCACCGCGGCGATGTTCATCGGGTTGCCGGCCGCATCGCCGATCACGACGTCCGGGCGCAGGATGCTCCAGGCGAAGCCGTCGGTCGCGCTGCGGGCGCGCAGCATGTCCTCCTGCGTGTAGTAGAAGTTCGGCGGCAGGTGTCGTGCGTCATCTTCGTAGAAGGGTGATGTTACGGGGCCAAGATGCACGCCATAGACCTTGGCGCCCTGATAGAGCACGACCCGATTGAGCGGCGCCGCTTCCGCGCGCAGTGCATCGAGCAGATTGGCGAGCATGGCGCCGTTCGCCGCTGCCTCCTCGGCAAGCGTCGGCCTGGGCGCGAGGGCTGCGTAGAAAAGGTGAGTGACGCCGCGGGCCGCGCGGCCGATCGCCTCACGTGTCTTTGCGGCATCGAGCAGATCGGCCCCGATACGCGTCACATCGGCGGGCTCATCGGCCTGCGTGTCCGGCCGCCCGAACGCCAGCACGCGCCAGCCTTCCGTTCCGGCAAGGAATTGCACGAGCGCGCGGCCGATGATTCCTCCTGCGCCCGCGACCAGTGCGACGTTCTGCCCTGCCATGCTCTTTTTCCTTTTCCTTCCCGCCTGCTTTGGGATCCGGTCGGCTATCACTATGTCCTTGTGTCAGGCGATGCGGATGTACGGCAAGCGCCGGGCCAGCCAGCAGCCGACCAGGACATCCGTGACCCGTTTCGTCTCGTCGCGGTGGAAGGAAAGCGTCCAGTCGCCGGGAGGTGTGTGGTCCAGCGCGCGGGGGCAGGGCAGGGCCCAGACATCCCGCCCGATCGGTTCGAGCATCTCCATGCGCCCCTGGCCAAGAAAGCCCGAAAAACTGCCATAGAGCACGCCGCCGGCGTCGATCACGGTCAGCTCGGCATCGAGTTCTTTGCAGAGATAGCGGGCAGCGACATCCCGGGTCGGCACGCCGTTGCATGCTTGCAGGCGCGAGCTTTGATTCTCCTGCGGGCGGTCCATCCAGAGCTCCGCATTGGCGAGGCGCAACCGCACGTTCGCAGAGCGCGCGGTGCCATCCTCCGCGAGGTCGAGCCGTTCCTCGTTGTGGCCGTAGCGCAGCCGCACGCGCCCATTCGCTGCCAATTCGATTCGGACGACGAGACCTGTTTCCGGCTCGATATAGGCGCCGAGCCAGTCCGGCGCGGGCACGGATGCGGCGGATGGATGCCGCGGTTCGCCCAGAACGGCCGCAAGCAGATCCAGGGCTGCCTCGCGCGCATCCGAAAGATGGTTGAACATGACGACGATGGATACGCGCTCGGAAGGCACGTACAAGCGATGGCTGCGCCAGCCGCGCAGGGCCCCGCCATGACCCGTGACGGGACGGCCAAATTCGGTCGTGCGCGCAAGCCCGAAGCCGTAGGCCGCGAGGGCTCCATCGGCGAAATGGACAGGGGCGGAAAGGCGGCTGTAGAGCGCGGCCGCATCGTTCCAAGTCGAATCGATATGGCGTTCCCACGCGATCATGTCGTCGAGGCAGGCGCCGAGGCCGGCATCCCCGGTCCACAGGACGCGATTCTCCGCGGCACGAAAACCGGCCGACTGCGTGCCTTCATAGCCCTCCGTTCCGTCCGGCATGGCGCGAGTGTCGGCTACGAGCAATGCGCTCTCCATGCCAACACGCGCGAGGAGACGCTCGCGCAACAGCTCCGCGAAGCTGCGGCCGGTGCGCTCCTGCAAAATGTCCGAAAGGATGCGAAAATTCTGGTTGCAGTAGGAATAGCGCGTGCCCGGCATGAAATGCAGCGTCCGCGCGCCGGAGATCACGCGAGCGGCTTCGATATCGCCGAACGGCGACTCTACGGGCGCTCCGTGCAACATTGCCACAGCCCAATAGTCGCGGAGACCGGACTGGTTATGGCAGAGCTGCAGCGTGCTCGGCGCGGCTTCCTCCAGCAATGGCAACCGGGCGCGCACATCGCCATCCAGAACGGAAGGATCGGGAAAGGTATCCAGCACGAGGCCGCAGGTAAATTGCTTGGTGATTGAGCACATACGAAAGAGCGTGCGCGGGGTGAAAGCGATGCGCCGCTCGGCATTGGCCCAGCCCCAGGCGTGACGGGCCAGCACCGAACCCTCGCGCAGCACGGCAACGGCACCGCCCGGTCCCGGATAGACGCGTGGGAGGGCTTCGAGGCAGCGATCAAGGCAGGCGGAGAGGGATGTCGTCATGGGCTTACCCTCGCATCCCGGATCGCGATGCGTAAAGATGACTTCGCCCTTCGGACGTTAGTTTTAGGAAATGATTTTCCCGATTGCGGCGGCGATGGCGGCGCTGTTCTCGTCGGGTCGAAATGCGGTGATGAAGCGTCCATCTGGCGCCATCAGGTAGAGAGCGGCCGTATGGTCGATTTCCCGGCTGCTCGTGTGGTTCTGGCGGGGAGGGACGGACACGCTGACGTGGTATTCTTTTTCAACCTGGCCAATCTCGGCGGCGGAGCCGGTGAGCCCGATGATCGCCGGCGAGAATTGGGCGATATATTTCCTCAGGCGTGTCGGTGTATCCCGCGCCGGATCGACGGTGATGAAAAGGGACTGCACCCGCGCTGCGCGCGGCCCGAGCCGGTCCATCGCGCGGGCGATATCGGCAAGCGCCGTCGGGCAGATATCCGGGCAGGACGTATAGCCGAAATAGATCAGTAAATATTTGCCAGGAAAGCTTTTCTCCGTGGCAATGCCGCCATTGCTGGAGATGAGGTGGAAGGCGCCACCGACCGGCGCTGTCGCGCGGTCTGCCGCGCCTCCGAAGAGGCGAAGCAGGGCACCTGCAAGGACGAGGAGGGCAAGGAGGGCGAGAAACGCCGGGAGCGGCGCAAGCCGTCTTGCTTTCCCTGCCGGGACCTTTCTGGGGCGCAAGCCGGTTCGCATCGGACCCTCTTCAGTCCGACGAGGTGGAAGCGGATGCGGCATGATTCATGAACATCGCCATGTCCGCGGGCGGCGCGAGCGAGGAAATCATCGCAGCCACAAGAACGATGGAGAGACCAAGGATCGCTTCCTTCACAATGCTGCGTGCCAGCACCTCGCGCGCCACCCAAGGCTCCGCGCGAGAAAGCGCGGGGGCCAGGCGCCAGCGGTGGCGGGCCGCGAATCCGATCAATGCCACGAAGAGGCTGAGCTTCACGAGGGCGAACGCTCCATAGATTGTGCCGACCAGTGCGGCAATGCTGCCGATCAGCACTCGGCCTTGCAGGAACGCGGTGATGGCAAGCAGCATCACGCAAGGGGTGGCGAATTCGGAGAATCGTCGGGCGATGACGGCGCAGGCTTCAGGCGGCGCTATCCGGACAAAGAGCGCGAGCGGCAGGAGGCCGCCAAGCCAGGCACCAGCCGCGAGCACATGGAAGAGTTCGGTGAGGAGGAACGGGCTCACCCCTGCCTGCATCGCCGCGCCGTGGAGGTGCCAGGCCTCGAGCGCGGTGGCGAGGCCGGTCAACCAGAAGGCGATGGAGGCGCGGGCGCCGGGGCCGAACGCCAGGATGGCTGCGACGAGCGCGAGGATCTGAGCCGCCACGAGGTGTCCGAACAAAGTATCACGGACCACAACCGGGAGTGCGGCGGCGATCCCCGAGAGGCTCGAATTCCCGGCGATGACGCCGGATTCGGCGGCCAACCACACGAGTTCAAGAAGAATGGCGAGGATGAGGCTCCCGCGCGAAACGGCGGAACAGGAGCGAAGCGGCGCCGCCTGTTCCGCCGGGCCAACGCGTGTCAGGACCGGAGACATCAGAAAGGCAAAGAAGAGAAGGGAGCCGAACGCGGAAAGCAGAGCGGCAAGTGCCAGCCCGTGCAGAAGAACGACCGCGAGACCGCCCGCGCCCCCGAACCCCATCCCCGACATTGTCGGCCCCTCCTCGTTTACGGGGAAACCGCGAAGTTAAAGCTGCCTTGAGTCTTGTGTGTGTCCACGGATGTGGCGTGCCAGATCACCTTGTAGGCTCCCGGCGTGAGCGGACTGAGATCGATGACGAACTCTTTCGTGCCCGAGGGGCCGAGATGCGCGTCATTCTTGTCGACGCGCGTGCCCGCCGCGTTGACGACTTCGAGCGTGCTGAAGTGCGGCTCGATCTCCTCGGTGAAATTGATGACGACCTGGGAAGGCGCCGTCTTGAGTGTGCTGCCTGCCGGCGGGTTGGTGGTGGTGGGAAAGGCGTGCGCGAGCGCGCTGCCGCTCCAGGCGAGCAGAAGAGCAGTGGCGAGCGCGGAGGAACGGAAATGAAGCATGATGGTCTCCTGTTGGTTGGGGGGAAGGAACGCGGGGGAAGGGAGCCCGTCTTTCTATTGAAAGATCGGTCTGCCGAGCGTCTTGGGGAACAGATCGTCGAAGAAGAAGTGCACCTGCACGATGACGCCGACATGCGGCCCAGCCGCTTCGTTGCCGGGGATCAGCGCTTCCAGGCCGACCTGGTACGTGTCGCCCAGGTAGATTACGCCCGGGGCGATCGTGAACGTTTCGGGATTGCCGGGGGCCGGGCCGGCGACGGGCGTGAACCAATCCAGCTCCACCAGCGGGATCAGCCGGCTGACGAAGTCGGGGAGCGCGAAGTGCTTCACCTGCGTTTGCAGGTACGGAATGCTGTACTGCAGCGAGAGGCCGGCCGCCAAGGAGTACGGCTGCCCGTTGTTGTTCCCGGCGGAATTGAGGCGAACATCGGGGATGCTGTAGCTGAGCTCGCCGGTGACCGCGAAGGGGCGCGCGAGGCCGATGGGCAGGGCGCCGAGCCCCTGGCCCACATAGAGCGTGGGCAGGGTCGCGCCTGTCGCATCTCCGCCGATGCTCTGGGTCGCGGCGGAGCCGCCGAACTCGCGAATCACGCCAACGGAAGCAACGGTCTCGCTTGAGGGGATGGTGATGGATTGCCACTTGCCGGTGAGCACCGCGTTCTCGAGGCCGGTGTGCGTCTTCATCCCGGGCTGATCGAAAATATCCCAGCCCTGGTTGTAGATGAGCGCGGTGGTGGGCGTGATCGTCTTGTCGTACTCCCATTGGAACTGGTACGTGTTCTGCCCGCCGGGACCAGGCGCGTAGACGAATTGCGGCAGTGTCGCCTCGTCGCCGACGCCGGGATCATCGAAGGTAAGGGTGACGGGAAAGACACGCGCACCGACGACGACGTGGGCGACGGCTGGACGGCAGGCGAAGAGGCTCGCGCACGCAAGCGCGACCCCGCATCTTGTGCGGTTCATCGAAGGAAAGCTCCATTCTCGTTGGGAAAGCCGACAGCTACGGATCCGACACTGTCCGCCGCTTTGCTGCGCCTCGGCGGATGGTGCAGAGGCGCTATTGGCTTTTCGCGTTACGGACCGGGAAGGAAACAGTGATCTTCGTGTTGTCCGCGAATGTCAGCGTCACGGGTACGATGTCGCCGGGCTTCATCTTCGGCTGCATGCACATCAGGTGATAGCTGCCTGGAGCGAACTGAAAGCTTCCGTTTGGCGGCACCGTGATGCTGGAGACGGCTTCCATCGACTCCATGCTGCCGCTCGCCTCCGTCTTGTGCAGCATCAGCATGCCGCAGGCGGGCGAGGACGCCGCCGTCAGCACTGCCGGCTGATCGGAGGCGTTGTGTAGTGTCATATATCCGCCGGCGGGGATTTGCGGCAGCAGATAGCGGAACCACGGGGCGTTGACGGTGATCGGCGAGGCAGCGACAGAAACCGCAGGAGCGAGCAGGCCGAAGCTGAGAGTCGCTGCGCGCAAGGCGGCGCGGCTGGCGAGAGAGGCAGTCATGATCAGACTTCCTTGGCATGAGTTGATCGAGCGTGCAGCGAAGGGCTGCGCGAATCCGAAGGGACTCAGGCCGGGAAAGGAGGCGCGCGCGGTTGGGCTGCGAGCCGTGAGAGGGATGGCGGCGCATCCAGAGAAGGTGGCCGAAGGAGGGACGGTGCCTGACCTGCGGGTACGCAGAGGGCGACACTTGCCGAGCCGAGCAGGCCGGTGGATTGGGCGAGCGCCTGGGTCAGGGCCGCGAGCGCGAGGCTCGCGGGATGATGCGTGGGGGCCTTATGCGGCCCTGATGAGGGCCCGCAGAGCAGAGAGGCCGCATCGAGCGTCGCGATGGGGGATGGCTGAGTTGGCGCGCGGAGAATCACCGCGCCGAGCGCGATCTGGCCGGCCAGCGCGATCAGAGCGGCAAGCAGGCCCGAGAAACGGGTTCGTGTCGTGAAGCGCCTCGTGGCGGGCCGGCGGATCATCACGGCGGCTTCACAGAAGCCGTTGCAGAATCAATTTCTGCACATCCGAGGTGCCTTCATAGATCTGGCAGACGCGCACGTCCCGCCAAATGCGCTCGACCGGAAAATCCGCGAGATAGCCGTAGCCGCCAAGCGTTTGGATTGCGGCGCTGCAAATTTCTTCGGCCGCCTCGGCCGCGAAGAGCTTGGCCATGCATGCCGCTTCGAGCGCCGGCAGCCCGTCCCGCTCGCGCCGGGCGGCGGAGAGCGTGAGCTGCCGGGCGGCTTCGAGCCTCGTCTTCGCCTCGACCAGGCGGAAGCCGACGGCCTGGTGATCGATGATCTTCCTGCCGAAGGCCTCTCTCTCCTTCGCATAGGCAATCGCGCAATCGAGCGCGGCGCGCGCCATGCCCACACTCTGGGCCGCGATACCGATACGGCCCGTCTCCAGAGTGGAAAGCGCGATCCGGTAGCCTTCCCCTTCGTCTCCAATGCGTTGATCCTCGGGCAATTCCATCGCTTCGAAGACAAGCTGACAGGTATCGGATGCTTTCTGCCCGAGCTTGTCCTCGATCTTCGCGATCCGAAACCCCGGCGTATCGGTCGCGGCGACGAAACAGGAGATGCCGTTCTTGCCTGCGCCGGGACTGGTGACGGCGAAGAGCACGACAATGCGCGCAATGCGCGCGTTCGAGATGAACTGCTTCGCGCCGTCGATCACGTAGGCCTGGTCCCGGCGCACGGCGCGCGTGCGGATGGCGGCGGCGTCGGAGCCCGCGCCGGGTTCGGTCAGGGCAAAGGAACCGACGGCGGCCCCGCTCGCGAGCGGGCGGAGCCAGCGTTCCTTCTGCGCCGCGGTGCCGAAACGTTCGAGCACGAGGCAGGTTGGAGAATTGTGAACGCTGATCATGGTGGAGACCGCGCCGTCACCGGCTGCGACCTCCTCCAGCGCGAGCGCGTAGGTAACGGGGTCGAGTCCTGCGCCCCCCCAGTCGGGGTCGGTGGTCGCGCCGAAGAGGCCGAGCGCGCCGAGTTCTCGGATCAGCTCCGGCTCGATCCGGCCTGCCTTTTCGCGCACCGCAGCGCCGGGGGCCAGGCGCTCGGCGGCAAAGCGCCTGACGGTCTCAATGACCGCAAGGTCTGCCTCACCACCCGCGCGCTCCAGCATCTCACGCCCTCTCCCAGGCAGAGATTGCGCCGACCGATCCTGGCAGGCAAGACGAGAGCGGGAAGAGTGATCTCGACCAATCTCATCCCGCGCGCGCTTTGCTTTCTCGATCGATTTGATGGCTCCCGCGATTTGATGGCTCCCGTTGGGCTCTGGCGGATCGCATCGCGCCGAGACCGCCGCCGACTTGTCGGCGGGGTGCCCCGATCCTACCAGAAGCCATATTGGTCTAAGTGTCTGACTCGGAATGCGACGTTGTCTATCAGGCTCTTGCAAGGGTTCTGGTCAGCCTGCGGACGTGAGCGATCAGCGTCCAGGCAGTTGCGCTGGCGATGGTTGCTTCGAAGTCCTTGGCGAGCCTGCGGCATC
>DATJLS010000018.1:0-65945 GCA_035509315.1 Acetobacteraceae bacterium | reverse complement strand
CGCGCTCTGCTGGACCGATGAGTGTTTCGACGCCATCGCCACGAGCGCGCTTGCGGATATCGAAGCCGCGCTTTCGGGGCGGCTTCCGCGCTTCGTCGTCAACCCCGAGGTGCTGACCCATCCGCGCGTGCGCGCCTGGCTCGGTTAAAGCGTGATCGCCGGAGGTGGGAAAACCGGAGGCGTGAATCACGCGGGAAAACAAATGGTAGAGAGCGGAATCCGTGAGCACGGACGAACGCATCCCGTTCTCGCGCGTGTCATGCACTTTGATGAAGTATCGGAAAGAAGGAGACTTCTTTTTCTGAAGAAAAAGAAGCAAAAAGACTCTTCTCCGTTCTCCGGACCCGGCGCCGGCCGGGGACTGAGAATGACGGGACGGCAAATGAAAGGATGAAAGTTCTTTGGTTCTTTCTTTCAAGAAAGAACGAGCTTCCTTCTCTGCTTACCGCATTTTGCCGATCCCGTTTTTCTTATCCCGTTGGGCATGGCGCAAGGTTCATGACACCCTCTCGCCAGCGTGGCGGAAGGTAAGGTTGATGCGGCAGCGGCCGGTGAGCGGGTGAATCCCCTCTGCCAGCGGTGCCACGCCGTGGAAATAAAGGCGTGCGGCGCCGCCCCAGACAACGACATCCCCATGCGCGAGGCGGACACGGCGCGGCCTTGCGCCGCGGACGGGCCCGCCGAAAAGGAAAATCGCAGGCAGTCCGAGCGAGACCGAGACGATCGGCTGCGAGAAATCCCGTTCGTTCTGGTCCTGATGCAGGGCAAGCTGGGTCCCCGGCGCATAGCAGTTGATCAGGCAGGAATCCGGCACGAATCCGGAAAAGCCGGCGGCCGCGCCCGCCGCCGTGGCCAGGGAGGCGAAGTGCTCCGGGAAAGGCGGCCATGGCCGGTCGGTCTCGGGATCGTGCGGCACATAGCGATAGCCGCGACGGTCGGTGACCCAGCCGAGCGGCCCCGCGCTCGTCATCGCGACCGACATGCGATGCCCGCCCGGCGTCATCATGCGGCGGAAGGGAGCGGCGGCGCGCACCACCTCAAGCCCGGCAAGCAGATCCAGAGCGGCGTCGAGGGCGAATCCCGTCAGCAGCACGGCGTCCGGACCAAGCGCCATCCGTTCGCGGCCGGGTACGGCGAGGCCGGCCAGGAGATCGCCACTCATCCCGTTTTCACTTGGCATCGTGAAAAATAATGCCGAGCACATGGCGCCGGCCGGAGCGGACCACACTCACGCCATGACGCATCGCCACGCGATGAAAACCGCGCGTGCCGCGCACCGGGCGGTGATTGACCGCGAAGACGACGCCATCCCCTTGCGCGAGCGGCACCACCGAGGCGCGCGACTGCTGGCGCGGCCGCGTCTCCACCAGGACGAATTCCCCGCCTTGGAAATCCTGCTCCGGGACGGAGAGCAGGAAGGCCACCTGCAAGGGAAAGACGAGCGCGCCGTAAAGATCCTGATGCAGGCAGTTATAATCGCCCGCACCATATTGCAGCAGGAGCGGTGTCGGCCGCTCCTGTCCGGCCTCATGGCAGAGCCCAAGAAACGCCGCAAGTTTCGCCGGATAGCGGTCGGCGAGGGAAAGGCTTTCGTTCCAGCGGTTGGCGATCGCGGCGAGGGGAGGATAAAGCGCCTCGCGCAGCCCGGCCACGATCTCGGGAAGCGGGTAGGCGAAATATTTGTATTCGCCCTGCCCGAACCCGTGCCGGGCCATAACGATGCGACTACGGAACGGATTCTCCTCTCCATAGAGCGCGGCGAGCGCGCGGCATTCCACGGCCGAGAGTAGCCCGGACAGGCGGGCGGCTCCGTCGCGATCGAGATCGGCGGCGATCCCGCCCCAGCCGAGCGCGCGCACGCGCTCGCCGAGACTCTGCTCTCTCGCGAGCGAAGCCGACGCACTCATGCGCCGGCCTCGCGAGCGAGAAGGGCGCGCTTGCGTTCGCTGCCCCAGCGATAGCCGGAGAGCGCGCCATCCGAACCAATCACCCGGTGGCAGGGAATCGCGACGGCGAGTGTGTTGGCGGCACAGGCTGCCGCCACCGCGCGCGCTGCGCCCGGCTCGCCGATGCGGCGGGCGATCTCCGCGTAGCTCGCCGTTTCGCCCGCCGGGATCGTCTTGAGCGCGGCCCAGACCCGGCACTGGAACGCGGTGCCCTGGATATCGAGCGGCAGGTCGAGCCCGCGCGCGGGAGTCTCCACCATCTCGATGACGGCGGTGAGCGTCTCGGCGAAGGCGGCATCGGCGGGCGTGAGCCTGGCATTCGGGAAGCGCGCGGAAAGCGTGCCCAGGAGCGATTTCTCGTCCTCGCCAAAGGAGATCGCGCAGAGTCCCGTCTCCGTCGCCGCCACGAGGATCGTTCCGAGCGAGCAAGTGCCGCTCGCATGACGGATTACCATGCCCGCGCCGCCGGCCCGCCATTTCCTTGGCGTCATCCCGAGGCGGGCAGGCGCCTCCGCGTAGAAGCGGCCGCTTGAGTTGAAGCCCGCCTCATAGATCGCCTCGGTCACGCTCTCCGCGCGTCCGAGCGCGCCTTCCATCCGCCGGGCCCGGCACTGCGCGGCATAGGCCATCGGGGTGGTGCCGGTCGCGGCCTTGAAGACGCGGTGGAAGTGAAAGCGGCTGAGGCCGCTCGCGCGCGCGAGCGCATCGAGGCTCGGCATCTCCTCGGCCCTCTCGATCATCCGGCAGGCGCGGGCGACCGCGGCTTCCTGCCGCGGCGCGAGATCGGGACGATCCGGCCGGCAGCGCTTGCACGGGCGGAAGCCCGCCGCCTCGGCCGCCTCCGCCGAAGCATGGAAGCGCACATTCTCACGCCGCGCGAGCCGCGCGCCGCAGGAGGGCCGGCAATAGATCCCGGTGCTTCGAACCGAATAGACGAAAGCGCCATCCGCGCGCCGCTCGCGGGCCGTCACCGCCTGCCAGCGCTCGGCATCGGTCGGGAAGAGCGTGGCCGTGTCCATCCTTCTGTCCTTTCTACCATCGGCGGAGGCCAAACGCCTCCACCTTCCGCCGATGGTTATGGGAGGCCCCGCCGCGGCCCGCACTCCGGCCCTTGCTGCCGAATTGGCGCCGCAGCCGGAGATCGATGTCAGAGATCGATCCAGGAGAGATGCCCGCCTTTTCCCGCGCCGGTGTCGAGAAACACGGCGACGCCGCCCGCCTCGTTGCGGTGAATATAGGGACGGCCGTCGCGGCTGCGGCAATCATGGCCGCAATAGACGGTGAGGCCCGGCGGAATCCGATCGACCCAACGCAGGCTTCGCTCGGGATAGCCGTCCGGCTGCGTGCGTCCCGTCGGCTGGCCATAAAGGGCGCGGGCGAGAAGCGGCGGAACCGGCCCGGCGATCGGCACCGGCGGGGGCGGCTCGAACAGCATGCCGGGGTCGAAGGCGCCATGGACGAAGAAGCGGCCATCGGCGGCGAGCCAGGCCGGCGCGCGGGCGATCGCGGCCAGAGTGCGCTCCGCGATTGCGGGATCGAGCGCGGCAAGAGTCGCCTCCAGCGATGCGTCCCGCCGCACCTGCCGGCCCGCGAGCGCGCGGGCGAGCTTGAGATCGTGATTGCCGAGCAGGAAGAGGCCGCTTCCGGCAGCGATCCGGTCGAGCATCATGGCAAGCACGCCGGCGCTGTCGGGGCCGTGGTCCGTGAGATCGCCGAGCTGGATCACGAACCGCCCGGTCGCCGAAGCGGCGGCGAAGCCACGCGCATCGCCATGAACGTCGCCCACCACGCGGAGCGGGCGCGCCATCGGCAGGCTGAGCGGATGGAGGCTTTCTCCACTCGTTTCGTCCGCCATGATTGAGCCCGGGACGGGGAGGTTTGCCGGCACGAACCTTCCTTACGCGGCCGGCTCGGAAAAAGACCGGAGCGGGGCGCGTTTGCTCGCGCTCACGGAGTCCGCTCTCGCCATGTGTTTTCCCCGATCGATCTTATCAACCGGCATCAACCGAGATCTCCGGCGCGACGTAGCTCTCGATCTGCGCGCGGATCTGGCCGCGCAGGATGGGAACACAATCCGGCGGAAAGTCCTGGCGGATGCGCCCGCCCGCCGCCGCGATCCGGTCGAGGAAATGCGGCAATCGGGCCATCGCGCCCGTCGGCAGGTCGTGCAGGACCATCAGCGTCCAGGGCTGAGCCGCGCATTGGCGGAGCGCACGCTCGACCCAGCCTTCTGGATCCTCCCAATCGCGCGGAATCGCATTCCACAGCACGGAGCTATATCGGCCGTTCTGCAGGAATGTGACGACACGGGCATTGAGCAGGCGGGAATCGAGATGGCCGCCACCGCCGAAAGGGCGGAAGAGCCGGTCCGGATGCGCGAGATCGCCGATCACCTTCTGGGTGCGGCCGATTTCCATCTCGGCAATGTCCGGCTCGGCGCGTTCCCCGAGCGGGATCGTGTGGGTCCAGGTGTGGTTGCCGATCCAGTGCCCTTCCTCACGCGCCTGACGCGCGAGCGCAAGACATTCCGGGCGCGCCAGCTTCTCGCCGATCACGAAGAAGCTCGCCCGAATCCCGCGCTCGCGGAGCACGGAAAGAACCCCCGGCGTGACATCCGGCTCGGGGCCATTGTCGAAGCTCAAGGTCAGATCGAACATGGATCCCCCGCTCTGCTTGCCCGGCCCGGCGCGGTGCCGGAGAAGCCTCTCTGCATCTTTATTCCTCCGTCGGCGCGTCGGGCCGCGGACCATCGGCAGGCGCATCCGCCGGCGGCGCATGAGCAGAGGAAGCCGTGTCCGTCATCTCTTCGCTTCCTCCGACCTGCGCGAGCAGCCTCATGAGCTCGATGGGGAAGGGGAAGACGATCGTCGAACTTTTGTCGCCGGCGATGTCGAACAGCGTCGCGAGATAGCGGAGCTGCATCGCCTGCGGCACCGGAGCCAGGATGCGCGCGGCATCGAGGAGCTTCTGCGCCGCCTGCTCCTCGCCCACGGCATTGATCACCTTGGCCCGGCGGTTGCGCTCCGCCTCGGCCTGGCGAGCGATCGCGCGCACCATGCTTTCATCGAGATCGATGCGCTTGATCTCGACATTGGAGACCTTGATGCCCCAGGCATCGGTCTGCTGGTCGAGCACTTCACGCACATCCGCGTTGAGCTTGTCGCGTCCGGCGAGCATCTCGTCGAGATCGTGCTTGCCCAGGACGGAGCGCAGCGTCGTCTGCGAAAGCTGGCTGGTCGCCTCGATGAAATCCTTGACCTGGATCACGGCGCGCTCGGCATCGACCACGCGGAAATAGATGACGGCGCTCACCCGGACCGAGACATTGTCATGCGAGATCACGTCCTGCGGCGGCACCTCGGTCACGATGATGCGCAGATCGACCCGCACGATCTGCTGCACGAGCGGGATCATCAGCACGAAGCCGGGCCCCTTGGTGCCGGTATAGCGGCCGAAGGTGAAGATGATGCCGCGCTCATATTCGCGAAACACGCGCACCGCGGCACTGAAGAAGAGAAAGGCGAGCACGACGAGAACGACGATCGTCACGGAGGCGGAAATCATGATCGGCTTCCCCTTTCCTGCCGCCCGAGATGTGGCGCTGGGGCGACGACGAGCACGAGCCCCTCGCGGCCGCGGATTCTGACCCGGCTCGCGGGATGCAGGGAGTCCTCGCTCCTTGCTTGCCAGATCTCGCCCATGACGCGGACCGTGCCCGCCGATCCTTGCCAGGTAAGAACCATGGCCTCGGCGCCGATCAGCGCCTCGCCGCCGGTGGCGATGGGGCGTCTTCGGGCGCGGAGCAGAAGGGCGAGGGCAGCGAGGAAGAAGGCGGCGGTGGCAAGCGTGGCGGCGAGCACGATGGCGAGCGGCAGGCCGAAACCGGGCGCGGTGGTGTGGAACATCACCACCGATCCGATCGCGAAGGCAACGATGCCGCCGAGGCCGATGACACCGAAGGCGCCGATGAAGATTTCCGCCAGCAGCAACGCCATGCCGAGCAGCACGAGCCCCGCGCCGGCATAGTCGATCGGCAGCAGGCCGAGGCCGAGAGAGGCGAGCAGGAGGCTGATCGCGCCGACCAGCCCGGGCAGCACCCCGCCCGGGTTCAGGATTTCGAAGATGAACCCCCAGATGCCGAGCAGCATCAGGAGATAGGCGAGGCTCGGGTCGGTGATCGCGGAGAGGAAGCGCGTTCGCCAGTCGGGCGCGCGCAGGAAGGGCACAAGCGCGGCGGTCGCGAGCCGCACCTTCCGGCCGGCGAGCGTCACCGTCATGCCATCGATCCGCTGCAGAAGCGCGGGCAGGCTCGGGGCGATCACGTCGATCACGTTCCGGCGCAAGGCCTCCTCAGCGGAGAGGCTCGCCGCGCCCCGCACCGCCTCTTCCGCCCAGTCTGCATTGCGCCCGTTCAGCTCGGCGAGGCCACGGATGTAGGCGATCGCGTCATTGACGATCTTCCGCGTCTCGGCATCCGGCGTGCCCGTCTGGCCGGGAACGCCGAGCATGACCGGCGTCGCGGCGCCGAGATTGGTGCCGGGCGCCATGGCGGCGACCGCGGCGGCATAGGCGATATAGGTGCCGGCGCTGGCGGCGCGCGCTCCGCTGGGCGCGACATAGGCGATGACGGGCACGGACGAGGCGAGAATGGCGCGGATGATCGCGCGCATCGCCCCCTCAAGCCCGCCCGGCGTGTCCATCCGAAGCACGATCAGCCCGTCCTCGGCCGGGTTCGCCGCCGCGATCCCGCGGACGATGTAATCCGCCGTCGCCGGGCCGATCGCGCCGTCGATCGTGAGGATCTCGGCCCGCCTGAGCCCTGCCGCGTTGCCCGGCGGCATCCGGCCGAGCATCGCGATCATGGCAAGGAGGGCGGGCACAAGAAGAGCGGGCACGCGCAACCCACCGCATGCCCCTTGGCGTCCCCGCGCGTCGGGGACGGATTTCAGGCCAGGCTGATGGAACCGACCTCGGGGCCCTTGGCGCCCTGAACCACGTTCATCCGCACGGCCTGGCCTTCCTGCAGCGGCGGCAGACCCGCCTCCTCGAGCGCCGAAGCATGAACGAAGACATCCTTCCCGCCGCCCGGCGGAGTGATGAAGCCGAACCCCTTGTCGGGATTGTACCACTTCACCACGCCGGTCATCTCGACCGCCGAGCTGAGATCGACCGGCCGACGGGGGGCACGCGCCGGCCGCGGCCCGCGAGGACCCGCACCCGCGCCCGCGCCCGGACCTCCCCGGGTCGGCTGGGCCGTGCTCTCGTCCACCGAGAGCACCTGGCTGACCTGCCTTCCCTTCTGCCCCTGGCTGACGCGCACGCGCAGCGTCGCGCCCGGGCTCACGCTCTGGTATCCGGCTGCCTGCAGGGCATTGGCGTGCAGGAAAGCATCGCCCGAGCCATCGACGAGCGCCACGAAGCCGAACCCCTTTTCGGGGTTGAACCATTTCACGCTCGCCTCGGCTTCCGGTCCGGACGCAGCAGGGCTCTCGAAGCGCGGAAAAGCCGGCATGGATGGCGCATTGCCGAAAAAATTGTCATCGTCGAAACCGCGGCGGCGCGGCTGCCGCTGCCGGTCGTTCCTTGGGGATCGCAAGTGTAAATCGTCCTTTCCGTAGATTCGATTCTGCGTCGCAGTCATGCGGCGCCCCGCGGTAAAGCCGCGGCGCCGGCTTCTGAGGCGAGGACCTCGTGGCAGACTTGGAGCGTGGCCCCATCAATTCAAGCTGCCCTGCCGTCCTCCCCTCGCTCTCCCCTTCGGCGGCGGCGATCGTCTCGCGGCCGGGAAGCGGGCCGGCAAATTTTAGATGATCCGGGCGCGGAATTGAAGCCCGATGCGTCGCGCGTCGTCCTTCGTTCTTACTCCTGTCGGCGCGCCCGTCTGCCAATGATGGGTTTCCCAAGGATCGGAAAGCTCGAAAGCCGCTCGGCGCCGGTCAGGAAGACTCTGGCGCCATAAGGGAAAAGGGCCTGGATTGGAGGTTGGCGCACATCCGTTCCGCTCGTGGCCGGCCCGAAGGCGGGCAGCAGCACCCGCATTCCGTCCGCAACGAAGCAGGGGCGGGCGGTCGCGGGCGCGCCCGCGACCACGCCCACGGATACGCCCACGGATACGTCCACGGGCACGGCGATTGGCCGAAGATGCCCCGCGACTTCACCCTGAGCCCGCTCCGCCGGCCGGGGGCGGAAGACGAGCGGAGGCGAATGCCAGAATTCCGCTGTTCTGCCGCCATCTCCTTCGAACGACGGAGCATTGTCTGCCCGGTCACGGATCCAGACGAAGGAGTTTGAGGCCGCCATCGCGGCGAGGCGGGAAGAAAGACCAGGGGGCAGTCCAGCAGGCAGTTCGCCGGGCCAGGTGGGCACCGTTCCCGGCACTGTTTCCAGCACCAGGACGTGACGCGGCCGCCAGCGCCTGAGCAGGCCAGCAAGACGCCTGATCGTCTCTCCTCCGGCCGGACCCGAACCGCGCCCGAAAGAGAGATCGGCGAGTGCGAGCACCCTTTCCCGTGGCCAGAACAACGCCCCTTCCGGGTCGAGCAGGAGCCGCTCGCCCGCGACATGAACCGGCGCCGGGGTCATCAAATGCGCTTGAGGACGTAGCCGGAGGCGAGCGCCGCCGTGATTTCCTCGGCATGCGCAGGATCACGCGCCTCCACCATCACCTCGAGATGGGCCGACTGCACGGAGGGCGAGGCGAACAGGCGCTGATGAGAAACTTCAATGACATTTCCTTCATGCGCGGCGATGCGCACGGCGATATCGGCGAGCACCCCGGGCCGATCAGGGATCTCGAGCGAGAGCCGGAGCAGCCGGCCGTCGCGCAGGAGGTTGCGCAGGAGCACATTGGCGAGGATGCGCGGGTCGATATTGCCCCCGCATACAGGCAGGCCGATCCTCCGGCCGCGGAAGCGATCGGGGAAGGCGAGCAGGGCGGCGACCGCGGCGGCGCCGGCGCCCTCGGCAATCACCTTGGCGCCCTCGGCCAAAAGCGCGATCGCCCGCTCGATCGCCTGCTCGGGCACGACCAGCACCTCCCCCACCCGCTCGCGGATGATGGAGAAAGGAAGATCGCCGATGTCGCGCACCGCGATGCCCTCGGCGATCGTCGCGCCGCCGACCGAGACGGGCTGGCCAGCGAGACGCTGGGCGAGGGCGGCATAGGTCTCGACCTCGACGCCGATGATCTCGATGTCCGGCTTGAGCGCCGGCGCCGCGACGGCGATGCCCGCGATCATGCCGCCGCCGCCCACCGGAATGACGAGCGTGTCGATCTCGGGGGCATCGGCAATGAGCTCGAGCGCGAGCGTGCCCTGGCCTGCGATGACTGCCGGGTCGTCATAAGGGTGGATCATGGTGAGCCCCTCACGCTCGGCGAGGAGCGCGGCATGGGCGGCGCTTTCGACCAGGGTTTCGCCATGCAATTCGACGCGCGCCCCCCACCCGGCGGTGCGCGAGACCTTGGTCGCCGGGGTGAAGCGCGGCATGACGATGGTCGCCGCGATGCCGGAGAGGCTCGCATGCCGGGCCACGCCCTGGGCATGATTGCCGGCGGACATGGCGATGACGCCCGCCGCGCGTTCGGAGGGAGAAAGCAGGGCGAGCCGGTTCGCCGCGCCGCGCTCCTTGAAGCTGCCGGTCGCCTGGAAGGTTTCGAGCTTCAGGACGACGCTCGCGCCGACAACGCGGCCGATCGCCTCGCACGGCAGGCTCGGCGTGCGAAGCACGCGGCCTTCGATCCGCGCCGCCGCCTTCTCGATATCCGCGAAAGAGAGAATGGCGTTCGGCTCAGACGTATTTGACGCCGAGAATTTCGTAGGAACGGTCGCCGCTCGGCGCCGGCACGGAAACCGTGTCCCCCACCTTGCGGCCGATCAGCGCCTTGGCGAGCGGCGAGGAGATCGAGATCCGGCCGTTCTTGATGTCCGCCTCGTGCTGGCCGACGATCTGGAAGGTCGATTCCTTCTCGGAATCCTCCTCGACCACCCAGACATGCGCGCCGAACTTGACGTTGTCGCCCGAGAGCTGGGAGGGATCGATCACTTCGGCCGAGGCGACGATCTCCTCGAGCTCGGCGATCCGTCCTTCGATGAAGGACTGGCGTTCGCGCGCGGCGTGATACTCGGCGTTCTCGGAGAGATCGCCGTGTGAGCGCGCTTCCGCGATCGCGCGAATGATGGCGGGACGCTCCACCCCCTTGAGGTGGCGAAGCTCGTCCTCCAGCTGCTGCAGGCCGGGGGCCGTCATCGGGAATTTCTGCACCATCACGCCTCAATGAACAGGCACAAGGTCAACGAACTCCCCCGCCGCCGGGCGCAAGCCCGGCCACGGAGGCTCAAAAGGTCGCGTGAAAATAAGCCTGGAGGGGAGCCACTTCAAGCGCACCCGCGCGCAGGCTCGCGATCGCATGGACGGCCGCCCTGGCACCGGCGAGCGTGGTATAGTGGGGCACCCCATGCGTGAGCGCGCTGCGGCGGATATCGAAACTGTCCGCGACCGATTGCGGGCCGGAAGCGGTATTCACCACGAGGTCGATCTCGCCCGAGCGAATGGCATCGACGCAATGCGGCCGCCCCTCGAGCACCTTGTTGACGACCCGCACGGGGAGCCCCGCTTCGCGAATCCGTCCCGCCGTGCCGCGGGTCGCGACGATCGAGAAACCCATCTCGATGAGCCGCCGCGCCAAAGGCACGAGCGCGGTCTTGTCCGAATCCTTGACGGAAAGAAAGGCCGTGCCGCTGAGCGGAAGCCGCACGCCGGCGCCGAGCTGGGATTTGGCGAAGGCGCGCTCGAAGCTCGCGTCGATCCCCATCACCTCGCCGGTCGATTTCATTTCCGGCCCGAGAATCGTATCGACATTGGGGAAACGGGCGAAAGGAAAGACCGCCTCCTTCACCGCCACGTGCCGTGCCACGGCCTGGCCATCGAGATGGAATTCCGCGAGCCGTGCGCCCGCCATCACACGCGCGGCGATCTTCGCCACCGGCACGCCGGTCGCCTTGGCAACGAAGGGGACCGTGCGCGAGGCGCGGGGATTGACCTCGAGCACATGGACGCGCTCGCCCTGGATCGCGTACTGCACATTCATCAGCCCGACGACGCCGAGCGCGGTCGCGATCGCGCTCGTCTCCGCCTTGAGCTCGGTGACGATGGCCGGCGAGAGCGTGTAGGGCGGGAGCGCGCAGGCCGAATCGCCGGAATGAATCCCCGCTTCCTCGATATGCTCCATCACGCCCGCGACATAGACGCTCTCGCCATCGGCGATGCAATCGACATCGACCTCGATCGCATCGGCGAGATAGCGGTCGATCAGCACCGGGTTCTCGCCCGAGACGCGCACCGCCTCGCGCATATAGCGGGCGAGCCCGGCGCGATCATGAACGATCTCCATCGCCCGACCGCCGAGCACGTAGCTCGGCCGGATCACCACCGGATAGCCGATGCGCTCGGCGATCAGCTCCGCCTCCTCGAGCGAGCGCGCGGTGCCGTTCTCCGGCTGGCGCAGGCCAAGCCGGTGCAGGAGCTTCTGAAAGCGCTCACGATCCTCGGCGATATCGATCGCATCGGCGCTGGTGCCGAGGATGGGCACGCCGGCGCGGGTCAGCGCCTGGGAGAGCTTGAGCGGCGTCTGCCCGCCATATTGCACGATGCAGCCGACGAGGCGGCCCGCGGATTGCTCGCGCCGGATCAGCGCCAGCACATCCTCGGCATCGAGCGGCTCGAAATAGAGGCGGTCCGAGGTGTCGTAGTCGGTCGAGACCGTTTCCGGATTGCAATTGACCATGATGGTCTCGAACCCGGCTTCCTTGAGGGCATAGGCCGCGTGCACGCAGCAATAATCGAACTCGATGCCCTGGCCGATGCGGTTCGGCCCGCCGCCGAGGATGACGATCTTGTCCCGCTCCGACGGATCGGCCTCGCATTCCGGCGCCTCGAACCCGCCATCGTACGTGGAATACATGTAGGGCGTCGCGGAGGCGAATTCGCCGGCGCAGGTATCGATCCGCTTATAGGCCGGGAAAACGCCGAGCCGCGCGCGCAAGGCGCGCACCATCGCCTCGCTCGGCTCCGCAAGCTCGGCAAGCCTGCGATCGGCGAAGCCGAGCGCCTTGAGGCGGCGCAACCCCGTCGCGTCCTGCGGCAGGCCTGCCTTCGCGATCTCCGCCTCGGCGGCGACGATCCGCGCGATCTCGCGCAGGAACCAGGGATCGAAATGGGTGGCGGCCTCGATCTCCTCGATGGTGAGGCCCGCGCGCAGCGCCTCGGCCGCCATCAAAAGCCGGTCCGGTCGCGGGGCGGAGAGCGCGGCGCGAAAGGCATCCGCCCCGCCGTCGCCCGGCCGCGGCACGGGATCGAGGCCGGAAAGCCCCGTCTCCATGCTGCGCAGGCCTTTCTGCAAGGCTTCGCAGAAGCTGCCGCCGATCGCCATCGCCTCGCCTACCGATTTCATGCTGGTGGTGAGAAGCGGCGGCGTGCCGGGGAATTTCTCGAAGGTGAAGCGGGGCAGCTTGACGACGACATAGTCGATCGTCGGCTCGAAGCTCGCCGGCGTGGCGCGGGTGATGTCGTTGGCGAGCTCATCGAGCGTGTAGCCCACCGCGAGCTTCGCCGCGATCTTCGCGATCGGAAAGCCGGTCGCCTTGGAGGCGAGCGCGGAGGAGCGCGAGACGCGCGGATTCATCTCGATGATGACCATCCGCCCGTCCGCGGGATCGATCGCGAACTGCACGTTGGAGCCGCCGGTATCGACCCCGATCGCGCGCAGGCAGGCGATCGAGGCATCGCGCATCCGCTGATATTCCTTGTCCGTGAGCGTGAGCGCAGGGGCCACGGTGACGGAATCACCGGTATGCACGCCCATCGGATCGACATTCTCGATCGAGCAGACGATGATGCAATTGTCGGCGCTGTCGCGCACGACCTCCATCTCGAATTCCTTCCAGCCGAGGACGCTCTCCTCGATCAGCACTTCCGCGACCGGTGAGGCATCGAGCCCGTTCTGCACGATCTCGTCGAACTCTTCGCGGTTGTACGCAATGCCGCCGCCCGTGCCACCCAGGGTGAAGCTCGGCCGGATCACCGCCGGGAGGCCGATCGCGGCGAGTGCCGCGCGCGCATCGGCGATCGAATGGGCGATCGCGCTCAGCGGCGTATCGAGCCCGATCGCATTCATCGCCTCGCGGAATTTCAGCCGGTCCTCGGCGCGCTCGATCACCTCCGCCCGCGCCCCGATCAGGGCGATCCCGTATCGTTCGAGCGTGCCGTCGCGCGCGAGCGCCATCGCCGCATTGAGCGCGGTCTGTCCGCCCATCGTCGGCAAAAGCGCATCGGGCGCTTCGCGGGCGATGATCCGGGTGATGATCTCGGGCGTGATCGGCTCGATATAGGTGGCATCGGCAAGGCCGGGATCGGTCATGATCGTCGCCGGATTGGAATTGACGAGAATGACGCGAAACCCTTCCTCGCGCAGGGCCTTGCAGGCCTGGGCGCCGGAATAGTCGAATTCGCAGGCCTGGCCGATGATGATCGGCCCGGCGCCGATGATCATGATGCTCTTGATGTCAGTGCGCTTCGGCATCGCTTTTCCCCGATCGACGCCCCTCGATCATCGCAACGAAGCGATGGAAGAGGTGATGCGAATCGCTCGGCCCGGGACTCGCCTCGGGGTGATACTGCACGGCGAAGGCCGGGCGGTCGGTGCAGGCGATGCCCTCGTTCGTCCCGTCGAAGAGGCTCACATGCGTGACGCGCACATCCGCCGGCAGCGTTTCCGGATCGACGGCGAAACCATGATTCTGGCTGGTGATCTCGACCTTCCCGGTCTCAAGGTCCTTCACCGGCTGGTTGGCGCCGCGATGGCCGCGGGCGAGCTTGAAGGTGCGCGCGCCGAGCGCCAGCGCCAGGAGCTGATGTCCGAGACAGATGCCGAAGAGCGGCACGCCCGCATCGAGCACGCCCCGGATTGCCGGCACGGCGTACTCGCCGGTCGCCGCCGGATCGCCCGGCCCATTGGAGAGAAAGACCCCATCCGGCCGGTGAGCGAGAATTTCCGCCGCCGTCGTGGTCGCCGGCACCACCGTTATGCGGCAGCCGGCGGCGGCGAGGGAGCGGAGGATATTGCGCTTGGCCCCGTAATCGACCGCGACGACATGGCGCCGCGGCGCGTCCTGCCTTCCATACCCGGCGGGCCAGGCCCAGCGCGTCTCGTCCCACGCATAGCTCTGGGTGCAGGAGACCGCGCGGGCGAGATCCATCCCTTCGAGCCCGGGCCAGGCAGCGGCGGCGGCGACAAGGGCCGGGATATCGAAACGTCCATCCGCGGGGAAGGCGAGCACGCCGCTGGGCGGACCACCATCGCGAATGCGCAGCGTCAGCGCGCGCGTATCCACTCCGGCGATGCCGGGCACGCCATGAGAGCGGAGCCAGGCATCGAGAGGCTGGCGGGCGCGCCAGCTCGAAGGCTCCGTCACCGAATGCCGCACCACGATGCCCCGGGCGGCCGGCGTCGCCGCCTCGATATCCTCCGGGTTGGCGCCGACATTGCCGATATGGGGAAAGGTGAAGGTGATGATCTGGCCGGCATAGGAAGGGTCGGTCAGTGTCTCCTGATAGCCCGTCATGCCGGTGTTGAAGCAGACCTCGCCGATCCCCCCCTCGCTGATCTCCCTTGGGTCCGGGGCCGTATGGGCGCCGAAGCCGCTTCCCCAGAAGAGGCTGCCGTCGGCGAGAACGAGGGAAGCGGTGGCGCCTGGCGGCGGTACCGCGATCGCGGTCTCGCCGGGCCGGTGAGGCACGGCTGCGGGGCCCGGAAGCGCATCCATGGAAAGACCCGTGGCGGCGATCAGCCGCGGCCAATGGCGGGTTGGGATCGCCCGGGCCTGACGCCATTTGCGCACGGCTTCCGGACTCACGCCGGTAAGCTGGGCGGTTGCCTCAAGCCCACCGAGGCGCTGGAGGATGTCATCGACGGAGACGGTCATGGTTGTGGCATATGGGAATTTTTTTCCCACCACAACCCGGCGGCAGGATCACGGAAATTTTCTCCACGCGCCTCTGCCCAGGGCCACGGCACCGTCGCTATAGGGTAGAGGGGAAAAACGGAGACCACGATGGGATTGCGCGAGTCCTTCAACGAGGCGCTCAAGGCGGCCATGAAGGCGGGAGACGCGGCGCGCACCTCCAGCCTCAGAATGATCCTTGCCAGGCTCAAGGAGACCGACATCGCCGCTCGGACCCAGGGACCGTCCGGAGGCGTGGTCGGAGATGAGGCGATCCAGGCGATGCTGCGGGGGATGATCAAGCCGCGCCAGGAATCGGCCGCGCTTTACCGCCAGGGCAAGCGGCCGGAGCTTGCCGCCAAGGAAGAGGCGGAGATTGCCGTGATCGAGGAATTCCTGCCTCCTGGGCTGGAGGGCGAAGCGCTCGACCGGGCGGTGGAGGCGGCGGTGCGGGAGAGCGGCGCAACCTCGGCCAAGGACATGGGGAAGGTGATGGCGGCGCTGAAAGCGGCCCATGGCGCGAGCATCGATCTTGGCCGCGCCGGCCCGCTCGTCCGGGCACGACTCGCCGGCTGATGGCGCTTCCCGCGCCCTTCCTGGAGGAGCTTCGGGCGCGCGCGCCGCTGCCGGAGCTGATCGGGCGGCGCGTCCGGCTCGCCCGTTCGGGCCGCCAATGGAGGGGCTGCTGCCCGTTCCATGACGAGAAGACACCGAGCTTCTACGTCTATGACGATCATTTCCACTGCTTCGGCTGCGGCGCCCATGGCGATGCGATCAGCTTCGTCATGCAGAGCCAGGGGCTCGGCTTCATGGAGGCGGTCGGCCAGCTCGCCGCCGCCGCGGGCCTCACGGTTCCGCAGCCGAACCCGGCGGAAGCGGCCGCCGAGCAGGCCCGGCAGGACCTCTTCTCGATCCTCGAGGCCGCCGCCAACGCCTTCGCACGCCGGCTTTTCCTTCCGGAAGGCAAGCGGGCGCTCGATTACCTCACGGGCCGCGGCCTCACCCTGGAGACGATCCGCCGTTTCGGGCTTGGCTGGAGCGGGGAGGGGCGTGGCGCGCTCGCTGCCGAGCTTGCCCGGGAAGGGATCGCCCCGGCCCGGCTCGCGGAAGCGGGACTCCTCAAGGAAACTTCCGAATCAAAGTATTCCGAGTTCTTCTTCAGCCGCGTGATGTTCCCCATCCGCGATCCGCGCGGCCGGGTCGTGAGCTTCGGTGGCCGCGTGCTCGGCGATGGGCAGCCGAAATATCTCAACGGGCCGGAAACCCCGGTCTTCGCCAAGCGCCGGGCGCTTTACGGCCTCGATCAGGCGCGCGAGCGCTTTCGTTCCGATCCGCCGATCCTGGTCGAAGGCTATATGGATGTGATCGCGCTTCACCAGGCCGGCTTCCCGGCCGCGATCGCTCCGCTCGGCACCGCGCTTACCGAGGAGCAGCTCACGCTCCTTTGGCGCCACGCCGAAGCCCCGGTGATCTGCTTCGATGGCGATGCGGCCGGGGCACGGGCGGCGGAACGGGCGATCGCGCTTGCCTTGCCTCTGATCGGCCCCGGCCGCACGCTCACTTTCGCCGCCCTGCCTGCGGGCGAGGACCCGGACAGTCTGCTGCGAAGCGGCGGCGCCGGATCGTTTCGTCAGGCGATCGGCAACGCCGAGCCCCTTTTCCGCGCCCTCTACCGTCTCGTTCGCAGCCGCACCGGCGAGGCCACGCCCGAGCAGCGCGCCGCGTTGCGCACCGAGCTCGAGGCCGCGGCGCGGCGCATCGGCGATGCCAATCTCGCCCGCGAATATCGCCGCACGCTTCTCGATCTTTCCTTTGCGTCCCGCGCCGCGCAGCCGGCAGCGCCCGTGATGCGCCGCCAGCCCGCCTCCATCGCATCCGATCGGGCCCGCCAGCTCATCGCGGTACTGATCCGCGAACCGCGCCTTCTCCCCGAGGTCGAGGAAGAATTCCCCAAACCCGTTCTTCCCTCCTGGCTCGATCCTGTTCGCGCCGCGATTCTGCAATGGGGGGAGGGGCTTCCGGCGCTTGACTCGGCGCAATTGATCGCCCACCTGCACGCGGTCGGATTGGCGGCCGAGGCTTCCCGGATATTGGCCAGGGTTCCCTTGCCGGTCTGCCCGGCCAATGTCGATATGGCGGATGCCCGTGCGAGGTGGCGGGAGATTTTCGACGTGCTGGTGACCGAGCCACGTCTCAAGGAGGACGTTGACGCCGCCGCCCGGTCCTTCGAGAGAGACCACAGCCCCGAACGGCAGCGCCAGGTGATCGCGCGCAAGGCGGCGCTCGATGCCGTGCGTCGCGGCGGAATGGAAGACTTGGCTGAGGAGCGGGCCGAGGGACGGGGGGAGTGAGGGGTCATGACATCTCCCGGTGTACCCCCTGGGGCATCCCCCGCGCAGGAATTTGACGGAGTGAACGAAGCGATGGCGACCAAGCCGGCCGTGAATACCGAGACCACGCCCGCCGATCAGGACGCGGATACGACGCTGCTCGACACCCAGTCGGCGGCGGTGAAGCGCTTGATCGCGCGCGGCAAGGAGCGCGGCTACGTCACTTTCGACGAGCTCAACGCCGTTCTGCCGCCGGACCAGAACAGCTCCGAGCAGATCGAGGACGTGATGGCGATGCTCAATGAGATGGGCATCCAGGTGGTCGAGAGCGAGGAGAGCGAGGAGGCGGAGACGCCGCCACCCCCGGCGGAGAAGGCGGCCGACGAGGCCGAGGAAGAGCCCTCCGGCAATCTCGACGAGGAGAGCCTCGGCCGCACCGACGATCCGGTGCGCATGTATCTGCGCGAGATGGGCAGCGTGGAGCTGCTTTCGCGCGAGGGCGAGATCGCGATCGCCAAGCGTATCGAGGCCGGACGGGAGATGATGATCGGCGGCCTCTGCGAGAGCCCGCTCACCTTCCGCGCGATCATCGCCTGGCACGATGCGCTCAAGGCCGGGCGGATGCTGCTGCGCGATATCGTCGATCTCGAGGCGACGCAGGGCGCCGGCATACCCGCCGGGGAGGTGGCCGAGGGCGCCGTTGACGGGGAGGGGCCTCAGCCCGCCGAGGCCTCGTTCGAGGCCCCCGAGGATGGCGAGGATGGCGAAGAGGGAGACGGCTCGGCCCTCTCGCTCTCCGCGCTCGAAGAGAAGCTCAAGCCGGAGGTGCTCGCCACCTTCGAGGAGATTGCCGCCCTCTACAAGAAACTCTCGAAGATGCAGAGCCGGCGGCTCGAGAGCATCACCAGCGGCGAGGAGCTGCGCGCCCGCTCCGAGAAGAGCTATGAGCGCCAGCGCGAGGAGCTGGTGCGCAAGGTCGAGCAGGTGCGGCTGCACAACAACCGCATCGAGGAGCTGGTGGAGCAGCTCAAGACGCTCAACCAGCGCCTGACCTCGCTCGAGGGGCGGCTCTTGCGCCTCGCGGAATCCTGCAAGGTGAGCCGCGAGGATTTCCTCGCCCAGTATCGCGGCAACGAGCTCGATCCGGGGTGGGTCGAGCGCGTCTCCGCGCTGCCCGGCAAGGGATGGAAGAATTTCATCGCCAAGTATCTCGGTGATATCAACCGGATCCGTGGCGACATCTCCGCCGTCGCCACCGATGCGAGCCTGCCGATCGGCGAGTTCCGCCGCGTCTATGCGACGGTGAGCCGCGGGGAGCGCGATTCCGCGCGCGCCAAGAAGGAGATGATCGAGGCCAATCTCCGCCTCGTCATCTCGATCGCGAAGAAATACACCAATCGCGGATTGCAATTCCTGGATCTCATCCAGGAAGGCAATATCGGCCTGATGAAGGCGGTCGATAAGTTCGAGTACCGCCGCGGCTACAAGTTCAGCACCTACGCGACCTGGTGGATCCGCCAGGCGATCACCCGCTCGATCGCCGATCAGGCACGCACCATCCGCATCCCCGTCCATATGATCGAGACGATCAACAAGCTCGTCCGCACCTCGCGCCAGATGCTGCACGAGATCGGGCGCGAGCCGCAGCCCGAGGAGCTGGCCGAGAAGCTTGGCATGCCGCTCGAGAAGGTACGCAAGGTGCTCAAGATCGCCAAGGAGCCGATCAGCCTCGAGACGCCGATCGGCGACGAGGAGGACAGCCATCTCGGCGATTTCATCGAGGACAAGACCGCGATCATCCCGCTCGACGCGGCGATCCACGCCAATCTGCGCGACGCGACGACCCGCGTGCTCTCCACGCTGACGCCGCGCGAGGAGCGGGTGCTCAGGATGCGCTTCGGCATCGGCATGAACACCGACCATACGCTCGAGGAGGTCGGCCAGCAGTTCAACGTGACGCGCGAGCGCATCCGCCAGATCGAGGCCAAGGCGCTGCGCAAGCTCAAGCATCCGAGCCGCAGCCGCAAGCTGCGCAGCTTCCTCGACGATTAGACGATCAAGAGTCCATGGAGCCCGTGGTCCGGGTCGGGGTGACGGTCACTTTTCTCCGGATGAGCGCGCCGCCCACCGAGCCCGGCCCGGTCCTGCCGCCGGATGCCGCGGTCGTTCACCTCGCGCGGCCGAGTGTCTCCTTCTATCGCTATCTCTATGACACGGTCGGCGGCCCCTATGTCTGGTGGCTGCGGCGCGCGATCCCGCCCGCCGATCTCGCGGCCATTCTTCGCCATCCCGGGGTCGGCATCCATGTGCTCTATCGGGGCGGCGAGCCCGCCGGCTTCTTCGAGCTCGATACGCGCCCGGTACCGGACGTCAATCTCGGCTATTTCGGGCTGATGCCACACGCGGTCGGCCACGGCCTCGGCCACGCTTTCCTGCGCGCCGCGGTGGATGAAGCCTGGCGCCATCGCCCGCGCCTGCTCACCGTGAATACCTGCACGGCCGATCATCCGCGCGCGCTGCCGCTCTATCGCCGTGTCGGCTTTCGCCCGGTGCGCCAGATTCCCGAGCTTTGGGAGGTGCCGGTCCGGCTCGGCATGACGATCCCGGAAGGACTCCGTATCTGAAGGACACACGCGAGCGTGATGACCGAAGGCGGACTCACCGTTGGCCTGAATCACACGAGAAAAAAGAAATGGGTGGAGCGGGATGGATGAGCGCGAGCGAACGCATCCTGCGTTCGTGTCCTGCCCTCGAAGTTCGTCGCCTTTCGCGACGAACGGAAAGGATAAGCAGGCCACGGAAAATAAAGAGCAAGTGTCCCGGTTCCGTCCACATTCCCATGCGGCGGACGTCGGAATCGGGACACTAGACGCCCTTTCCGCGGAGGCGCGGGCCTGTCGCGTCTGCGCCGCCGTCCTCCCGCTTGGTCCGCGGCCGGTCTTCCAGGTTTCGGCGACGGCGCGGCTTCTGATCGCGAGCCAGGCTCCGGGCACCAGGGTCCATGAAAGCGGAATCCCCTACACCGATGCCTCCGGCGCGCGCCTGCGCGAATGGCTCGGAATCCCGGAGAGCGTGTTCTATGACGCGGCGCGCGTCGCGATCCTGCCGATGGGGTTCTGCTATCCGGGCCGCGTCCCGAATGGCGGCGATGCGCCGCCGCGCCCGGAATGCGCGCCGCTCTGGCGGGCCCGCTTCCTCGCTGCGATGCCTTCCTTGCGGCTCACGCTTCTCGTCGGCTTGTATGCGCAGGACTGGTACGCACGGGCCTGGATGCTCGGCCGTGGCACGATGACCGAGCGCGTTCGCGATTTCCGCAATTATCTCCCGCGTTCTTTCCCGCTTCCCCATCCTTCCTGGCGCAGCCTGCTTTGGGAGCGGAAGAATCCCTGGTTCCGTGAAGAGGTCCTCCCGGCGCTGCGCCGGGAGGTTGCCCGCATTCTGAGCTCTAAAGCGTGATGACCGGAGGTGGAATCACCGAAGGTCTGAATCACGCGATAAAACAATGACCAAGAGCGGGATGAGTGAGCGGGAGCGATCCCATCCCGCTCTAAAGAGTCCTCGCCCGCGCGCGCAGCAGGTGCTTCTGGATCTTGCCCGTCGCCGTCCTCGGGAGCTCACCGAAGACGACCGTCTTCGGAACCTTGAAATGCGCCATGCGCGCGCGGCAGAAGCAGAAAATCTCTTCCGCGCTTAGCGCCGCGCCCTCTTTCAGCGTGATGAAGGCGCAGGGCGTCTCGCCCCAGATCTCATTCGGCCGCGCCACCACGGCTGCGGCGAGAACCGCAGGATGGCGATGAAGCACCTCCTCGACCTCGATCGAGGCGATGTTCTCCCCGCCCGAAATCACGATGTCCTTGGCGCGGTCCTTCACCTCCACATAGTGGTCCGGATGCATCACGCCGAGATCGCCGGTATGGAACCAGCCGTTGGCGAAAGCCGCCCGCGTGGCCTCCGGATTCTTGAGATAGCCCTTCATCGCGACGTTTCCGCGCGTCGCGATCTCCCCCATGCGGGCCGCGTCACAGGGGAGTTCCTCGCCGTCCGGCCCGATCACCGCGAGATCCTCCATCGTCGGCGTGCTCACGCCCTGGCGCGCCTGCCGCGCCAGCCGTTCCGTCTCGGGGAGATCGGCCCATTCGGCCTGCCATTCGCAGAGCACCGAGGGGCCGTAGGTCTCGGTGAGCCCATAGGCATGCAGCACGCGAAAGCCGAGCGCCTCCATCCCCCTGATCACGGCGGAAGGTGGCGAGGCGCCCCCAGTCACGACAAGCACTTCCGAGGCGACCGGACGCCGGAGCTCGGCCGGCGCATGGATGATCATGCCGAGCACGATCGGCGCGCCGCAGAGATGCGTCACCCCATGCTCGGCGATCGCAGCGAAGATCGCGCCGGGCTCCGCCTTGCGCAGGCAGACATGTGTCCCGCCGGCGGCGGTCACGGCCCAGGTGCAGGTCCAGCCATTGCAGTGGAACATTGGCAGCGTCCAGAGATAGACGCTCTCGGGCCGCAGATGAAAACCGATCACATTGCCGAGCGCGCCGAGATAGGCGCCACGATGATGGCAGACCACGCCCTTCGGATCGCCCGTCGTGCCGGAGGTATAGTTGACCCCGATCGCCCGCCATTCATTTTGCGGCAGGGCCCAGGCCATCGGTTCCGCGGCAGCGAGAAAATCCTCGTACTCGACAGCGTCCAGGGGCGCGCCCGGGGAGTCGGCCGCCGGCATCGCCGGATCGGCGATCTCGACCAGGGTGATCGGCCTTCGGAGCCGATCCAGCGCCGCGCGCACTTTCCTCGCCTGCGCGCGATCGAAAATCAGCGCCTTGCATGCGGCATGTTCGAGGATGAAGGCGATGCTCGCTTCATCGAGCAGGACATTGATCGGCGCCAGCACGCCGCTGGCGAGCGGCACGCCGTAATGCGCCTCCAAGAGCGCCGGGACATTCGGGGCCAGCACCGCGGCCGCCTCGCCCGGGCCGAGGCCGGCCCCGCTGAGCGCGGCGGCAAGGCGGCGGCAGCGCAGTGCGAATTCACGATAGGTGAAGCGCCGCCCGCCATCGATCACCGCGATCTTGTCGGGCCAGACAAGGCTTGCGCGTTTGAGAAAGCTGAGCGGGGAAAGGGGCACGTGATTGACCGCGTTCGGCGCAAGATCGCGTTCGAACAGCCCCTCCGCCCCCGATGGCCGGGTAAGGTCCTCTGGCATCCGCTTCCTCCCGCGGCCGCGTCTTTTCCGCAGCCCAGATGAGCAGATGAGCAGATTTGATCTAGCCTCGCCACATCCGCACGAGCACCGCGCGTCCGAGCAGATGGTGCCGGATCGCCGCCGCCGCGTGGCCGGCCGCGAGCACGATGAGCGCGATGGCGAGCGCCCGGTGCAGGGTGAACACGATCCCGAACCAGGCCTGGTTCGGGCCGGTGAGCGCGGGAAGCGGAATCACGCCGAGGAAAAGGGTGGGGATTCTGAGCGGGGCGAGCGAGGCGGTGAGATAGCCGAGCACCGGGGTTGCGATCATCAGGCCATAGAGCGCGCGATGGGCCCAGCTTGCCAGCGCGATCTGCCAGGGCGGCAACGAGGCATCCTCCGCCGGCCGGCCGCGGAAGGTGCGGAGCAGGAGCCGCGCGAGCACCACCAGGAAGGCGAGGATGCCGAGTGTCTTGTGCACCTGAAAGAGGATGAATTTCAGCAGAAGCTCGGCGAGCGGGACACCCACCATCACCCAGGCGATGGCGAAGGCCGCGAGCACGAAACCCGCATTCCACCAATGAAGCGTTCGCTGCGCGCGGCTCCAGCCTTGCCCGCGCGCGGGCTCAGCCGCCATCGGGCGCGGCGGCGAGGGTGAGGCGGATGAAGATCGCGAGATCGACCTTGTTGCCGACGAAGTTCTGGTTGGCCTTCATGCCGTATGCCGAGCGCAGAAGCGATCCGTTTACCCGGAAATCGGCGATCACCGGACCGCTGGGAGGATCCTGCTCGCGCACGAGCGTGGCATCCAGCGTTTGCGGATGCGTGATCCCGCGGATGGTGAGGTCGCCCCGGATGAGGAAATGACCTTTTTCCACCTCGGAGATCGAGTGGCTGACAAAATGGATATCGGGGTATTGCACGACATCGAAATAGGCCGGCGAGCGGAGCATCGCGACCGCCTGGGACGAAGTCATCGCGGCGGAGCCGGCCTTGATGGTCACGTCGATCCGGGTCTCGGTCGGGTGCGCCGCATCGATCGCAAGCTTGCCCGCGAAGCGCGTGAAGCGGCCATCGGCGCTGAAAATGCCGAGCTCGCTCACGGAAAATCCGATCGATCCGTAATGCTGGCTGATCACGTAATCGAGGGCGGCGGCCCGGGCCGGCAGAGCGGCGAGGAGGAGCCCCAAAGCGGCGACGAACCCGGCCGCGAAGCGGGGCAGGGGGCTCCGCGCCGGGCGGTTCCGCCGGGGCCGTCCCGGCGGCCCGAAGGCGCGCCGGGGGCAAGGGGGAAGGGAAAGGATCACCAGGTTCCGGTCTTCTTCGGTGCGTCGTCGTCGTCGATCTTCTGGCCGGCCGGCGTGACGAGGTACCATTTGCCGCCGAAATGCTCGATGCCCTGGCCTGCAGTGGTGCCGGCAGCTTTGTCGCCGACGAAGTAATAGAGCGGCATGCCGGCATAGGTCACCTGCATTCCGCCGTCGCGCGGGAGCGTGCCGAGCAGGGAGCTGTTCACCCCGGTGCCCGCGACCGGGGCGCCGGAACTCATCATCGGCGGCCACGCTTGCGCGCAGGCAGCGTGGCAGGCGCTCATATCCTTGCTGTCCGCCGTGAACATATAGACGGCGTGTCCATCATCATCGGAGAGGTAGGTTCCGTAAGAGCTGCTCTTCTGAACAACGACCTTTTCCGAATCCGCCCGCGCGGCCGCCGAGGTCGCGAGCAGTACCACGAGGCTGAGGGACGAAGCAATGACGGCTTTGCGGGCCATGATCGGAATTCCTCTGTTGCGAGAAGGCGAAGCCGCGGGATTGCTCTTCGCCCTTGCGAGGAACAACACCTCGCGCGCGCCGCTATTCCCTGATCACGCCGCTTCGAGCGTCGCGCGAATCGCGATGGCGATCCGGCTCAGCTCCGCCGGATGCAGCCAGCCGACGAGGATGTAGGCGAAGCCGCTGCGCGCCCAGAGGGCGAGATCGACCCCGTCGCGCCGCGAGGTCGTCAGGGGCTCGTCGTCGCCCGGCCAGGCGGTGACGCAGATGCCAAGCGGGTGACGGGATGCGCCCGGAGGGGCGTCGCGCCGCACATAGAGGAACTGGACGACCGGGCTGCCATCGACGACGAGCAGCCGCGCGCCGTGGAAATCAAAGCCGAAGATCGCGAGATCGGGGATGGAGAGCTTGCGTCCCAGCAGATTGGCGAACCAGGTTTCGATCCGCGGCGCGGCACTCGCCGGAACGATCTCGAAGCCGCGCGAATCGCGGGCATAGACGGCGTGGTACTCGGCGACCTCATCCAGAAGATGCGCCGTCGGGCTTGGCTGCGGCGTGAGAAGGTCGCGGATGCCGAGGCCGCCGGCAATCCCCGCCACGCAAGCGGCGAGCGACGCGGCGATGGCCATGCCGTATCGGCGCCGGCCGATTTGCGGCCATTGCGCCGGCCACCGCACCCCGGGCTCGGCCACGAGCCGGCTGAGCCGCGGCGGCACCGCCTCCCAGGCCGGTCCGCTGAAGGCGGCGCGGATGAGCAGGGCGGAGCCGCGCAGCAGCCGCACCTTCTCGCGCACTTCCGGGTCCTCGGTGATCCTGCGCACGACCTCGCGCGCGGTCGCGGCGTCGAGTTCGCCATCGACGAACGCGACGAGTGTGCCTTCGTCTAGCTCTGCCACTTCCCTGCCATCCGGACGATGTTGTCGGGCTCGGCCATGCCCTCCTCGCCGAGCGCTTTCATCAAGGCGAGCCGTGCCCGGGCGAGGCGGCTCATCACGGTGCCGATCGGCACGCCGACGATCTCGGCGGCCTCGCGATAGCTGAGCCCCTCGACGGTCACCAGCATCAGCACCACGCGCTGCTCGGCCGGCAGGGCCATCACCTTGTCCGCCACCTGCGCGAGCACCAGACGTGCCTCCGCCTCCGGCGTCACGGTGCCCTCGGCACGGGTGGCGATCTCCGCGCGGTAGCGCTCCCCCACCGCCCGCGCGCGCAGCCGGTTCAGCCAGATCGTCTGGGTGATCCGGAACATCCAGCTGTCGAGCCTTGTGTCGGGCTGCCACTGGGATGCCCGGGCGAGCGCGCGCTCGCAGGCGGCCTGCGCGAGATCCTCGGCTTCTTCGCGGGAACGGGTAAGGGCCATCGCGAACCGCATCAGGCGCGGCAGCAGGGCGGCCAGTTCGCGGCGAAATGTGCTGTCCACGTCTCTCTCGGCGGCGATCCATCCCGAGAACACCCGGCACGCGATCCTATTCCCGCCCGTCCCCCCTCATTCCCAATTCCCTGGTCATTGCAGGATCATTGCTTCGAAGGGACGGCAATCGGCACGCAGTTGGTGCGGCCTTCGGCCACGCAATCCTGGATCGCGGCCATGCGCGCGATCCGGTTCCAGAGAAAGAGGCCGCCGACGATGATAGCGACGATCACGAGGAGCGCGATCAGCGCCCCCCGCCGCGAGCCCTGCGGCTCGTTGCCGCCGGGAATGGGCATATCCCCTTCGCCGCGCGGCATCACCCGGCCCCGCCGGAGGCCCGATCGGCGACAAGACGATTGGCACCTTCCGCGTCCTTCATCCGGTCCTTCGCCCCATCCGTCACCCCATTCGTCATCATGGTCCCGGCCAAGCGCGAGGCGCCTGCCCCGCTTGCGGGAAGGATGGTGACATCTTTCGTCCCGCGCGTCATGGGCGAGGGTTGTAAGAGCGCTCCGCATCCCGGATTGTTGCGCGCATGACGGAGAGCGAGACCTTCGACGTGACCGTGATCGGCGCCGGCATGGCGGGCGCGACCGCGGCCGCGCACCTCGCCCCCGATCACCGCGTGGCGCTGATCGAGGCTGAGGAGGCGGCGGGCTATCACAGCACCGGTCGTTCGGCTGCGATGTTCATCCTCAATTACGGGCCGCCCGATGTCCGGGTGCTGAGCGGACTTTCCCGGGCTTTCTTCGACGTGCCGCCCCCCGGCTTCGCCGAGCACCCGTTGATGAATCGCCGTCCCGTCCTCTTCCTCGCCCCGCTCGAGCAGGCGGACGCGCTCGAACGAATGCTGCAGGAGGTGGCGGGGCTCCGGCCGATCGAGATCGACGCGGCGCGCGCCCTCGTGCCCGCGCTCAAGCCCGATTACGCGGTGGCCGCCGCGATCGAGGAGGAGGATTTCGATATCGACGTCGCTTCCCTCCATCAGGGCTTTCTGCGCACGCTCCGTGCCCATGGCGGAGTGCTCGCGCTGCGCAGCCGCGCCGCCCGCATCGCTCGCTGCAGCGGGCCCGCCGGCGCGTGGTGGGAGGTCGATACGACGGGCGGCACCGTCTTCCGCTCACCGATCCTCGTCGATGCCGCCGGCGCCTGGGGCGACGAGGTTGCCCGCATCGCCGGCGTCACCCCGCTCGGCCTCACCCCCTGCCGGCGCACCGGCGTCATCATCGATCCCGCGCCCTATGAGACCGAGCACTGGCCGCTCATCAACGATGTCGCCCATAGCTGGTATGTCCGGCCCGAGGCGCGCACGCGGCTGATGGTCTCACCGGCGGACGAGACGCCGGTTTCCCCGCAGGACATCCAGCCGGACGAGCTCGACATCGCGATCGCGATCGACCGCATGCAGCAGGCGCTCGAGATTCCCGTCCGCCGCGTCGAGCGAAGCTGGGCGGGCCTGCGCACCTTCACCCCGGACCGCAGCCTCGCCATCGGCTGGGACGGCGTGGCGGAAGGCTTCTTCTGGTGCGTCGGCCAGGGCGGCCACGGCATCCAGACGGCGCCGGCCGCCGGCCGGCTGGTGGCGGACCTGGTTGCCGGGCGCGATTCCGGCCCGGCACAGCGCATCCTCTCCGCGATCGATCCGCGCCGCTTCGCCGCCGCGCGCTCAGGCAGCCGTACCGCCGCCGCCTGACCCGGCGAGCCGCAACGCCCGGGCGCGGTACCAGGCCGGAAAATAGGACGTGAAGAGCACCGCGCCGACCGAGAACAGAACCCAGGCATATTGCGACGCAACGCTCCGATCGCCCGTTGCGTGCCGGTAAAGCGAGACGAGCGCCGAGAGGAAGAAATCGAGGCCCCAGACCGCGGTGATGTACTGATTGATGCGGATGAAGATCGGCGTGTGCCAGAATTCCGGCGCGACCTGTTCGCGCGCGTATTGAATGGTGAAAGGCACGCCGGCGAGCAGCGATCCCCAGGCGATCGCCATCAGCGTGAGATTGACGAGGAGGGTCATGTAGGTTCCGAGGATCATCCAGCGGAAGCCGACGATGCCGACCGCAACGAAGATGAAGAAGAGAAGGGTGACGGTATCGAGAATCTTCAAGGAATGGCGCCGGAATTGCCGGACCGTGGCGAAGGCGGAAACCGCCAGCGCCAGCGCCAGGGAGAGCAGAAACCATCGGTTCGCGAGCACGCCGAAGATGATCCAGGGCAGGAATCCGACGATCAGGCGCAGCATCGAAGCCCGCTCCTATCTCACGCTTCCACTCACGCCTCCATCGGGCACCAATTGCCGTGCAGGCCGAGCGGCACGCGCCGCGGCAGCGTCACCACCGCGACCGGCGCGGCGGAAAAATCCTCGGCATCGAGGATGACGAAGCGCGATTGCATCGTCCCGAGATCCGTCGTGAAGGTGAGGATATAGCCGGCTTCTTCCTCGCTTCGTCCCGGTTTGGGCGCGAAGGCCGCTTCGCCGATCGCCTGGCCGGGAAAACGGTGCACGGCAATCGTTCCACGCGCGAGATCGAGACGGAGAAGCTCGTCATAGGCCCCGAGCCGGAGGGCGGGCGAGGCGCGGTGCGAGGCCATCGCATAGCGTGTCGGCCGGCCCTGGCGGCGATCATCGATGCGCGGAAACTCCGTCGGCCGCTCATCGAGCATATCGAGACGGACACTCCCCGAACCCGGGTCGATCCGCGCGCGGGCGAGATGGCCCTTGACCGGCGGCGCGCCTTGGATGCCGAAACCGAGATGGCTCCACCAGGGGAAGACCGTGACGATCTCCCGACCCTCCTGCCAGCCATTGGCATAGTGCCAGCACCAGAAGGCATCCGTCTCGGCCCAGCGGATCTTTCCCCCTTTTTCGTGGCGCGGAATGACGGCGATGCGTGTGCCGCGATCCGGTTCCCAGGCAAGCGGGCCCGCGCCCCGGGCCGCGCGGGCAAGATCGAATGTGGCGGGATTGATGACGAGGACGAGGAAATCCTCGGTGATCATGAAATCGTGGATCATGTAGCCGCGATCGATCTCGGCGACCACCTCGGGCGGGCGCGTCACGGTCCCGTCGGGGCCGATCGCGGCCCAATAGAGATAGGGCTCTTCCAGCCCATAGCGGAAGACGATCATCTCCCCGCTCGCCGGGTCGATCTTCGGGTGCGCGCACATGCCGAGCGGCAGGCCACCCGCGAAATCATAGCGCCCGATGGTGGCGAGTTCCCCGGTCATCTCATAGGGCGCGGTGCCCTCGCCAAGCGCGAGGAGGCGATGCGCGTGGCGGACGATATTGATGCCGGGGAGGAGCTTGTCGCCCTCCGGGTCCTGGTCCGGCCCGACGAGCGCGGCGGGCGGCATGGTGGGTGTCAAAATACCACCCCAGAGGGCGCGGCCGGCCCGGATTTCCGCCTGAAGCCCCTTGGTCACGACATAGCGGTTGCGATAGCGCGCCTTTCCCTGGGCGAGCCACACACCATGGATCATCCCGTCGCCGTCGAGCGGGTAGGTATAGCTGCCGAGCGGAGGAAATTTCGGGTTCGGTCCGTTGCGCAGATAAACGCCGTGCAAATCCTCGGGAATTTTCCCGATCACCGGCAGATCCGCCACCTCGATCTCGTCATCGACCGGCGCGAGAACGCCGCTCAGGTCAGGATGACAGGCCGGATCGATCGGCTCGAGTGCGCGCGGCATGCCCGTTTCCCCCGGATCTCTCGATACCCCATATCACATCCGGAGCGGTCTGCGTTCGCGCCGGCTCGCGCAACGAGAGTCATTCCGGCGTGGAATGATCCTGCCTCAGCGCCGCCACGACGAAAGCGGCAAAGGCGCGGGCCTTGGCGCTCGGCATCCGGCCCGTGGGATAGACCGCCCAGAGATCGGTCGGCAGCAAGGACCATTCCGACAGCACGGCCCGCACTTCGCCCGAGGCAAGCTCGGGGCTGAACATCCATTCCGAGGCGACGGCGAGGCCCATGCCGGCGAGGACGCCGGCCCGCACCCCTTCGGCCGCGCTGACACGGATAGGACCCTTCATATCGACCGAGGTCTCCGTCGCGCCCTGCCGAAAACGCCAGCTGCCGGAGCCGCCGTCCTGCGTGTAGATCACCGCCGCGTGCGTTGCGAGCTCGGCCGGCGTGGCCGGAACCCCGGCGCGCGCGAAATAGGAAGCGGTTCCGACGACCCGGCGCGGCGCGGAGGCGAGCTTGCGCGCCGTCAGCGAGGAATCGCCGAGCGAGCCCATCCGCAAGGCGATGTCTATGCCCTCCTCGACGAGACCGATCACCCGGTCATCGAGAATGATATCCATGACGAGGTCCGGATGCGCCGCCAGGAATTCCGGCAGGCGGGGGATGATATGGATCCGCGCGAAGGTGACGGCGGCCGAGACGCGCAGGCGGCCGGTCAGGCCCGCGCCCGCGCCGCGCGCGGCATGCTCAGCCTCGTTCGCCTCCGCGATCGCCCGCCGGGCACGATCATAGAAGGTCTGCCCGGCCTCGGTCGGGGAGAGGCCGCGGGTGGAGCGCCTCAAGAGGCGCACGCCCAGATGCTCTTCCAGTTGTGCGACCGTCTTGGAGACGGCCGGCTGGCCCACGCTGAGGTCACGCGCGGCGGCGGAGAACGAGCCGGTCTCCACCACCCGGACGAACGTCTCCATCGCTGCCAGCCGGTCCATAGCCATTCCTCCGAGGAATGAATGTTATTGCCACATCGCTTCTGGCCCGTCAGTCCCATGCGGTGCAGCTTTGCCCGGCGCGGCATTCCGCCGCCTGCGAAAAGCTCCGGGAGAAGCCCCATGGCCCCGCAAATGTCCCTGCAAGCCAGGCTCGACGCCTTCAAGGCCGATTTCGAGGCCGGCAAGCCGCCTTACAGCGTGCCCCGGTCGGTGATCGACACGATGCATCGCGCGACCGATGAGCTGATTGCCTCGGGCGCCGCGGCAAAGGCGCTCAAGGCCGGCGATATCGCCCCTGCCTTCGCGCTCAAAGACCCTGACGGGAAAGAGGTTTCGTCCGCCGCGCTGCTCGCGGAGGGGCCGCTCGTGGTCAGCTTCTATCGCGGCGTCTGGTGCCCGTACTGCAACATGGAGCTGCAGGCGCTGCAGGAAGTCTTGCCCTCATTCCGTGCATTGGGCGCCAATCTCATCGCGATCTCACCGCAGAATGCGGTCAACAGCCGCAAGTCCGTCCGTACCAACACCCTCGAATTTCCGATCCTCTCCGACCCGGGCAATGAGGTCGCCGCCGCTTTCGGCCTGCGATTTGCGATGCCGGATTATCTGATCGCGCTCTACAAAAGCCTGAAGAACGATCTGCCGTCGTTCAACGGCGATGCGAGCTGGACCTTGCCGATGCCGGGGCGTTTCGTGATTGGCCAGGACCGCGTGATCCGCTATGCTGAGGTCAACCCGGACTACACACACCGGCCCGAGCCCGAGGACATGCTGCCCGCGCTCCGCAGCCAGACGGCACGCGCGGCCTAAATACTTTGCGACTTAAACGCTTTAGAGCGTGATGACCGAAGGCGGAATCGCCACAGGTCTGAATGACGCGGGGAAATAAACGGCGAGAGCGGGATGGGTGAGCGCGAGCGAACGCATTCCGCTCTTGTGTCCTGCTCCCCTTTCGCTCGTCGCCCCTCATGAGGAACGCAGGGGAATAGGCAGGTCACTGAAAATAAAGACCAGGTGTTTCGATTCCATCCGCATCGCGATGCCGCGAACTTCGGAATCGGAAGACGATGGCCGGCACCGGGGGTCGGGGCGATGGCTTCGACCCCCGGCTTTTCCGGTCACGGCTCGCTATTCATGAGGAGAATTGTTGCGCATGGAGGAAGGGATGGCTCAAGCGGAACGGTATGATGTGCTGGTCCTTGGCAGCGGACAGGGCGGAAATCTGATTGCCTGGCATCTGGCGCGCGCGGGGCGGCGGGTTGCCCTCGTGGAGCGAAAATGGATCGGGGGCTCCTGTCCCAATATCGCCTGCATGCCAAGCAAGAACGAGGTCTGGAGCGCCCGGATCGCGCATCAGACGCGCCACGCCGCGGAGTTCGGCACGATGACCGGCCCCGCCACCATCGACATGGCGAAGGTTCGCGAGCGCAAGCGCGAGATGGTCGCGCACATGGACTCGATTTTCCGGGAGAATTTCGAGGCGACCGGCGCCGAACTCATCATGGGAAGCGGGCGTTTCGTCGCGCCGAAGACGCTGGAAGTCACGCTGAATGACGGCGGAACGCGCGTGCTGGCCGGGGAGCAGGTCTTTCTCAATCTCGGCACGCATGCCGCCGTTCCGGGAATCCCCGGCCTCGCCGCGGCCAGTCCGCTCACGCATATCGAGCTTCTGGAGCTGGACCGTCTGCCCGCGCATCTCATCGTGCTCGGCGGAGGCTATGTCGGTATCGAAATGTCTCAGGCGTACCGGCGCTTCGGCAGCCGCGTGACCGTGATCGAGCCATCGCCCATTCTCATGAGCCGGGAGGATCCGGACGTCTCGGAGGCCATGCAGAAAATCCTCGCCGCCGAAGGCATCGAGTTCCTGCTCTCGGCCGAGACCATCGAAGTGCAGGGCCGGTCGGGCGAGAATGTCAGCTTGACCGTGCGCACGCGTTCCGGCGAACGGAAGATCGCGGGCAGCGATATCCTGGTCGCAGTGGGACGGGTTCCGAACACGGCCGGGATCGGGCTCGAGAAGGCGGGCGTTGCCTTGGATGAGCGCGGCTTTATCCGCGTCAATGAACGGCTGGAGACCAGCGCGCCCGATGTCTGGGCCATGGGGGAATGCGCCGGCAGCCCGATGTTCACGCATGTGTCCGTGGACGATTTTCGCATCGTCAAGGACAATCTGGCCGGGGGCAGCCGCAGCACGCATGACCGGCTGGTGCCCTATTGCGTGTTCACGGACCCGCCGCTCGCCCGTGTGGGGCTCAATGAACGCGAAGCGCAACGCCAGGGCGTTGAAGTGCGTACGGCAACGCTGCCGACAAGCCATGTGATGCGCACGGCAACGACGGGCGAGAGCGGGGGTTTCATGAAAATTCTCGTCGGCGCGGGCGATGACCGCATTGTCGGCTTCGCAATGATCGGCGCCGAAGCCGGCGAGGTCATGACCGCGGTGCAGACGGCGATGCTGGCGGGCCTACCCTATCCCAGGCTTCGCGATGCCGTGATCGCGCACCTGACGATGACGGAAGGTCTCGGCCCGCTTCTCCTGAACGTGCCGGAGCCGGTCGCACAAGGGGCGTTGCGGGAACCTGCATCGGCCGCGCCCGCCAGGGCGTGATCGCCTGAGGTGGACGCACCGTAGGCCTGGGTTATGGGGAAAACAAATGGCCGGAGCGGGATGGAGGAGTGCGAAGCGATCTCATCCCGCTCTAGTGCCAGCTTTCATAGAAAGCCGGCACATAGCTCTTTGTCCAAGTGCCCGATTCACGCGGCGAAAAGTGCTCGCTTCGCGAGTCACTTTTCTCTGCGATCGGGCACTAGGCGAGCATGGTGCTATTCGACGATTGCCCCGTAGGCGAGTGCGCGCAGATCGAGTTCGGGCAGATCGAAGCTCGACATCGACTGCGTCATGAACAGGGCGACGACCTGTTCGATCGGATCAACCCAGTAATGCGTCTTCGCCGCACCGGACCAGCCGAACTCGCCGACCGAACCCGGCGCTCCGGTCTCTGCGACGTCGAGCGCGACGCGCGAGCCGAGCCCAAAACCGTAGCCCGGGAGTGGCAGATCACCGATCTTGAGCGGCAGCAGCGTGAGCGGCAGATGGTTGGTATGCATCAGGGCAAGCGTCTTGCGTCCGAGGATGCGTACGCCGTCGAATTCTCCGCCGTTTGCCAGCATCTGCGCGAAGCGGAAATAGTCGCGTACCGTTCCGAACAGGCCGTGACCGCCGCGCTGGAACGTCGCAGGCGCATCGATCGGATAGGTCCCGGCCACGTCAATTCGCTCGTTGGTTCCGCCGAGCCATTGCGTGAACGCGGCCTTGAACGTCTGAGCCGGATCGAGAATGTCCGGCCGGCCATACATCGCTGCGAGGCGATCGCGCTTGCTTGCCGGAACGTCGAACGCCGTATCGACCATCCCGAGCGGTTCGAACAGGCGTTCGCGGAGGAAATCGGCGAGCGTCTGTCCGGAAATCACCTCGATCACGCGTGCGGCGACATCGATGCCCACGCTGTAATGCCATCGCATGCCAGGCTCGAACGCAAGCGGATAGCGGGCGAGGTCGTCTATCGCCGCGGCAAGCGGGGCATGTGGATCCAGGAGCTTTGCGTTGACGTACGTGCGGCCGACCGGCGTATCATCGAAGAAGTGATAGGAAAGGCCGCTGGTGTGCGCCATCAGGTCACGCAGCGTCACGGGCCGCTGCGGATTGGCGAGTGTCCCGTCCGCCTGCAGGACCTTGACGGCGGCGAAGGACGATACATAGCGACAGACAGGGTCGATGAGCCGGAACCGCCCCTCCTCGAACAGCGTCATGAAGGCCGTGCAGACGATCGGCTTCGTCATGGAATAGAGGCGGAAGATCGTGTCCTCCGTCATCGGCAGGCCGGCTTCCTTGTCGCGTAATCCATATTGCCCCTCCTGGACGACGACACCGCGGCGGGCGACGATTGTGCTGATGCCGGCGTAGATGCCACGGTCCACGTAGGACTGCATGGCTGGCCCGAGGCGTTCCAGCCGTGCCGTGCTCATCCCGGCTGATCCCACGCTGCTCTTCCTCATGCCTGTCTCTCCTTCGTTCGTCCACGACGCTGCGACGACCCATGCAGAATTGCAATCGCCTTGAGGGGGGCGATGTTTAGACATCCTGAGCGTGATGATTTCAGATTATCGCGTTCTTGGCTTGATTTCTCGATCAATTTTATGTCTTCGCCTTGGGCCTTGGCGGATCGCGAAGCGATCCACCAGAAACCATGTTGATCTGGGTGGGCGCATGCATGGACCCACGCACACCGCTCCATGGATTTGTTTTACGAACATCTTCACGCGATCAGCCGATTCCGGCTGATCGTGATCTGCTGGAAGATATCATGAACCTTCTATCCGGCCCCGTGGGGTAAACAAAGAAGAGAAGTCGTTCTTTCTTGAAAGAAAGAATCAAAGAACTTTCATCCTTTCATTCGCAGCCCACATCCGGCGCTTGGTCCGGAAAACGGAGAAAAGTCTTTTTTGTTTCTTTGCCTTCAGAAAAAGAAGCCCCCTTCTTTCTGAGGCTTCATCGAAGCGCATGACATTTTCTAGCCGAAGAGCGCCGGTTTGAGCATCCGATAGAACTGGGTGAGCCGTGTCCCATCCTGCGCAAACCAACCGGAGAGCCAGTCGCGGTAGGCGGCCCCGGTCGCTTCCGCCGGAAGTCGTCCGCCGAGCATCCCGGCGGCAAGATCGCCCGCGGCTATGCCGGACATGATCGCCTTGAGCACGCCGTGCGCCGAAGTCGGATCGAGCGTCGCCGCGGCGTCACCGATCATGAACTAGCTGCGCCTGGCGGTTCTGTCCGCGATTCGCCACGTCACATCTGTGCCGCGTGAGCGCGCGAGCGGCGTGAGGCCGCGGAATTCGTCCGGCAGCCAGTCGCGGTCGGGAAGTGCGCCGAAGGAAAGCCGCGTCCACTGGCACGTCCTCTCCCGGACCCGTACCGTCCACGTCCAGCCGGATGCGTCGCCGAGCAGCATCGGTGCCTCATCGCGCAGGGGGCAGGAGCCCTCCGCGTAACCGTAGCGGGCGATGAACGGGGGCGAGCGGGCCGGACTTGCGATCCCGAGCACACGGCCGAGCCAACGTGACCGTCCGCTCCCGTCGATCACCAGAGGTGCGCGAAGCGGGCCTTCCGTTGTCACGACACCGCGCACAATTTCGGCATCCAGGAGAACGCGGACGACCCCACAGGGCCGACGTATGTGGACGTCAGCCTCACGCGCGCGCGTGAGCAGGAAATTATCGAAATCCGCGCGCCAGACATGGAAGCCCTTCCACGCGCCCCCCCGCATCGTCGCCGAATTCCGTGCAGCGGCTCGAGCCCGGGATGCAGCGTTTCGCCCGGCCGCTCATGGAAGAATGGCTCGCGCTCACAGAGCACGACATCGAGGCCGTGCCGTCTGGCGGTGATCGCCGCCGCCGATCAGGTCGGCATCGAGGTGTCGGCCCCCCACTCCCCGTTATCCCGCCGCAGCAAAACGGTATTTTCGGAGACACAGGCAATCACCTGCTCGAGCACATCGACGAACACGATGCGCAGATCATCGGGGTCGGGGCTTTGCGCTCCCCACCGATAGACATGGAAGCGGTAGCGCCGCGGGCCGGGAAGCGTCACGCCGGTCGCCTCTTCGGCTGCAACAATGTCGGGATGGTCCGTGGACACCGCTCGAAACGAAAGCACGGCCCAGGCCGCCTTTGCCCGCAGAATCTTGGCCACGGCTGTCTTCGCTTCCTCGTGCCGGAAATAGTCGGGGTCGTGGATGCCGAGGCTCCAATAGACCGCCTCCATGGCAAGGGTGCGCGCCTCATACTCCGTGATGTCGATGCGTGAGGTCAGGGCAGAGGTCATCTTCCCGACAAGATCGACGTAATCGACCCGGTTCTCGTCGCTGTAGGCGGCGACCACCCGCCCATCGACCGTGCGCAAGGAAGGACCGCGGACGCCATCCCACGGCATGAATTTTCCGTCCGGGAGCGGCGCGCTTCCGATCTCCTCGTCCGTGAGCGGCGTGATCGTCGGATAGGGATAGAGGTACCCGCTGAGATGTTTGGCGGGTTGAAAGACACGCGCGCCATCCGGCGATACACCGGGCCAGTAGTTGCCGAGCGCCGCGCAAAGCTTCGCATCCTCCACGAAAGGCGAGCCGAGCCCGTAGCCAGCCAGGAATTTCTGCAGCGGGCGCCGCGGATCATTGAAATAGATCCCCTGGCTCGTATCCCAGCCGGGATCGAACAGTCCGGGAGAACCGTCCGGCAGGCCGACCTTCCAATCCGCCGGCGGACCATTTGGGATCTGGATCGGACCCGGCGCATCCACGGGCTGCGAGACGATCGCCGTGATCGTGGTGTCCTCGAGGCTGAATGCGACCGGGAGGGTAATGTCCGCCGCGATCCTCGTCTGCGAAAGCGCGTAAGGGGGGATCACCCAGAGTGCTGCGCGAATCGGTTCCGGCACCGTCTTCCGCCACCATCGCATCAGTTCGCGCTGCGTTATGTCAGGAAAGAAATCCGGCAGGCCGACCATGCAGTAGGCAGGCATTCGCTGGGCGATCACGTCTTCGAGCTGGGGGCAGCGCGCGGCGATCCACCCATCACCCGAGAAATCGATGTAGTGCAGGGCCTGATAGCCGCCCTTCCGGATGATCTCCATCATGTCCGGTCTCAGGTTCAGATTCTCGATCTCGCCGTTCGGCAGCACCCGGTGGCGGACATTGAGATATTCCGGAGCCGGCCTCTGGGTGTCCTGCGCGGCGTCCTGCTCATAGTTGGGAACAGGGCCCGACTCGCTCACCGGCAGGACCTGCAGGGAGGAAAAAGCAACATTCTCCGGATCCGCCATGTAGCGCCCGTCAACCGGGAAGGTGAGCGGCCGCCCCTTGTATTCCGCAGCCTCGACGAGCGGTGACGGCCGCGGCTCCAGCACGCCGAAACCGAAATCCGCCCGGCGCGAAAGCGATCCGATCTGCGCATCCTTGATCACGAACGGGAAGTGCTCGAGATCGGGCTCACCCCAATTGTTCTCTAGCCCGTTGAGCTCGAGGAAGCGATGAAACTGCGCAAGCTCGTCGTTGCGCAACCCGTAAGCCAGCTCGAGATCGAGATTGCGCCCGGCAATGCATTCCGGGCCGTTGAAAAGCTTATGGATCGGCACCCAGAATTCGCGATCCGCATCACTCGGAAGCGGATCCTGCGGACCGAAGCTCGCGGCCGCACCCATGATTTTGACCGCGACATAGGCCGCGAAACGGCGCGGAACGACACGGAATTCGAACGGCCGCGCCGCGTCCACAGTGACGAAGTTCCGCTGCTTCGCGTCGTAGAGCGGCTCGATCGAGCCAAGCCTCGCGATGCCGGAACGGGCGAAGCATAGTTCCGCGTGCTGGCCGTGAACCGACATCGGCATGTTGCGATACTGGAGTGCATAGACGACGATGCCGAGCGTATTCCCTTCGGCACGGCGCTCGAGCTCGGCGATCGTCGGTGGATCGACCCCGTAAACGAAATTCTCGATCGCGTCGATCTCAGCAAGCGTGGGGAAGCTGCTGAGTGCCGCGTCGTCACGCCGGGCGACGACGCCCGGCGAGGCGAAGGCATGGTAGAGCAGGCTGCGATCCGGATTGCCCCTCGTAACGGCACGGACGCCGGCGACGTCGAAATCACCGAATCCCGGATAGGTGCGATCGATTCGCGCGAGCGGCTTGGTAAGCTCCGCCTTGAGATCGGCCGCCGTAATATCGAATTCACCGCCCGTCGCCTCGAGCAAAAGCTGCCGCCAGCCAAGCGGCGCCAAACGCTGGCAGGCGGCGCTGACGCCATCGATCAGCGGCTGCGCCTCATCAGCGAAGGCGATTTGACGGAAGCCCGCGGCCAATGCGCCGAGGCTGAATGCGGTGAAGCCAAGAAATGCCCTGCGTGTGGTCACGGATTGCCCCTCATAGGTTCAGGCTCCCGGCCGATCCGCATTTTCGGAGCCTAAAGGCGATTGATGCGATTGTGAACAGAACTCGCGCCGCACCCTGCCGCGTTTCGGCGGAATCGGCAATGGCAGGGCTGCGCGCTCCGCGCGGATCACTCGATCGACGGCACGCGAACGGCGTGCCGCGGAGATGTTATTATGGGTTCGGAACATTCTCCGGGCGCCGAAGGAAGCCGTCAGGGATGAGGCTTCCCCGCCGTTCCGATCTCCATCCAGCGGTCCGTCTCGTAATCGAAATCATTATCATCCGGATCAAGCAGTCGCGCGTACCCTGTGGGTCCATGATGAGGTCGGCTCGGGCATGCTGCTCGGGCATGCTGCTCGGGCATGCTGCTCGGGCCAGCGGCGGCGGCCAGAAATCCGATCACCCGTGCGCCCCTCGTACGTTCCCGTTTCATTTTGGGTTTCCTTGAAAGGTGGAACACGGGTCTTTCCGGCCCGAATGACGTCCAGGGACAATTCGTTGAAGGCCGAAACGAAAATCAAAAAATTTCGGACATTTCCGTTGACCCAATGCCATCAACGGGTTACGTTGCCTCATAAGATATGCCCGAAAAGAAACCGCAAAACCGCCGCCTCGGCTATGCCCGCGTCAGCACCGTTGGCCAGACCCTTGCCGCGCAGCTTGACCAGCTTCGCAAGGCGGGATGCAGCACGATTTACCGCGAGAAGGCGACCGGCGCACGTCCTGACCGGCGCGAACTCCTGAAGCTCCTGAAAGCCCTCGCTCCCGGCGACGTGGTGACGGTGACGCGCATTGACCGCCTTGCCCGCAGCACCTTTGACCTATTCGCCATCGTCAAGCAGATCGTGGACGCCAAGGCGCAATTCCGATCACTGGCGGAGCCGTGGGCCGACACCGCCACCAGCACCGGGCGGCCGATGATTGCCGTCCTCGGCGGGCTGGCGGACGTGGAGCGCGATCTTATCCGCACCCGCACGGCGGAAGGCCGTGCGCGGGCGAAGGCACGCGGGCAGCACATGGGCCGACCGCCGAAGCTCACTCCGCAGCAGCAGAAGGAAGCGCGGCGGCGGCGGGCAGAAGGTGCTACGCTCAAGGAACTGGCGAAGAGCTACAACGTGGGCCGGGCGACGATTTCGCGTCTGGGGCTGGCTTAAATGACAGCAGCGCAGGATGCCAAAGCAAGGTCCGCCCCTCTGAAACGTTGGGGAGAGCCTCATGGGGGACAACGACTTTGACGTTGGTCTATGGCTAGACGAGTGGCTTAAGGGCCACCCGGAGGTTCTCGAGCGGTCGAACCGCCTGAAGAACCCCTATCTGCTGCACATGATCAAGGTCCTGTGGCCTTACGACACACGCGGCCTCCGACGAGTGGACATCATTGACCGGGTTCGTTCCATGCGGCCGCCCTCGTCGAAGCTACCAATGCCAAGAGCTTTCGAGGAAACCGTCCAGAGCGCCTACAACCACTACTGTTCAGAGTCAGAGGTATTCAAGAAGCGCGGCGCGGGGCCCGACGAGGCGCTGTTCTACCCTGTGGGCCGCAAAGGCTCTGGAAAATGGGCAGTTCGGCGAGATCGCGCAAGGGAATGGCTCCTAAAGCATGAGTTCGAGTTGTGAGCGCCGCCTCGAAAAGACTTGCGGATGACGGAGAGAGACAGAGGAGCGAGTAGGCCATGACGAGGGCAAGTTGAACGCGATCGTGACGATTGCCCTGGGTGGTGTTGGCTGGTTTGCGACGCATTTCTTGGCAAACCCGTTAGTGAGTCTCATTCAAATACGGCGAGAAGCTCATGAACTGTTGTTCTACATTGCGAACGTATATACAAGTGACGACCCTCGCGTTGAAAGGGCATCCGATAATCTCCGGAGAAGCGCTGCCAAAATTAGCGCCCTAGAAGCCGCAATGCCGTGCTTCCTCCGATGGACGCTTTCCAAATTGGGCTACGACCTGAAAAAAGCGGCGGGAGGCCTCGTGGCATATTCGAATATCTTAGATGCAGCGGATTCTTCAAATGCCGCGGCCAACCAAGGCGAGACGAGGTACTATCGCGAGACGCGGATTCAGCGCCATTGTGTCGAAAAGGCTCTCAAATTGCCGCTGACCGATCCGGAGGATCGCATCACCCGTTACATCGAGCAGATTCAATAGCGGACTTTCCATAAAGCGGCTTATCCGACCACGACTGTAGGCGCAAAGCGAGAATGTCCGCCCTGAGCAAAGCAGAAATGTCACTCTTCTGGCCGCCGACGGCGGGCTGGGAGAGGTGTCTTGGGCCGGGCGGCGTGATATCGATCACGAGAACTGCGAGAAGATGAGCAGCAATACGGCATAGAGCCCGAGGATGAGCGCCGCGCCCGCGACGTTCATTTTCGAACGTGAAACGCGCGGCGGCGAAAGCCACCACAGGAAGCCGCGGCTCGTCCAGGGCACCAGCCAGTTGAGCAGCAGGACGCTCACGACATTGCCGACGAAAAGGGCGAGCCAGAACGGCATGCCCGCCCGCCCCATCAGAAGCGGTGTCTGCACCAGGGCGCCGAACAGGAACACCACCGGGTAGAGCAGCAGGAGAACAATCATGTTCTGCTTCCAGGCCGGCGGTGAAGAGGCCTGGTCACCGACCGGCGGAAACCATTGCTCGAAGCCTGTGCGCACGACGCGGGCGTGATATTCCTCGACGAGCGGCTCCGCTTCCTCGAGCAGCTTCCGCCGTTCCGGCGAATCGAGCCAACCCTGAAGGTTGCTTTCACTGTCGAACCGGAGGATCGCCAGCCAATCCTCCTGCACGCCGGGGATGGGCGGCTCGAACCGATAGCCCTGAAAGCCCGGGGATTTCGCCTGCGCGGCGGCGATGCGCTGCTCCCAGGCGCGGTAGGCCCGCTCCTGCCCGGGCTTGACCCGCGTCGAGATCACCGCCGAGACAGGCGCCGGCCGCACCCCGTCGCGATCGTCGCGCACCAGATGCACGTCGTCCCGGCCTACCAGCAGCGGCTGGGCTTCATTGAGAAGCGCGGTTCGCTGCTCGGAGCGCAGCCATGCGGAAGCCGCCTCCGCGCTCGCATAGCGCTGCACGATCACCCAGTCCGCCTGCAGGGGCGGATTGGGCGGAATCACGGACTGCTCGATAAAGCCGGGAAACGAAGCCGCCGCCGCGCTGATCTTTTGTTGCCAGCGCGAGAATTCCTCCGCCATCCCTTCGCGCGCCCGCGTCTGGGTGACAACGGAAACGGCGCCGGCGGCCGGCTCCGTCATCTCGTTCACGGCTCTGCGCCGAGGGCGCTGAAGATCCGGTCGGGTGTCAAAGGCAGGTGCGCGAAACGCACGCCGGTCGCGTTGGCGACCGCATTGGCGATGGCCGGCGCAATCGGGTTGATGGCGCACTCGCCCTGCGCCTTGGCGCCGAGCGGCCCGATCCGGTCGTGCGTGTCGGCGAAAAAGACCTCGCTCGCCGGCACGTCGGCGAATGTCGGAATCCGGCAATTGCGGAGGCTCGGGTTGACCATCCTGCCGTTCTCGTCATGCACCATGTGTTCGCAAAGCGTCCAGCCGAGTCCCATGGCGATCGAGCCGTCGATCTGCCCACGGCACTGCAGGGGGTTGATCAGCCGCCCGATATCGGCCGCATGCGCGCTTTGCAGAATGCGAATCTCCGCGGTCACGCGATTGACCGCGACGCGGACGCCATGCACGTTGAACCCGACCGTGCGCGGGGAGAGATAGGATTTGCGCCGCGCCTCGAAGCGATGCCTCTCGCCCATGCCCGCCGCATGAAGCTCGACAAGCGGGATGCGCCGCGCGCCGCAGATCACAACGTCGTCCTCCAGGCGGCACTCCTCCGCCGGCACGCCCGAATTGCGGCTCGCATACTCGAGGATATTGTCCCTGAGCGCGGCCGCCGTCAGCGCCACGGCCCGGCCGGCAACCACCGTTCCGGTGCTCGCGAAGGTTCCGGTATCGTAGGGCGTCAGGTCCGTGTCCGCATTGATGATGTCGATCTTGCCGGCGCGCGTGCCCAGCACTTCGGCGGCGATCTGGCGATGGGACGTGACGGAGCCATTGCCCATTTCGGTCGATCCGACCGCGAGGTGATAGGTTCCATCGCCAAGGAGGCGCATTTCGGCGCCCGAGCGGTGCTCCGTCGGAGGTCCGGATTCCAGCATGGCAAGCGCCACGCCTTTCCCTTCGACCCACTGATCCCCTTCCGGCTTCGCCGCGCCGCGGCCGCTCGCCAGCGCCCGCTCGACGAAATTCATGCATTGGTCGAGCCCGTAGCTGCCGAAATCGACATCCGAAGCCTCGCCCCAGATGGATTCGATCCAGTCTTCAGGGCGAACCATGTTGCGCCTTCGTATCTCGAACGGGTCGAGATCGAGCTTCTTCGCCAGATCGTCCATCGCGCACTCGATGGCGAAGGTCGTCTGCGACGCGCCATAGCCGCGAAACCCGCCCCCCGGCACCATGTTGGTATAGACGGCGTATCCGTCCGCCTTCTTGTTCGTGCACCGATAGGCCGCCAGCGGGCTCGCGAGCGCCGCGGCGAGCGTCTCGCCGCCATGCCCGCCATAGGCACCGGTGTTGGAGACGACACGAACCTCGATTGCGGTCAGCACACCGTCCCGCCGCGCGCCGAGCCGCACGCGCGAGGTCATCTGGTGGCGGGTGGTCGCGCCGATGAACTCCTCCTCGCGCGTGAGCTCCCATTTTACCGGCCGGCCCGTCGCCAGCGTGGCCAGCACGCAGAGATCCTCCGAAACCATTTCCTGCTTGCCGCCGAATCCGCCGCCCACGCGCTCGGTGAAGACGTGGACGTCTCGCGTGCGCAGCGCAAAAATGTGGCAGAGCTTCTGCTGGATGACGAAGGGGGCCTGAGTGCTGGTGCGGACATGGATCCGCCCCTTCTCGTCGGTCCAGGCGATGGAGCCGTGCGTCTCGAGATGCGCGTGCTGCACCCGCGATGTCGAGTACGTTCCCTCGTGAATCACGTCGGCTGCCGCGAACCCGTCCGCCGTGCGGCCGACCTCGCCGTGGATATCGACATAGACATTGCCATAGGCGGCGCTCCCCTTCTCGTGCAGCACGGGGGCCCCCGGCAGCATCGCTGCCTCCGGATCGAAGATGGCGGGCAGACCCTCGTATTCCACGTCGAGCAGGCGGCAGGCCGCCTCCGCCGCGCCCTCGGTTTCCGCCACCACGGCCGCCACGCGCTGCCCTGCGAAGCGGACGACGTCGTCGAGCACGTAGGTGTCGTCCGGATCGACGAGATGGTCCTCATGGGTCGCGGTGCTGAAGAGCCGGCGCGGCACGTCCTCCCAGGTGAAGATGCGCACCACGCCCGGCACCGCGGCCGCCCGCTCGCGGCCGATGCGCCGGATTCGCGCATGCGCGTGCGGCGATCGCAGCACCTTGAGGTGCAGCAGCCTTTCCACGACGACATCCATCGTGTAGCGCGCATGGCCGGTGACGATCCCTTCCGCGAAGGGATTGCGGACGCTCGTCCCGCAGGCCTTGCCCGCCACGTCTTCCTCGACGAAGCAGGCGCCTTTGAATGCGTCGGCGATGGAGCGGTATCCCGTGCAGCGGCAGAGATTGCCCTTGAGCGCGTGCGGCAGATCCTGCCGCTGCTCCTCATTCAGCGCGGCCGCGGTCATGATCATGCCCGCGGCGCAGAAGCCGCACTGGAATGCCTGCGCATCCAGGAAGGCTTGCTGCATCGGATGCAGCCCGTGATCGTCGGCGAGTCCTTCGATGGTCGTCACCTCGCGGCCGGCGGCACGGAAGGCGGGCATCAGGCAGGAATGCACCGGCGTGCCGTCCACCCAGACCGTGCAAGCACCGCAATCGCCCGCGTCACAGCCTTTTTTCACACCGTGGCAGCCCTGCTCGCGCAGGAACGTCCGCAAACACTGACCTGGCTCCGGTGTCGCGGTGAACTGGCGCCTGTTCACGCTGAAGGCGAGGCCGTCGATGGAGCGGCTCGATTGACGCATCGCTTCGTTCATGGTGCCGCCTCCGCCAGCTCGGCGCGGATCTCCTCCGCGAAATGATATGTCAGGTGGCGCTTGTAGGCGGCGCTCCCGTGCACGTCGTCGAAATAGCCGTCTGCCGGAATGTCGGCATCGATGGCCTCGCGAAGAGACCTGGCGGACGGCGCATTGGCGAAGTGAAGCTGCACCGGCCTCGGCGTCGCCGCGGTGATCGTGAGCGTCAGGTCATCTCGTGCGGGGTCGCGTGTTCCGATCAGCAGCGCCGCCGATCGGCCAAGCTTCGTGAGCGACACCCGGCGCAGCGCAAACCGTTTCGCGAGCGCGGTTTCCGGAAGATGGATTTTTCTCAGCAACTCTCCGGGCCCGAGGACATTGGCGTGGTTGCCGGTCACGAAATCGACGGCCGGAATCTCCCGCGGCGGTCCACCGCGCGGCCAGAGCGTGCAGGTTCCCTCCAGCGCCGTGACCAGGGAGATCATCGCCCCGGCCGGCAGGGACATGCAGATATTCCCGCCGACCGTGGCTTCGTTCCAAATCTTGAAGGAAGCGAGAAGACACTCGCAGCACTGCCGTATGAGGGGCGCGGCGAGCCACGCCTTGGGAGCCCGGAAGTGGTAGAGTTCGGCGATCCTGCATGTCGCGGCAATATCGAGACCGGCCGGAGAGGCTTCGAGCGCCGGCCAGCCCAGCCGCTCGAGATCGATCAGCGTATCGAGGGCGGGTTGCGGCTCCGAAAAGAGCCAGGTGCCGCCCGCGAGCCAGGCGTAGCCGTTGCGCCACTCCGCGATCTCTTCCACCGATACCGGCCGGCGGACCGCGGTCACCGTGTTGAGGTTCATGATCGCTCTCCCGCTTTCAGTGAGGCAGGTCGGCGAGCGAGGTCGGGCCGGGGCCAGGCGTGATCAGCGTCGGCCATTGATGGGAGCCGAACGGCACCGCGGGCGGCAGGAACGGCGCCATTCCGAGCGTCTTGTCTTCCTCGGCGATCGCCACGCGCGCATTGCCGCCCATGAGCTCGTAGTCCATGAGGTAGTAGTTGCCGAAGAACAACGCGCCCACGGTCCGGTCGGCGATGATTCTCGTCATCGACTCCAGCATGTCCTGCGGGGTGGTCGTGAAGGAAACCGTCTCGATCAGCATCAGGCGCGAGTTGATCGCATCAGGGCCGAAGAACTGCGCAAGCACGCTGAACAGCACATTGTTCTGCCGCGTCACGTAGATCGTGTTGCTGGCAGCGTAGGTCTTGTCCCACGTGCTGCCGAGCATCTTCTTCCAACCCGCGACCACGCCCATCCAGTGGTCCACCTGCGTCTCGGCCGCCCAGGCGACATTCTCTTTCAGAAGAGGGGCCTGCTGCTTGGCGAAGGCCTGCAGATCCGCAACGGTTATGATACCCTTGCTTATGCAGGCGTCCATGAAGGCAATATTGTTTTTCAGGATGGCCTGGTCCGTGGCCAGCCATTCCTTCGGCATATCGACCGCATCGAGGCCGTCGAGCGCGGATCGCATGCGGCTTCGATAGGCGAGCATGGGCGCGCGCCAGTCCTGATTGGCAGGATTTTCCAGATAGGGCATCACGATTTCGGAAAGCGCCATCGTGCTGTGGCCGATCGATTTCAGGAGCTGATAGACGATCGGCACCTTGGGTGCCTCAAGCGGAGGCATGCCCGGCCGGTAAAGAATGAAGCGTCCGCCCGCTCCCGAGAAGAGGGCAAGGATGACCGGATGTTGCGCGAGAATGTTCGCCCGGAAGATGCGCCCGGCGCTATCGTACAATTCGAACATCGAAGTATTGAGCGCGAGCACGTTGTCGGTCGCCGTTTGCGCCGGCGTCGAAGCGACGGGCCCGCTGATCGGGTCCATGTAGGAAGGAAGCCCGGCGGCCTTTCCGGTCGGGGCGCCGGACAACAGAGCCGCCAGTGTAACAGCGACTGCGGCCGCGACGGGGCGGCGGCGCATGCCGGACGTTGCAAACATCTCTCTCATGGAGCCTCCGCCGGAGCCGATTTGCAAATTCACGCACCTCCCCGCCGGATCATCGACGAGATCCGGATGGACCGATGCGTAAGCTATGGGTATCGTAAGTATCGAGAAGGGTGCTCTTAATAACTATCCATAATGATCACGGATACGCAATAGAGTTGGGACAGGAAGAAGCCCGCCGCGGCGGCAGCAATTGTCCGATCACACAGACGTGATTCAAGCCCCGCCTTGCGGGCGGTAGCGCGCGGCAGCGGCCCGGTAGCAACAGTGCCTGTCGCCACCCTGCACCGATTTTGAATTTCTTGCATGATGCCCGAAGAGCCTGCCCACCCAAAGATTGTGACCGGGCCTTTGTTGTCGCAGCGAAAGCCGAAATCGTGATCAGTCATGTGTTCGGGCTTATTTCTCGGTCAGTCCGATGGTTTTCCACGGGCTTTTCCCGCCTCTCCGATCTTCATCCACCGGTCCGTCTCGTAATCGAAATAGCGGCGCACCGCCGTTCCGTCCCAGTGATATTTGAGGTGCTTCGTCTGCACCGGAATCCCGGCGGCCGAGGGGTGAAAGATCGCGACACATTCGCCGCCTTCCCGGCGCACGCTCGGGTAATGAACGCCGATGCTTCCCGCCGCGCGCAGCGCTGCCGCGAAATCCTGGCTTGCCGCATAATCCTCCGGATCGAGCAGGGGCGCGCGCGCCGATGCGTCGAGCTTCGCGATATCGTGCAGCGCTGCGCAGATCGCGCCGACGAGCACGCGCATATCCTCATAGCGCGGGCCGTCCGCGGCATCGGCGGCAAAGCGCCCGAAATGATAGGCGGTCTCGGCGATCGCCGTCGCGAGATCGCCCGCCGCGTAATAGGCGCCGTGGGCGGGATCCGAGAAACGCCCGCCCTTCGGATTCAAATGCGTGAACGGTGCCATCACGTAGCTCGCGCCTGGCCCGCTCACCCGTTCCCCGGGAGGAACGAGATGGATCTCGCCCGCCTCATCGCGCAGGCGCGGGTTGGTCAGCATCTCCGCGGCGATCAGCGCCTCCCACACCGCGGGATCGGGCGAGACCCGCTCATAGAGCTCGATCGGCGGATAGCGGGAGGCGACGATCCGTGTTGCTTCCGGCCAATCGATCGTCCGCAGGGGAGGGATCAGGACCAGGGTCCGCGCGCCGCGTCGAGATATTGGCGGACGGCGGCGAGGTCGGTGACATCGCCGGCGCTCATCCGCGTGATCGGCGCCTGCCCGCCGAATTGAAGGTTCGGCCGCCGCACCCAGGAATCCGCCTGCGCCGGATCGGAATAGAGGATCTGAAGCGCCTTCCAGATGCCGCTCACATAGCCGATGCGGCGGATGGTATCCGCCGGCACGGCCCCGACCTCTCCCGCCCGCCATTTGTAGAATGTGCGTTCCGGCGGGTGGCCGAGGATCGCCCGCGCCTCCGCCGCCTCCGCCCGCCACAATTCCATGATCCGGAAGAAGCCGCGTACGGCATTCGCCGCCTGCGCGCGGCTGATCGCCGAGCCGGCGATGCGGACCTTTGCGGTCACGGGCACCAAGGTCTCCATTTCCCTGCCTACAGGCAGGATATGGGCTTGATCAGCCTTGGGGCAAGACCCTTGCAGGGAGCAGATCCGAGCCGGCCGCGCGATCCCGATTTTGCGGCGAGCCTTACATGGCCAGCCGATTCCGCCTGATCGCGATCCGCCCCAGCCGATGTGAGTGGATGGCGAGCAAGAGTGCGGCCGCCGCCAGCGCCGCGCCCAGCCACGGCAGGGCGCCGTAAGGCATGCCGAGCGTAAGGCTGAGGCCGCCGATCCAGGCCCCGGTCGCATTGCCGAGGTTGAAAGCCCCCTGGTTGAGCGTCGAGGCGATGTTGGGTGCCCGCGCGGCCTCACTGACCACGCGCATCTGCAAAGGCGGAACCAGCGCGAAGATCAGCAGGCCCCAGACGAAGATGGTCAGCCCCGCCCATATCGGCGCGCGGCTGGTCACGGTGAACGCTCCGAGGACCGGGATCAGCATCAGGAATATCCCGATCACGGTCGGCATCGGTCTTTTGTCGCCAAGACGCCCGCCGATGACATTGCCGACCGTGAGCCCGACCCCGAACAGCAGCAGCATGAAGGTCACGGCGCGTGGCGAAATCCGCGTGACCGTCTCAAGGATCGGGGTGATGTAGGTGAAGACGCTGAACAGGCTCGCGGAGGCAAGGGCGCTGATCAGCATCGCCAGGATCACTTGCGTGTTGGCGAGGGCGCGCGCCTCCCGAATGAGGCGCATGCGCGGGAGGGGCAGGCCGTTCGGCAGCCAGGCGGAGAGCGCGAGGGCGGCCACCAGCCCGATCGCGGCGACGGCAAGGAAGGTGGCGCGCCAGCCCATCGCCTCGCCAAGCGCGGTGCCGAAAGGCACGCCGAGCACATTCGCGAGCGTGAGGCCCGCGAACATCATGGCGATCGCCTGCGCGCGCCGCCCCGGCCCGGCAAGCCCGGCCGCCACCACCGCGCCAAGCCCGAAGAACGCGCCATGGCAGAGCGCCGTCACGACACGCGCGCCCATCAGCAGCCAATAGCCCGGCGCCAGGGCGCAAAGCAGATTGCCGAAGATGAAGATCCCGACCAGCACGAGCAGCGCGCGTTTTCGATCCATCCGTGCTGTCGCGACCGCGAGGAACGGCGAACCGAAGGTGACGCTCAGCGCATAACCGCTCACCAGGAGGCCGGCGCGCGGAATGCTGACGGCGAGATCGCGCGCCACCTCCGGCAGGAGCCCCATGATGGCGAACTCGGTGGTGCCGATGCCGAACGAGGCAAGCGCCAGCGCGAGCAGGGCAAATCGCGCGGCAGATCCGGCAGGCAAGACCGGCATGTTCTGGGACGCGTCTTGAGTTTCCGCGGCCATGATCGTCACCGGCTTCCCACCGACGCTCACGAGGTGAGGTATGCTGCATTGCAGCGTCTGAAAAGCGCATTGTTCGAGGACCGCTCAGTCGCGGATCGAATGGCTCACTCCACCCAGTCGAGCGCGCGCGCGACCGCCTTCTTCCAGGACCGGTAGAGCCGTGCACGCGCCTCCTCGGCCATCACCGGCAGCCAGGTCCGGTCGATGCCCCAGTTCGCGCGGAGATCGCCGAGATTCTCCCAGTACCCCACCGCGAGCCCGGCCGCGTAAGCCGCGCCGAGCGCGGTCGTCTCGGTCATTCTCGGCCGCACCACCGGGGCGTTCAGCATGTCCGCCTGGAACTGCATCAGAAGCTCGTTGCCGACCATTCCGCCATCGGTGCGGAGCGTGGCGAGCCGGATGCCGGAATCGGCCTCCATCGCCTCCACCACGTCGCGCACCTGATAGGCGGTCGCCTCCAGCGCGGCGCGGGCGAGATGCGCGCGCGTCGCGAAGCGCGTGAGCCCGGCGATCACGCCGCGCGCCGCATCATTCCAGTAGGGCGCATAGAGGCCGGAGAAGGCGGGCACGAAATAGACATCCCCATTGTCCGGCACGCTCCGCGCGAGCTTCTCGATCTCCGGCGCGGTGCCAAAGAGCTTCAGATTGTCGCGCAGCCATTGCACCAGCGCGCCGGTGATCGCGATCGCGCCTTCCAGCGCGTAGTGCGGCCGCTCCGCGCCGAACTGATAGGCGAGGGTGGTGAGCAGCCCCGCCTGCGAGTGGACGGGTCGCCCACCTGTGTTCATCAGCAGGAAGGAGCCGGTGCCGTATGTGTTCTTCGCCTCGCCCGGGGCGAAGCAGGTCTGGCCCACGAGCGCCGCCTGCTGGTCGCCCAGGATGCCGGCGAGCTTCGTCCCCGCGAGCGGCGCGGTCCGGATCTCGCCATAAAGAGCGGAGGAGGGAACGATCTCCGGCAGCACGCTTCGCGGAATCCGGAACGCGGCGAGCATCTCCCCATCCCACGCGCAGCGTGTGAGGTCCATGAGCTGGGTGCGGCTCGCATTGGTCACGTCCGTGATGTGCAACCCGCCCTCCGGCCCGCCGGTGAGGTTCCAGGCGAGCCAGGAATCGACCGTGCCGAACAAAGCCTCGCCGAGTGCGGCCTGCTCCCGCGCGCCCGCCACGTTCTCGAACATCCAAAGGAGCTTGAGCGCGGAGAAATAGGTGGCGAGCGGCAAGCCGGTGCGGGCGCGGAAACGGTCCTGCCCGCCTTCCTGGCGATAGCGATGGACGAGCCGGTCGGTGCGCGTATCCATCCAGACCAGCGCGTTGGAGATCGGCCGTCCGGTCGCCTTTTCCCAAAGGATCGTCGTCTCGCGCTGGTTGGTGATGCCGACCGCGGCAAGGTCCGCGGCCGTGAGGCTGGCGCGCGCCAGCGCCGCCCCGATCACCTCGTTCGTGTTGCGCAGGATCTCGATCGGATCATGCTCGACCCAGCCGGGCTGCGGATAGATCTGGCGATGCTCCTTGTGCGCGGCCGAGACGATTCTTCCCTGCCGGTCGAAGACGATGAAGCGCGAGCTCGTCGTCCCCTGATCGATCGCGCCGACATATCGTCCCATGGGCCGTGCCACCGCCGTCTCCGATTCGGCTCATGCCGGGCTCGCACGAAGCCTTCGCCTTTGTATCAGATGATGCACCATCAGCATGAAAAGGGCCGCGAGCGCCGCCGGCACGGACGCTGTCATGAAGAGCGCTGCCGGCCGCCATTGCAGGGCGACCAGCGTGCCGGTCATGGCGGGGGAAAGTGTCGCGCCGGCGCGACCGACCCCGAATCCCCAGCCGACGCCGGTCGATCGCATGCAGCAGGGATAGAGTCCGGCCGAGCTCACATTCAGAACGCTCTGCGCGCCGAGCAGGAAAATCCCGATGGAGAGCGCGATAAGGGCAAGGAGCAGATGGCTCCCCTCGGCGGCGGCAAGCCCGAGCACCGCGAGTGCGGCGCAAAAATATCCCGCCGCCGCAACGAGGAACGGCGGCAGCCGAACGACGAGCAGGGCGGCGAACAGCACCCCGAAAAGGCCGCCGAGCTGCAGCCCGTTCACCACCCGAACGATTTCGATGCTGGAAAGACCATCGGCCGAAAGCAGCGTCGGGAGCCATTGCAGGAGGAAATAGATCGCGATCAGAGAGACGACGAACACGACCCACAAGGAAACGGTGATCGCGGCGCGGCCGTCACGGAAGAGCAGCACGGGCTGGAATCCGGCCTTGTTCTCGCGCGGCACCGTGAACTGTGTCTGGCGCGAGAAATCCTGGCGCGGCTCGATCCTGGCCAGGATCGCCTGGATCTGCGCTGGCGGGGCGCCGCGCATCACCAGGAATTCGAGCGGCTCCGGCATCAGCAGCAGGATGAGCGGCGCCAGCATCAGCGGCAGCAGGCCGCCGATCCAGAAGACGCCTCGCCAGCCGAAAAAGGTGAGCAGTCCACCATAGGCGTGTCCCGCTGCGATCGCGCCCAGGGAAGCGCTGACCGAGAGCACCATCGTCACGGTGGTGCGAAGCCGGCTGGGCAGGATGTCGCTCGCGATCGCAATCGCGATCGGTGAGGCACCGCCGATCGCGATCCCGGCGATGAACCGCATGATCAGCAGCTCGCCTACGCTGGTCGCATCCGCGATCGCAAGCGAAAGCAGGCCGAAGATCACGCCGCAGGCGGCGAAGACACGCCTGGCGCCGATCCGGTCCGCGATGGGGCCGCACACGATGCCGCCGAGGGTCAGGCCGAGCAGCCCGGCGGAGAAGACCGGGGCGATCATCGCCGGCTTGATGGCGAACTGATTGGCGAATTCGGGCGCGGCGAAGCCGATCGCGCTCAAGTCGAAACCATCGAAAAGGACGAGCGCGCCGCACAGCGCGAGGATGCGCCCATGATACGCGTTGAACCGCGCCGCGTTCACCACCTCGGAGACGTCGGTCGGCGCCATCGCCCCTGCCGAGGCCTGTTTCCACCCGGGCATCGGATGAGCTTAGAGCGTGATGACCCGGGGCGGAATATGAGTGAGCGCAAGCGAACGCCCCCCAACTTTAGCGCGCCGGCTTTTCCCCTTCCTCGGCATCCGGCTCGTGCCCGGCCGGCGGCGGCCGGAGCCGGCGATCGAGCGAGAGCCTGAGCTCCTCGATCATGCCTTCGGTCTCCGGATCGAACGCCTCGACCGCGCTCAGCAGCGTCTGGCACGCCTCGTCGAGAGCGAGCAACACGGCACGCTCGGCGCCGCGGGCGAGGGCCCCATGCAGCCCACGGGCCCGGGCGGCATGTCCGTGCGCGGCGAGACGCGCGGCGAGCCGCTCGGCCGATTCCCCCGGCTCCCTGGCTTCGTCAGCCACCTCTGGCGCTCCCGGCGGCCATTCCCTTGTTGCCGAGCAGCCCTTTCCCGAGCAACCCGGCGCGGAACCGCTCGCGGCAGGTGGCCGGGCTCATGATGCGCCGGAGCGCGGCGGCCGGCCCGTCATTCACCCGCAGCAGCACGAAGGCGGTCGCATTGTGCTCGCGCAGCGCCCGCGCGCCCGAGGCGATGTCCGTCTCGCTCTCGACCACGTGGATCACCGGGATGCCGGCGCCGGCCGCCATCCGGTCGAGCTGCACCCCGAGGCTCGTATGGCTCTTCTGATTGCCCGTCTCGCCATAATGGCCGTTATCGATGCAGAGGATCGAGAGATTGGGCGGATTGAGGATGGCGATGGTGGCGAGCGCCCCGACATTCATCAAAAGCTCCCCATCGCCGGTGACGACGAGCACCTTCTGCTCCGGCTGGGCGAGAGCGAGCCCGAGTCCGAGCATGGTGGCCCCGCCCATGGCGCCCGCCATCGCGTAAGTGTGGGAGCCGTCTTCCGTCAGGGCGGCAACGTCCTTGGCCGCCCCGGCAAGGCCGGCGACGATCAGGAAATCCTCGTGCCGGCCGATCAGCGCCGGCACGGCTTCCCGCCGGTCAAGCACGAATCGGGGCGCGGTCGCCGCGGTCCCTTTCGCTTCCATCACCGATCCCCCTTCTTCATCACCCGCTCTCTCTATCCGCTCTCAATGTCCGATCGGTGACGGTCCGAGATTGATCGTGCTCGGGCTGGTGAGCGCTCCGCCGAGCGCGCCGACCGCGCCGCCGATCAATGCGCCGGTGGCCGGGCTGCCGCCGGCGGCCGCCCCGATGATAGCACCCGACCCGGCACCGATCGCCCCGCCCGACAAGGCCCGCGAACCCGGGGAGTAGCCACACCCGGCGAGGCCGAATGCCAGGCCCGAAAGGACCGCCAAAGCCAGGATCTTGCGTTGCATCACAGCGTCTCCTTGGAGCTTGCTCCATCCGTTGTAAGGCAACTCAAGCAATCGTGATGTGGCGACAATCCGGCGCCATTGCGGCGCCCTTTCAAGACCTTTCCCGTCAGCTCAGAACTTCTTGGCTCCGATCAGTTTCTGCGTCAGCAGCACGGCCACCGCCTCGCCGGATTGGAACACCATCGTCAGCGCCGCGCTGACTGTCGGTACCACGTCCTCCGGCCGCTCCACACGCAGGCAGATCACACCCATCGCCTCGAGCACCTTCTGCACGGCCTGGCCCATCGGGAACTGCCACGGATTCCCCTCGCCGAAATCGCCGCGCATGCTGACGAGGGTGAGGAAAGGGAAAAGCCCGCCTTTGACCAGCGAGAGCATGTTGATGCAATTGCCGACCCCGCTGCTCTGCATCAGCAGCACCCCGCGCGCGCCGCCGAGATCCGCGCCGGCGAGCAACGCGACCCCTTCCTCCTCGGTGGTGAGCGCCACCGAATGGGCACCCGGATCGGCGAGCGAGCGGTCGATCAGCACCTGGTGGCCGGCATCCGGCACATAGGCGAACTGCGTCACGCCGTGCGCGCGCAGCAGATCATAAAGTCGATCCTGCCAGCGCGGCTTTTCGATCCTCGCCTCGACCAATGCTTCCACGCCCGATCCTCCCTTCCGTCCCGGTCGGCCGCTCTATCACGCGCGCAAATTTCTGACGAGGTTGTGTGGTTGGGCGGTCAGGCCCGGTTCGCTGCCGCTTTCTCTTCGATCCGGTCATCGAGCGGGGCGAGAGGAGAAAACCCCCGCCGTTCCGCGACCCAGCCGAGAATCACTTCGGCGAGCGCCGGGTTGCGCGCGAGGATCGGCCCATGGACATAGGTTCCGATCGTCCGGTGCAGGACCACCCCTTCCTGCGCCGAGCCTTCCTTTCCGTTGCCGTTGCCCCAGAGCACACGCCCGAGCGGCGCGCCGCCATCCAGCAGCGCGCTGTGCCCGCCGTGATTCTCGAACCCGATGAGTGGCTCGGGCACCAGCCTGGTTTCGACCCCGATCCGCCCGACCAGCCTTGGCACGCCGCGCCTTGTGGTGAAAGGCAGGAGGCCGAGGCCGGCGACCTCCGCGCCTTCGAGCGGCAGGGATTCGCCGTAGAGCTGCAACCCGCCGCAGACCAGGAGCCCCGGCACGCCATCATCCATCATCGCCTTGAGTTCGGCCCGCATCGGCCAGAGCGCCTCGAGCGCCAAAGTCTGGCCGCGATCCTCCCCGCCGCCGAGCAGGACCACGTCCGTATCCGTGGGCAGAGGATCGCCGGGGATGAGGCGGGTGATCTCGGCCGCGATGCCCCGCCAGGCGAGCCGCCGCGCCAGCACCATCGCGTTGCCGCTGTCGGCATAGGTGCCGAGCTGGTCGGGGAAGAGAAGGGCGATCCGTACCGTCTTGTCGCTCACGCGCGACGTCCCGCGCGGCGGCAGGGAAGCCTCCGGCTCGCCGCCCGTCGTGTCCAGCGTCGCGGGCGTGCGGATCAGCCCGAGCGCGGTCGGGAGCGCCGTATAGGTTGCGACGATTGCGAGCCGCCCGCCTTCCGGCGTCGCCGCCAATGCCGCGCGAAACGCATCCGCCTCACGGGGGAAGCTTTGCGCCTCTTCCATCCGCGGCTCGTACCTCAGACGGATCAGCATCTCGAGCGCGCGCTCGCCGCTCGTGACCGCGCGTCGCACTGGGCCGAGATTGATGTCCCAAAGCCAGGACACATCGCGGCCATCGGCGATCCGGTTGTTGACGAGGAAGAGATGCGTGTCGGCCGGATGCTGGGCGAGGTTCCAGCTCACGCTCGCCGGGTTCTTGCCCAAAAGCACCGTCACCTGCCGCCCGGCGAGCAGCGACGTCGAGCCGCGTCCGGGCACCGGCGGCGGCCAGGATCGGGGCTCCACATCCAGCCCGAGCGCGCGCACCGCCGCGATCCCGGCGAGGGCACTATAGGGGTGAAGGGACTCCGGGAGCTTCGGCAGGGGCCGCCCGTTCACGATGAAGCCTTCCTTCGTCGCCTCGGCCAGCACATCCGCCCGCGGGGCGGAGAATCCGCAAGCGGGGCAACGATATTCGCCGAGCTGGGCGTAATAGCGGGCGCTGTAGGAAAGGAGCGCGCCGCAGCGCGGGCAGTCCATCCCGTCCGCCGGCACGTCCAGGGGCGGGTGGGATAGCCGGAAAATCAAGCGCCGCTTCGCCTCCAGGCTCGCGGTGAGCGGATCGTCCCCGTTCAGCACGAGCACCGTTTCCGGCAGCGCGGCGGCCGCCTGGGCCAGCGCCGCCCGCACCTTCGCGACCTCGCCATAACGGTCAAGCTGGTCGCGGAAGAGGCCGGTCACCACCATGACCTGCGGAGCCACGATGGCACCGACCCGAGGCACCGTGAGCTCGTCCACCTCCAGGACGAGCGCCTCGCCCGGCCCGTCCAGAAGCGTCGTCGCCAGCCCCTGGCGGAGATTGGCGCCCTCCTCGTTGGTGGCGACCCGGCGTCCTGCCTGCCGCAGCAGGGCGGCGATCATCGAGACCGTCGAGGTCTTGCCGTTGGTGCCGGTGACGAGAATGCGATTGGGATAGGCGCGGGCACGGATGAGGAATTCGGGATCGAGGGCCAGCGCCACCCGGCCGGGCAGGCTCGTGCCGCCGGAGCCGAAGGTCAGCAACCCATGGCGGACGAGGCGACCCACCGGCCGGGCAAAATATTTCGTCATCGATACGGACAGGCTTTTCCGCCCTGCATGGTGCCCCAACGGCCCGCTTTGTACAATCCCGCTGCGTGGTCATGGAAGAGCGAGGAGAGACGGACAATGCCGGAGATGACGGAGACCGAGGCGCGCGAGGCGATCTGCCGGCTTGGCCGGAGCCTCTTCCGCCGCGGCCTCACCTTCGGCAGCTCCGGCAATATCAGCCTCCGCCTTGCCGATGGGTGGCTGCTGACGCCGACCAATGTGAGCCTCGACGATCTCGATCCCGCGCGCCTCGCCCGGCTCGACAAGGAGGGCCGCCTCATCTCCGGGGATGCGCCGACGAAGGAGAGCTTCCTCCATCGCGTCATGTACGAGGAGCGGCAGGACGCGCGAGCGGTCGTCCATCTCCATTCCACGCATGCGGTCGCCGTCTCCTGCCTCGCGGATATCGATCCCGCCGACGTGCTGCCGCCCATCACTGCCTATTACGTCATGCGCGTCCGGCGCCTGCCGCTCGTGCCCTATTTCCCGCCCGGCGATGCCTCGCTCGCGGAGGCGGTGCGGCCGCTCGCCGGACGGCACCATGCCGTGCTGCTCGCCAATCACGGACCGGTGGTCGCGGGAACCTCGCTCTCGGCCGCCTCCGCCGCGATCGAGGAGCTCGAGGAAACGGCGAAGCTCCATCTCCTGCTTCAGGGCCACAAGGTGCGCCATCTCAATCAGGAAGAGCTGGCGGAGCTTGGCCGGCGATTCCCGAGCTGATCTTCGGCCTGAGGGGGACAGATTGGGGGACGGATTGGGGGACGGATTCGTTGAAGCCGGGAACGTTTCGCGACATGATTGAGAGTCTGCTGCGCCACTTCCGGCATGGATGAACGCCCCCGCATGAACGCAACAACGAAAATCGCCCGCCTGCCCTCCGTCTGTCCGCATGATTGCCCCTCGGCCTGCTCGCTCGAGGTGGAGGTGATCGACGGGCAAAGGATCGGGCGTGTCCACGGCGCCGAGGACCAGACTTACACCGCGGGCGTGATCTGCGCGAAAGTCGCGCGCTATGCCGAGCGGATCCATCACCCGGACCGGCTGCTCCACCCGCTGAAGCGGACCGGCCCCAAAGGCTCGGGCGCATTCACCCGGATTTCCTGGGACGAGGCTCTTCAGACCATTGCGACGGAATTCCTGAACGCCGAGCGGGCGTTCGGCGCGGAAGCCGTCTGGCCTTATTATTATGCGGGCACGATGGGGCGGGTGAATCGCGACGGCATCAACCGCCTGCGCCGTGCCAAGAGATATTCCGGATTCCGCTCGACCATCTGCATCAACCCGGCCTGGACCGGGTTCATCGCCGGCACCGGCTGCATGATGGGCCCCGATCCGCGGGAGATGGCGAAGGCGGATTGCGTTGTCATCTGGGGCACCAACGCGGTCTCGACCCAGGTCAATGTCATGACGCACGCCATGCGTGCCCGCAAGGCGCGCGGCGCCAGGATCGTCGTCGTCGATGTTTACCGCAACGATACGATGAAGCAGGCCGACCTCGCGATCTGCCTGCGACCCGGCACGGACGGCGCCCTCGCCTGCGCGGTGATGCATGTGCTCTTTCGCGACGGACATGCCGACCGCGCCTATCTCGCCCGCTACACGGACGTGCCCGAGCAATTGGAAGCCCATCTCAAGACCCGCGATCCGGCCTGGGCGGCCGCGATCACCGGGCTTTCGGTTGCCGAGATCGAAGCTTTCGCCGCCCTCATCGGCAAGACCAAGCGGTGCTATTTCCGGCTCGGCTACGGGTTTTCCCGCAGCCGGAACGGCGCGGCCAACATGCACGCGGCCGCCTGCATCGCTTCCGTGACCGGCGCCTGGCAATATGAGGGCGGCGGAGCCTTTCACAACAATGGCGCGATCTATCACTGGAAGCCGACCGCGATCGAAGGGCTCGACATCGTCGATCACGCCGTGCGCATGCTCGATCAATCACGCATCGGCGCCATATTGTGCGGTGACGCGGAGGCATTGCTGGACGGGCCTCCGGTGAAGGCGATGCTGATCCAGAACACCAATCCGGCTTGCGTGGCGCCCGACCAGACGCGCGTGAGGCAAGGCTTCGCGCGCGAGGATCTGTTCGTCGCCGTGCACGAGCAGTTCATGACCGAGACGGCCGCGCTTGCCGATATCGTGCTGCCGGCGACGATGTTCATGGAGCATGACGACATCTATTCGGGCGGTGGGCACCAATATATCGCGCTCGGACCGAAGCTGATCGATCCGCCGGGCGAGTGCCGCTCGAATCATGAGGTGATCTGCGCGCTGGCCGCGCTTTTGGGCGCGCAGCACGAAGGTTTCGCGATGACCGCGCGCGCGCTGATCGACCGCACCCTGCGCGATTCCGGCTGGGGCGGCATCGAAAGGCTCGATGCCGAGAAATGGATCGATTGCCAGCCGCCGTTCGATGTTGCCCATCACCTCAACGGATTCGGCTATCCGGACGGAAAGTTCCGCTTCAGGCCGGATTGGCCGAAAGTTCCCTTCGCCAATGCGGGTACGACGGGGCCGTGGCAGACCATGCCCGCGCTTCCCGACCATTGGGACGTGATCGAGAGCGCGGATGAAGAGCACCCGTTCCGGCTGGCGACGAGCCCGTCGCGCAGCTTCCTCAACTCCACCTTCAACGAAACCCGGACCTCTCGTGCCCGGGAGGGACGGCCGAGCGTGATGATGCACCCCGACGACGCCAGGGCGCTCGGAATCGCCGATGGCGGGCGGGTGGTGCTGGGCAACCGGCGCGGGGAGGTGCGGCTGCATGCGAGGCTTTTCGCGGGATTGCAACGCGGCGTTCTGGTGGCCGAGGGCCTCTGGCCGAACGCTTCCTTCGAGGACGGCAAGGGCATCAACACATTGACCGGCGCCGACCCCGTCGCGCCCTTTGGCGGGTCTGCGTTTCACGACAACCGCGTCTGGGCGCGCCCGGCCGGGGACTCCGAATGAAAGGATGAAAGGTCTTCGGTTCTTTCTTTCAAGAAAGAACTCCCTCTCTTCTTTGCTAGCCGAACGCGCCGACCTCATGCGTGACGGCGGTGCCGATCTCCCGCACGAGGGCGAAGAGCCGGCCGATCGGCGCCAGAATCTCCCGATGCACCTCGGCATAATTCGCCGAGCCCGCATGCGCGGCGGGTTCCGCGAAATCGAGATCGGCCGCCTCGTCGGGGCCGGCGGGAAAGATCTCGGCGAGCAGGCTGAGCGAGGAGGAAATCTCGAGGCGCAGAATCGCCTCTTCGAGGGTGCTTCGCGTAATCCCGTGGCGCGGCGAGAAATCGGGGATCTCGGTCGCCAAAAGCCAGATGCGATGGATCAGCGCGAGGCGGAGCGCATGCAGCAGGATCTCGCGCGTGCCCATGGAAGGCGCTTCGGGCCAGGCGGCGCGCAGGGCCAAATGGTCGGCATGGATGCGCCGGAACATCGCGTGCACGGAGGCCGAAACCCCAAGCCGCTCGAGCGCGCGGGCAACGGCGACCAGTCCGGCACGCCGCCCGGCGCGGCGCGTATGCGCGGCCCGGTCGAGCCAGGTTCCCGGATCGAGCGTGGTGACGACCGCGCGCAGCACCTCGATATCGGAATGTTTGAGCGCGTGTGAGGCGAGATCGAGCGCGCGGCGGAAACGCCGGCTCTTCTCGCGCATCTCGGCGAAGATCTCGGGGTGCCGCGCGGCCGCCGCTCCCAATCCGTGCAGCGTGTTCGCGCACCAGCCGACCTGCTGAAGGATCGCGTTGTTGGGAATCGCGCGCAGCTCGCGCGGATGGCGGATCCGCGTGCTGCCCAGCATGCCGTCCATCTGGCGGGCTGCCGGGCGCGAGCCGGTGCGGTCGGTGAGCGCGGGCCCGAAGGTCCCGAGCAGCGCCGCATATCCCGGATCCTCGACCAGGCCCTCCATCGATGCGCGGATGGTGGCGAAGAAATCGGCCGAGAAATCCGGCTCGGCATAGATCGGATCATCGATCGGTCCGGCCGCCGGATGAAAGGTCTGGGCGGCGATGCGCGTGACGGTCGCGAGCGCCAGTTCCGGCGTGCCGAAGGGGAGAAAACCGTCTCCGCCCTGGAAAGCACTTTCCTCGCGCACCGCGAGCCCGGCGCGGCGCAGCGCCTGGCGCGAGGCCGTGGGCGAGAGATATTTCAGCCGCTCGGCGAGCGAGCCCGGATGCGCGCCGCGGCCGATGCTTTCGCCATGCGTGTCGAACAGGAGAACCTCGACACCGGTGACGCCGTGCCGCGCCAAGGTCTCGCCGATTTTGAGGCGCAGCCGCTCGATCAGGTACGAGGCGGCGAGCTGACCGACATAGCGGCCGGAATCCGAATAGCCGAATTGCAGCGCGAGCCGGCCGGTTCTTTTGAGATAGGCGCGGTAATGCGGGCTGCGCAGCGCCTCGTCGAGCACCTGCGCGCCCCGCTCGAGCGCCTCGGCCGTCTCGAAGAGCGGGCTGATCTCGATATGGCGGTCGATGCCGAAGAGCCGGGCGAGCCAGAGCGCCGCGAGGAGCGTATATCCAGTCTCGGTCTCGGCGATCAGGAAACGCACCGGGATCGCTTCATCGACATGCTTCGCGATCTCGGCGATCGTCATCATCAGCCGCGCGGCCGAGGTCTGCTCGGCGAGCAGGCTGCCGAAGCTCACCGTCTGCGGCACGGTCTTGTCGAGGGCGGCATTGATCGCCGCGAAAAGCGCGCGACGGTGCGCGGGGTCCTCGGGTGGATCGGCGATGCCGAGGCGCTGGCGGACGACATTGTGAAGCTGCGCCGCGTTCAGCCGCACATGGGTATGGGCGAGCGCCATCCCGTGCGAGACGAGCCCGGCCCGCGCGACGCAAAGCGCGAGCCGCGTATGATCGTCCTCGCTTGCCGCCAGGGCGGCTTCGAACAGGGGGAGCAGCGGGGCAGGCGAGGGGAGCGCCGTCTCGCGGTGATCGACCAGCGCATGGGCGAAGGCGGAGACGCGGACGGGATCGGGCGCGTCCGGGCAGGCGGCGACCTGCGCCGCCACCGAAGCTAGCGCGGCCTCGACGCGCGCGGCGATCGGCGCGGCTTGCGCCAGCGGGACGAGCTCGGCATGCAGCCGCTCGAGCTGCAGGCGCTTCATTTCGAGTCTCAGCCGCATCGTTTCCCACCAGCCGATATCGGTGCGGCCGTCCGTGTCGTAGCCGACCCAGCTCGAAAGCACGATCGGACGCGGGACGAGGGTGGTCCAGCGGTCCGGCCAGGCGGTGCGGGCCACGGAAAGCAGCGCCGCGTTGAAGCGGTCGATCGCGTCCCGGCCGTTGGAGATGGCGGCCACCGAAGCGGCGAATTCCTGGGCGAGCGAGACCGGCGGTGGGCGATGGGAGAGGAAGGAGGGTGCCGGCCGGCCCGAGGCTGTCTCGGCCAGCGCATGAGCGATATCGCTTGGCAGCGCGAAGGTGGGATGCGCCGTGAAGACGGCCGCGAAGCGCGTGCGTTCGACAAGGGCGCGATATTCCGCGAGCCGCACCGGGCTGTCCTCGGGGTCGGGCCGGAGCAGGTGCTGCGCCAGATCCGCGAGCACGCGGTCATTCTCGCCCGGGTCGGCGCCGCCGACATAGCGCGCGAGCCGCCCTGCGCGATCGGCGAAGGCGGCATCGCGCAGGTGGCGGATCAGCCCGGCGATCATCTCTTCCGAGAGCGCGCCGTCATCCATCCGCCTTGTGATCGCAAGGGCGACGAGAAGAACCGGGTTGCCGAACGGATCTTCTTCAAGACGCGCACCGAGCCGCGCGGCAAGGGCGAGCAGCTCTTCCGCAAGTGGAACGGGATCGTCCCGCACGGGCGCCAAGGTTGCATCGGGCACCTCGGCATCATGCCGATCATTGTGCATCCGCAGCAAGAAAAGAGTTTACAACGGGATGCGGAAAGCAAGAAAATTGAGCAGGCTTTTTGCCCAGCCTGCCGCAAGGGGCAGCGCCTGCGGCCTTGCGCGTCTCCCCGCGCTCTTGTGCCCGCGCTCTTGTGATCGGGTTTCGCCGGCGGGCCCTGTCGGGATGGTCTTGCGGGCCTCCGCGACCTGCGCGATAGCTGCCCTCCGCCGGCAGGGAGCGCGGCGTCCGTTCCAGATCTTCGATCCGTATATCCTCGTATTCTCGATCCGCATACGGGAGCCCTGCATGCTGCTTGCGCAACTGACCGATCTGCACGTCTGCCCGGTGGGGGTCGCGGCCAACCGCGTGGTCGAGACCAACACGCTCGTCGAGCGGGCCTTCCGGATGGTGAACCGGATGCGGCCGGCGCCGGATGCGGTCATCCTCTCCGGCGATCTCGCCGAGAGCGGCCTCATGGAGGAATACGAGGTCCTGGCGGGCCTGATCCAACGGTACCTGACCTGCCCGGTCTATGCGGTCCCCGGCAATCACGACCGGCGGGAGAATTTCCGCCGTGCGCTCGGGCATCTTCCGGGCGTGACGGCGGATCCGGAGTTCGTGCAATACGCGGTCGAGACCCACCCGGTCCGGCTGGTCATGCTCGATACCCTGGTTCCGGGCGGTGGCCATGGCCGGCTTCGTCCGGAGCAGCTGGACTGGCTCGATCGGACATTGGCGGAAGCGGGGCGGAAGCCGACGGTCATCGCCATGCATCATCCGCCCTTCGATTGCGGCATCGCCCATATGGACCGGATCAAGCTCGAGGATGCGGCGGCTTTCGCCGCCATTGTCGCCCGCCATCCCCAGGTGCGGCGCATCCTTTGCGGCCATGTGCATCGGCCGGTGACGACCCATGTCGCGCAGGCGATCGCGAGCATCGCGCCCTCGGTTGCGCACCAGGTCGCCCTCGATCTCGACCCCGCGGGGCCTTCGGCTTTCGTCATGGAGCCGCCGGCCTTCCAGGTCCATCGCGTCAACGGGGCGGGGGAGATCGTTTCGCATACCGCCTATGTCGAGACCTATCCGGGGCCTTTCCCTTTCGTTCTGTCAGAGGAATATCCGGGCGCGCCCCGCCCGGCTTCCAATTGAGTTTCATCAGGGTTCAGGGCGAATCGCGCCTGACGGGAATCGTGGCACCCCGCGAACAGGTTCGCGGGGACCCCGGCGCTTCGCGATCCGCCAAGGACATGAAATCGATCGAGAAAACAAAGCGAGGGCGTGACGCCCGAAGGTGGGATAACCGCAGGTCTGAATAACTCGGGAAAACACTGAACGAGAGCGGGATGCATTCGCTCGCGCTCACGCATACCGCTCAAGGGTGTCATGAACTCAACCCATGGTGGCCTTGTCGGGAGGTTGGGCCTCGATCGCACTTCCGGTTTCGACCAATTGCGGCCATTCAAGGTGTCACAGGGCCTTCCTGAAACCTGCCGTCAGTTCATCGCGCATGACCGAGAGGGCGGGACGGTGGTCATTGGCTTCGCGCCCTAAAGGCCCGTACGAGATGGTTGGTCCTTGTGCGCGACCGCATCTGGCCGGTCTCGCCGAGCGACAAATCTCAGAGACCGCATCGGCGGAGTAGTTCCAGCTTGGAGGCAACGTCTAAGCAGGGCTATCGTTTCGCAGAGGCCGCGACAGCTTTGTCGACGTCGTGAGGCTTAGACCATCTGGGGGAATTAAGGTCGTGGCTCGACTTGTCATTCCGGCGTCGGACACTAACGGGCATTTCGCTAATGCGGGGGTCAAGGATCGGCCAGCTGACGGCTATAGCGACCGCCTCGTCAAATATCTTCCGGCAGAGTCGGTCGCCTTCTACGCCGCGATTGACAAGGTGGTGGCCTCCCATTTCGGCATCGACAGCACTGCGTCGTCCGTTCCACATGGGCCGGCCGTAGCCTCGGTTTGGTGTGCCGGTATCTTCTTCGCCATTGGCCTTTTCGGCACGCCCTTCTACCTCTATCGCCGGCGACTTCCCAATCAGCCTTGGGCCATGAATGTGGTCATCTCGACCATCGCCTTCCCGCTCTGGGCCTACACGCTCGGCGGCAGTCTGTTCGTGATTATAGGATGGTATTCGGTCTTCGTGGCCGGCCTCCTTGCGCCGCTCTTCACATTCATTGCCGGCCTGCTCGAACCCAGTTCGAAGTGAGTATAGATCATGCCAACCTATGAGGATCTGCGCGCCTATTTTGACCAGTCCGAGACGCTCCAGAGCGTGGCGCGGCAAGCTGCTGCGGTGCAGATCGTCACCGGCTTCACCATCGACGTCCATCCGTTGTGGATCCTCCTCTACGATCTTGAGGAAGGGGCTTTTGGCGCCGACTTTCCCTCAAAGGCGTGGATCGACCGCTTCGTCCATTTTTTCCCGGTGCTGCCAACATGGCCATTCCCGGATTGGCCGGTGCCGGCGTTTCAAAGCTATCGCAGGCGGGATCTGAAGCGCCAAGTTGCACTCTGGCCGGAGTTCTCACGATGGTTCAGGAAGACGGGGGCTGGGAGCCCGATCATGCTGACCATTGTTCACAGGCCCATTTGCACGCCGATCAGCGACGAGCCCAACAATGATGAGGCCGATCGCGCGCGCTTGATCGAAATCGCCAACGCCAGTCCGGCGTTCGTTCAAGTCGAAGAACGACCGCAGGCCACGCTCGCTTTCGCGCCCGGGGATGGCATCAAGACGAGCCAGGGCCGCTCAGGCACCTACGGCGGGACTCTCACGGACCAATCCGGCAATAAATATGGAATGAGCTGCGCCCACGTCGCTGCGACCGGCGACCCTATCAGCGATAACGCCGGCGCGCATCTTGGAATGTGCACCCACCACACGACACTCTCCGCGCTTGGCGCCGGCACCGTCTGCGACCCGCTCATCCTGCCGATGCCCGTTCCCAGCCCCGGTAACGGATCATCGGTGAACATGCTCGACCTGAGTCTCATTGATCTGACGGCCGCGCCGGCTTCGGCGCGGACGCTCAGTGGTGTGGCAAAGTCATTGACGATCGGCCAGGATGTGGAGGTCGATGGCGCGATAACAAAGACTAAATGTCGGCTAGGATCGCTTGCGATCAGCTATGCTTTCACAAGAGGCGGCAAGTCCTATTGTTTCCGTGACTCGGTCGAACTGAAGCCGCGGTCGAAATGGGGAATCGGCGGTGCGCTCGGCACGCTCCTCTCAACGCTGCCAACGCAAGGGGACTCGGGCGCATGGGTCCTGACCCAAGACGCGCCGCCAGCCTGGGCTGGAGTCTTCTTCGCGGAAGACGGGCAGCGGGGCTACTGTATTAGGGCCAAGTGGGCGCACGATTGGGCCGAAAATCTCGTGGGGACGCTGTCGGTCTAGCTCCGCCTTCACGGCCATCTGGCCAATTTTGCGATGCTCCTGATAGCGGACCTTCGGGGGTGCAAAGATCAAGGATACCGCTAAAAAAGTTCCCGTTGCGGCGCGGCCGAACTGCTGATTCCCCTGTCGTTGGCTGGAAGAAGGGGAGATGCTGCGATGATGGGGTAAGGCAGACGGCGGTTTTCCTCACTCACAGCTCGAAACCCGCCAGTCCGCCTACGGCCAATCGCGGGCGCCGCGCGATCGTCCGGTTCTTGAAGGTCTGGACTTGCCCCGATTTCGTGAAGAGGTGAGAGCTTGGGATCAAGCTATGTAATCTGATGGCACGTTATCCTCCTGTTTCGTGGCATTCTTTGGTTCGATCCCCGGCGGCGTCATTCTTCCGTCCCGACCGGCGCACTGACGCGGCTGCCGCGCGCAGCGGCGGTCAAGGACGGCCGCATCCTGCGGCCGCCCGCCGGGCTTGTCCTTGACGGCCGCGAGCACGGCGGCAGGCTGATGTGCATCGGGAACGACAGTGGCTGCCTGATGCCGGCGCTCGT
>DATJLS010000017.1:0-26381 GCA_035509315.1 Acetobacteraceae bacterium | reverse complement strand
GATGCCGCAGGCTCGCCAAGGACTTCGAAGCAACCATCGCCAGCGCAACTGCCTGGACGCTGATCGCTCACGTCCGCAGGCTGACCAGAACCCTTGCAAGAGCCTGATAGACAACGTCGCATTCCGAGTCAGACACTTAGAGCGTGATGACCGAAGGTGGAATCACCGTCGGTCTGAATCACGCGATAAAACAATGGTCGAGACCGGGATGGCTGAGCGCAAGCGAACGCACCCAGCTCTACGTCGCGCCGGACGGCGATCTCGCCCGGCACAAGGTTGCGAGGCGATCCACCGCAGCCAGCGCAAAGCGCAGGCTTGCCGCGTCCGCGAGCCGATCATCACGGATCTTCCCGGCGACATTGGGAATGACGACTTGCTGCCCGCCAAGCAATCGCGCCGGGATGGAATGCAACGTCTCGTTCACCTGCACATGCGCCCTCGCGCCGCCGACGAATCCGGGTGAGTTCGAGATCACCAGCACGGGCTTGTCCGTCAACGCCGATTTCCCGTAGGGACGCGAGGCCCAATCGAGCGCATTCTTCAGCACGCCCGGCATGCCGTGGTTGTATTCCGGCGTCGCGATCACCAGGCCGTCGCTTTCCGCGATCGCGCGGCGGAATTCGCGGATCGAGTGCGGCGCGGCATCTCCATCCTCGTCCTGGTTATAGAGCGGCAGATCGATCTCGCGGATCTCGAGCTGGATGCGGCCAACCAGTTCCGCCACGAGCCCGCGCAAAATAGCGCGGGAATGTGAGCCGCGGCGCAGGCTGCCCGGCAATCCGAGCAGCCGCATAGGCGGCGCCGTGCAAGATGACCCGTCCATCGTCCTCTCAGCCCGCCGGCGTGGCCGGGCCCGCGCCAGCGCCGCTCGCGCCGCCCTTGCGCCTGTAAGACCGACACAAGCCTTCGCCGGCTGGAGCTGCCCTTGGGCGGCGGCGAGAAGTCTCAGTCGTCGCGATGAACACGCTCCATACGTTCATGGCGTTCCTGGGCCTCGAGCGAGAGAGTCGCGATCGGCCTCGCCTCGAGCCGGCGAATGCCGATCGGCTCGCCGCTCTCCTCGCAATAGCCGTAGATCCCGTTCTCGATCCGCGCCAATGCTTGGTCGATCTTGGCGATGAGCTTGCGGGCACGGTCGCGGGTTCGCAACTCCAATGCCCGGTCGGTCTCGACCGAAGCCCGGTCGGTAATGTCGGGCTCGCGGATCCCGCCCTCGGAAAGGCTGGCCAGCGTGCCATCGGCGTCCCGGAGCAAATCTGCTCGCCAAGTCAAAAGCTTACGGCGAAAATATTCAAGCTGGAAGGGGTTCATAAACGCTTCGTCCTCGGAGGGACGATAGTCGGGGGGCAGCGTCACCATCATCGATGCTTGCACCTGAGTCTCGGCAGACCCGCGTCGGGCCGGGCGGCTTATAACCACCAGCCGCCGCGCCGCCAAGCCGCAGCGGAAGCTGCGCCGCCGCTTGAAGCGCAGATTTGATGCAGGTTTCAAGCAACTGACATTCAATCCGTTTTCGTTTCGGGCTTTCGGGTGCGGGGCCGCCAAAGGGCTTTTGGCCGGCGCTTTCCACCATGGTCAGCACGACCGCTCACGCTTTTCGCGCGTGCTTGGCTTCCTTTTGGGCTTCCCTTTGAGCTTCCCGGCCGAGGGGCGCGCGCAGAATTGCGCGCAGCGCCTCGACCGCGCGGCTGGGGAATCGCTCACGATGGAGGAGCACGTTGTAGGCACGGGCCGGCAGGGCGAAGCCAGCGCGGATGAGCGTGCCTGCTCCCAGTGCCCGGACCACCACAAGCTCCGAGATCGCCGTCGCGCCGGCGCCGGCCTCGACCGCGCCGCGCACCGCCTCGTTCGAAGGCAGCTCGAGCGCAACCGGCAGCGAAGCCGGGGCAATACCGTGGGCGGCGAGCGCCGCCTCGAAGACCGAACGCGTGCCCGAACCCGGCTCACGCATCACCCAGCTGCCGCCGGGCAGATCCGACGGCCGGAGCGCCCTTCCGTCGGCCCAGGGATGGCCGGGTGCGACGACCAGCACCAGCCGGTCGTGGGCGACTGTCTCGCTCGCCAGGAGCGGATCGTCCACCGCCCCTTCAACGAGACCGAGTTCAGCCTCGCCTTCCGCGACCGCGCGGGCGACCTGGGCAGTGTTGCCGATCCGGACCTTGAGCGTCACGTCGGGGAAGGCGGTGCGGAAACGAACCAGGCGCTCGGGCAGCCAGTAACTGGCGATCGTCTGGCTCGCCTCCAGAGTGAGCCGCCCCCGCTTGAGCCCGGCCAGCTCGGCAAGCGTGCGCTCGGCAGCGGCGGCGCGGCCGAGCACTGCCCGAGCCTCGGCAAGAAAGACCCGACCCGCCTCGGTGAGCACGATGCCGCGGCCGACACGATGGAAGAGCGGCGTGTCATGCTGGCGCTCGAGCGCGCGGACGGCAGCGCTGACCGCGGATTGGGTGCGGTTGAGCGCGCGGGCCCCCTCTGTAAGATGCTCGCGCTCGGCGACCGCGACAAAGATGCGAAGCTGCTCGAGCGTCATGGACTCCCTGTCACCCCCGAAACTCAGACCGGCCAGGGCTCATAGAACCGCTATCGCTCTCCACACACGGCGCGCGCCGGCTGGCGGGGCCATCTTGAACCATGTTCCCCAGAGCGCCGATTCTGGGTACTAAAGTGACATCGAGGTCCCCGGAGACCCAAGGAATCGAACGGGATGGGCATGGATCAGCCCCCACCGCCGCGGCCGGGAGCCGCGAATGGGCCGCAAGGTGGCGCACCGCTCCCGGGCGGGCTCGATGTCCGCTCGGCGGCAATCCTGCGCGAGATCGTCGAGCAGTATGTGGAAACCGGCGAGCCGGTGGGCAGCCGCACGCTCTCGCGGCTGCTGCCCATCGCGCTTTCGCCGGCGACCATCCGCAACGTGATGGCGGACCTGACCGATGCCGGCCTACTCTTTGCCCCCCATACTTCGGCGGGCAGGCTGCCAACCGAGCGGGGGCTCCGGCTCTTCGTCGACGGGTTGCTGCAGTTTGGCGAGCTTTCGGAGGATGAACAGGAGACGATCAGCGCCGCCCTCCGGGCGTCAGGGCGGAGCCTCGAGGATACGCTCGCCGAAGCGGGGACCCTGCTCTCGGGGCTCTCCTCGGCGGCTGGGCTTGTGCTCGCACCGAAATCGGAAGGGCCGGTCAAGCATGTCGAATTCGTTCCGCTCGGTGCGGGACGGGCGCTCGTAGTCCTGGTGAGTGCCGACGGGCACGTAGAGAACCGGGTGATCGAGACGCCTGCGGGGCTGCCGCCCTCAGCCTTGCAGGAAGCGGGGAATTTCCTCAATGCGCGGCTTGCGGGCCGATCGCTCACGGAGCTGCGCGGGGTTGTGGCCGAGGAGATGGCGGCGGACCGCTCGACGCTCGATTCGCTCGCTGCGGGCGTTGTCGAGGCGGGTCTCGGCACCTGGACCGGCGAAGGACGGGGTGGCAGCCTGATCATTCGGGGCCAGGCGCGGCTGCTCGCGGATGTGACGGAGATCGAGCGGCTGGAGAGCATCCAGCGGCTGTTCGAGCGGCTGGAGACCGAGGAGACGATCCTTCGGCTGCTCGAGCTCGCCGACCGCTCGGAGGGTGTGCGCATCTTCATCGGCGCCGAGAGTGGCCTCTTCGGGACTTCGGGTGTGTCGATGGTCGTGGCGCCGGCACGCAATTCCGCGAATCGGATCGTCGGTGCGATCGGGGTGATCGGTCCGACGCGGATCAATTACGGGCGGATCATTCCCGTCGTCGATTACACCGCGCGGGTGATCGGCCGGTTGCTCGGATGACGATTCCGGGAGAAGGGAAAGCCCGGGGACGGCTCGCGCGGAGGTGATGGCTTGGGGGCGAAGGTTTGTGCGAAGGCCAAGGCTTGTGTGAAGGCGTGGGGCGCCTTAACTCAGCCGCGCCATGACCCATGAACCCGAATTCAACGAGCCCGGAACGGCCCCCGGAACGGCCCCTGGGGCGGTCCCCGGGGCGGCGAACGACGACGCGACCTCCGGAACGGTGGAAGAGCAGCTGAGGGCGGCGAAAGAGCGGCTCAAGGAGCTCGAGGCCGAAAAGGAATCGTTTCGCGACCGGTGGATGCGCGCCGAGGCCGAAATCGCCAATGTCCGCGCGCGGGCCAAGCGCGAGGCCGAGGATGCGCGGCTCTTCGCCGTCCAGGCTTTCGCCCGCGACATCGTCGAGGTGGCGGAGAATCTGCGCCGCGGCCTCGAGAGCCTGCCCAAGCAGACGAGCGATGAGCCGGAGGTCGTAGGCCGGCTGCGCGAAGGGTTCGCCGGGGTCGAGCGGGGATTTCTGGCAGCGCTCGAGCGCAACGGGATCCGGCGGGAGGATCCGACCGGGGCTATCTTCGATCCCAATCGGCACCAGGCGATGGCCGAGCAGGAGAGCGCCGAGCATCCACCCGGCATCGTGCTTTCCGCCTGGACACCGGCCTGGACGCTGAACGGGCGGTTGATCCGGCCGGCGATGGTCGTGGTCTCGAAGGGCGAGCCCGCCGAGATCGCCCCGCCGGCCGGCCCGCGAGGCGGGACGTCTAACCTGAAGCGACCTCTCTGATCCGAGGGAATGACACCAAGGGGATGATGAGCGACAAGGACCGTGGAATGAGCCCGAATCAGTCCTGGGAGACCTTGTTCCGAAAGCACCCTCTCAATACATGAGCAGCACCATTCATAACCCGGGGAAGCGGGCGGTGCTTCGGGCCGGCCGCATCCGCTGAAAGGAGCCTATGCATGTCCAGCAAGGTGATCGGCATCGATCTCGGCACCACGAACTCCTGCGTTGCCATCATGGAAGGCAAGGATGTTCGCGTGATCGAGAACAGCGAGGGGGCGCGCACGACCCCGAGCATGGTCGCCTTCGCCGATAACGGCGAAAGGTTGGTCGGCCAGGCCGCCAAGCGCCAGGCCGTGACCAACCCCACGAACACGCTCTACGCCGTCAAGCGCCTGATCGGTCGGCGCTATGAGGACCCGATGGTGACCAAGGACAAGAGCTTGGTCCCTTATTCCATCGTCCGCGCCGATAATGGCGATGCCTGGGTCGAGGTGAAGGGGCAGCGCTATGCGCCGTCCCAAATCAGCGCCTTCGTGCTTGGCAAGATGAAGGAGACGGCGGAAGCCTATCTTGGCGAGCCGGTGACGCAGGCCGTCATCACGGTGCCCGCCTACTTCAACGACGCCCAGCGCCAGGCCACCAAGGATGCCGGCAAGATCGCCGGGCTCGAGGTGTTGCGCATCATCAACGAGCCGACGGCGGCCGCGCTCGCCTACGGCATGGACAAGAAGAAGACCGGCACGATCGCCGTCTATGACCTTGGCGGCGGCACCTTCGATATCTCCATCCTCGAGATCGGGGACGGCGTGTTCGAGGTGAAGAGCACCAACGGCGACACATTCCTGGGTGGCGAGGATTTCGACGCAAGAGTGATCGACTATCTTGCCGAGGAGTTCCGCAAGGAGCAGGGGATCGACCTGCGCAAGGACCGGCTTGCGTTGCAGCGGCTGAAAGAGGCCGCCGAGAAGGCGAAGATCGAGCTTTCCTCTTCCAAGGAGACCGAGATCAACCTGCCCTTCATCACCGCTGACGCTTCCGGGCCGAAGCATCTCGTGATGAAGCTGACACGAGCCAAGCTCGAGAGCCTTGTCGACGATCTCGTCACAAAGACGCTCGATCCATGCCGCGCCGCGCTCAAGGATGCCGGCGTAACGGCCGGCGAAATCTCCGAAGTGATCCTGGTCGGCGGCATGACGCGCATGCCGAAGATCATCGATACGGTGAAACAATTCTTCGGCAAGGATCCGGCGCGCAACGTCAACCCCGATGAAGTGGTGGCGGTGGGGGCGGCGATTCAGGGCGCCGTGCTGAAGGGCGACGTCAAGGATGTGCTGCTGCTCGATGTCACGCCCCTCTCGCTCGGGATCGAGACGCTGGGTGGCGTGTTCACCCGACTGATCGAGCGCAACACGACGATCCCGACGAAGAAGAGCCAGATCTTCTCGACAGCCGATGACGGCCAGACGGCGGTGACGATCAAGGTCTATCAGGGCGAACGCGAGATGGCGGCCGACAACAAGCTGCTCGGCCAGTTCGATCTCGTGGGCATCCCGCCTGCGCCGCGCGGCGTGCCGCAGATCGAGGTGACGTTCGATATCGATGCCAACGGCATCGTCTCCGTTTCCGCCAAGGACAAGGCGACCAGCAAGGAGCAGCAGATCCGCATCCAGGCTTCGGGCGGGCTCAGCGAGGCCGAGATCCAGAAGATGGTGCGGGAAGCCGAGGCGAACGCGGCGGCGGACAAGGAGCGGCGTGAGTTTGTCGAGGCCAAGAACCAAGCCGATGCGCTGGTCCATCAGGTCGAAAAGACCCTGAAGGAGAACGAAGGCAAGATCGCCGCCCCCGACAAGGACGAAGCGGAGCAGGCGATTGCCGCCGTGCGCAAGGCCCTGGGCGGAACCGATGCGGCAGCGCTGAAAAGCGCGACCGAGCGGCTATCGGCCGTGGCGATGAAGATCGGCCAGGCGATGTATCAGGCCCAGCAGGCCGGCCCACAGCCGGGTGGCCCGCAGGATGGCGGACCGTCGGCCAGCCAGGGCGGGTCTTCCTCCGGCGGCGAGAAGGTCGTGGACGCCGAGTTCGAGGAGGTCGACGAGCAGAAGAAGAAGTCCGCCTGATCATTCCTGCCGCCTTGAAGCGGGAATGCTGGCGGAGGATAGCAAGGACGCCGTCTCGCGATCGCGGGGCGGCGCCTTTGTCCCCGCCCGAAAAGCTGCAACCGGCGCGGCCAGGGATGTTCGCGAGAATATTCGGGTGATGATGAGGCATTCTCTCACGATTCCGTCCGCGATCCGCTCGGCGCCACGGCGCTTGGGAGCGCGGGAATGAACTGACGATGGCGAAACAGGATTACTACGCGACACTCGGTGTTTCCCGCGAGGCCGGCGCCGAAGACATCAAGAAGGCCTATCGCAAGCTCGCGATGCAGTTCCATCCGGACCGCAATCCGGGGGACAAGGCGGCCGAGACGCGTTTCAAGGAGATCAACGAAGCCTACGACGTGCTCAAGGACGACCAGAAGCGGGCGGCCTATGACCGTTACGGCCATGCTGCATTCGACCCGGCGATGGGCGGCGGCGGTTTCGATTTCGCGACAGGCGCCGGACTCGGGGACATCTTCGATCAGATGTTCGGCGAGTTCATGGGCGGCCGCCGTGGTTCCTCGCGCGGTCCGCGGCCAGGCGCGGATTTGCGCCAGACGGTGGAGATCGACCTCGCCGAGGCCTTCGCGGGGACCAAGACTCAGCTTCGCGTGGCGACACGGGTAAGCTGCGAGGCCTGCGGCGGCACCGGCTCGGAGAACAAGGAGCGTGGGGCCGAGACCTGCGGGACCTGCGGCGGACTTGGCAAAGTGCGCGCTCAGCAGGGATTTTTCGTCATCGAACGCACCTGCCCGACTTGCGGCGGCGCCGGCCGGGTGATTCGCAACCCCTGCCGGATCTGCGGCGGCTCGGGAACGGTGGCGCGGGAACGCTCGCTCCAGGTCACGATCCCTGCCGGGGTGGAGGACGGGACCCGTATCCGCCTTGCCGGCGAGGGCGAGGCGGGCGCGAGAGGCGCGCCGCCAGGTGATCTCTATGTGCATGTGGCGATCCGGCCGCATGCCCTCTTTCAGCGTGACGGTGCCAATGTTTTCTGCCGCGTGCCGCTGCGCATGACACAGGCGGCGGTCGGCGCGGAGGTGGAAGTGCCGGTGATCGACGGCAGCCGCGCCAAGCTCAAGATTCCGCCCGGCACGCAGAGCGGCGATCAGTTCCGGCTTCGCGGCAAGGGGTTCTCCGTGCTGCGGAGTGCCGCGCGCGGGGACATGTACGTGCAGGTCGCGGTGGAGACGCCGCAGCACCTGACACGCCGCCAGCGTGAGCTGCTTGAAGAATTCGAAGAGGAATCCGGCCGCAACGCGAAGGGCCACCCGGAATCGGAAGGCTTCTTCGCGCGGGTGCGGGAGTTCTTCGAGAATGGCGGGCGCGGCTGAGGACGGGAAGAGGATTCTCCCCCGGCCGCGCAATCAAAGCAGCCAGCGAACGAAAAGAGGCACCATGATCGCGGTGATGAGGCCGTTGAGGCCGATCGCAAGGCCGCCGAAAGCACCGGCCGTGTCGCTTTCGAGCAGCAGCCGCGCCGTGGCGAGGCCGTGCGCGGCAGTGCCGCCGGCAAGCCCCTGCGCGCGGCGATCCCGGATACCGAGGAGCCGAAACAGCGGCAGGGCGATCAGTCCGCCAAAGACGCCTGTGATCAGCACGAAGATCGCCGTGAGCGCTGGCAAACCCCCAAGATCCTGAGAGATCCCCATGGCGATCGGCGTGGTGACGGATTTCGGAGCGATCGAAATCACCACCGCGCGCGGCGCGCCGAGCGCTTCGACGATGAGCATTGCCGAAATCGCGGCGACAGCCGAGCCCGCCGTCATCGAAAGAAGAATCGGAACGAAGTTTCGGCGGATCGTCCCGAGATTGGCATACATCGGCACCGCCAGGGCCACGGTCGCAGGCCCGAGCAGGAACTGCACATACTGCGCACCGTTGAAGTAGCTGCGGTAGGACGTGCCGGTGGCGATCAATACGAGCGCGAGCAGGACAATCGCGATCATGACCGGATTGGACCAGGCCGCGTGCCGCGTTCGTTCGTCAAGCCAGTTTGCCGCCTGCCATGCAAGCAAGGTCGCGGTAAGGCCGAGCAACGGCCCGCTCTGCAGATAGACCCAGGCGTGATAGAGGCCCGACATCAGCGTTCGCCTCTCAGCAAGAACTGCATGCCGAGCCCGGTGACGATGAGCGCGAGCAGCGTCGAGACGGGAAGGGCTATGGCGAGCGCCAGCGCATTGGCGCGCAGCACGCCGAGCTCGTTCACGATCCCGACTCCGGCCGGCACGAAGAGCAGGCCGAGATGGCGAAGCAGCGCCTGCGCGGTTGTGCTCAGCGTCGGGTCCGGGCCGCGACGGACCATCAGCAGGATCATCAGCAGGATCAGGCCGAAGACCGGGCCGGGGATCGGCACACCGTTTGCCCGGGCAATGAGGGTGCCCAGAAGCTGGCAGATCAGGAGAAGAGAAAGCGCCCGGACCATGCGATGCTCCTCGTTCTGAATTCGGAATGGAATGACACCTCCGGCGCGGCGGCCGGAGGATTGCCGTCAATAAAGTGACGCGCGCGGGTTTTCGCCAATGCGTTGCGGGCATGCGTTGCGGACGCGTCAGCAACCGCGCAGGATCGCCCCGGCGAGAGGAAACAAATGACGCTGAGGATCGGGATTGCCGGCATCACCGGACGGATGGGGCGGCTGCTGGCTGAGGAGGTGAAATCGGCGGGGGCGACGCTTGCCGGGGGGCTCCGTCGTCCGGGTGCTGCGGATGGCGGCGGAAATCCGGAAGGCGTGCCGCTCGCATCCGACATCGCCGGGCTTGCCGCGCTCTCGGATGTGGTGATCGATTTCACCCACGCGGGCGCCGCTCCGGCGCATGGGCGGGTGCTGGCGGGAACCGCGGTCGGCTGGGTACTCGGGACATCGGGGTTGACGGCGGCGGACGAAGCGGCGGTCGCCGCGGCGGCGGAGCGGATTCCGGTTGTCTATGCCGCGAACTTCTCGCCCGGCGTGACCCTGATGCTGGCGCTCGCCGAGCGGATGGCGGCCGCGCTGCCGGCCGGAAGCTATGACGCGGAGATTCTCGAGATGCATCACCGCCAAAAGGTGGATGCGCCCTCGGCGACCGCGATCGGGCTCGGGCGTGCGGTCGCCGCAGGGCGCGGCATGGCCCTTGAGGCGGTGATGCGCAGCGGGCGGCACGGCGAAGTCGGGCCGCGGCAGACGGGCGAGATCGGATTCGCGAGCCTGCGCGGCGGGCAGGTGGTGGGTGAGCATATGCTTCTCTTTGCCGGCGCGAGTGAGCACCTTGTTCTCGTGCACCGCGCCTTCGACAGAAGGGTCTATGCGAATGGCGCGGTTCGCGCGGCGCTCTGGCTCACCGGCCGGCCGGCCGGGCTCTATTCGATGCGCGACGTGATCGGGATAGGGCGAGAGGGCGATTGGCCGGCGGAGGCTTGACCCCTCGGCGGGTTTCGGCCATTGACCGCGGCGCTCCGGCATGCGGTCGGCGCGGCGGCCGGACCCTTCGGCGACGCTCTCGCGACAAGAGGAAAGATCCATGCGCGACACGGGCGAGTTTCTGTTCACTTCCGAATCGGTTTCGGAGGGCCATCCCGATAAAGTCGCTGATCGCATCAGCGACACTGTCCTTGATGCGTTCCTCGCCGCCGATCCCTATGCGCGCGTCGCCTGCGAGACGCTGGTCACGACCAACCGTATCGTGCTTGCCGGCGAGACGCGCGGGCCGGATACCGTCACGCACGAATATCTGACGCATCTCGCGCGGATGGCGGTGCACGATATCGGCTATGACCAGCCGGGCTTCTCCTGGAAGAACGCCGTCATCTGCTGCCATCTGCACTCGCAGTCCCAGGACATCGCGATTGGTGTCGATGCCAGCGGCAACAAGGACGAAGGCGCGGGCGACCAGGGCATCATGTTCGGCTATGCCTGCACCGAGACCGAAACGCTGATGCCGGCGCCGATCCACTATGCCCATCTGATCCTGCGCCGGATCAGCGAGATGCGCCGCAACCACGATATCGGCGTGGTCGGGCTCATGCCGGATGCAAAAAGCCAGGTGACGCTGCGCTATATCGACGGCAAGCCCATCGGGGCAACCTCGATCGTCGTCTCGATCCAGCACGAGCCCGACCTTGAACAGAGCGAGATCAAGCGCATGCTCTGGCCGATCGTCGAGAGCAGCCTGCCGGACGGATGGATGTGCCCCGAAGAGAGTTTCTACGTGAACCCGACGGGGAAGTTCGTGACCGGCGGCCCCGACGGCGATTGCGGGCTCACCGGGCGCAAGATCATCGTCGATACCTATGGCGGTGCGGCCCCTCATGGTGGCGGGGCGTTCAGCGGCAAGGATCCGAGCAAGGTCGATCGCTCCGCCGCCTATGCATGCCGCTATCTCGCCAAGAACGTGGTCGCTGCGGGGCTCGCCGATCGCTGCACGCTGCAGATCAGCTACGCGATCGGCGTCTCCCAACCGCTCTCGGTCTATGTCGATCTGCAGGGCACCGGGCGGGATGTGAGCGAGACTCGGCTCGAAAAAGTTCTGCGGGAAATGATGGATCTTTCTCCACGCGGCATCCGCGAGCATCTGCGCCTGAACCGGCCGATCTATGCGCCGACCTCGGCGTTCGGTCATTTCGGCCGTGAACCGGATGAGGAGCGCGGCTTCTTCACCTGGGAGCGCACGGACCTCGCACCCGCGCTCGCTGCCGCCTTCGGTCGGTGAGCGAGGGGCGGTTCAAGGAACCGCCGGACCGGCTCTACGGGCGGAGAAGCGGTCATAGGCTGCGGACGCGTCAGCGCCTGCTCCTCGCCGAGATCCTGCCGCTGCTTCGCCTCGCACCGGATCATGCGTGTGACCCTGCCGGGGCGTTCATCCCGCGGGTGGGAGAAGTTTGGCTCGAGGTTGGTTTCGGCGCAGGAGAGCACGCGCTGGCGACGATCGGAGCCGGCGGAAGAATCGGGCTGATCGCCTGCGAGGTTTTCGAGAACGGCGTCGCCTCGCTGCTCTCCTCCCTGGTGCCGGCCTCCCTGGTGCCGGAGGGGGCGGAGGCAGCGCCTTCCTTGCCGGGCAATCTCCGACTCTGGACCGACGATGCGCGGGCGCTGATCAGGGCGCTGCCCGATTCGTCGGTGAGCAGGCTTTTCCTCCTTTTTCCCGACCCCTGGCCCAAGGCGCGGCACGCCAAGCGGCGCTTCCTCCATCCCGTCTTTCTGCCGGAGATTGCGCGCATTCTCTCATCCGGCGCGGAATGGCGCATCGCCACCGACGATCCGGTGCTCCAGGCCTGGACCGCGGGCGTGCTGGCCGGGCAGGAATTCTTTTGCGTTCCTCCGCCTTTGGCGCGGCGCCCGGCGGGCTGGCCCCCGACCCGCTACGAGGCGAAGGCGCTGGCGGCTGGGCGCCGGCCACTCTATTGGCGCCTCATTCGGCGCGGCTGATCGTCATGGCTTTCCAAAGCCTTGGATACAGGAAAAGACGCGGCCGGTCGCGAAAATCACCCCCTCGTGTCTTGCAATCAGGAGTGGTGGGCGCTATCTGCCACTGACAAAATCATTCTCCGCTGACTGACGGGGGGTGGCCTGCAGAGGCCGCCTTTTTTGTTTGGCCGATCGCGTACCAGCCACGCCGGAGTCGGAAAGCCGGCTTGCCGAACTCGTTTCCCCCACGCTCGAAGCGATGGGCTACGAGCTGGTGCGTGTCGCGATCACGGGAGGAGCGCGGCCGACGGTGCAGATCATGGCCGAACGCAAGGATGGAGAGGCAATGGCGATTGAGGATTGCGAGGCGATCAGCCACGCGCTCGGCGCCGTGCTCGACGTCGCCGACCCGCTGCCGAACGCCTGGGCGCTCGAGGTGAGCTCACCCGGGATCGATCGTCCGCTGACGCGCGTGAAGGATTGGAACCGCTTCGCCGGTCATCTCGCGCGGGTCGAGCTCGCCGAACCGATCGAGGGAAGGCGACGCGCAAGCGGCGTCGTGCTCGGCGCTGACGAGCGGGTGGTGCGGCTCAGGCGCGATGACGGCGCCGAGATGGCGCTGCCGCTCGCGGCGATCCGGCGCGCCAAGCTGGTTCTGACCGAGGCGCTGATCGCCGCGACCGCGCCCGCAAAACGAAACAACGGAAAACAGCTGAACTGAGAGGACATCCCATGGATACCGCGATTGCCCGCCCCGACATCCTGCTGGTGGCCGATGCCGTCGCGCGCGAAAAGTCGATCGACCGCGAAGAGGTGATCGCCACCCTGGAAAGCGCGATCCAGAAGGCCGGGCGCGCCAAATACGGCCACGAGAAGGACATCCGCGCCACCATCGATCGCAAGACCGGCGATGTGCGGCTTTCGCGCTGGACCGAAGTGGTCGAGACGGTGGAGAACGAGGAAACGCAGATCCCGCTTGCCATCGCGCGGAAATTCCGCCCTGAGATCAGGCTCGGCGAGTTCATCGTCGATCCGTTGCCGCCGATCGATTTCGGGCGCATCGCCGCGCAGACCGCGAAACAGGTGATCGTGCAGGGCGTGCGCGATATCGAGCGCAAGCGCCAGTACGAGGAATACAAGGATCGCGTCGGCGAGATCGTCAACGGCATCGTCAAGCGCACCGAGTACGGCAATCTGATGGTCGATCTCGGCCGCGCCGAGGCGCTCCTGCGCCGTGACGAGCTGATCCCGCGCGAGAGTTTTCGCAACGGCGATCGCGTGCGCGCCTACATCTACGATGTCCGCGCCGAGCCGCGCGGGCCGCAGATCTTTCTCTCGCGCACGCATCCCGGCTTTCTCGCCAAGCTCTTCGCGCAGGAAGTGCCGGAGATCTATGACGGCATTATCGAGATCAAGGCCGTCGCCCGCGACCCCGGCTCGCGGGCGAAGATGGCGGTGATCAGCCGCGATTCCTCGATCGACCCGGTCGGTGCCTGCGTCGGCATGCGCGGCTCGCGCGTGCAGGCGGTGGTGGCTGAACTGCAGGGCGAGAAGATCGACATCATTCCCTGGAGCCCGCAGGCTGCGACCTTCGTCGTCAATGCGCTGGCGCCGGCAGAGGTGACCAAGGTCGTGATGGACGAGGAGGCGGGCCGTGTCGAGGTGGTGGTGCCGGACGATCAGCTTTCGCTCGCCATCGGAAGACGCGGACAGAATGTGCGGCTGGCAAGCCAGCTCACGCGCTGGGATATCGACATCATGACCGAAGCCGAGGAGAGCGAGCGGCGTCAGGAGGAGTTTCGCCGGCGCACCGGCCTCTTCGTCGAGGCGCTCGATGTCGATGACGTGATTGCGGGCTTGCTCGTGACCGAAGGATTTGGCTCGGTCGAGGAGCTGGCGATGACGCCGCCCGAGGAGCTTGCGGCGATCGAGGGGTTCGACGAGCAGATCGCGGGCGAGCTGATCCGCCGCGCCGAGGCCTATCGCGTCCGCTATGAAGCGGAGCTCGGCGAGCGCCGCCGTGCGCTTGGGGTTGCCGATGATGTGGCGGCGATCGAAGGGCTGACCCCTTCGATGCTGGTGGCGCTTGGCGAGAAGGGTGTGAAGACGCTTGATGACCTCGGCGATCTCGCCTCCGACGAGCTGATCGAGATCGTCGGCAGCGACGCGCTCGACGAGCCGGCGGCGAACACGATCATCATGGCCGCGCGCGCGCATTGGTTCGCCGGCGAGACGCCTGTGGAGGGTGCCGCCTCTGAGGAGGCGCATCACGGCTGATCCCCTCGCCGCCCCCGCCCCGTCCATCAGGCCGGCGATTGGGCCGGAGCGGCCACCTTTCCGCCGTTGCGTGCTGACACGCGCCGTGCTGCCGAAGGAACGGATGGTGCGGCTCGTGATCGGGCCTAATGAGGTCGGCTCTGGGATCGGCTCTGGGCGAACCCTCGTGCCCGATCTCGCCGGGCATCTGCCGGGCCGGGGAATCTGGTTGAGCGCCCGGGGGGATGTGATAGAAACCGCGCGCGTGCGCGGCACTCTCCAGCGGGCGATCGCCCGGGCTGCCGGCGGTTCTATAGTGGTTCCGGCGGATCTCCGCGAACGGCTGGCGGTGGGGCTCGAACGGCGGATCGCGGACCTCCACTCACGGGCCGAACGCGCCGGGCGGGCAGTGGCCGCGTGTACGCGGCTGAACGATCTGGTGCGGACAGAGATCGAACGGCTGGCGGGCTTGCGCAGCACGCAGGCGGACGGCACGCAGGCGAATGCAGGGGACAGGAGCGGCACGGGCGCCGCTCCAGCGGACGAAGGAACGGACGGGCGGGTGCATGACGGAAGGCAGTGATCAGGAACCGGGCAAGGGGCGGCTCAGCCTCAGGCCGACCTCGCGGCCCGATGTCGGGCGGACGGTGGATGCCGGGTCGGTGCGGCAGAGCTTCAGCCACGGCCGCTCGAAGGTCGTGCAGGTGGAGGTTCGCCGTAAGCGCGCCCCCGTACCGACGCCAGGCGCGCCCGCCACATCGGCGCCGAGCTCTGCCCCGCGGCCGGCAGCGCCGGGCGGCCGCCCGCCCGCCGGGGCGCGCGCGCTCACCGAGACCGAGCTTGCCGCGCGGCAGAAGGCGCTTGCCCAGCAGCGGGAACAGGCGAAGCGCGAGCAGGAGCGGCGCGAGCAGGAGAAGATCTCGATCCTTTCGGCAGCCGAGGAAGCAAGGCGCAAAGCCGAGGAAGAGGCTCGGCGAATGGCCGAGGAAGAGGCCCGGCAGGCGGCCGAGGAGGCGCAGCGCAAAGCCGAGGAGGCGGCGCAAGCGGCAGAGGAGGCCCGCCGCAGCACCGAGACGGCAACCCAGGTGGCGGAAGAGACGCATCGGCGGCAGGCGGGTTCTCCAGCCGCCGAGGCCTCGCAACCCGTCGGTCAGCCTGGCGGGCAACCTGGCGGGCAACCCGTCGGGCAACCGGGCGCGCAGCCGGCCGGTCAGCCTGTGGGCACGCTGCGCCTGAAGCCTGCGCGCGCGGGCGAGGACGAGGATGAGAACCGTCCGCTGCGCCGGCCAGGAGCAGCGCCGCCTCGGCGCCTGCCCCAGGCGCCGGTGGCGAAGAAGAGCGCCGAGGACCGACGGCGCGGCGCCAAGATCGATGTCCAGGCAGCCATCGAGGGCGAGGACGAGCGGGTGCGCAGCCTCGCCTCGGTGCGGCGGCAGCGCGAGCGCGAACGCCGCCAGGCCGAGCTCGAGCTCTTGCGCTCGGACCAGGTCAAGGTCGTGCGCGAGGTCGTGCTGCCGGAGAGCATCACGGTCCAGGAGCTCGCCAACCGCATGGCCGCCCGCGCGGGAGAGGTCATCAAGGCGCTGATGAAGCTCGGCGTGATGGCCACCATCACCCAGACACTCGATGCCGACACCGCCGAACTCGTCGTTCAGGAGTTTGGCCATCGGGTCAAGCGGGTTTCAGAAGCGGATGTCGAGCTTGGGCTTGAGGGCCAGGCCGACGAGGAAGCCGAGCTCGAGCCGCGGCCACCGGTCGTCACGGTGATGGGCCACGTCGATCATGGCAAGACTTCGCTGCTCGACGCGCTCAGGGCAACCGATGTCGCCGCCGGCGAGGCTGGCGGCATCACGCAGCATATCGGCGCCTATCAGGTGACGATGCCGGGCGGCGAACGCATCACCTTCATCGATACGCCGGGCCATGAGGCCTTCACCGCGCTGCGCGCCCGCGGCGCCAGCGTGACGGACATCGTGGTGCTGGTGGTGGCTGCCGATGACGGCGTGATGCCGCAGACGGTCGAGGCGATCCGCCATGCGGAGGCGGCGAAGGCCCCGATCATCGTCGCCATCAACAAGATGGACAAGCCCGGCGCCAATCCGGACCGGGTCCGAAACGAACTGCTCCAGTACGGCATTGTCGTCGAGAAGCTGGGCGGCGAGACCCAGGACGTCGAGGTTTCGGCGCTCAAGCGGACCGGGCTCGACAAGCTGAACGACGCGATCCTTGTGCAGGCGGAAATCCTGGACCTCAAGGCGAATCCCAGTCGGGCCGCGGAAGGCACGATCATCGAGAGCCGGCTCGATCGCGGCCGTGGGCCGGTGGCGACGGTGCTCGTGCAGCGGGGCACGCTGCATCAGGGCGACATTGTCGTTGCCGGGGCGGAATGGGGCCGCGTGCGCGCGATGCTCGACGACCGCAGCCGCACTCTGACCGACGCCGCTCCTTCGACGCCGATCGAGATTCTCGGCCTCACCGGCGTGCCGGTGGCCGGGGAGCCGCTGATCGCGGTGGAGAACGAGGCGCGCGCCCGTGAAGTCGCTGAATTCCGCCAGCGCAAGCTGCGCGAGAAGACAGCGGCAAGCAATGGCGCCGCACGCGGCACCCTCGAGCAGATGCTGGCGCGCATCAGCGCGGGCGAGCAGAAGGAGGTCGCGGTGGTGGTGAAGGCCGACGTGCAGGGCAGCGCCGAGGCGATCCAGGCGACCGTGGTCAAGCTCGGCACCGAGGAGGTGAAGGTGCGCGTGCTGCACTCCGCGGTCGGCCAGATCACCGAGAGCGACATCGTTCTGGCGAAGGCATCGGATGCCGTGGTGGTCGGGTTCAATGTGCGCGCGACCGCCCAGGCGCGCGAGCTCTCCAGCCGCGAGGGCGTCGATATCCGCTATTACAGCATCATCTACGAGCTTGCCGACGACATCGAAAAGCTGGTCAAGGGCCGGATGGCGCCCAAGGCACGCGAGCGCTTCCTCGGCTATGCCGAGATTCGCAAGGTCTTCGAGATCACCAAGGTGGGCAAGGTTGCCGGCTGCATGGTGACTGACGGGCTGGTGCGCCGCGGCGCCGGCGTGCGCCTGCTGCGCGACGGCGTCGTGATCCACACCGGCGAGCTTTCGCAACTCAAGCGCTTCAAGGACGACGTGCGCGAGGTGGCGAAAGGCTATGAATGCGGCCTTGCCTTCGCAGGCTGGCAGGATCTGCGCGAAGGCGACATGGTCGAGTGCTTCGAGAGCGAGATGGTCCCGGCATGACCACCCGTCGCCCCGCTTTGGGCGCCGCTTTGGGCGGGGCCTCCGTGCCGTCTCTTGGGCCGTCTCCTGGGCCGTCTCATGGATCCCAGCGCCGGCTCAGGGTCGGCGAGGAAATCCGCCACCGTCTCGCCGAGATCTTTCTGCGTGCCCCGTTCCGCGACCCCGACCTCGCCGCCGCGCAGCTGACCGTGACCGAGGTCCGGGTGAGCCCGGACTTGCGTCATGCGACCGCCTATGTCGCCCGGCTGGGCCGCTCCGACATCGCCGCCCTGATGCCTGCCCTCACCCGTGCCACACCGTTCCTGCAAAGCGAGGTCGTGCACGGGCTTCGCCTTCGCCGTGCGCCGACACTCACCTTCGCCGCCGATACCACGCTCGATCAGGCGAACCGGATCGAGGCTGTACTGCGCTTGCCCACGGTCGCCCGGGACTTGGCCAACTCCTAGAGCCCAGAAATGAGAAAAAGACGCGGGCGCAAGCTCGATGGCTGGCTGATCGTGGATAAGCCGGCCGGCATCACCTCGACCTCTGTCGTCAACCGGGTTCGGCATGCGCTCGGCGCCGAGAAGGCGGGGCATGGCGGCACCCTCGACCCGCTGGCGACCGGCGTGCTGCCGGTGGCGTTCGGAGCGGCGACGAAGACCGTCCCTTATGTGATGGACGGGGCGAAGCATTACCGCTTCACGCTCCGCTTCGGGGAGGCGCGCGATACCGACGATGCCGACGGGCAGGTGACCGCCACCTCCGCCGTGCGCCCGAACGAGGCGGCGATCCTGGCCGCCCTGCCCGCCTTCCGTGGCGAGATCATGCAGGTTCCGCCCTCTTTCTCGGCCGTGAAGGTCGCCGGTGCCCGGGCCTACGATCTTGCCCGCGGCGGCGAACCGGCGGTGCTCGCGCCGCGGCCGGCGCGGGTCGAGCGGTTCGCACTGATCGCCCTGCCCGACGAAGAGACCGCCGAGTTCGAGGTCGTCTCGGGCAAGGGCGTCTATATGCGGAGCCTCGCGCGCGACCTCGCACTCGCACTCGGCACGTTCGGCCATATCACGGCGCTCCGCCGCCTGCGGGTCGGCCCCTTTTCCGAGGAACAGGCGATTCCGCTGGACAAAATCGATGCCGGGGAGGATAGCACCCGCGCTTTCCCGGAGTTTCTCCTTCCGGTCGCGACCGCGCTGGCCGACATCCCGGCGCTGGCCTTGACGGAAGCGGAGGCAGCCGGCCTTGCGCAGGGCCAGGCGCTCAGCCTGGTTGCCCTGATGGGCCGGATTCCGGAGTGCGCCAACCCCGCAGGGGGATTGGTGCGCGCCATGGCGGGAAGGCAGGTGCTGGGGCTGGGGCGGCTGGTCGATGGCTGGCTCCGGCCGGAGCGCCTGTTGGTGTAACGGTTCCCAGAGCGGGATGATCGCTCGCGCGAACACATCCCGCTCGTGGTCATTGTTTTTTGCGTGAGAGAGACCTTCGGTGAATCCACCTCCGGTCATCACGCTCTAGAGGAGGGCCTGATGTCGATTACGGCCGAGCGCCGGCAGGCGCTGGTGGCGGACTATGCGACGAGCAACGGGGATACCGGCAGCCCCGAGGTGCAGGTGGCGCTGCTCTCGGAGCGGATTTCCAATCTCACCGAGCATCTGAAGACCCACGGCAAGGATTTTCATAGCCGGCGCGGCCTTCTGGTGCTGGTCGGGCGGCGCCGGCGGCTGCTCGATTATCTCAAGGCGAAGAACGTGGCCCGCTACGAAACGCTGGTCGGGCGGCTCAATCTGCGCCGATGAGCGTGGCCGATAAGCAAGGGCCGTTGAGGATGGCATCATCGTGAACGGCGCCCATATACGGGCAAAAGAATTCTTCGCGCCATGGGGGCGTGAGGCAACTCGCCGGGAGCTTGCATCCCGGCTGCCGCAACCGCGGCGGAACGGACCCTGAGCTGATCCTCCCTTCCGGCACGAGCGGGACCGAAGACGGCGTTTCCGGCCGCATGGCCCGCGGACCTGCCTTCCCGGCAGGCCGCATCCATGCAACCCGAGGCGCCGTGTCCTCTCGGACGCGAAGAGATTTCGATCATGCCCTGGCCCCTCCCGCCCGGCTCCGGCGTGTGTGAAGGATCAAGAGACATGTTCAACTATTTCCGCAAGGAGCTGGATTGGGGTGGCCGCAAGCTGGTCCTCGAGACCGGCAAGATCGCCCGCCAGGCCGATGGCGCCGTGATGGTGCGCTATGGCGAGACGGTGGTGCTCTGCACCGCCGTGGGCGTGAAGGCCCCCAAGCCGGGGCAGGATTTCTTCCCGCTTACCGTTAATTACCAGGAGAAGAGCTTCGCCGCCGGCAAGATCCCGGGCGGCTTCTTCAAGCGCGAAGGAAGGCCGAGCGAGAAGGAGACGCTGGTCAGCCGGCTGATTGATCGGCCAATCCGCCCGCTCTTCCCCGAAGGGTTCCGCAACGAGGTGCAGGTCGTTGCGACCGTGCTGAGCCACGATCTCGAGAACGACCCCGATATCCCCGCGATGATCGGGAGCTCGGCCGCCCTCACCCTTTCCGGCATTCCCTTTCTCGGCCCCGTGGGCGCGGCGCGCGTCGGCTTCGTCGATGGAGGCTTCGTGCTCAACCCCACGGCGGCGGAACGGGAGCGTTCCGCCCTCGACCTCGTCGTGGCGGGCACCGCCGACGGCGTTCTCATGGTGGAGAGTGAGGCGCAGGAGCTTTCCGAGCAGCAGATGCTCGATGCGGTGGTGTTCGGCCATACGGGCTTTCAGCCGGTGATCGCGGCGATCATCGAGCTTGCGGAGCGCGTGGCGAAGGATCCCTGGCCGCTTGCCGAGCCGGGCGCGGGCGAGACGGCGCTTCGCGAACGGCTCGATGCCCTGGCGCGCGCGAAGCTGACCGCCGCTTATCAGGAGAAGGTGAAGCAGACGCGGGGCGAGAAGGTTGCCGAGGCCCGCGCCGGGGCGACCGCCGCACTCGCGGCCGAAGGGTTCGAGACCGGCAATCTCGGCGGGCTCTTCGAGTCGCTCGAGGCGGATATCGTGCGCAATGCGATCCTCGATACGGGCATCCGGATCGATGGGCGCGATACGCGCACCATCCGGCCGATCACCGCCGAGGTGGGCGTGTTGCCGCGCACGCATGGCAGCGCGCTTTTCACGCGCGGGGAGACCCAGGCGCTCTGCGTCGCGACCCTCGGCACCGGGCAGGACGAGCAGGTGATCGATGCGCTCGCGGGCGAATATCGCGAGCATTTCATGCTGCACTACAATTTCCCCCCCTATTCGGTGGGCGAGACGGGGCGGCTCGGCAGCCCGGGGCGGCGTGAGATCGGCCACGGCAAGCTCGCCTGGCGCGCGGTGCATCCGCTGCTGCCGGACAAGGAGAGCTTTCCCTACACGATGCGGGTGGTGAGCGAGATCACCGAAAGCAACGGCAGCTCCTCCATGGCCACCGTCTGCGCCTCCTCGCTCGCGCTGATGGATGCGGGCGTGCCGCTCAAGCAGCCCGTGGCGGGGATCGCGATGGGCCTGATCAAGGAGGAGCGCGGCTTCGCCGTGCTTTCCGACATCATCGGCGATGAGGACCATCTCGGCGACATGGACTTCAAGGTCGCCGGCACCGAGACGGGCGTGACCAGCTTGCAGATGGACATCAAGATCACCTCGATCACGCCCGAGATCATGCAGATCGCGCTCGCGCAGGCGCGTGAGGGGCGGCTCCATATCCTGGGCGAGATGGCCAAGGCGCTGAAGGGGCACCGCAGCGATGTCGCGGCGACGGCCCCGCGCATCACCGTGATCAATGTGCCGAAGGAGAAGATCCGCGAGGTGATCGGCACCGGCGGCAAGGTGATCCGCGAGATCACCGAGCAGACCGGAACGAAGATCGACATCGACGATGACGGCACGATCAAGATCGCGGCGACCGACCAGAAGCAGGCGCAGGCGGCGATCGACTGGATTCGCGGCATCGTCGCCGAGCCGGAGATCAACGTGATCTATAACGGCAAGGTGGTGAAGACGACCGATTTCGGCGCGTTCGTCAATTTCCTCGGCAGCCGCGACGGTCTCGTGCATATCAGCGAGCTGGCGCCCGGCCGGGTGGCCAAGACCACCGATATCGTCAATGTCGGCGATGCGGTGAAGGTGAAGGTCATCGGCTTCGACGAGCGGGGGAAGGTCAAGCTCTCGATGCGGGTGGTGGACCAGGCGACGGGCGATGACATCACCGAGAAGGTGGGGCCGAAGGGCGGACGCGATCGGCGCGAGCGCGCCGGGGCCGACGAGGCCGCCGCCGGCTGAAAGCGATCGGGGGGAAGCGGGACCGGCGCGCTCGCGCGCCGGTTTCATCGGTGGTACAGTTCGCTACGATAACAATGGCATCGGCCGGAACGGAGGCAGGCCATGAAGCCGCTCAACGCCATGCGCATCGGGGGCGTCGAAGTGCTGCCCCTGATCGAAGGCGGCAAGGGCATCTCGATTTCGAACGGCATCTCCTCGGGAAACTGGGCGGCGGCCGGGGGAATCGGCACGTTCAGCGCGGTGAATGCCGACAGCTACGACGCGGATGGCCGGGCGATTCCGCAGACCTATCGGGGCCGGACGCGGCGGGAGCGGCATGAGGAGCTGATCGCCTACGCGGTCCAGGGCGGCATCACCCAGGCGAAGCGTGCTTTCGAGCTTGCGGGCGGAATCGGGCGCATCCACGCCAACATCCTCTGGGAGATGGGGGCGGCGGAGCGCGTCATCACCGGCGTTCTCGAAGGGGCGAAGGGGCTGATCAACGGCATCACCTGCGGCGCCGGCATGCCCTATCGGCTCTCGGAGATCGCAAGCCGCTTCGGCGTTCATTACTATCCGATCGTTTCCTCGGCGCGCGCGTTCAATGCGCTCTGGAAGCGGGCCTATCACAAGGTCGCGGATTTGCTTGGCGGCGTCGTCTATGAGGACCCGTGGCTTGCCGGCGGCCATAACGGGCTTTCCAACAGCGAGGATCCGAGCAAGCCGGAGTCGCCGTTTCCGCGCGTGCTTGCCCTGCGCAAGCTGATGCGCGAGTTCGGCCTGGGCGAGACCCCGATCATCATGGCCGGCGGTGTCTGGTGGCTGGAGGAATGGGAGGACTGGATCGACAATCCGGACCTCGGGCCGATCGCCTTCCAGTTCGGCACCCGCCCGCTTCTGACGCGGGAGAGCCCGATCGGCGAAGGTTGGAAGCAGCGGCTGCTCAAGCTCAAGCCGGGGGATGTCTTCCTCAATCATTTCAGCCCGACCGGCTTTTATTCCTCGGCGGTGAACAACGGTTTCCTGCGCGAGCTCAAGGCGCGCGTGGACCGGCAGGTGGCTTACGCGAACGAGCCTATCGGCGAGCATGTTGCACCCTATGGCGTGGGGCCACGCAAGCGCATCGTTTATCTCACGCCGGCTGATCTCGAGCGGGCGCGGGGATGGGAGGCGGCCGGGTTCACCGAGGCGCTGCGCACGCCCGATTCGACCCTGATCTTCGTGACGCCCGAGAAGGCGGCGGAGATTCGCGAAGACCAGGTGGCCTGCATGGGCTGCCTCAGCGCCTGCCGATTCTCCAACTGGAGCGACCACGCGCCCGAATACAGCACCGGGAAGAAGGCCGATCCGCGGAGCTTCTGCATCCAGAAGACGCTGCAGACGATCAGCCATCAATCCGCTTCCGCCGACACGGTGGAGAGCAACCTGATGTTCAGCGGCGCCAATGCCTTCCGCTTCGCGACCGATCCTTTCTATTCGAACGGGTTCATCCCGACGGTAAAGCAGCTCGTCGAGCGCATCCTGACCGGGCGCTGAGGCGGCGGGACGGTTGCGAGGCGATCGGGCGGGCAGTATAGCGGGCGCCGCCAGTTCCGGTGCGCCGACGTAGCTCAGCGGTAGAGCAACTGATTCGTAATCAGTAGGTCCTCGGTTCAAATCCGAGCGTCGGCACCAGATAAACCCCTGATATAGATATGAAATTCTCCGCGGCGGCGGATCGGTCGCCAAATAACCCGGAGCCAAATAACCCAAAATGGGGTACCCCGCTGAGGGTCGGCTCGCCCGGCCGCGGGGCAATCCCCGGGCGGTATCGACAAACCATCTCCCGTCGTTAGCCGACGAACGGGGTCTCCGAAAGCATCAGCGGAATCGATCCAGCGACCAGCGCGTGAGCGCGCTCATAGTTTGCCCGCTGGTTTGGTGATGGTCCAACGATGAGGCGCTTGATCGGAAGTGCATCTGGCATTCCCTCGAAGAGGGCGATGTAACGCTTCTTCCCTGACTGACCTACGCCGTCGCGCACTTTCTTAATGGGTTTTGCAATAAAGCACGAGTGTTCATGCTCAGCTTGTGAGGCGAGGGCCTTTGAGCCGGCAGCGGCTACTATTCGAACTTCCCTCTCTTCCCGGAACCCCTGGTGCTTGAAGTGAGTTGCTCCGTTGAGGAGCAGTCCAAAAGCGTCTCCTACAAAAGGGTCGCCAGGAGCAGTGAGTGCTTGAAGGAGGAACGACACGCAGTTGTCGACCAAATCTGGGAAGACTCGACCTACGTCAACCCCTTCCAGGGCATAGTGCACTGGCGCTATCTCCATAAAGGTGTAATGATAGCGATCGAATTCCTTGCCGAGCATTTCCGCCAGGGGCTTGGTATCAAATACGATGCAGCAGCCCCCCGTCGCGTATCCACGCCACTGGCTCAGCAAGCCGTTTTCTCGTTCGTAGGCTTGATCGCCAGCGTGCGTACAGAACGACACTAGGAATGGTTCCCCGGCCCCTATGCTCTCCGGAGACGAGAAGGTCTGTTGATATAATCCCTCGATAAGAGATTTTGCTTCCCGGCACGCCACTTGTTCCCGCCCCCCAAGACAATAGACGAGACGAGCGATTCTGGGGTCCTCACGGCATCGCTCCCCAAGCCGCGCCCCGAATACCGCGGCTACTGCGTCAACCAGTGGTCGCTTTAAGAGAGTCACCTCAGTGGTGTCGTTAAGGTAGGAAAAATGGGTTGCCCACAACGTATTGCTGGAAAGTATACCATTTAGAGCGTCGAACGACGTGTAATGGTGAAGCTCCCCGTGGGACGCAAGAAAATCTCTATCCGCGATCTTGAGCGTGGCCTCGATTGTAAGACGCAAGGGCATCGCGGTGCCCGACTCGTCTATAGTCGGATTAGAGACGCCTCCAGTCGGACCAATGCCAGGCACCGTCGTGGTTCTCACAATCTCGGGGTGATAACCGTAGCGCGGTCAGAATCGACGCGGGCCTCTTTGTGCGTGGGCGATGGTCACAAAACGAGGAGAAACGAAATGAGCCGCCCCGGTCTCCCGGAGCGGCCCCCATCGAGTTCGTCGCGGCGATCGCGCTACAGCGCGTGCGCGATCTGGTAGAGGACGGACTCGTTCTTCGGCGCCGGTCCGGTCCCGACCCCGAGCGCCGCCAGCGCGCAGGCGAGGACCAGGACCAGGAGGAGGGTGCGGAGGAACCTCATCGCGCCGCCGTCCCCGCCCGCCTCGCGAGCGCGACGGCGCGCACGCGGGCGACGAGCGAAGCCTCCCCGAAGCCGACGGCCAGGAGCAGGCCGGCGGCCTCGTCGAAGGCGTCGAGGACCGCGCAGGGTCTCGTCGAACCGGAGGAACGCGCGGCGGAGCCGCTCGTCGGCGGAGAGCGTCGCGTCGTCGTGAGGACGTCCGATCGGGACGGTTTCCGCCGGACGCGCGTCGAGGGTAATTTTCCGAACAGCCATGTCGGTGATCTCCCACCGTGTGGTTAGGTCGGCCGGCGGCGTTACCGCGCCCCGGCCGGCCGCCGCCCCGGCGGGGCGGCCGGGTACAATATTACCACACGCCGGGGATTCCGGGGCGCCCGGCGGCGCCTCCGGGGGCCGGACCGTGGAAAAACCGGGGGACAACCGCGCTAACCCCAGTAACGATCACGCGATCGTGAGGGGATGTTCCCTATCCGTTCCGCCTAGGGTGCCGCGCGCGCTCCCCGGCCGCCAGCCGGCTAAGCGCGGTTCGGTCGACCGCGATTGGCGAGCGATCGGTCCACAAGTAGAACGGCCGTTAGCGCTCGCGGGAGGCGGCGACCATGGCGCTACGCACCATCGCGGAGTTGCTTACAGGAATAGGCACGCTGGCCCTCGCGGGCACCGCGGTTGTCGGTGGCTGGTTTCGCTGGCGCTTCTTCGAGCGCACGACCCTCACCTTACTTGAGCGCGACGGGGTACCAGGAGAACTCGGGCTGTACGACCAGGGCCACCCGTCGATGCTCTACCACTTTAAGGTGACGAACCAGCATCCTACTCGGCCAGCTAAGAAGTGCCGAGTGATGCTCGTGGCTCTAGAGAAGCGCTACGGAGAGAACGAATTTCAACCAGCTCCGATGGCCGTACCGCGTCAGTTTATGTGGGCGCCATCCGAAGATGAGTTACGGGGAGTCACAGTTACCACACCGAACATGGTCGACTTCGGACGCGTCGATCCACATCGTAACGCGTTTGATCCGTCGATTCGCAAGCCTCCCCGTAATTTCCAGGGATCGGTCGGAAAAGACGAGGCCGTAAGATTTCACATCCGGGTTGAGGCGGAGAACTTCGTCTCGCCTCAGCCTAACGTCTTCCAAGTGAGTTGGGACGGAACATGGGATGAGGACTGAACCGCACCTGGTTTTCCGGAGGCTATTTGGTTTAAGTTACGCGGCTAAAGGCATGGTCTCAAGGCTGGCATAGTAGCGTGCTTCGGCCTCGACAGGCGGGATATTGCCGATGGGCTCGAGGATGCGGCGATGATTGAA
>DATJLS010000016.1:0-2358 GCA_035509315.1 Acetobacteraceae bacterium | reverse complement strand
TGGGTTGGGCTGGGGATTGCTGGGCCGAAGGCGCAGCGGGCGTGAGGAGCGCAGCGGCGCAGCAGACGGCGGCGATCACGGAACGTCGGCAACGGAGGGCCATGCCTTGCCTGCTGGATGGAGCAGCGCGATCAGCGGCTGTGTGCCGCTGATCCTAGCCGAAAATGTGGGCGCGGCTCCGATGATGGGACACTTTCTTGTTGACAGTGTTCTCGTTTTGTTCCATAGATCGTCGCCTCGTCGGAACCTTGAGGATCGGGCTTCATGGGTCGTATCTCTGGCACCGGGAGCCCGAAGGCTCCTGCGCGTTCTTGGCCAAACCTCGACATCGAGACCGATACGGGGCGGCTCGGGCCGGACCGCGTCTTCATCCGCGAAACTTCCATTGGATATGTGTGCGCCGGGCTCGGCGATCCCGCGCGCCTGCTGCGCTTCGCCTTCGAGCGCCCATCGGCGACCGAGGCGAGCGGCAAAAGTGAAAACTACGAAACGAACCCAATTTTCGCCGCCGCCTGCGATCGGCTCGACAAGGCGCTGGTTGCCGGTGGTGTCGCGAAAGCCCGCCGCCTCGGCCTCGAGATCCCGCTCGGTGCCCTCGATGATCCCGCGCTGCGTCGGCTGGCGATTGCGGCCGCTCTCATCAGATCCGGGTTCGATCCCGACCAGCCGCGCGACGACGGCGGCCGCTGGACGAGCGGGGGAGGCGGAAGCGCGGCGAGCAACAGCGACACTGGTGCCGAGAGAGCCGGTGCTTCCGCGAGCCTGACGACGGGCCTGTCGGCGCCCGTGGCTGCGGCCGGCGCTGTGGCGGTAATGGACATGGCCACGGCGAGCATGGCCACCGCATCGGTCAGCACCGCCGCATTCGGAGAGGCGGCGGCCACCAGCGCAGGCACCCTGTCGAGCGCGGGCCCGGCGCTCGGTGAAGCAGCCACCATGGGCGCTGGATGGAGCCTCTGGAGCGAGGGAGCGCTCTCGCTCTTGCCACGCATCGCCGGGCTCGCGGGACCGATCGGGATTGTTGGCGGATTGGTCTTCGCGCCCGCAAATCACAGCGGCGAGTTCGAGAGCAGCGGCACGCTTCCCGACCATCCGGATATCAGCTACTTCAGCAGCGAAACCCGCCTTCAGCTCTATCGCACCGGCCCCGACGGCGAGCACACGCTTCTCTACGACAACTATCCCGGCGCGGACGGCTACTACCGCGACGCCGACGGCCACGTCATCGGGAAAAGCCTCGGCTTCAAGGAAGGCTTCGTCCTCGATCCTGCGGCGATATCGACGCTGTCGCCGCCGACGATGGACGCGCGCGCGAAGGAGAAGGATCCGGCCGAGGTGGCTGGCCGCGAAGCTGCGCTTGCCGGAGCCAAAGCTGTGGTGCGAGCGATCGACCAGACGCAGGTCTGTCCGGATCCAACCTTCGACGTGCCGCATGGAGCATCTATGCGGGCGCGTCTCTATCAGGAGCAGGTCACAGGAGTTCCCTGGGGCGTGGCATTTGACATCGGCGGGACGAAATTTGATGGATGCCGCTACTGGAGTGACGGCACCATGCTGGAGGCCAAAGGCGAGGGCTACGCCTGGGCAATGACGCCGAATGGCTGGCGACGTGGCTATAAGGGAGGGCCAAAGATGGAGGCGCAAATGGCCGACCAATCGGCAAAAGCTTGGGTCGCCGGCAAGCGGGTCGAATGGCACTTCGCTGAAAAGTCAGTTGCAGATTATTTCAAGGTCTACGCGCAGAGATTCGGGAACGTGGACGTGGTTGACGATCCGCCGCTTCGGAAGCCGGCAAATCAGAAGATCCATCTGTGGGAGCCGAGCGAGATGCTGTTGGCAAGCGCTGGCGAATTTGTGCGCTTTGACCTCTTCGAGTATTTGAAGGGAGTGCGTGCGGCCTTTTTGGGTGGGCCTGAATGGACAGGGACAGGGCGTTCAACCGAGGCAGGGGGGTGACCCAATGAGCTTTGATGTATTTCTCTCGTGCTTCCAAAACGGTGAGCCCGCGACCTTCCGGCGGGCTCTTCTGGAGCGTGCGTTCGGGTCGATCATCACCGACCGGAGCAATCCTGAGCAGTGGGTGCTGGAAGGCGGCAGCACGCTTTATCTAGACGAGGGCGACGAGATCAGCGGCTTCTCGGTCAATCGGCCGCCAGACTACGATGAGTTCTGGCAGGCCATCATGGAAACTCTCCGCCAGACATCGAGCGTCTTCTACTGGCCGGGCGGCGGCTGCGTCGTGGCCAATATCGAAGTCGCCAAGCACATGCCGGAGGATTTCATCGAGGGTCTGGGGGAACCAACGGTGGTGACAGACCCGTCGGAAATTCTTGAGCTGATCGAGAATTCCTGACGCTT
>DATJLS010000015.1:0-4115 GCA_035509315.1 Acetobacteraceae bacterium | reverse complement strand
CCTCTTGATCATCGACGATTGGGGGCCCGAGCCGCTCAACGCCGACCAGCGCCGCGATCTGCTCGAGATTGTCGACGACCGGTACGACAGAGGCTCATTGCTGATCACCAGCCAAGTGCCCGTGAATCGCTGGCACGAGGTGATTGCCGATCCCACCCTCGCCGACGCCATCCTCGACCGCGTCATTCATCGAGCGCACCGCATCGACCTCAAAGGTCCCTCCATGCGTCGCCACCTTCTTGCCAGCGACAGCCCCGCGGCATGACCGCCGCCGCCCCGATCGCCCACGGGAGCCCACAGAGCCTCCCCGCGCGCGCCGCTCCGTCGCTCGTGACGGCACTGCGCGCCGCGCGCGGGTCCCCTCCATGGACTCCGTGGACGATCCTCTGCCGTCTTGATCGGCATTGGCCTTCTTCTGCAACCTATGTTCGTGTCGGTGACGAAGATCGCCGCCACCCTCACGCCGGGCCCTCCGGGCTGCATGGTGGCGTGATCACGATCACCGGAATCGGTGATCATCTTCGGCCGGAATGGCCGATCACAATCACCGGAATGCGCACCGCTGGGACTGGGCGAGCTTCTTCGCGAGATGCTCTAGGCTCAGGTCCACGTAGCGCTGCACCATTTTCGGGCTCTTCCAGCCGCCCAGTTTCATGAGCGTTGCGCCATCGCAGCCGTCCATGGCCAGGTGCGAGGCCCAATGATGGCGCCAATCATGCAGCCGGAACCAATTGATTTTCGCCGCGCGTAAGATTTCGTGGCAGCCCGCGCAGGAGAGATAATACGCCAGCTTCGCCAAGAGATGCTCGGACCGGGTGACGCCGTTCATTGGCCACCGCCGCCCGGTGAAAGGTCGGGGGCCGGATGATCGTCGCGGCGCCGGGCCGAGGCTGCTGGCCTGCTTCGTCGGGCAGCGCCGCCTCGCTCCTGAGCGTATAAGGGTTTGCCGCTCCGAGAGCGGCGAACCGCCCAGAAGACTATTGTCTAAAATTTTGGGAAATCGGCGTCCGGATGCCCGGTGCCGTGCCAAAGCGACCCGCCGTGTTCCGCCGCGTCCGGTCCGCTGGCGCCCGACTCCCGTTCGGATCGGTTCCGAAGCTCAGTTCAGCGCGCACCGCCGAGCCGCCCTTTGAAAAAAATACCCAGGTCCTCGCTGCCGGCCGAACGACGGCCGGCTTTCAAGCGCGAGGACCTCATGCGCACCGTCACGTACTACGAATTTTTTGCCGGAGGAGGCATGGCCTCCCTGGGTTTTGGGCCCGGCGCCGAATGCCTGTTCGCCAATGACGACAACGAGATGAAGTGCGACTCGTATCGCAGCAACTTCAGTGATCATGAATTACGCGAGGTGGACATCACCAAGCTGTTGCCTTCTGATGTGCCCGGTATCGCCGACGTTGCGTGGGCCTCCCCGCCCTGCCAGGATGTGTCGGCGGCGGGCCGCGGTGCCGGCCTCAGTGGGGCGCGCAGCTGCTTGGCCTTTGCTTTCGTCCGGCTGATGGCCGGTCTTGCCGCCGAGGGCCGCGCGCCGCGGATGATCGTCATCGAAAACGTCGAGCGGCTCGTCAGATTGAGCGATGGGAAGGATCTCGCGTCTCTCGTTGATCAGATTTCCGCTCTGGGCTATCGCGTCGGAGCGGTTGTGATTGACGCAGCGCTGTTCGTGCCGCAGTCGCGCCGGCGCCTCTTCATCGTGGCCGTTCGCGCCGACCTCCATGTTCCTGGCCATCTCGTTGCGGGGGAGCCGCAATCCAACTGGCACACGTCCGGCTTTAAGCGGGTCGTGGCAGGCCTTTCCGCTCAGGCGCAGGAGCATTGGATTTGGTGGAAGCTGCCGCAGCCGGCGCCGCGCACGAGCACGTTGGCCGACGTCGTTCATGCCAACCGCGAGGGCGTTGCGTGGGACAGCATCGCCGACACTGAGCGCTTGCTGCAGAGCATGTCCGCGCGCAACCAGAGCAAAATCGCGGCAGCGCAAGCGAACGGGACCTTAGAGGTTGGCACCCTCGCGCGGCGCACGCGAGAGGCCATCGTGCGCGCCGAGGTCCGGTTCAACGGCGTCAGCGGTTGCCTGGTCACGCCGAAGGGCGGCGCCAGCTACCCGCGCTTGATCGCCGTGGACGGCCCTTCGATTCGCTCGCGGCTTCTCTCATCGCGAGAGGCGGCGCGATTGATGGGCCTGCCGGATAGGTATGAGCTTCCTGAGAGCTTCGGGGACGCCATGCGGCTCATCGGCGATGGTGTGGTCGTCCCGGTAGTGGCGCACATCACTCGCCACCTCATCGTCCCGCTCGTGTCAGCCGCCGAGGCGGTCGGGCTGGCGGCGTAGCCTCCGACAACGTCGGGCGCCCAGCGATTGATCTTTCCGATCAGTCGCTGGGCGCGGCGACGCCTATAGCTGCGGCGCTGGCGATATCGCGATCTACATCCCGATTGGAATGGTCACGATCGCAAATATTTCGCACCGGGACTCAACATCGCACCCATGTCCTTCGGAGACGAGTTTGGATGGCAACTTTGCGCCGGGGGACAAAATGGGACAGGCAAAGCTTCGGCGCTCGGAAATCGAGAGCCTGCGTGGGCAATCGAAGCCCTCGCTCGCCGCGGTCCACGAGGCGGGACATGCCGTGGCGAGGTTCTTGACGGCGCCGGCTCACGGGTTCGCTCCCGGCGACACAGTTGTCAGCATTGAGATGCGGCATGGGGGCGGAACGACCTTGGGCCCGATGTTCACGGCCGAGATCGATACGGCGGCCCGCAGGGGTCCGTGAACAATTCCAGGCCGGCGGAACGGATGCAGTCGTGCCTTGGATTGAGGCGTTCCTTCAAGAGCGCCCGAGAGGCTACTTCGAACTCGTGATGGCCGAGGCGTGCGAGTCCGGCGCCAACGTCGGCACCTGGATCGAATGCAAGATCCAGCAATGCGGCGCGGGCGCAGTGGCTGAAGCCCTCCATCAAAAGAGCGCGTTTGGAGAGATTATCGGCTCGGTGCCCTGCATTTCCGCTGTGGGCGACATCGCGCGGGCCTGGGACATCGCTCGGCTCGGGCTTGCCGCCCCCCAAGGACGGATGGAAGCAGCGCCTGCTTGCGAGCGGTGAAATCATGCGGAAGGAGTTATCGGCACCGACGACATGGAACGCTTTGTTGGCTCTCGCACGGAACTTGCCGAAGGTAGGAACGATGACCGGCCGCGATGCGTGGGAGATCTTTTCGCGGGCTCAAGACGGATCCGCCGCCTAGGTGGGGAGCCATGGCGTGAAGAGCGGTTGCCGCATTACCACCTTTGGTGTCCTGGCAAAGAGCCGCGCTCCATCCCGTGCGGGTGATGCGCACAGCTTTTCCCGGATCCTTGCAACGGATTGACGCGAAAGGACCTGGGGCGACACAGGCGGAAGCCGCCCGCGCCTAGCCGTCTCGGCCTGCCGGCCGCGGCACAGCCGCCGCGTCGGTACCCCCCTCGAAGGCGCCGCATGAGGCGCCCCTTTGGGCGCCTAGCCGCCAGAGGGCTGGCGCCTTAGCATCGGAGTCGCGTCGGCTACATGCTAATAAATCAAATGAATTCAACGGATTACCTAGCCATGGGCAGCCTCACCCTGACAAAAGCCAGCCGTCTTCAGGAGCGCATCCGCGCCGCCGTCCGCGGCTTGCCGCTCGCGACTCACGTCACCCTCGGAATTTTTTCGTCGGAGCCCGCGGCCGCGGTCGAACGCGCGGCGGCGAGCCTGCGGGAGAATTTGGACGTCCTTGCGCGCCTCCTCGCGATACTCGCCCAGCTGCGTGCGGCGACGGGCCGGGCGAACGCTCAGTGCGGCGTCGTCGACCTGCTCGCCGAGAAGGCCGCGCTCGAGGAAGAGCTCAGCCTCCTGACGAAGCTCCGTCCGGGGCTGGTCGACACCGGGGACTTCGACGCGGACCTTGGCGGGGCCGACGGCCCTTCCTGCGTCGCCATGGCGGCGAGATCGAGGCGCGGGTAAGCGCGATGCGGGTGCGATACGAGCATGCCGAGCGAAGCCAAACGACGTTCGAGGCGCCGCTGCTCGACGACGCCGGTGTCGAGCGGCTGCGCGAGCGACCCCTCGCGCGCCGGCGGCGCCTCGAAGAGATCGGGGATGAG
>DATJLS010000014.1:0-11053 GCA_035509315.1 Acetobacteraceae bacterium | reverse complement strand
CCCCCGGTTCGATCGCCGTTCGGTCCGAAGCGAGCGAAATGGTGCGTCGCCCGAAATGACGCGATGAGCCAAGAGGCGACTTCAAGCGAGCATTTTGGTCATACCAATCGTCTAATTGGCATCCCAGACGCCTGACAAGGTCCGAGCGGCGTGGCGTCCATGAGAGCGTTCGATCTCCTGCCTCGTAAGGTTCGGTCGGATGCGCCTCGCGGACACGAGCGCTGCGCGGGCGAGTTCGGACCGTCCCAACGTCGCCTGCGTCACGGCTTCGAGGATCGGCGGCAGATAGAGCCGCGGATCACGTCGTGCGGCCAGAAGCGCTTCTTCCAATGCTTCCGCCGTTCGGCCGGCACGCAGCAGAAACGTCCCGAGCGCCCAGCCCCAAAATCCCAACCGCCTGTCGCGGGGACTGAGGCTGATCCCGTAGCGCATGCGCGCAATTCCTGCATCAAGATCGCCCAACATCGCGAGCGCCGCGCCCAGAGCCACCTCGGCTTGCGCATTGCTGGGATCTATCTCGACAGCCTGCCGAAGGATTTCGACGCCTCGCTTGGCATGTCCCAGGTCGGAGAGTGCGCAGCCCGCGTAGCCCAGGACTTCGGAACTGCCGGCGTCAGCTGCAATTGCCGTTTCCGCCGCCGCCAGCGCTTCTCGAGCATGCTCCGTCGAGAGTTCGACAAGGCCGGTGTTTTGCGCAAGCGCCGACAGGAGGGCAAGCTGCGCCCGCGCGAGAGCGAAATCAGCGTCGAGCGCGAGCGCCCGTTGCAGGAAGGTCCGAGCCTCTGAAACAGCCTGCTCGTTCCAGCCGCCGCCGGCAAGCGCGCCTGCGGCCTGATGGTAGTACCCCCAGGCGTCGACGTTCTCAGGACGCTGGCGCCGGATCACCCTGATTTCTGCCTGGATCAGCGCAGGCTCCAGCTCGATCATTATCCCGCGGGCGACCTCGTCCTGTAACTCCAGCGTTTCGGCTCGGGTGGCCTCGAACTTGCCGGACCAGAGAATGCGGCCTGTCGCGGCCTCCACAAGGTGGGTTGAAACGCGGACTTGGCCACCAACGCCTCTTACACTTCCCTCCACGACGTAGCGGACACCCAGCTGCCCGGCGATCACGGATGTCGGTGTTTCAAGATTTTGAAAAGCAAAGGACGATGCCTTCGAAATCAGAATGAAGCCGGGCACCCGGGCGAGCAGGGCAATGACATCTTCCGCCAGCCCGTTCGCCAGAAATTCGAGCCCTCGATCTTCGGAGAGAACCGTGAACGGCCGAACGGCAATGGATAAGCCCGCGGTCGGTCCGCTCCTCTGCGGGCGGACGCTCTGGGTTGCGTCGGCGCTTGCACGATCCCCAGACACAAACACGACTTGTAGTGCGCGCACCGGGCGTTCGATGTTCTTCAGCGTGAGGGCGCCAAGATCGCGGAACTCCGCCTCGACGCGATTGATCACAGAGTCATGGGCCCCGGCAGAAATGACTATGCCACCCGGCTCGGCAATCCCTTCAAGCCGGGCCGCAACATTCACGCCGTCGCCGAAAATATCGCCGTCTTCGACGATCACGTCGCCGACATTAATTCCGATGCGAAATTCGAGCCGCTTGTCCGAGGGAACGGAGGCATTGCGCTCCTTCATCCCGCGCTGAACGTCGATTGCGCAATTTGTGGCGTCAACGACGCTGCCGAACTCGATCAGAAGTCCGTCGCCGGTGGTCTTGACGATGCGTCCGCGAAACTCGGCAATCTTAGGATCAAGAAGTTCACGTTGGTGCGCCCGGAATGCCGCCAGCGTGCCTTCCTCGTCGGCACCCATCAGGCGGCTGTAGCCCGCGACATCGGCCGCGAGGACGGCCGCCAGTCGTCGTTCGACACGGGTCTCCGCCATAGAGGACGCCCCGATCTGTTTTGGCGTTGATTTTAGGCTTCCGTGGGAGGGAGTGTCTATCGAGACGACAAGATTCGCTCGGGGTCGTTTTCGAGCGATTGAGCCGATCTTGCCCGCGGGTCGATGTCTGTTTTGTCCTGAACGCGGACTTGCGGCCGGGAATGCAGCTGTGGCCGCGCATCAATGTGCTCACGCCCTAATAGGTGGCGCGGCCGCCCGAGAGGTCGAAGATCGCGCCGGTGCTGAAGGAGCAGTCCTCGGAGAGGAGCCAGGCGACCATGCGGGCGATCTCCTCTACCTCGATGAAGCGGCCCATCGGGATCCGTCCCAGGATCTCCGCCCGTCGCTCCGTGGTGATGAGGCGGGCCATCGCGGTCTCGGCCGCCGCCGGCGTCACGCAATTGACCAGGATGCCATCCGTCGCGACCTCCTTGCCGACGGACTTGGTGAGCGCCATCAACCCGGCCTTGGAGGCGCTGTAGGCCGCCGCTCGCGGCATCCCCTCCTTGCCCTGGATCGAGGCCACGTTGACGAGATGGCCGCGGTGGGGAGCCGGCGCCTGCGCGCGCATCGCCGCCAGCACCGCGCGGGTGCAGAGGAAAGCGCCGATCAGGTTGACTTCCAGCACCCGGCGGAGATCGGCGGGATCGATTTCCCAGAGCGGCTTCACCTCGCCGAGGATGCCGGCGTTATTGACGAGACCGTCGATGCGGCCGGTTGCCGCGCGCTCGGCGACAGCAGCCGCGATCGAGGCGGCATCGGTCACGTCCACCACCCTGGCCGTCAGCGCGCCGCCGGCGCCGAGCTCACGCTGCGCGGCATCGAGCGGCTCCCGCGCCAGATCCCAGAGGCAGACCTCGGCACCCGATTCCAGCAGCAGCCTGGCGATCGCCCGGCCAATGCCCCCGGCGCCGCCGGTGACGATGATGTATTTTCCGGTGAGATCGTAGGCGTTCATCGCGGCTAGCCGGCGCTCCACGGGAGCTTCCCGCGCGAGATCTGCAGCCGGTAGACACCGTGGTCGATCGGTCCCGCGGCGCCGAGCCCGCGCAGAACCTCGTCGCCAAGCACGGCGCGGCAGAGAGCGTCGAAAGGTCCCGCATCGTCCCAGCTCTCCAGCAGCAGGATCACGCTCGGGATGCGATTGGCCTCGCCGCGGCTTTTGCGTTCCGCCGTGTCGACGGCGCTGGCCTCGGTATCGGCCAGGAGCAGATGGATGCCGGCGACGCCGGCCCGCTCCGCCAGCTCCGGCAGCACTCTTTGGGCGAGCTCCCGCCGGTGGTGCTCCGCCTGCTCGTCCGGCACGTCATAGCGCCAGGTGCCGATGAGCCCACCCTGGGCATTTCCATACGAGACGGCGACGCGGCAGAGCGAGCGGGCGACATTCCGGAAGTGCCGCACTGCCTCGAGTGTCCATGGGGTGGGGCTGTTGAGGCGCTCGGCGTAGTCCTGCCCCGTCAGTACCTGCGGGCTCTCGGTCTCATAAAGCGTGAAGTAGGCGGGAGTGCCGTGCAGCGCCACATAGCGCCGTCCACGCAGGAAGCCGGCGATGCCGACACGCTCCGGCACGTGCTGCCAGCCGTGCCAGGCATAGAAGACGTCGCGGCCTTCCGGCGTGATGTCGTTCCAGATCGCGACGGCTCCCTGTCCTGCCAGACTCATCAGGCTTCTCCTTTGCGGCATCGACGACAGGGGTTGACACTAGCTCATTCCGGCGCGCAAATGGAATAGCATTCCAGATCGGAATAGAATTCTGATCTTGGCAATACGAGGGATTATGGTCGCCGCGATCGATCGCTGTCTCAGCCTGCTGGAGGCGCTGGCGCCGGAAGCCGAAGGGCTGTCGCTCGGCGAGCTGGCGCGCCGCCTCGATCTTCCGAAAAGCGCCACGCATCGGATGCTGGCTACGCTGATGCAGCGTGGCTACGTGCGGCAGGATCCGGTCTCCCAGGACTATTCGCTCTCGCTGCGGCTGGCTTTACTGGCGTTCCGCTATCTCGACGGGCGGCAGCTGCCCGACGCGGCGCAGACCGTGCTCGACCGCTTGGCGCGCGAGACCGGGGAATATTGCCGGCTCGCCGTCGTCGAGGGCGAGACGCTGATCTGGATCGCGCGCGCCCAGGGAGCGACCCAGGGCCTGCGCTACGACCCCGATATGGGACAGGAGGTCGTGCTGCATGCGACCGCCACCGGCAAGGCCTGGCTTGCGAGCCTGCCGGAAGAGGAGGCGCTGCGCATCGCTTGCGCGCGGGGCTTTCGCCCGCCGGCGCATGCCCGCAAGCGCCTGGTGACCGGTGTGGTCGAGCTGCGCCAGCAGCTGGCGGAGACCCGCCGTCGGGGCTACGGCCTCGCCGTGGAGGAGGGCGAGGCCGGCATCGTGGCGCTGGCGGTCGCCTTCCGTGCCTGGGACGCCGCCGCTGCGCCAGTGGCTGGCACGCTCAGCGTCGCCGGTCCGCTGACCCGACTCCACCGCGACCGATATGACGAGATCGCCGCCGCGCTGGCGCGGGCGGCGCGGGATCTCTGCGGCCTCTGGTCGGTCCGGCGCCGTCAGAAGCGCGCAATGCCGCGGGCGCCAACCTCGCGTCGCGCCGCTGTCCCCCGCACGCGAGCGGAAAGGACGCCAAGGGTGGCGGCCCGATGAGCGAGGAATTGATCACGCCGACGACCGCTCCCGCCGAGCCCCGCGAGTCCCGCGGGATTGTCGCCGCGATTCTCTGGCCGGTCGCCAGTTTCGGGGCGCTGCTGCTCGGTTGGCAGTTCCTCGTGCGTCTCTTCGGCGTTCCCGAATACATCCTGCCGGTTCCCACCGAGTTCTTCCTCAAGCTCTTTGCCGACCGCGCGCTCATCTGGCAGCACACGCTGGTGACCTCGAGCGAGATCCTGGTGGGATTCCTGGTCGCGACGGTGATCTCGGTGCCGCTCGGGTTCGTGATCGTTCAGGTGCGCTTCCTGGAACGGGCTCTCTATCCGCTGATCGTCTTCTTCCAGCTGGTGCCGAAGATCGCGGTGGCGCCGCTCTTCATCGTCTGGTTCGGCTTCGGGCCATTTCCCAAGATCTTCTTCACTTTCCTGCTCTGCTTCTTCCCGACCCTGGTCGCGAGCATGACGGGATTCCGCGCCCTCGACGAGCGCGTCCTCTACCTGAGCCGCTCCATGGGGGCGAGCCGCTGGCAGACCTTCCGCAGCATCCGATTGCCTGCCGCAATGACCTATATCGTGTCGGGCCTCAAGGTCTCCATCGTGTTCTCGGCGACCGGCGCCATCGTGGCGGAATTCGTTGGCGCCAATTCCGGGCTCGGCTACCTGCTGTTGCGCGCCACCAGCTATCTCGACATGCCGCTCATCTTCGCGATCCTGGTCGCGCTCAGCGTGGTGGGTATCTTCTTCAGCTATGCCGTGCAGCTGCTGGAGCACGTGCTGATGCCCTGGCAGCGCAAGTCCTAGCTCGTTCAACGCATAACGATAAATCCGAAGTGGAGGAAACGATGATACGAAGGGCACTGTTGATCGCCGCCGCAACTCTCGCGATCGGCTCGCCGGCGCAGGCCGGCGATTTGAAGCCGATGACGCTGACGCTCAATTTCCTCGCCGGCGGCCCGCAGGCGGGCTTCATGTACGCGAAGAAGCTCGGCTATTACGAGGCGGCCGGCATCGATCTGACAATCCAGGAGGGCAAGGGCTCGGCCACCACGGCGCAGATGGTCGCCACCGGGCAGACCCAGGTCGGCTTCGCCGACGCGCCGGCGGCGATGCAGATCCGCTCCAAGGGCGGTCCGGTCAAGATTATCGCCCCGATTCTGCAGACCAATGGCTTCGCGATCATCTCCCTCGAGGATCAGGGGATCAAGTCGCCGCAGGATCTCATTGGCCGAAAGGTCGCGGTGCAGCCGGGGACGGCGCAGACCACGCTGCTCGACGCCATCCTCGCCGCCAACAAGATCCCGAACGACAAGGTCAACATCATCAACATCGACCCCGCCGCGCTGGTCGGCGCGCTCCTCGAGAAGAAGGTGGATGCGATCCTAGCCGGCGCCGATTTCCAGAGCGTGCAAATCCGCGACCGCGGCTTCAAGGTGCGGGACCTCCTCTATCGCGACGTGGGTGTGCCGACGGTCGGGCTCTCGGTGCTGGCACGCGACGACAAGCTCGCGGCCGATCCCGATCTCTACCGGAAATTCGTCGAGGCGAGCCTCAAAGGCTGGGACGCGGCGCGCAAGAATCCGGAGGCGGCGTCGGCCGCCGTCATCGAGCAGTTTCCCTCGGCGACCAAGGATCAGATCCTGAAGCAGCTCAAGGTTGACCTGATGCTGGTCTGCGCGCCCGGCGCCAAGTCGATGGGGCGGGTCCCGGACGAGAACTGGCGCATCACCTATGAACTGCTGACCAAGTATCTGGGACTGCCGACGGACAAGCCGATCACCGACTACTACAGCAACGACTACTTGCCGGCGAACGCGCCCGCATGTCCGGCCTAGCGGCAGTCGCGGCGGGCATACGCCCGACCGACGTCGGCGGCGGCGGGGCGCCGATCGCCGGCCGGGCAGTGGCCAAGCGCTTTCGCACCCGGCGCGGCGCGGTGACGGCGCTCGACAACGTGTCCTTCACCGTCGGCAGCGGCGAATTCGTGAGCTTGATCGGCCCGTCCGGCTGCGGCAAGAGCACGCTGATGCTGATCTGCGCGGGGCTCATTCCCGCCAGCGGCGGCGAGATCCTGGTGGACGGCAGCCGGCTCAACCAGCCGCTTACCGATGTCGGCATCGTCTTCCAGGATCATCTGCTGCTCGATTTCCGCACTGCCCTCGACAACGTGCTGCTGCAGGCGGAGTTTCGTGGCCAGCCGATGCAGCCGGCACGCGCCGCAGCGCTCTCCCTGCTGCAGCGGCTCGGCATCGAGCATGCCGCAGAGCGTTATCCGAAGCAGCTCTCCGGCGGCATGCGCCAGCGGGTGTCGATCGCCCGTGCGCTCGTGCATCAGCCCTCGATCCTGTTCATGGACGAGCCGTTCGGCGCTCTCGATGCGATAACCCGCACCCAGATCCGCCACGATCTGGAGCTGCTGTGGATGGAGACCCGCAAGACGGTGTTGTTCATCACCCACAGCATCGAGGAGGCTATCGGGCTCTCCGACCGGGTGATCGTGATGTCGCCGAGCCCAGGCCGCATCGTCGATGAGATCGCGATCGATCTGCCGCGACCCCGGCCGGCGCATCTCGGCGAATATCCGAGTTTCAATGCCTATGCGGAGCGCATCAACTCGGCGTTCCGGCGCATGGGCGTGATCAAGTACTGACCATGCGGGTGGTCGTCACCGGTGGCGCTGGGTTCCTGGGGGTGGCCTTTGCAGCGCGAGCACGGGCCGCGGGACATGCGGTGATGACGGTCGATCGCCAGGGCGAAGTCGACCGTCGCTGCGATGTCGGCGATCCCGCGGCGGTGGCTGCGGCCATCGCAGCCCTGGACCCGGAAGTGGTCGTCCATCTGGCAGCGATGCTGACGGATGATGCGGCGGCTGATCCCATCATGGCGACCAGGGTCAACGCGCTCGGCACCGCCGTGGTCTTCGATGCCGCGGCAAGAGCGGGGGCGGGCCGGGTGATCTATGCAAGCTCCGTCGCAGCGGTCGGCGATTGCGCCGAGGGGAGCGGTGATGATGTCGAGCTCTCGCCGCGAAGCGTCTACGGCGTCACCAAGGCTTTTGGCGAGCATCTGGCGCGGGCGCTGAGTGGGGTTCCGGCCGGGCCGTGCTTCGTCGTGCTGCGCTTCGGCTGGGTCTATGGGCCCGGTCGCGAGCGGGGCTGGCGGGTGGCCCAGGAAGTCGTCGAGCGGTTCCAGCGCGGTGACGCCAAGGTGCCCTATCCCGATTTCCCCGCGCCGATGGATTGGACCTATGTGGACGATGCTGCCGAGGTCCTGCTGCGGGCCGTCGAGCGGCCGCTGGCGCGCTATTCCGCCTTCAACGTGCTGGGCGACCGGCGCAGGATGCGCGAGGCCGTCGAGCATCTGCGCCGCCGTTTTCCGAGCGTCGAGGCGCAGCCGTTTCCGGCAAGCACTCCGCCCAGCGCCTGGGGATTGCGCAACGACGGCGTCGCGGCGGCGTTAGGGTTTGTGCCAGCCACGCGTCTCGAGGACGGCATCGACGCGATGCTGGCGGCGCAGCAACCGGGAGGGACCTAGCCCATGGGCGGAGTGCTGTTTCGCAATGCAATGATCCTGGACGGCACCGGCGCGCCGCTTTTCCCGGGTGATGTGCTCGTCGAAGGCGACCATGTCGCAAAGACCGGCCCCGTGGGCAAGCTGTCGCCGGCACCCGGTACGGCGGTGATCGACTGTGCCGGCGCGACGCTGATGCCCGGCCTGGTCGAGCCGCACGCCCATCTGAGCTTTCTCGACGCGGCGAGCCCGCATGCGTTCAGTGCGATACCGCCCGAGGAGCATCTGCTGCACACGCTGAAGCACGCGAAGCTCTATCTCGATCACGGCTTCACCTCCTGCTTCAGCGCGGCGGCCACCAAGCCGCGGCTCGACGTCGTGGCGCGGAACGCGATCGAGGCCGGAGATTTTCCGGGACCGCGCCTGCTGGCCGCCAGCGTCCAGCTCACCGTCACTGGCGGGGTAGGAGATCTGCGGGAGCCGCATCTCGATCCCGGCGAGGCCATGTACACCCGGCCCTGCGATGGGCCCGTCGAGTTTCGCAAGGCCGCGCGGGAGGCCTGCCGGGACGGGGTCGACGTGCTCAAAATCGTGCCCTCCGGCGACACCTCCACCCCCGCGATTCCATCGGGATGGACCCTGATGGCGGAAGACGAGATTGCGGCGGTCTGCGAGGTGGCGCGGCAGAACAATCGCCGTGTCGCCGCGCACGCGCGGAGCGCCGAGGCGGTCAAGCAGTGCCTGCGGCACGGCGTGGAGGTGATCTACCACGCGAGCTATGCGGACAGCGAGGCGCGCGACATGCTGGAGGCGCAGAAGGAGCGAATCTTCGTCGCTCCGGCGCTTGGCGTCACCTATACCCGGCTGCACGAGTTCACGAACCATGGCATGCATCTCAGCGAGCAGTCGCGCGCCCGGATCGCCCGCGATCTCGATGCCACCGTCGAGTGCATGCGGGACCTGAAGCGCCGTGGCGTCCGCGTGCTGCCCGGCGGCGACTACGGCTTCCTGTGGAATCCGCACGGGCGGAACGCGCGCGACCTCCAGTATTTCGTCGAGCTCCTGGGTTTCACGCCGATGGAGGCGATCGTGGCGGCGACGAAGTGGGGCGGCGAGATCATGGGCCTGTCGGGACGGCTCGGCCAGGTGCGGGAAGGCTTCCTTGCCGACCTCCTGCTGGTGGATGGCGATCCCCTCGCGGAGATCGGCATCCTGCAGGACCGGGATCGCCTGATCGCGATCATGAAAGGCGGGTCGTTCCACAAGCCGCCGCCGACGGCGCGCCGCCATTCTGCTGCTTGAGGCCACACCCCTCGTTTCAATATCGATGACTTAAGGATAGAGCAGAATGGATCTCGGAATCAGGGGCAAGAAGGCGATCATCTGCGCCTCGAGCCAGGGGCTGGGACGCGGTTGCGCACAGGCGCTCGCGCGGGAAGGGGTCGAGCTCGTGATCAACGGCCGTACCGCCGCGGCGCTCGAAGCCACCGCCGAGGCGATCCGCCGCGAGGCCGGCGTCAAAGTTGTCGCAGTGGCGGCGGACATCACCACGTCGGAAGGGCGCGCGGCGGTGCTCGCCGCCTGCCCGGAGCCCGACATCCTCGTCAACAACGCCGGCGGGCCGCCGATCGGCGATTTTCGCGACTGGGACGAGGCCGCGTGGATGAAGGCGGTCAACGGCAACATGATCACGCCCATCATGCTGATCAAGTCGGTGATCGACGGCATGATCGAGCGCCGCTTCGGCCGCATCGTCAACATCACCTCCCGCTCAGTGAAGGCACCGCTCGCGCATCTCGGCCTCTCCAATGGAGCTCGCGCGGGTCTCACCGGCTTCATCGCCGGCCTCGCGCGTCAGGTCGCGCGGCACAACGTGGTGATCAACAATCTGCTGCCGGGGCCATTCGCCACCGATCGCCAGATCGACGGGCTGACCAAGCTCGCCGCTAAGGCCGGGCAGAGCTATGAGAGCTTCGCCAAGGCACGCATGACGGAAGTGCCGGCTGGCCGGTTCGGCACGCCAGAGGAATTCGGCCGCGCCTGCGCCTTCCTCTGCAGCGCCGATGCCGGGTTCATCGTCGGGCAGAACCTGCTGATCGACGGCGGCGCGGTGAATGTGACGTTCTAGAATCGGTCGCCTCAGTGTCTTGAGCTCCCACATCTCCTAATCAGGTACGATTGACGAGCTCCCTTTGAGGAGGGCGTTGCCAAGCGAGGTATTGGCGGCGTGCTCTCCACGCCATAAACGCTCGGCTTCAGCTCGGGCGTCGATACTCTGTTCCGCCCACCAGCGCTCTTCGTCGCCAGCGTCGTGTAGGGCACGATGGTGCAGGTTGCACAGGGGAACAGTCCATTCATCGCTGACCTTGAGGCCAAGCGCTCGTGGCTGTGAGAATCGAAGATGATGGGCTTGACTCGGTGTTCGTCCACAGATCAGACAGGCGAGTTTCGCTACATACTGAAGGTGATCGCGATCTCGCAGACGCTTTGGAGCGGGGAGGGCGAGAACGGCCTTGTCTACGCTGCCGAGGGTCTGAACTTCGGTCTCATTGAGTGCCGGCGGCGTCGACGTGCCGGCGTGCGGTTCTGCCAGGTCAAGCAGCCGTTGCTCGAAGACCCGTTCAAGAAGTACGGCGAAATGGACTCGCTTGCGAGTGATGAGATCGGGTCTATGGTTGCGAAGCACCTCCACCATTGGAGCGTTTTGATCCCAGAGCGCCCGCAGAGTGCTTGTGTCGGTGCACGCCATGAGTGCTTGGCGCAAGCGCGTGCAAAATACCTTCGGATCTCCGGAGGTCGTAAGAATGCGGCCGTCAGCGGAGAGGAGAGGCCAACCTAGTGATGAGCTCTCGCGAGCCGCTGGCGGCTTGAGCGTTCCACGGACGCCTGTTTGCTCCTTATCATAGAGGGCGAGCCCAAACAGATTGCCGAAGGTGACGAGTGCGCGCTTCGTGGCATCGGTCTCGGCCTCCTTGAGCGCTGCCTCATGCGCCTCCCCGAGGGTTGCCCCACTGCCATGCCC
>DATJLS010000013.1:0-32858 GCA_035509315.1 Acetobacteraceae bacterium | reverse complement strand
CGGGCACAAACTCCTTAAGCCGCTCCCACTGGTCGTCGCGAAGCGCGTCGCAGTCCACCGCCGATCTCCAAAAATCAGCGTTGAATCCGATCCGTGCCCTTCTGGGAATCCCCCCTCCCTTAAATCGTCACCACGACCTAGGTCATGCCAGCATCTGCGCCGGCACGCCAAGCACCAGTCCGGCTTCGGCCAGCCGCAGGTCGAGCGTCTGCACCGTGGCGCCATGCTCCGACGCGGTCGCGAGGTGCAAGGCATCCCCGGCCCGAAGTCCGAGCATATGCTGATCGACGAATTTCGCTGCCGCCCGGAAATGCCTGCCGGTCACCGCCAGGACCGTAAAGCTCTCGACGATCAGCTTGTTGAACATCGCAAGCGCCGATGCCCGCTGCTCCAACGAGATCTGGCCGGTCCGCAGTTTGATCGCCATGGCGGAGGACATCTCGGTAATGGTCCACTCGCTGATCAGAAGCTGTGCTGGATCCTGCTCCGCCAGCCAGCTTTGTGCTCGTGGAGTCACCGTCTCGTTGGAAAGCGCGGCAACGATCAGCGACGTGTCGAGATAGAGCATTAGCAGCGGTCGCCATCTCGCATCGACCGCACCAAGCTCGCAGCGTCCTGCGGCTGCGGCGGTATGGTCTCCGTCAAGGATTGGAGCAGGGCCGCGTCGACCCGCTTGCGCGGCCTAGCCACCGCCGTAAGCCGCGCAACCGGCTTGCCACGCCTGGTAATGTGGATCGATTCCCCTGCCTCGACCCGGTCGACGAGCTCGCTCAGATGGGCCTTGGCGTCCGCCAGATTGATCGCGTCCATGTCACGTTTCTGACTATGTAAATGGTCATATAGCGCATCGGGCTTAGGAATTCCAGTGGAGGGCTGGCCGACCGAGCGAGCATTCAGCAACACTGGCCATAGGCCGAGTGATAGCCTTCCATTGGGACGGGCTTCATGCTGACTCACTTCTTCGGAAGGGGGCTGACGGTACTTTTGGCGACGTTCGCGCCTTGCGTTTGGGATGTGGAGGGGTGCTCAAAATGCCGATAGCAGGCGATAGATGAGTTGCCCGGATCGATAAAAATTCCTCAACGAAATCAAAAACGTAGATTTCTGATGCCCTTAAGATCGGGAGTTCCTGGACAAGGAATCATTTTTGCAGAAAAAACAAGGCTTTAATATTAGGCCTGAACGATGGAGCGGGAATCACCCGCTCGCGACACTCAAGGGAGTTAAGTATCCGTGCAGCAGAAACCGCGTGGCCGCCAGTTTTTTGCCAATCCCGGGCCGACCAATATCCCGGACAGTGTGCTGCACGCAGCCGCGCACGCAAGCGTCGACTTCAACGATCCAGACTTCCTCGAAGTCTATGACGCCTGCATCGAAGGGCTGAAGCGGGTGCTCGGGACACGGCATCACGTGTTCCTTTATGCCGCGTCCGGCCATGGCGCATGGGAGGGAACCCTCGTCAATCTCTGCTCGCCGGGCGATCGCCTGCTGATGCTGGAATCTGGCTATTTCTCGGAGTCCTGGAGTGCGCTTGCCCGCAGGCATGGGCTCGAGGTGGAAACCGTCGGCGCGGACTGGCGTCGCGGCGTGGAGATCGCGGAGCTGCGACGAAAGCTTGCCGAAGACAAGGAGCATCGTTTTCACGCCGTCTGCGCCGTGCACAACGAAACCTCGACGGGAGTCTGCCTGCCCCTCGAAGCGGTGCGCGCCGCGCTCGATGAGGCTGATCATCCTGCGCTGCTGCTGGCCGATACGATTTCCTCGCTCGCCTCGATGGATTTCCGCATGGATGAATGGGGGATCGACGGGGTGGTGGGGGGCAGCCAGAAAGGCCTGATGCTGCCCGCGGGCATGAGCTTCACCGCGGTCAACGAGAAAGCGATGAAAGCACACCAGCGGGCGTGCCTGCCGCGTTTCTATTTCGACTGGTCAATGATGCTGACGCGTCCGCACAAGAGCTTTGTGGGCACGGTGCCGATCAGCTTCTTCTATGGGATGCGTGAATCGATCCGGTTGCTCGAAGAAGAAGACTTGGCGCAGGTCTTTGCGCGCCATCATCGCCTTGCCGAGGGCGTGCGGCGCGCGGTGCATGCGTGGGGAGGCAATGCGGGGCCCCAGTTTTTCTGCACCGATCCGGCCCGCCGCTCGGATTCCGTGACCGCCGTCCTGATGCCCGAGGGGTTCGATGCGGATGCGCTCCGACGCACCGCGCTTTCGCGTTTCAATGTTTCGCTTGGCGGCGGGCTCGGTTCGCTCGGCGGCAAAGTCTTCCGCATCGGCCATCTCGGGGATCTCAACGAACCGATGGTGCTCGGCGCGCTCGGCGCGGTGGAGATGAGCCTCAGGATCAATCGTGTTCCACACAGCACAGGCGGAGTGGAGGCAGCGATGGATTGGTACGCCGAAGCGGCGTGACTGCGCCGGGATTCCTTACCGAGCCCGAACCGGAGCGGGGTGTCCCGCTCGCGGTCGCTCCCGGCGTCTGGCGGATGGTCGCGGGCAATCCCGGCCCGATGACCTATCACGGCACCAACACGTATCTCATCGAGGACCCGGAAGGGGGCGCCGTGACAGTCCTCGATCCGGGTCCCGACGACCCGCTGCATGTCGAAGCCGTGATCGCAGCGGCCCATCGGCAGATCCGTCGCATCCTTCTTTCCCATGGCCATCGCGATCACACCGGCGCACTCGCCCGATTGTGCGCCGCGATGCCGGTGCCGGTGCCGGTGTTCGGTTCGAGCCCCAGCATAAACGAGGATGTGGTGATCGATCACGCGCTGGCGGACGGCGATACGGTGGGCGGGCTGACCGTCCTGCACACACCGGGCCATGCCGCGGATCATCTTTGCTACGCGAGCGCGGATGGATTGCTCTTCACTGGTGATCACGTGATGAGCTGGTCAACCAGCGTCGTGAGCCCGCCGCACGGGGACATGGCCGCCTATTTTGCGAGTCTGGACCGTCTCGCTGCACGTGGCGACCGCTGTTACCTTCCCGGCCACGGGCCGCCGCTCGTGCAGACTGCAGGCTTTGCCCGAGCTTTGCTTGAGCATCGCAGGGAGCGCGAAAAGGCGGTGATCGCGGCGCTCAAGAACACGCCTGCTGCGCTTGCCGATATTACAGTGCGGGCTTATCCGGGACTTGACCCCCGACTGCTCGCCGCCGCCGAGCGCAGCGTACTCGCGCATCTGCTCAAGCTTGCTGCGGAGGGCCGTGTGCGAAAGGTAGAGAAAGGCTGGCGAACCTCCTGATCCGCGCAAGCATGTACATACAGGCACACAGAAACCTCTCTGCTTTGCCACGACTCCATTTTGTGTGTGGAGTATACGGCAATTTGCGCGAGGGTGCCATGATTTCATGATCATCACGCTCTCGCTTTATTTTCTCGATCAATTTTAGGGCTTGCCCTTGGGCTTCGGCGGATCGTTGCGCTTAGCCGCCAGAATCCATATTGATCCAGAGCGTAATGATCAAAAAATCATCATTCTCTCATTGAAGGAAGCGTGCTGGCCGCAGCCAGACGCGCAACGAGGTATGGCGCCAATAATCTTTTCGCAGAATTTTCCTCGCCCTCTTGATCACCGGGTTCGCCCGCCCGAGATGGCTCAAATGGGGCAGGGCGATGAACGTCTTGCCCAACAGGGAAGGATGGCTCCATGTGTGATTACTCGCTTGAAATGTATGGCACGCGACCGGCTCAGGAGGGTGAGCGCTATGTCACGACCCGCTTCCGCAGCGGGACCGTGGGCCTCGCCACGCCTGGAGACAAGGAGACGCCGGTCTGCGTTCAATGCGACACGAAGCTGCGACTCGAGGAAATTTCTGCCGACCTGCAGCAGAAACTCGGGATCGGACCGATCGAGGATGTCGTCTTCACCCGCCTCGATCACGGGTTCTGGCGGGACGGGGTGCGATTCGGAAACAACAAGGAAGCCTCGCTCCAGGAACTCTCCACGGGCGTCAGTGCCACAGTTACAATGTTGCTCGAGAATGCACCGCGTGCATGGGCGCTAACGGAAGCCCTGTGATTGGTGCATGAATCCGGAGCGCGATACCCGAACCGCGCTCGAGAATGAGAGGATAGTTGATCTGCCCGGGGCGATCGGGCGCGTTTGAGACCGTAGGGCCGCGCGGTTACGGATAGCGGTGGCCGCGAAGCGGTAGAGCGTTGCTCATCACGTGTTCTTCGCTCCGGCAGGTTTACTCGGGAAGCGCCTTTTGGAAACCGAAAGGCGGGGTGCTGTTTATTGGCTGCTCGCACGCAGCCGAATTCAAGCATTTCAGGAAAGTGGGGCTTCCTTTGATTGTTCTATTTCATCAACGTAATGGACGAGCGCGGCGAAGCGATAGATCCCGTGGACGAATTTGCCATAGGGCATGGTGAGGAAGAGGGCGAGAACGATTCCCAGATGGATGGCAAGCAACGGCCCCATCGCCACTGTGGCGCGAAAGAGAAGAAGGGCTAGGCCGCTCGCGGCTGTGAGGAAGAGCACGGCGAGGAAGGCTAGGTCCATGAAGCGGCTTTCCGGGTCGCGCAATGCCGTGTCGCCATGGAGCTTCGCGGCGAAAAGGCCAACGGGCCCGATAAGGAGCCCGATGCCACCCGCCGTGCCGAGCAGGACCGGCAGGCTGTACCACGCATAGGGCGCCTCGCGGCCGAGGACATAATGGTAGACGGTTGCCACGCAGGTGGCGGCGAAGCACAGCAGGAACCCGTAGAAGGTGAAGTGGTGGAAGAGCGCGCGGCTGTCGCTGGGGCGTTCGTTTTCATTCATGCAGCCGGCGCCTCCGCCGTCGAGATAGCGGAGCCGCGCAGCGTCTCGCGTGGCTTGAAGGAGAAGTCGCGGTGCCGTGAGCGTGCTCGGGGGCTTGCCCATCGCATACGAGAAGTTTGCGAGACCCGCACCGAGCGCGGCGAGTGCATAGAGGAACGCCAGGCCAAAGACGAATGCCATCGCGCCGTGCGGCATGAGGGCGTAGAAAGCGCCTTCATTGATATGCGCGGCAAGAAAGGAATCGCTTTCGAGAAGACCAAAACTAGCGAGGAAGAGGAGAATGCCGATCGCCGCAGCGATCGAGACGGCGCGTCCATTGCAGGCAAAAAGAGAAGAAAAAGCGGCAGGCCATGCATAGCGTGCATAGGATTGGGCTCGCACCTGCGCCAGCGTGCGCGGAAGATCGACATTGAATTCGTGCGGGGGCGAGAACTGGCAATCGTAATAGCAGGCACCGCAGCCATGGCAGAGATTGGCTAGATAATCGAGATCTCCGTCCGGAAAGGTCCGGCGCATCTCCATCGCCGGAAAGACCGCGCAGAGCCCCTCGCAGTAGCGGCAGGAATTGCACACCGTCATGATGCGATCGGCTTCTGTGAGAGCGCTAGTTGCGTGCATGGCGGGCGGCCTCTCTTCCTGCGATGCGTCCGAAGACGCTGCCGATGGTCATGCCCACGCCCGCGGCATAGCCCCGGCCGAGCACATTTCCGGCCATGATCTCGCCGGCGGCGAACATGTTGGCGGCAGTGGCGCCGGAACGCATCACCATGCGCGCGTCGCGATTCACCCGCGTGCCGAGATAGGTGAAGGTGATGCCCGGCCGCACCGGATAGGCATAGAAGGGGGGCGTCTCGATGCGGCGTGCCCAGTGGCTTTTCGGGGGCGCGAGGCACTCCGTGCGGCATTCATCGAGCTCGGCCGGGTTGAAGCGGCCGGGACGGACGGAAGCATTGAAATCGCCCACCGTCTTCTCGAGCGCGCCGGAATCGAGCCCGAGCGCGCTGGCGAGCGCGCAGATGGTGGGTGCCGCGATCGGTGGAAAAAGAGAGGGCATGAAGAGCGTGAGGGACGAAGCGTCGAACAGGATATAGGCGATCTGGTCCGGCTGGGCGGCGACCAGGCGGCCCCAGATCGCATAGCGCTTGGGCCAGACATCCTCGCCCTCGTCATAGAATCGCTCGGCATGCTTGTTGACGACGATGCCGAAAACGACGCAATCGAGCCGCGTGATGATGCCGCCATCGAAGCGCGGCGCGCGCGCATCGATGGCGACCGCGTGGCACTGGGTGGGATCGCCGACCTCCTGGACGCCTTTCTCGAGCAGGAGCTTGAGGACCGCGCCACGATTGTAAGGGCTGCCGCGGATGAGGAAATTTTCGGCGGCCTCGCCCCAATATTCCTTGAGCCAGGGGATATTTGCCTCGAACCCGCCGGCGGCGGCGACCAAGGCAGTCGCCTCGACATTGCGGGGATGATCGCCGACGAGGAAGGTCGCCGAACGGAAATGTCCGTCCTCGATCTCGAGCGCGACAACTTTCGCTTCATAATGTACCACGACGCCGAGGGATTCGGCGGTGCGGTAGAGCGCGTTTAGCATGGCGCGGCCGCCGCCGAGGAAGAAGGAATTGGTGCGGCCGAGGCTGAGCGTGCCGCCGAGCGAAGGTTGGAAGCGCACGCCTTGGCGGGCGATCCAGGGCAGCATGTCCTTCGATTCGTGAATCATGAAGCGGGCGAGCTCCTCGTCCGTCTCCCCGCCGGTCACGCGCAGGAGATCGTCCCAGAATTCCTCCTCGGTATAGGGTCCGGTCAGAGTCTCGGTCGCCGTATCATGGGCGAGCCGCATATTGCGTGTATGGCGGGAATTTCCCCCGCGAAAGAATTTCGGCGCCGCCTCCAGAACGAGGACGGAGGCGCCGGCATGGCGGGCGCTGATGGCGGCGCAAAGAGCAGCATTGCCACCCCCCACGATGAGCACGTCGTAAGGTCCTGCGGGATCGGGCATGACGGCAGAGAGCCGGTTCTGCCACGCCTGTCCAGAACCCCTGCGCGAGAAGAAGATCGGCGTCAGGGAACGAATGGGATCACGATGCTCTCGATCCCCGCTTTGGCCAGCGCATTGCGCTCACTCTCCACACTCAGGGCATCCGGTGCTTCGATCCGGACCCGCACCACCTGCTTGCCGGTCCGCGTCAAGGCCACCAACCGGTCCACGACATCCGGACCGGCCACGATCCGCTCGGCTTCGCGCCGGGTCAGTTCCAGCACGTCCGTCCCGATCTTCGCATCATGCACGACCGCATCGGCGACGCCGAGCAAACGCGCGGCACGAAGCGTGAGCAGATCGGACGCCGGGGCGCACACGAAAAAGACGGAACCGGCCGGGTTCCCCGTTTCCTGTATCAGCAGCACCCGATATTCCGCTTCAGCCCCCGCTTCGTCGCCGGCAAGGAAGCGCGCGGCGACGCTTCCCGTGAAGGCCCGTTCCAGCATGCGCCGGCGCGCATCGAGATCGGGCAGATGCCGTAGCGTCTCCTTGCGGAGCCGCGCAGCGAGGGAAGCGAGCCGGCCGAGGGAAGGTGCGAGCATTTCCTCGATCCGCGCGCGGATGAGCCGCGCGAGCACCGGCGCCGCTCCGCCCGAGGAGATCGCGATGGTGATCGGCGCACGATCCACCACGGCCGGCATGATGACGCTGCAAAGCTCGGGACGGTCCACGATGTTCACCGGGATTCCCCGCGCCCTGGCCGCAGCGGAGAGCGCCGCGAGATCACCTTCCGGGGTATCCGCGCCGATGGCGAGAAGAACGCCGTCGAGAAGGGCAGGGGAGAAAATCTTCGCTACCCGCACCTCCGCCCCGGCCTGACGGACCAGAGCGGCCTTGCGCGTCGCCGCCGGGCCTTCGCCCAGGACGAGGACCAGCCGCTCGCGAAGATCGAGAAAGACCGGAAAGAAATCCACGCGGTTTGATTAGATCAATATGGCTTCCGGTGGAATCGCGGAGCGATCCGCCAAAGCCCAAAGGGAAGCCATGAAATTGATCGAGAAAATAAGGCGACTGAAAACAAAGAACTAGTGTCCCGACGCATGATAACGATATTTGCGAGAAGGGATACTAGCCGGTGCGGATCCGCTCGCGCAGCACGAATTTCTGGATCTTGCCGGTCGAGGTTTTCGGCAGCGGGCCGAAGATCACGCGCCTCGGCGCCTTGAAGTGCGCCATGTTGGCCCGGCAGAAGGTGATGATATCGGCCTCGCTCGCCTGCGCGCCGTCCTTCAGGGTGACGAAAGCGCAGGGCGTTTCGCCCCATTGCGGATCGGGCCTGGCGACCACCGCAGCCTCCAGCACGGCCGGGTGGCGGTAGAGCACGCCTTCCACCTCGATCGTGGAGATGTTCTCGCCACCCGAGATGATGATGTCCTTGGCCCGGTCCTTGAGCTCAATATAGCCATCCGGATGGCAGACGCCGAGATCGCCGGTGTGGAACCATCCGCCGGCAAAGGCTTTTTCGGTTGCGGCCGGATCCTTGAGGTAGCCGCGCATGACAATATTGCCGCGCATGAAGACCTCGCCCATGGTCGCCCCATCCTGGGGTACGGGCGCGAGTGTCGCGGAATCGCCGACCATCATGCCTTCCTGCACTTGATAAGGAACCCCCTGGCGGGCCTTGAGCCGAGCCTGCTCGGCTTCAGGCAGGGCATCCCATTCCTCGTGCCAGGCACAGCCGGCGGCCGGGCCATAGGTCTCGGTCAGGCCGTAGACATGGGTGATGTCGAAGCCGATCCGCTGCATTCCTTCGAGCACCGCCGCCGGCGGCGCGGCGCCGGCCGTCATCATGGCGATCCGCCGGCCATCGAAATCGCGCCGAAGCTGGGCCGGGGCATTGAGCATCATGTTCATCACCACCGGCGCGCCGCAGAGATGTGTCACATCGTGATCGGCGATCGCGGCGAAGACCGAAGCGGCCTCGACACGGCGGAGGCAAACATGCGTGCCGGAGAGCGCCGTGATCGTCCAGGGGAAGCACCAGCCATTGCAGTGGAACATCGGCAGTGTCCAGAGATAGACGGGTCGGTCTCTCATGCCCCAGATCAGCGCATTGCCGATGGCGTTCAGATAGGCGCCGCGGTGATGATAGAGCACGCCTTTCGGCCGCGCCGTGGTGCCGGAGGTGTAGTTGAGGCTGATCGAGCCCCATTCATCGGCGGGGCCGCTCCAGGCGAAGCCGGGGTCGCCGGAAGCGAGGAAGGCTTCGTATTCGATGGCGTCGAGTCCGGAGGCGTCGAGTCCGGGGCTTGGCGGCAGCGCCGGATCGTCGATCTCGACCAGGAACGGCCGCGCCTCGGGCGGCAGCTCGGCGAGCGCGGCGGTGACCAGCGGCGTGAATTCGCGGTCCGCGAGGAGCGCCTTGGCCTCACCATGGCCGAGGATATAGGCGACGGTCGGAGGATCGAGGCGGATATTGATGGCGTTGAGCACGGCGCCGGCCATGGGAATGCCAAAATGCGCCTCGAGCGCGGCCGGCACGTTCGGGGCGATCATTGCCACGGTCTCGCCGGGACGGATGCCGGCGGCACGGAGCGCGGATGCGAGGCGCGCACAACGCTCCAGGGTTTCGCGCCAGGTGAAGCGCCTCGTGCCGTGGATCACGGAGAGACGATCGGGATAGACGGATGCCGTCCAGGCAAGGAAGCTCAGGGGTGTCAGGGGTGCGTAGTTCGCCGCGTTGGGCGCGAGATAGGACGTGTCCCTGTCCATGCCGATTCTCCGGAGGTCAGCTTTGACAAGGGATTTTGCCGATTCTTGGACAGGTTGGACAGTGCGGAGGCCACATGCACGGATAGAACTTTCCATAATATATCTTATGCGACAAATGGACGCGCCATGACCGAAGACCCGACCGCTCGCCTGCTCGCCGTCATGGCCGCGCTCCGCGACCCGGTGAGCGGCTGTCCCTGGGATCGCGAGCAGGATTTCGCGACCATCGCGCCCTATACGATCGAGGAGGCCTACGAGGTCGCGGATGCCATCGCTCGGAAGGATCGCGCGGGCCTCAAGGATGAGCTGGGCGATCTTTTGCTCCAGGTCGTCTATCACGCGCGGCTCGCAGAGGAGCGCGGCTGGTTCGATTTCGCGGACGTCGCGCAGGCGATCGGCGACAAGATGCTCCGCCGGCATCCCCATGTTTTCGCGGAACAAGCGCCCGAGCCCGGTGCCTGGGAACGGCAGAAGACGCTCGAGCGAAAAGCGGCCGGGCTGGGCGGGACACTCGCCGGTGTGCCGGGCGCCCTGCCCGCTCTCATCCGGGCACAAAAACTGACCGCGCGGGCGGCTCGCGTGGGGTTCGACTGGCCGGACGCGGAGGCGGTTCTCGAGAAGCTCGAGGAAGAGATCGCCGAGGTGCGGGCCGAGCTGCCGGGCGCGGACAGGGCGCGGCTGGCCGATGAGGTCGGCGATCTTCTCTTCGTGCTCGCGAACCTTGCCCGCAAGCTCGGGCTGGATGCCGAGACCTGCCTGCGCGAGAGCAACCGGAAGTTCGAGCGACGCTTCAACGGTGTTGAAGAAAGGCTTGCTTTGGAGGGAAAGATTCCGGGAGAAGCGACGCTTGCGGAGATGGAGGCGCATTGGCGGGGCGTGAAGGCCGAGGAGAAAGCCTGATCAGTCCCCTCCCCGCTTGCCCGAGGCGGCGCGGAGGCGGCGGCGCGCGCTGAGCCTTGCGCTGCCAAGGCGCTGGAATTCATCGATTCCGACCGCGACGACGATGACGAGGCCGGTCGCGATCATCTGCCAGAACTCGGAGACATTGGCGAGCACCAGGCCGTCATTGAGGAAGCCGATCACGAAGGCGCCGGCGATGGAACCCGCGACCGAGCCCTGGCCGCCAAAGAGCGAGGTGCCGCCGAGGACGACGGCGGCGATCGCGCCCAGCTCGTAATTGGTGGCCGCGGTCGGGTCGGCGGCCGAGAGCTCCGAGGCGAGCATCACGCCCGCGATCCCGGCGCATGCGCCGGAAAGCGCATAGACCGTGATCTTGATGCGGCGCACGCGGATGCCGGCGCTGATGGCGGCGCGCATATTGCCGCCGACCGCATAGACATGCCGGCCGAAGATGGTGCGGGTCGCGGTGAAGGCGCCGACGATTCCAACCGCGATCATGACGAAGATCTGCACCGGCAGATGGAACCAGCGCGCCGTGCCGACATAGTCGAAGCCGATATTGCCGTTCGCCTTCGAGCCGCCGAGCCCGATGAAGGAGCTGCCGCCGGTGATGAGCAGGGCCGCGCCGCGCGCGACATAGAGCATGCCGAGTGTCACGATGAAATCCGGCACGCGGAGCAGGGTGATGACGAAGCCGTTGATGGCGCCGACGATCCCGCCACTCGCGATCGCGACCGCGATCACGGCGGCGGCGGGGAGAAAGAAGGCGTGACCGCCGAGTGGGATCCCCTGGGTAAGAAGATAGCCGGCGACGACGCCGCTGAGCGCGGCGATCGCGCCGACCGAGAGATCGATGCCGGCCGTCAGGATGACGAAGGTCATGCCGGTTGCGAGCACGGCGCGGACCGCCACGTGCTGGGTCATGATCACGAGATTGTTCCAGGTCAGGAAGACCGGGCTGACGCGTGAGAAGACCGCGATCAGGATGGCGAGCGCGAGCAGCGAGCGCAGCCGCGCGAGCAGGGTGAAGCCGAGCCGCGAGGGGCTCTGCGCCGGCGGCGCGGCGGGGCGCGAGGCTTCGATGCTAGAGGCGTTCGTTGGAGGCGACATGGACGCTCGCTCGGGTGATGTCCGTCTCCTCCACCCCGGCGCGATCGAAAATTCCGCCGACCTCGCCCCGGGAAAGGACGAGGATGCGGTCCGACACCGCCATGATTTCCGGGAGCTCGGACGAGACGAAGAGAATGGCGAGTCCGGCATCCGCGAGCCGGCGCATGATGCGGAAGATCTCGGCCTTGGCGCCGACATCGATGCCGCGGGTCGGCTCATCGAGGATGAGAAGCCTGGGCCGGGTCAGGAGCGCACGAGCGATGATCACCTTCTGCTGATTGCCGCCGCTCAAGGAGAGGACCGGCTGGGAAGCGGAGCCGACACGGATGGAAAGCTCGGCGATCATGGTCCGCGCGGTCTCGTCCTCGCGGCGCCTCGAGATCACGCCGCCCGTCGAGAGCCGGTCGAGGCTGCTCAGGACCATATTATCGCCGACCGAGGATGTGGGGACGAGCGCCTGGCGCTGGCGATCCTCCGGCACGAAGGCGATGCCGGCGGCGATACGCGCGGGAACGCCCCCGGCGAGGACGCCGCCGCCGATGCGGCAGATGCCGCTCGCCTCCGGCCTCAGCCCGGCGATGGATTCGGCAAGCTCGGTCTTGCCGGCGCCGAGCAACCCATAGACGCCGAGCACTTCGCCCGCGCTCAGGCGGAAGGAGACATTGCTCAACAGAAGCCGTGCCGAATCCGGGCTGGCGAGCGAGAGATTCTCGACCTCGAGGACGGTCTCGCCCACCCGATCCGGACGTTCGGCGCGGTCCGCGTTCATGTGCGCGAGCGCGGCGCGCTGCTGGGATCCGAGCATCGTCTCCGAGACCCAGTTCATGCCGACATCCCGCGCCTCCGCCGCGGCGACACGGCGTCCGTCCCGGAACACGGTGAGCTTGTCCCCGATGCGGAAGATCTCATCCATGCGATGCGAGATATAGACCACCGCCACATCGCGCCGGATCAGTTCCCGGATCACGCCGAAGAGCGCCTCGACCTCGGCATTGGAGAGGGCGGAGGTCGGCTCGTCCATGATGAGGACGCGCGCGTCATGGGCGAGCGCCTTGGCGATCTCCACCACTTGCTGCTGGCCGACCGCGAGCGCGCCCGCGTTGGCACGGGGATCGATGCGCTCATCGAGCCGGGCGAGGATTTCGGCGGCGCGCGCGCGATGGCGCCGGTCATCGAGCAGCCCGGCACGGCGATGCTCATGCCCGGCGAAGATATTGTCCGCCACGGTCAGGGCCGGAAACAGGCTGAGTTCCTGGTGGATGATCGCGACCCCGTGCCGGCGCGCATCGCGCGGGGAGCGGAACCGTACCGGGCGGCCGGCGCAGGCGATATGGCCGGAATCGGGCTGGGTCTCGCCGGCGAGGATGCGCATGAGGGTCGATTTGCCGGCGCCGTTCTCGCCGAGCAGGACATTCACCTGGCCCGCATAGGCCTGGAAATCCACGTGATCGAGCGCGAGGATGGCGCCATAGGCCTTGGTCACGCCCACCGCCTCGATCGCGACGCTCCCGGGCGTGGTTCCAGGCAGGACGGGCGGAGCATTCCCTGCCCTGCCCGCCCCTTCCCCGTGAGCGCCGCGTTCGAGCACGATGATCCCGGCTATTTCATCAGCGTGCAGGGCAGGAGCTGCACCTTGCCCTGATCATATTTCTGCCCGGTGAGGACGATGTTGAGCGTCTTCACCGCGACCGTGCCGATATCCGCGACCGGCTGGGCGGCCGTGGCGCGGAAAGCGGAATTGCCCGTCTTGAGGGCAGCCGCCGCATCCGCGCCGCCATCGATGCCGACCACGGTCATGTCCTTGCCGCCCTGGGTCTTGATCGCCGCGGCGGCGCCGAGGCCGATCGAATCATTGCCGGTGATGAAGCCGACAATCTGCGGATGGGCCTGGAGGATGCTGCCGGCCAGCTCGAAACCGCGGGTGCGGTCATAGGGCGCCGATTGCTTGGCGACCATCTTGAGGCCTGTCTTGTCGAGGACCGAGTGATAGCCGGCCGAACGTGTGGCAGCCATGGCATCATGTGGCGGGCCCGCGATCTCGGCATAGGTTCCCTTCGTTCCGACATCGGCCACGAAGGCTTGCGCGGCGAGCGCGCCGCACTGGAAATTGTCGGACTCGACCGAATAGTTCGCGATCTGCGGCTGGGTCAGCACCCGGTCCATGTTGATGACCGGGATTCCCGCCGCGCGGACTTTCTGGACCGCGACCGCCGAGGCGGCAGGATCCGCGACGTTCCAGACGGCACCCACTACCTTTTCGGCGATGATCTCCTCGGCGTCGTTCAGTTCCTTGGCGGTGTTGAAGTCATGCGTGAGCACGATTGCGGTGTAGCCGAGCGCCTTGGCCTCGGCGACCGCGGCCTGGGATTCCGTTTGCAGCACCGTGATCTGCAAAGTGGGCACGATCACCGCGATCGTTCCCTTGCCCGCGGCATGAGCGGATGCGCCGCCAAGCAAGGCGGCGGCGAGCAGGCCAGCGGAGACAGGCTTGGAGACATTCTTCCAGAATGGCCGGCCGGGCCGGAACGGACTCGTCATTTTCTTCCTCCCCTTGGCGCCGGCTGGGTTCTTCCTCGGCGGCGCGGCTTCGATCATCGGCTTCGCGCGATGGGCCGAATGGCGCCGGGAGCCGAGATCGAGAGCGAGCCTATGAGCCGCTGAGGCCCATGTCAATCAAGTCAGATCAAAGTCGGTCATGTTCGTGAAGCGAATTGGTTTCGTGAGATTGACTAAGAAATTAAATTATTAAACGGCTATAACATTATTTTTATAAAGTATTTTCTTTCCTTCTTTGAGAGGTTCTTGCAAGAGAAAAGAAGCGGCGCTAACATTCGGATGGATCAAATATGTTCAGAATAGGTCAGGTGTGCGGCCTTTTCCCTTTGCAGACTATATTTATTTTAGGGACTCGAAGGGACGAAACGTCATGAGCGCGGGCAGGTCTTCTGCCGACGCATGAAGGAGGAAGCGATGGCATCGGCGAGCCTGATCCCCGCAGCGCGGCGTGCCCGGACGCTCGAGCTGTTGCGGAAGGAAGGCGCGATCTCGATCCAGCGGCTGGCCGACGAGATCGGCATTTCCATCTCCACCGCCCGTCGCGATGTCGATTTCCTGACCGCCGCCGGCTATCTGGAGCGTGCCCATGGCGGCGCCCTGCTCCGCGAGCGCTCGCGCACCACCTTCGAGCCTGCCTCCGACATCACCCACCAGGTCGCCAGGGCAGCCAAGATCGCGATCGGCCGCCACGCGGCGGGCCTGGTCGAGGATGGGCAGAGCGTGATCCTCGATTCCAGCTCCACGGTTCTCGAGGCCGCGCATGCCCTCGTCGAGCGCGACCTCGCGCTCACCGTCGTGACCAATGATCTGCGGATCGCCATCGCGCTCAGCTCTTCGCCGCGGATTCAGCTCATCGTTCCAGGAGGGCAGGTCCGGCCCGGCTCCTTCACGCTGGTGGGCTCGCCTGCCCTCGATATCGTCCGTTCCCTGCATGCGGACATCGCCCTGATCGGGGTTCATTCGCTCGCCAATCTGCGCATCAGCGAGACCTCGCTCGAGGTCGCGAGCATCAAGCGCAGCCTGATCGCCGCCGCCAACCGCACCATTCTTCTTCTGGATTCCTCGAAATTCCAGACCCAGGCCTTCTGCGAGATCTGTCCCATCCATCAGGTCTCGCAGGTCATCTGCGACGAGGCCATGCCGGCCACCGAACGCCGGGCGCTGGAGCAGCTCGGCGTTGGCGTCACTCTCGTCTCGCCCAGGTCCGCTCCATGATCCGTGCGGCGCATGCGGCGCTCAACGAATTCGCAGCCTCGATCTTCGAAGCCGCCGGCTCCTCTTCCTTCGAGGCCGAACGTGTCGCGACCCACCTGACCGAGGCCAATCTTCTCGGCCATGACAGCCATGGCGTGATGCGCGTGCCAATCTATTGCGAATGGCTGCGCGCGGGGAAAGTGAGCCTCAACCGGAGGGCGCGGCGCGTATTCGATCGCGGCCCCCTGCTCGGCTTCGACGGCGAGTTCGGCTTCGGTCAGGTGATCGGCCATGATGCGATGGAAGCCGCGGCGGCCCGGGCGCGCGAAGAAGGTGTGGCCGTGGTCGCGATCCGCAATTCCGGCCATCTCGGGCGGATCGGCGCCTATGCGGAGCAGCTTGCCCGCGCCGGAATGGTCTCGCTTCATTTCGTCAACAGCTCGGGCGGCGGCATCATGGTCGCACCCCATGGCGGCCGCGAGCGGCGGCTTTCCGCCAACCCTCTCGCGGCCGCCGCGCCGGGGCCCGATGGGCGGCCGATCGTGCTCGACATGGCGACCGGGGCCATTGCCGAAGGCTCGCTGATGCTGGCGATCGATCGCGGAGAAAAGCTGGCGCCCGGCCTCATTCTCGACGGGGCCGGCCGGCCGACGACCGAGCCTTCCGATTTCTATGGCGATCCTGCCGCGGGCACGAAGCCGGGGGCGATCCTGCCCTTCGGCGGGCACAAGGGATTCGGGCTTTCGCTCTTCTGCGAGATCCTGGCCGGTGCCCTGAGCGGCGGCGGAAGCGGCCATCCCGGGAACCCGACCGCGGGCCGCTTCGTCAACAACATGCTGAGCATCGTGATCGCGCCCGCTTCGCTGGAGCCGGCCTCCGGCTATGGCGACGATGTCAGCCGGCTTGCGGCATGGATCAGGAGCACGCGGCCGAGCGTGGAAGGCAAGGATGTCTTGCTGCCCGGCGAGAATGGCGAGCGGACCAAGGCCGAGAGGCTGGTCACGGGCATTCCGCTCGCCTCGGTGACCTGCCGCAAGCTCGCGGAGACGGCGCGACGGCTGGATGTGGCGCCGCCGGGTTTCCTTCTGGCGGCGGAACGTAGGATGGAGACGCCGGCCCGATCGTGAAGCGGGCGAAGAATCGGTTCCGCGCGAAAATCCTTTCCTCAGGAGTGACATCATGAATCGCCCGCTGATCGCGATCACCATGGGGGATGCCGCCGGCATCGGACCCGAGGTGATCATGAAGAGCCTTGCCCATGAGGAGATTCATGAAAGCGCGCGGCCACTGGTGATCGGCGATGCCGGACGGCTCGCGGCGGCAGGGGAGATTGCCGGGACGGATCTCGATGTGCGGAAAATCCCGCCCGGCGAGATCGAGACGGCGTTGTTCGGGCCGGGGAGCGTGAACTGCATCGATCTCGGGCTCATTCCGGCCGACCTCCCCTGGGGGATGCTCTCGGCCGAGGCGGGAGAGGCCGCGTTCCGCTATATCGAGACGGCAGCGAAGCTCGCGATGGCCGGGCGGGCCGATGCGATCTGCACCGCGCCCATCAACAAGGAGGCGCTGCATGCGGCCGGGCACCGCTATCCCGGCCATACGGAGTTGCTCGCCGCGCTGACGGGCGTGCCCGAAGTCTCTATGATGCTGACGGCGCCCAATCTTCGCGTCATCCACGTGACCACGCATATCGGGCTGATCGATGCGATCGCGCGGATCGAGCCCGGGCTGGTCGAGCGGACGATCGCGCGCGGGCGAATGGTGCTGGAGAATGCGGGGCTGGCGCGCCAGCGGATCGGCATATGCGGGATCAACCCGCATGCGGGCGAGCATGGCCTCTTCGGGCACGGCGAGGAGGAGGAGAAGATCGCCCCGGCGATCGCCGCCTGCCGGGCGAAAGGCTGGGATGTCGAAGGCCCTTTGCCGGCCGATACGCTGTTCTTCCGTGCCGGAAGGGGCGATTTCGACATGGTGGTGGCGATGTACCACGACCAGGGCCATGGGCCGATCAAGGTGCTCGGCATCGAGGCCGGGGTGAATATCACGGTGGGGCTGCCGGTGATTCGCACCTCGGTCGATCACGGCACCGCCTTCGATCTTGCCGGCACGGGGCGGGCCGACGAACGCAGCATGATCGAGGCGATGCGCCAGGCGGTGGCGCTGGCTGGCAAGCGGAAGGTGAAGGTGTGAGGCCGCTTGCCTCTTTACGCCTTGGCTGATGGTCGGTTGAGGCCGACGGCGAGGAAGCGTTCGAGCATGGCGTTGACCTGATCGGCGACCTCGATCGTGTTGAAATGGCCGGCCAGAAGGGTTTTTGCGAAGACGATCTGGGGGCAGGCCTTCTTCAGCCGGTCGCCGATCAGCTCATTGACCATGTTCACCACGGGCACGTCCGCTGAAATATAGGCCGCCGGAATTTTGCAGGCTTCCGCCGCTTGCGTGGCATCATAATTCACAATGCAATTGACCAGGGTCGAATAAGCGGCGTGTTGCGGGATCTTTTCGCAGGGAGGGAGAATATATTTCTCGAAGATCGCCTTCCGGCGCGCCGGGTCGTCGAAATCGCAACCGATGTCCCACGCATTGGCTCTCGATATTTCACGGTAGTTCGGCCCGCCGATTCCTTCCAGAAGACGCTTCAGGTTAGGATGGTCTCGCAAGGCCGGAAGCATGGGAAGAATCGAATCGATCATCACCAGGCCCGAAGCCAGGTCCGGGTAGCGCCCGCAGAGATCGAGCGCGACGACGCCACCCATGGAGTGGCCGATGACCACGGGCTTTTGCAAGCCCAACTGGCTGCATTGCCAGGCGATATCGTCCGAGAAACCCTTCATGGTGTATTCTTGCTCAGGCGCATCGCTGGCGCCGTGTCCACGAAGATTGACGGCCACGACACGACGAGTTTGCGAAAAATGAGTGATCTGGGGCGTGAAGATTCCGTGATCGCCGGTCCAGCCATTGATCAGAAGAAGGGGGGGATTTTGCGGGACAACCGGTCCGACATCGAAATGCGCAAGGCGGACGCCATCGCGAGCCATGAAAATCGGCCTGAGAGAAAGATCGTCAAGCATGATCCACTCCTGATTTCAGCCCTGAACAGCTGGGCGTTGGCGATGTGTTGGTCCGAATCTTCCGAATTGATTCAGCTATCGAGAACGAGGCGCTGGTCAGTGCGGGCGAGATGGACCACGACATAAACATAAGCGGTGATGGCAAGAATACAGAAGAAGAGCATGTCCGCCGCCATCGAAAAGGCCGAGCGCCCATCAAAAAATGCGGCGACCAGCGCGCTCGACGAAGCGGCGCCGATCAACTGGACGCAAATCGCTACGGCGCCTGTGGAGCCCGCGATTTCGGGCAAAGGTTGCATCGACCCGTGCAAGGCATTCGGAGAAATCAGCCCGAATGACAGCGCGACGGCGATCATGACCAACACAACGATGGGGATCGACCTTTCCCCGGCGAGGGAAGTGACCAGCAGGAAACAGGCAAAAACCGTGGAGAGGGCGAGACCGATCATGATCATCTGGCCGGCTGACACGCCCCAGCCGCCCAGGCGCTTGTTGACATATGTGCCAGCCATGACGGAAAGCGAGCTTATCCCGAAGATGACGCCGTATCGGCTGGGGCTGAGGCCCAGCGCGTTGATGAAGAAGAGCGAGGAGCCCGTGATATAGGCAAAGACGGCCCCCGCGGCCGCGGCGTTGCACAGAATGTTGCCGAGGCAAAGGGGCTGGCGGAGGATGCGGAGATAATCGCGGACAATGATTGCGGGCCCAAGCCGGGCGCCAGGATCGATCCGCGCGCTTTCCGCGAAGAATCGCATCGCGAGAAGCAGAACGAACGCGGCCGCGAGAGGCAGCAGATAGATCACGCGCCAGCCGCCCAGTGCCATCATCGCCGCGCCGACCGTCGGCGCGATCATGGGGACGATGTTCACGGCGAAGACCACGTAGGACATTTTCGCGCGCGCTTCTTCCCCCTCGAAGAGGTCGCGAATGATCGTCATGCCGCCGACCCCCGGGCCCGAAGCCCCCGCCCCCTGGAGCGCACGGAAAATCAGAAGCTGCGGCAGAGACCGGGCGAAAACGCAGCCGATGCTTGCGACGATCATCAAGAGGCAGCCGAACACGATGACCGGCTTGCGGCCGAAGCGATCCGAGAGCGGCCCATAGACGAGCAAGGCCGCGCCGAGGCTCAGCAGATAGACGCTCATGGCCAAACCGATTTCCGATGACGGCACATGAAGCGCGATGCCCGTTGCCGACAATGTCGGCAGGATCATATCGATGCCGAAGGTTGGCAGAGTGGACAAAAGGCCGAGCAGCAATTTGAACGCGAAGGAATTGGGCTGAATGCGCACGGTCGGAGGCCATCGTCATGAGAGAGGGTTCTGGCTTCTGGCGGAGAAGGATTGCGATCCGCCGGAAGCCATTCGTCCATTCCGGGCTGTGCGGGCCTTTAGGGATTGTCCGCTTCCTCGAGGCTCCTGCGCTGAACGCGGTCCTGCACAATCGGCTTGCGGCGATGACCGGCGGCGGCGATCGTCTCCATCTCCTCGACGAGAGAGGACGCGGCGATCTCGGCCCTGATGGCATCGCCCAGGCGGCGGGCGGCTTCGCGGAAATGCGGCTCCCTGGCCAGCCGGCTCATCGCGGCGGCGATATCCGCCTCGGGCGCGGTCGGCGGGAGCTGGAGACCGGCCCCTTTCACCTCGACCCGGAGCGCATTGTCGTTCTGGTCCCGCCCGTTCGGCAGAACCAGCATCGGCAGGCCGTTGAGGAGAGAACGGCAGACGGTTCCGTGACCGCCTTGCGTCACCACCAGGGAGACCTCCTTCATGACGGTATCGTGCGGCGCGCTGGGCAGAAGATGGACATTCTCCGGTGCGCGGAGATCGGCGACGTTCAGATTGGGGCCGGTGGTGACGACGGCCTCGATCTCGACCGAGCCCGTGGCGGTCACGACGCGCTGAACGAGATCACCCTGCCCTTGCGCCCCGGTGCTGCAGGCGATGAGCGCGCGCGGCCGGGTCGAGCCCGCTTGCCAGGGCGCCTGCCAAGGCTTCGCCCAGCCCGGTTCGTCGAGCAGTGGCCCGACATAGCGGAGATTGTCGGGGAAGGAATCGGCCTCGAAATCGAAGGCGCGACCGATCGCGAGCAGGACACGGTCGGCGCGATCATAAATATCCAGGACATGGGCCAGGCCCGGGAGGCCGAGCCGCGCGCGGCTGCTGTTCAGGCTCGGCAGGAATCCATCCCAGAAATTGGTCCAGTTTTCTGCCGCGGCCGCGATCGCGGCCCGATCCTCTGGTGTCTTCGGCGGCTTCAAGCTGCTGAGGACCGGTGGCGCGCCAGGGAGCGGAGGAATGAAGATGTGAGGGGACAGCATGGCAATCGGAATCCCATCAACTTCCGCCCCCAGCACGGCCCCGAAAAGGAAATCGAGGCTGAGAACGGCATCTGTCGGGACTCGGTTGATCTCATCCTGGATATCGGTCGCGTAGGCCAAAATGGGATCGAACATGGCCCCCTGGAACCAGGCTTTCATATCGGAAACATTTGCCGGATCCGCTTCGGCGCCGATGGGGGCGCGGTTCCATGCGATGAACTCGAAATTCGCCCCTTTCACTTCTTCGCGCATCATAGGATCGGCCATGACGCGCACGCGGTGTCCGCTCCCGCGCAGCCGACGGCCAGCGGTGAGAACGGGGCTAAGATTGCCCGAAGAGCCCCATGACACGAGAAGAAAACTGTACGGCATGGAAGGCTTCTCTCCTCATCATCGCGTTTGGATGGACGCGGCTGCCTCCCTGCCCGCGCACGTCGCCCGTTGAAATCTCCTGCTTTCGCTTTCGATCAGATCGCGCGTGCAACTCCTGAACAGCGATATAGGGGCTTCAACGAAGAGACCACGCATTTATGGGCTACGGATGTCATACCGAGAGTTACAAATGTCTTATTCAAAAATTCTTCGGATTGGATATGAGTTTCTTTGGAATCCGGACAGAAGGAGAGCCTATCCGCGGGGACCGACGTGTGCAGCGATTCATCGAAATCCAAAGGGAAAATCAAATAAAATCGGCGAAAGTCCAGAGAGAAGTCACGAAATTGATCGAGAAGACAAAGCAGACTCCGCTGAGATTCGGATGTTTCAAGCTCAAGCGGTTGCAATTCGAGCTTGCGGCGGGACACCTTTTCTCAACCAAGGTCCAATGGGCCGAGATGGGACCGTAGTTTTCAGGCAAGTCCGCTGACCCGGCCAGGATTCGTCAGGCTTTCGCGAGATCCTCCGCAACGAGCCTGGTGCCATGCTTGGCTGAGGCAATCGTCTCCATCTCCTCGACGAGAGAGGACGCGGCGATCTCGGCCCTGATGGCATCGCCCAGGCGGCGGGCGGCTTCGCGGAAATGCGGCTCCCTGATCAGCCGGTTCACCGCTTCGGCGATATCCGCCTCGGGCGCGGTCGGCGGGAGCTGGAGGCCGGCCCCTTTCACCTCGACCCGGAGCGCATTGTCGTTCTGGTCCCGCCCGTTCGGCAGGACCAGCATCGGCAGGCCGTTGAGGAGAGAACGGCAGACGGTTCCGTGGCCGCCTTGAGTCACCACCAGGGAGACCTCCTTCATGACGGTATCGTGCGGGGCGCTCGGCAGAAGATGGACATTCTCCGGCGCGCGAAGATCGATGATGTTCACATTGGGGCCGGTCGTTGCGACCACTTCGATCTCGACCGAGCCCATGGCGTTGATCGCGCGCTGGAACAGATCATCTTGCCCTTGCGCCCCGGTGCTGCAGGCGATGAGCGCGCGTGGGCGTGTCGGGCCCGCTCGCCAGGGAGCATGCCAGGACTTCGCCCAGCCTGGTTCGTCGAGCAGCGGCCCGACATAGCGAAGATTATCGGGGAGCGAATCGGCTTCGAAATCGAAGGCGCGGCCGATCGCGAGCAGGACACGATCGGCACGGTCAAAGAGATCGAAGACATGGGCCAGGCCCGAGAGGCCGAGCCGGGCGCGGCTGTTGTTCAGGCTCGGCAGGAACTCATCCAAAAATTTTGACCTCTCATCCGCCGCCGCCGCGATCGCGGCCTTCTCTTCCGGTGTTTTGGCCGGCTTCAGGCCGCTGGCAACCGGCGGCATGCCGGGCAGCGGGCGAATGCTGACATGAGGCGAGAGCAGCGCGACGGGGACGCCGGCAGCCTCCGCCCCCAACATGACACCGAAGAGGAAATCGAGAGAGAGAACGGCACTTGTCGGGACGCGACCGATCTCATCCTGGATATCATATGCATAGGCCAAAGCAGGATCGAACATAGCTTTCCGACGCCAGGCCTTCATGTCCGACATTTTGGTGGGGTTCGCTTCGGCGCCGATGGGGGCGCGGTTCCAGGTGATGAACTCGAAATTCACCGCTTTCACTTCTTCGCGCATCGCCGGATCGGCGATCACGCGCACGCGATGCCCATTCCCGCGCAATAAGCGGCCGGCAGTGAGAATGGGGCTGAGATTGCCCGAGGTGCCCCATGACACGAGGAGAAAACTGTAAGGCATGAACGGTTTCTATCCTCATCATCCTGCCTAACCGGAAGCGACTGCCTCCCTGCCCGCGCATATCGTGCACAAAATCCTTCGCGTTCGCTTCCGATCGGATCGCGCGTGCAACTTCTGAACAGCGGTATAGAAGCTTGGCCGAGGAGACCATCATTTAGGGGCTACGGATGACACGGCGAGGTTACAATTGTCTGATTTGGAAATCTCGCGGACTGAAAGGGAGTTTCTGCGACATGAGGACATCCCGCCGACAGGTCGGCAGAGTGTCCTCATACCGCTGGAAGGGCGATTGATCTATCCGAGATGTGGCGCGGTCGCCTGATAGCTCGGCATCGCCTGCATCCGTTCCCACCATGCGGCGAAACCCTCGATGCCGAAGACCTCGGCGGCATCCGGGGTCAGGCCCACATAGAAGCAGAGGGGCGCGAGATAGAAATCGCCGAGCGAGGGCTTCGCCCCGGCGAGAAACGCATCCTTCCCGCGGAGCTTCATCAGCTCCGTGAGCACGAGCCGGCTCTTCGCGATCGATTGCCGCCGCGCGTCCTCGTCCGGCCCGCCGATGAAGTCCGGAAAGAGATGGAAGCCGGCGACACCGATCAGCGCCGGGTATCCGTAGGAATCGACGATGCCCATCGCCATGCGCGTGCGCGCGCGGTCTCGGGGATTGTCCGGCGTGAAGGAGGGGCCGGGCAGCACCTCATCGAGGAACGACGCGATCGCGCTCGTCTCGATGATGCGGAATCCGTCGTAATCGACCACCGGCACCTTCCCGAACGGATGGCGAATGAGATGTTCGGGATGGTGCGGCTCGCGCTTGAGAACGTGCACCGGCACCTGCTCGTAAGGCGCCTTCTTCTCCGCGAGCAGCATCCGTACCGTGCGGACATAGGTGCTGCCATCGAATCCGTAGAGGATGATCTTGCTCATTGTCGCTCGCTTTCGCTCCTGCCTGCCCGGTTGACATATACGCCGGCCTCTCCGAGGCAGGCATGGATATCGAGGAGGCGCGTTCATGGTCAATCGGCCAAGGCGAGGCGAAACGAGGTGCTCATGAGGGAGAAATCGCCGCTGGAGGCGCTCCGGCGAGGCTGGATCGAGTGCCGGGAAGGGCGCCCCGGACGCGACCGGGCGGGCGGGCGGGCGGGGTTCTCGGCAAGATGCAAAACCCTGTGCTATGAAAACCCTGTGCTATGAAGGTTCTGATGGGTGGTGTTTTCCCGCGGTCTGGTCGCAACCTTCCGGGAGAGGATCTATCCGGCACCGCGGACCCCGGCTTGTTCCAAGATCGATCATGGCTTCCGGAGGAATCGCCCGGAGATCCGTCGAAGCTTGAAGGGAAGCCCAATGGGGACGCCAGAAAATTGACCGGGAGAACGAATCGGGAGGTGAAATCATCGCGCCCTGGTCGCCACCCTCCGGCGGCGCCTGACCGCGCGGGCCGGGCAGGCCCGGCCGAGCGATGGCCGAGTCCCTGAACGCGCCCGCGCGCCCGGCCGCCACCGCGGATCGCCCTGCTTCCGCCCGTGTCACGAAGCGGCGGCGGCTCTCTCCGATCTGGATCATTCCGGCCGGCACCTTGCTGATCGCGGCCTGGCTCGCCTACCAGACGCTCTCCCAGCGCGGTCCGCTCATCACCATCGCGTTTCAGAATGCCGAGGGGCTGGTCGCCGGCCAGTCCCAGGTCCGGTTCAAGGATATCCCTCTCGGCACCGTCCAGAGCATCACGCTGCGACCCGATCTCGGCGGCGTGGTGGTCGCGGTGCGTATGACGCGCGAGGCGACGCGGCTTCTGACCGACAAGGCACGGTTCTGGGTGGTCAAGCCGCGGCTTTTTGCCGGAAGCCTCTCCGGGTTCGAGACCGTTCTCTCCGGATCCTATGTCGCGATCCTGCCTTCGAAGGCGCCGGGCCGGCCCGAGCGGCATTATACCGGCCTCGAGAATCCGCCGGTCCTGCAATCCGACATTCCGGGCACGACCTTTCTGCTCAAGGCGAGCCGGCTCGGCTCGCTGACACTCGGCTCGCCGATCTTCTATCGCGATCTCGATGTCGGCGTGGTACTCGGCTGGGATATCGGAAAAATGGCCGAGAGCGTCACCGTGCATGCCTTCGTGCGCGCTCCGTTCGACCAATATGTCCGTCGGGGCTCGCGTTTCTGGAACGCCTCCGGCGCCTCGGTCTCGCTCGGCGCGAGCGGCGTTCAGCTCAATGTCGAATCGCTCCGCGCCCTGCTCTTCGGCGGGATCGCCTTCGAGACGCCGAAATCCGCGCTCACAACGAAGCTTGCCACGGCGAACGAGGCTTTCCCGCTCTATGCGGACGCGGCGGCGGCCGCTTCGGCCGCCTTTGAGCGACGGGTTCCGCTGGTTTCCTATTTCCCCGGCTCGGTCGCGGGTCTCGCGGTGGGCGCCCCGGTGACACTGCTCGGCATCCCGATCGGCGAAGTGACATCGATCGATCTTCGCTATGATCCGAAGAGCGAGAGCATCGGGGTGCCGGTGCATTTCGTCGTCCAGCCGCAACGGATCGCCGATATCGGCGCCGCGAGCCGGCGCGGGCCGCTCGCCAATGCGCGGATCCTGGTCGCGCGCGGCATGCGGGCCGAGCTTGCCACCGCCAATCTGCTGACGGGACAGAAGGAGATCGCCCTCTCGATCGTGCCCGGCGCGCCGAAGGCGGAGGTTCGCCTTGAAGACGGAAACATCATCGTGCCCACCGCGCCCGGCCAGTTTGCCGATATCACCAATGCGGCGCAGGCGCTCTTGGAAAAGATCAACCAGATGCCCTTCACCGAGATCGGCGACAATCTCGATGCGACGCTCGCCGGCCTCAACGGGCTCGCCAATAACGGGCAGTTGCGCGAGACGCTGAGCTCGCTCAAGGCGACGATGGCGGCGGCCCAGGATGCGATCGAGAAGCTCGATCGCGGAGCCGCTCCGGCGCTCGCCGAGCTGCCGGCGATCACACGGGATCTGCAAGGGTTGCTCGCGCGAACCGATACGCTGGTGGAATCGGCAAATTCCGGCTACGGCAGCAATTCCATGTTCTATCGTGACCTCGACCGGGTGCTGCTCCAGATGAACGACACGATGCAGTCGCTCCGCGCGCTCTCCGATCTGCTCACCCAGCAGCCCTCGGCGCTGATCCGCGGCCGCTCCGGCGCCTCGCCCTCGCCATGAGCACGGTCCGGCGCGCGGGGCCGGGGCGGCGGCGCGTGGCGCTGGCGCTCGGGTTCGGCCTTGGCGGGCTGGCGGCGGGCTGCGCCTCGCCTGCTCCGACGCTCTACACGCTGGCCCCCCTGCCTGGCCCGGCCCTGGGCGCGCCGCGTCGGGTCATTCTCATGCGCGAGGTCAGCCTCGCCCGCTATCTCCAGCGGCCTGGGATCGTCCGCTCCTCGGCCGATTACCGGCTGGATGTGCTGGCCAATGACTGGTGGGGCGAGCCGCTCGGGGCGATGCTCGGCCGGGTGCTCGTCGCCGACCTTGCCACGCGGCTGCCGGGGAGCACGGTGCTGGCCGAGAGCGTGGCGATCACGACCGATGCGGATATCGCCGTCGAGGTCTCGATCCAGCAATTCGAGGAGGATGCTTCCGGCACGGTGGTGCTCAATGCAACGTTCGCGCTCGTCGGCCGGCGCGGCCCGAGCGCGCCGCGCAGCTTCAGCGTCAGCGTGCCGGCCTCGCCGTTGGCGGGAGCGGGAGCACTGCGCGGGGAAGCGGCCGTAGCGGCGCAGGTGGCCGCGATGAGCACGGCCCTGGCTCAGTTTGCGGACAGGATCGCCGCCGCGATTGCCGGCTTTCGGGGATAGGGGGGGCCGGCGCGTGCGCGCGGGCAGATCGTTGACCTTGCCTTGAGAAGCGATTAGAGCGTGATCGCCGAAGGCGTGAATCACGCGAGAAAACAAATGCGTAGAGCGGGATACGTGAGCGCGAGCGAACACATCCCGTTCTCAGGTTGGCGCGCACAAAACGGGATGTGCGGGGTTTTTCGCGTCCGCCGAGGCGCGATGGGGACCGACGGGGAGGCAATGTCCATGGGTGCGGTGATTTCGCGCAAGAATTTCCTGCTTGGCGCGGCTGCAGCGGCGGGCACCTCCGTGCTCGCGGGGCGACCGGCAAGGGCCGCCCGGCGCTATGAGATCAAGTTCGGCATCGATCTCGCAACCGACCACCCGACCACCATGCATATGCGGCAGGTGGCCGTGCAGGTGAGGAAGACGACCGGCGGGGCGGTGCAGATCGGCATCTTTCCCAACAGCGAGCTCGGCGACGATACGCACATGCTCTCCGATCTGCGTGCAGGCGCGATCGAGATGATGGGGATCGGCGACAATATTCTGGCGACGCTGGTGCCGAGCGCCGCGATCGACAATGTCGGCTTTGCCTTCAAGGATAGCGGGACGGCCTGGGCGGCGCTGGATGGGGCGGTGGGCGATATCGTGCGCGCGGATATCGCCAAGGCCGGGCTCGTGCCGATGCATGCGATCTGGGACGAAGGGTTCCGCGAGACCACCACGAGCACGAAGCCGATCGTGACCCCGGAGGATCTCAAGGGATTCAAGATCCGCGTGCCGCCGAGCCCGATCTCGCTCTCCCTCTTCAAGGCTTTGGGCGCGGCGCCGGAGACGATCAATGTCGCCGAGCTTTACACCGCGCTGCAGACGCATGTGGTCGATGGGCAGGAGAATCCGCTCGGCAATATCGAGACGCAGAAATTCTACCAGGTGCAGAAATACTGCTCCATGACCAACCATATGTGGGTCGGGTACTGGATGGTGGCGAGCGAATCCTTCTGGAAGCGGCTGCCGGCGAATTACCAGAAGGTCGTCGCCGACGCTTTCGCGGCCCAGGCACCGCTGCAGCGGACCGCCAACGACCAGCTCAATACCTCCCTCCAGGCGAGGCTCGCCAAGCAGGGACTGGTCTTCAACACGCCGGACACCGCGCCCTTCCGCGCCAAACTGATGCAAGCGGGATTCTACAAGGAATGGCAGGGCAAGTTCGGCACGGCGCTCTGGGCCGCGCTCGAAAAATATACCGGGACGCTCGCCTGAACGGCTGAACGCGGAGTCCGGCAGGGGTGCCCTCGTCGGTCCCATGCGCGGCTTTCTGATCCGGCTCGATCACGCCGTGGGCTGGCTCTCGGAAGGGGCAGCCGCGATCCTCGTGCTCGTCGAGATCGTCATCCTTCTCGCCGGGGTGATCTGGCGCTATGCGCTCGACAATCCGCTCGTCTGGGTGGGTGAGCTCGGCGAGATGCTGTTCCTCTGGCTCGTGAGCCTCGGCGCGGTGATCGCGCTCCGCCGGAGCGAGCATATGCGGATGACGGTGCTGGTCGGGCGGCTTTCGCCCGTGGCGCGAAGCTTTCTCGCGCGGATCACGGCGTTGGCGGCGACAATCTTCGTCATCGCGATCCTCGTTCCGGGCTATGGCTACATGGTGCAGCAGGCGGCGATCACGACCCCGACGCTGCAAATTCCGGGCTCATGGGAGATCGCGGGCGAGCTTGCCGCCTTCGTCCTGCTGCTGTTCGCAGCACTTCGCCAGCTTTTCGCGGGCGCCTTGTGGCGCGAATTGCTGGCGAGCTTTGCCGTCGTGATTGCAATCGGGCTCGGTCTCTGGGCGCTCGAGCCGATGCTGGAGGCGCTCGGCAACGGCGATCTCGTGATCTTCTTCGTCGGGATGGTTGGTGCCTCCATTCTCTGCGGCGTGCCGATCGCCTTCAGCTTCGGCATCTCGACGATGGCCTATATGGTCTTCACGACGACGATCCCGCTTTCCGTGGTGGTAAGCCAGATGAACCAGGGGATGTCGTCGATCGAGCTCCTGGCGGTGCCGATGTTCGTGGCGCTTGGGCTTCTGCTCGAGATGACCGGGATCGCGCGCGCGCTGGTGGACTTTCTGAGCGCGCTGGTCGGGCATTTTCGCGGCGGGCTTTCCTATTCGCTGATCGGGGCGATGTTCCTGGTCTCGGGCATCTCGGGCTCCAAGGCGGCCGACCAGGCGGCGATCGCGCCCGTGCTGCTGCCGGAGATGCGCAGGCGCGGCTCCGATCCGGGCGAACTGGTGGCGCAGCTCGCCTCTTCCGCGGCGATGTCCGAGACGATTCCGCCGAGCCTGGTGCTGATCATCGTCGGCGCGGTGACCGGCGTTTCGACCTCGGCCCTGTTCACGGGCGGCCTGCCGCCGGCCGCGGTCGCCGCGCTCGCGCTGATCGTGCTGATTTTCTTTCGCACGCGCGGAGACCGCCCGGGCATGGAGCGGCCGCCGCTCCGCGATGTCGGGTGGGCGTTCCTGGTGGCGATCCCGGCGCTGGTGCTGCCCATCCTGATCCGCTACGCGGTGCTCGGCGGCATCGCGACCGCGACGGAGGTGGCGACGCTTGGCCTCGCTTATTCGGTGCTGGTCGGGCTTTTCGTCTATCGCCGGTTCGAATGGCGCCGCGTTTTCCCGATCCTGGTCGAGACAGCGTCTCTCTCGGGCGCCATTCTGCTCATCATCGGCGCGGCTTCGGCGATGGCCTGGGCTCTGACGCAGGCGGGGTTCGCGGATTCGCTTGCCTCCCTGATGACCGGGATTCCGGGCGGGCGAGCCGGTTTTCTTGCGGTATCGATCGTCGTCTTCATCGTTCTCGGCAGCGTGCTGGAAGGGTTGCCGGCGATGGTGCTGTTCGGCCCCCTGCTCTTCCCGATCGCCCAGCAGGTCGGGATCAACGTGGTGCAGTACGCGATCGTCGCCATTCTCGCGATGGGGATCGGGCTCTTCTCTCCGCCCTTCGGGGTCGGGTTCTATCAAAGCTGCGCGATCGGGCGTGTCACCAGCGACCAGGCGCTGGGAAGGATCTGGCCTTATATGGCGAGCCTCGTCATCGCGCTTGCTATCGTCGCCGCCGTGCCCTGGCTCTCGACCGGGTTCTAGAGCGGGATGCGCCCGCTTCGGCTCACGTATCCCGCTCTCGTCATTTGTTTTCTGGCGTGATTCAGGCCTGCGGTGGTTCCACCTCCGGTCGTGACGCTCCAGAGCGGGAAGAGATCGCTCACGCTCACCCTGCCCGCTCCAGACTTCGGTTCCGGTGAAATCCGATCATTCGATGGAGAAGGCCCAGCGCATGGCGCCGGCGAGAAATCCCTGCTCTCCGGGCACCGGAATGATTTTTTTCGCGATCAAATTGTCGAGCCCCAGGCTGCGTCCTGCCTGGGCGGCCGCGAACATGCCATGGGCACAAATGATTCCCACATAGGTCCAGGGCCATTCCGTGGGATCGTTGTAAAGACCGATCAGAAGATTCAAGGTGAAGAGCGCCGCCAGGATCCCGGACACGCGGACCATGAAGCCAAGCATCAAAGAAGCCGTGAAGAATACCTCAAGAAAGTAAACCAACGGATCGACGATGCCGAGATGGTTGACGAAGATTTGCATGAAATCGGCGTGAATCTGAAAGGAGCTGTATTTCACCGTTGCCTTGAGCCAGTATCGGAACCCGGCCGCGACCGGGAACGGGATCTTCCAGAGCGTGCCCAGGTACCACATCCCCGCGGCGACGAGCCGCATGCTGTAAACGCCGATGTGATGACCGGTTCTTTGCTCCGGGTCGTTCTGCCAGTTATAGGCCGCGATCGCCAGGCTTCCCAAAAGCAGAAGCCAGTAAAGGACGACCGTATACCAGCGGAGATCGCCCAGGGATCTCTGATCGGGAATCTGGCCGACCATGAATTGAAAAAAGGTGTGAACGGGATTGTCGCGCATCATGGCTCTCTGATCTTTTCAGGGAAAGACAGGATTTTTTTCAGTTTCCTGTCGGTTCAGTGTGAAGTCATGCCGAACGGATGGCGCCATGTCAGCGGATGCGGCCGCGCCTGTCCGCCGACTGGTCTCCGGGGCGCCGGTCGATCTGATCAGGGGATTCAGGAACTCTCATGTAAGGACATTCGGGCGCGCCTTGCCGTGGTTACAGCGGTCCTGGCATCGGTCCCTTCGCGCGGCCGAAACGCGAAAGGATTTCATCCTGCCTTCGTCTCTCAAGCCCGTTTTTGGATGCGCTTTGGTTGAGAGGATATTTCTCCAAAGCTGGATGCCGTAAGCGCCAGGCGGTGCCCGCATGGACCCGACAGGGGCATTCCAGGGTCAAGCGGTCAGGAGAGGCGTGGTGTAGCCGCCCGAGTGGCCAAGCCGCTCTGCCGCAGGCCCGATCATGAACCCCCTTGTCGGAGATGTAGATAAGGCTATATTTGAGAGCATATGCTTGGCCAAGGTCGATAAGGTTGCCGGCGGGATCGCTTCACCTACCAGAGGCTTTCCACGAGGAGCAGCGGGGATCTCGACCTTCCAGGCAAGGCGGAAGCGCGATGAACGGACAGGCGGTCACCCTTAGCGAGCATACCAGCGCGGCCATTCGCGAGGTGCTGGACGGACGGCGGCGGGGTCCATGGTCTGCGCTCTTGTTCGCGGGGCCGGCGGTCGTGGCCTCGATCGCCTACATGGATCCCGGCAATTTCGCGACCAACATCCAGGCGGGCGCCAGATATGGCTATGGCCTGCTCTGGGTCGTGCTGATGGCGAACCTGATCGCCATGCTGTTCCAGGCGCTTTCCGCCAAGCTCGGCATCGTTACCGGCCGCAACCTTGCCGAGATGTGCCGCGAGCAGTTTCCGGCGCCCGTCGTCTTCGGAATGTGGGGCGTGAGCGAGATCGCGGCGATGGCGACCGATCTTGCCGAGTTCCTCGGTGGGGCGATCGGACTCTCGCTGCTTTTTCACATGCCGCTGTTCGAGGGCATGATCGTTACCGCCATCGTGACCTATGGCATTCTGCTCTGCGAGGGACGCGGCTTCCGGCCGATCGAGATGATCATCGGCGCGCTCGTGGCGATGATCGCGCTTTGCTATCTGATCGAGATGTTCATAGCACCCGTGTCCTGGGGCACGGCAGCGTTGCATTCCGTGCTGCCGCGCCTGCCCGATGCAGAGGCGCTGACGATCTCGGTCGGCATCATCGGCGCGACGGTGATGCCGCATGCCGTCTATCTCCATTCCGGGTTGACGCAGAACCGCACGAGAGCACGCAATGACGGCGAGCGGCGCAAGCTGCTGCGCTTCTCCAACCGCGAGGTCATCATAGCGCTTTCCCTTGCCGGACTCGTCAACATGGCGATGGTGATGATGGCCTCCGCCGCCTTCCATGCCGGCCACAGCGAGGTTGCAGATATCGAGACTGCCTATCACACGCTGACGCCGCTGCTCGGCGCCGGCGCTGCGGGGATTTTCCTTCTTTCCCTGATGGCTTCCGGAATTTCGAGCTCAGCGGTCGGCACGATGGCCGGCCAGATGATCATGCAGGGCTTTGTCGGGTTCCGCATCCCGGTCTGGGTGCGGCGGCTTGTGACGATGGCGCCGGCTTTCGTGGTCATCGGGGTTGGAGCCAATCCGACCCTTTCGCTCGTGATCAGCCAGGTCGTGCTTTCCTTCGCGCTGCCGATCCCGATGGTCGCCCTCGTCCTCTTCACGCGAAGGCGCGACATCATGGGTGAATTCGCCAATGGGCGGCTGACCGATCTTGCCGCGATTCTCGGCACGGTGATCATTCTCATCCTCAATGTCGTGCTTCTGCTGCAGAGTTTCGGGATCGGCCTTGCCGGTTGACGATGGATTGAAATCCTGATCGTTGCCGCCTCATCCTCGCGAATGAGCGGCCGGGCGATGGCTGGCAAAGCCCTGTCGATCTCATGATGGGTCGGAAGGGAACTCATCCTCTGGACAGGAAACTCGAAACTCATAGAGGCCCATTGCTCCTCATTTTACACCCGTAGCTCTTTCATGTGATTCCGGGTGGAAGAGCGAATTGACAGCCCGCGCCCAGGCCCAATAGTTTTCAACAGCTTGCAACGCGCGAAGCAGAGAAACGAAGCGGGAAATCATGAGCAAAGAGCTCTCGCCCGGCGAGCATCTTGCGCCGATCGATGAATTGCGATTGAGCTATTTCGTGGCCGGAGAGGGCCCCCTTCTTTTCGTGACTTCGCCTGGCTGG
>DATJLS010000012.1:0-58688 GCA_035509315.1 Acetobacteraceae bacterium | reverse complement strand
CTTGCATAACGCAGACCTTCCCGCCGATACTGCAGGCGAGTGATTTCAGTCCAGGGCATCGTTGGTTCCGTCGCGGCTCGCAATCCGATTGAATCACAACCCGCTGAAATCACTCAACCCTTTCTCAGTCAGACACTGAGGGCGGGAAATATTGATGGAATACTTCTTTCATAGCGGGCATTAGTCTCATTACATAACTATACTACATTATACTATCGAACGCAGTCGAAGCTCATGCAAGCCCCTCCCTTTATACCAACGATGGTGTGTACAGCTTACTCCTCATCCGATTCGATAGCGAGTCTCTTGTCTATAACAGAAAAATTTCCGATCCTTTCGTGCGATTCAGGTAATCGAGTCGAGTCGAACTACTCGCCGTCGGCCAGAGTCGGCCTTACGAAAATGTCCGTCGTGTTCCTGCCTAATTCTACCATACTGTCGTAGTGCAGTAGCCGTGTCTGGTTCTGTCAGACGCTCCCGGTCTCAGTCTGCTAAGTCGATTGGATGGTAAGTTGATTTTACTGCTTGTCGCGACCGATTCGGCAAAATTTTCCATGGTCGTATCGATTCGGACAAACAATGATAGGAAACGAGCGATAATCCTCAAGCCCGTCTGCATAACCACGGCCATCGACCCGAGAACCGGCAAAGCACGGACAAGCACGGTGGATATTCGTTAAGTTGCCAACCGAAAAAACGCAGGAGGCAAAGATGAGCGAACATCAACCAGCGCGGATCTGGTATCAGAGCTTTGTCGATCCTTCCGAGCAGGCCTCCTATATCGATCGTCTGAGCGGGCGGCTGCGGAAACTGGCCGCGCCGGGAACAATGGTGGAGGTGCACGGCATTGCGCCACCCGATCGGTTCTTCCACCCGATCACCGAGTTCCGATGCGCGGAGGCGACGATCCGCGCGGCGGTCGATGCCGAGCGTGGCGGATACGACGCCTTCGTCGTCGGTCATTTCCAGGAGCCGGGGCTCACGGAATGCCGCGGTGCGGTCGATATTCCCGTCATCGGGCTGGGCGAGGCGACGATGCTCTTTGCCTGCTCGCTCGGCCGCAAGATCGGGCTGGTCACGATCGACCCCGTCTTCATTCCCTGGCACGAAGAGCAGGTGAGCCGCCATGGGCTCTCGCAGCGCGTCGGCGGCGTGGCGGCGATCCAGGCGGACCTTCCGCGATTCATGCGCGCCTTCACGGACCCGGACGAATACGCGAAGGTGCGCGAGGATTTCATGCAGCAGGTGCGGCCGCTCCTGGCGCGCGCGGTGCGATGTGCTGATCCCCGCCGGCGGCCTGCCCATGCTGCTGTTCGCGCAGGATCAGCCCTTCCTGATCGATGGCGCCGTCGTCCTGGACGGAATCGCAGCCGTGATGAAGGCGGCCGAGATGGCCCTGTCTCTGCATCGCCTCACCGGCGTCGCAGCCGGCCGGAGCGGGCTCTATGGCCGCGCGCCCGCGCGGGCCATCGAAGATTTCCCTGCCGGATCGGCTCTGCGCAAAGCCCCTTCCTGATCGGTCCTGCTCGCGACGCGCAGGCTTGACAGGGCCGCCGCGCGGCCCAATACTTTGCTATGTGGTAAAGTATCAAGAGACCGAGCTCAGCCGGACCTTTTCCGCCCTGATGGACCCGACCCGCAGGGCGATCCTGGCGCGGCTTGCGCGTGAGCCGGGGCTTTCGGTCAGCGCGCTTGCCCGGCCTTTTCCGTTGAAACTGCCGGCGATCATGAAGCATCTCGATGTGCTGAGTGATGCCGGGCTTGTCTCGCGCAGCAAGGAAGGCCGCACGGTCTCCGTGATGCTCACGCCGGAGCCGATGCGGGAAGCGATGGTTTGGCTCAAGCGTTATGAGCGCTTCTGGTCCGAAAGCCTCGATCGCCTCGCCGCCTATGTCGAGGAGGAGTCCGAAGAATGAGCGAAAAGCCGAGCCTGACCCTCGTTCGCCGCATCAAGGCGTCGCCGGCAAAAATTTACGCCGCCTGGACCGAGCCCGCGCGCATGGTGCGCTGGTGGGGTCCGGACGCAGGCCCAGTGTTGTCCGCCGAGGCCGATCCGCGTCCGGGCGGCCGCTTCCGGGTCGTCTTCCAGACAATGGACGGCGAAAAGCATGATTGCCGCGGCGTCTATCGCGAGGTGGAACCGAACCGGAAGCTCGTCTTCACGTGGCAATGGGTGTCCACCCCCGATCGCGAATCCCTCGTCACGGTCGAGCTGCGGCCAGTTCCGGAAGGAACCGAGCTCACGCTGACCCATGCCCAGTTCCATGACGAAGCTGTGCGCGACCGCCATCGCGTGGGCTGGAGCGGCTCGCTCGGCAAGCTCACGACACTCTTCGATCAACCCGTGGAAAATATCGGGGAAGTCTCATGATGAAGCTTTATTACTCGGACGTGCTTGCCCCGCGGAAAGCCTGCGCGGTCGCGAAATATCTGCAGGCGCCGGTCGCGTTCATCTATCTCGACATGACCAGGGGTGAGCATAAGGCACCTTCCTACGTGGCGCTCAATCCGAACGGTAAAGTGCCGACCCTCACCAACGGCGAACGGATTCTCTGGGAAGCCGATGCCATCATGTGCGAATTGTCAGATCTGACGGGCGCGGATCTCTGGCCGCATGATTCGCGCCAGCTCGATATCATCCGCTGGTTCAGCTGGAACGCGCAGCATTTCTATCCTCAAGGCGGCGCGCTCTATTTCGAGCATATCGTGAAATCCCGCTTCGCCCTGGGCGATCCCGATCCGGCCGTGGTCGAACGGGCTCTCGAGGGGTTCCGCAAATTCGCTGCGGTGCTCGACAATCATCTCAAGGGTCGCAAATGGCTCGTCGGCGAAAACCCGACCGTGGCGGATTTCTCGGTCGCGGTCACGCTCCCCTACGCCGGGCGCGCGTCCATGCCGCTGGACGAGTTTCCCGAAATCCGCCGCTGGCATGACCAGCTCAACGCATTCGCGGCGTGGCGGGAACCGTTTCCGGCAAGGCCGAACTGATCGGGTCCGACATCAGGAACCGATGGAACGCACGGAAAGGAGGAAGAATGGAACAGCATCGCATCGTCTCCCGCGAGGAATGGCTTGCCGCGCGCAAGGCGCTGCTCGCCAGGGAGAAGGCCTGGACCCATATGCGGGATGCGCTGGCGGAGGAACGCCAGGCGCTCCCCTGGGTACGGGTCGACAAGACCTACGTCTTCGAAGGTTCTGATGGCCCGGTGAGCCTCGCCGATCTCTTCGACGGGCGCAGCCAGCTCATCGTCTATCACTTCATGTTCGGTCCCGATTGGAAAGAAGGCTGCGTCGGCTGTTCTTTCCTGGCCGATCACGTGGACGCGGCGCGGCAACATTTCGAGCAGAACGATCTCGGCTTCGTTGCCGTCTCCCGCGCGCCTTTCGCCAGGCTTGATGCCTTCCGCCGTCGCATGGGCTGGTGCTTCCGATGGGTCTCCTCTGGGAAAAGCGATTTCAACTTCGACTTCAACGTCTCCTTCCCGCCGGAGCGGAAGATGGATGGAAAAGTCTTCTACAATTTCGAGATGATCGACGATCCCGAAATCGAGGAGCTTCCGGGCACCAGCGTCTTCTGCAAGGATCAGGCGGGCGCGATCTTCCACACCTATTCCCATTATGCCCGCGGCGGGGAGCTGCAGCTCGGTGCCTATGCCTATCTCGACCTCGCGCCCAAGGGCCGCAATGAGGTGGGGCGGGGCAATCTGGGAGACTGGGTGCGCCACCACGACAGGTATGGCGCAGGCGGCCACGTGGACCCGACAGGCCGCTATCACGAAAAGGCAGAGGCCGCCCCCTGCCACGAAGCCCCCTGCCACGAAGCGTCCGCCAAGACGTAGCGCCGTAGGAACGCCGTTCTCAGGCTTTCGCTGCCAAACGAGGCCGGACGAAAACGATCGTCCCGTCGAACGCGCCATGAGCCATCGGCCGGTCTCAGCCGATTACGGGACCCGGGATGAGAGTTCTCCAATTCGTGAACTTTCCCGCGGAATCGCGAGTGACGTACCAGGCTTGGAACCCGGCATCCGGATGGCGGAGCATGAGCTGATGCTTCAGCTCCTCGGCGGCGTCCATATGGGCGCTGAGTTCGAGCTTGGGGTCGCTCAGGACATCCTGCCCATAGGCGATGCCGACCGCTCCGCAATTCGAATGGTCCACGGAGACGAGATTCTCGATCCTGTGGAGCTGGATGGTGGCGCCGAAATTGTCCCAGAACGTGTCTTTCCAGGCCTGGGAAAAATAGGGTGCGATAACCCCCACCGCCGCGCCGGCGATCGTGAACTGGCTGTATTTTCCAAGCAGGCTGGTCGCGTGGCTATCCGCGACAGGCATGTTCATCCACTCCGCGATCGGCGCCTGGGTGCGCGGATCGACGCAGGAGAGAAGCATGGCCTTGTAGGGTGTCGGTGACTGGACACCGGGGGACTGGGCGCGGCCGATCCGCGGCGCGAGCGCAAGCCCGGCAGTGCCGGCCGCGACGAAGCGCAGAAAACTCCGCCGCTCAAGGCCAGGCGGGATCAGCTGTGCACCGCAACAGGCGCAGGCGAATGGACGCATGGACATCAGACGCTTCCCCCTGTTCCGGCCGAGGACTGAGGATGCCTCCACGGCCAGCATAATGAGACATTATGCGGCTCATGATTTATCAGGAATAGAAAAAGAAATCCGCTTCAGCGCGGCTCCCCGGCCGCGCCATGGGATTCAGGATGGGATTCAGGGCTTCGCGCCCGGGAACCACTCCACATACGTATCGAGCGCGCGGCCGTAGTAAACCGCACGCCGGCCCGCGAGGCTGACGAAATATCCGACACAGCCGGCGGCGGCGATGCGCTCGCAGAATTCCCGGTATCCGATTTCCTTCCCTTGGATGGCATGAAGCGCCTTCTGGACGGATTCGGCCGAGAATGTTTGCGCCGTCGCGCTCGTCTTGTGGGAGGGCACGATTTCGAAACTGTCATCCGGCATGTGGTAGGTCTTGTGCCCGGCGATCAAGTCGGCATGATAACGCTCGACCCCGGCCGCCATGAGCGCCTTCACGACCTCGGGGAAGGTGATCCGCTCCTCGTTCGAGGCCCGTGTCATTTCGCGCACGATATTTTTCGCATTCGTATCCATGATGGTCTCCTCTCCTGGTTCGGGTTGCGCGCCCGGTCTCAATCGACCGGCACGCTTCGCAATCCTTCTCGCCGTACGATCTCCCGCATCGCCGCTTCGATCGTCTCGCGCGTGGGGCGATCGAGATGGCCGAAAAACGCTGCATCGTTCTCGTCGGCCAGCGCGGCAAGCGTGGGCACCAGCGCGCAGCCTTGCGTGGTCAGCGCCAATGTCTGGGACCGGCGGTCGCTTTCACGGGCTTCCCGCGTGACCAGCCCTTTCGCGGCCAGCCTGTCGGCGAGCTTGGAGATCGCGCCGCGTGTCATGCCGAGCCGTTCGGCGAGTGCGCTCGGCATGGCTTCCTTCTCGTAGAGCTCACGCAGCACCACCCATTCGGCAACCGTGACCCCACGTTCCTGCGCCTTGAGGCTGAAGGCGTGGGAGACCCGGTTCGAGACGAAGCGCAGCCAGTAGCCGAGATGGGTCTCCAGCGTGCTGATGGGTTTGGGTTTCCTCGCCATGCCCCCACTCCTTATGTTGACTAGGAAACCATATATTTATTTCCTAGTCAACTAAATTTTGTCTCCCTTCGGTCATCGATTTCATGGCTTCGGCGCATTGCCTCGTGATCCTGCCGGAAGCCATAGTGGCCCTGCACGCGACGAGAAGGAGAGGCGGAATGGGCATGTCCGGCATTTTCGGGAAAGTCGTCGCCGTGATCGGCGATGCGACCGTTCAGTGGCGGCGCCTGCAGGGCAACGTGCCCGAGAAGGCGATGGGGACCAGCCCGGCCATCCCGAAGGCAAGGAAGCAGGGAAATATCCCAACCCTCAAGATGCCCACGGCTCGCGGCTGGAGCCAGGGGCAGAAACCGGTCGCCGCACCGGGCCTCAAGGTCAATGCCTTCGCCGCCGGCCTCCGGCATCCCCGTTGGATCTACGTGATGCCCAACAAGGATGTGCTGGTGGCCGAGGCGCTTACCTTGCGCGAACCCATCCGGAGCGTCTTCGATTATGCGATGTATGCGACGATGGAGCGCGCCGCCGCCCTGGGCGTCAGCCCGAACCGCGTCACCCTGCTGCGCGATGCGGACGGCAATGGCGTGGCCGAAACGAGCGAGCCGTTTCTCACCGGTTTGAACCAGCCCTTCGGCATGGCGCTTGTCGGCGAGACCTTCTACGTCGGCAATACCGACGGCGTGGTGGCGTTTCCTTACATGCCGGGCGCGAACCGCATCACCGTGCCGGGGAAGAAGCTTACCGACTTCAAGCCCGGCGGCCATTGGACACGAAGCATCCTGGCAAGCCCGGACGGGACGAAGCTTTTCATCGGCGTCGGCTCGCTCAGCAATATCGGTGATCGCGGCATGGAGAATGAGAAAGGCCGCGCCGCCATCTATGAGCTCGATCTCGCCAGCGGCAAAAGCCGCATCTTCGCTTCCGGCCTGCGCAACCCCGTGGGCCTGGCCTGGGAACCAAGTACCGGCGTGCTCTGGACCGTGGTGAACGAGCGCGACGGTCTCGGCGACGAAACCCCGCCCGATTATCTTACTTCCGTGCGTGAAGGGGGCTTCTACGGATGGCCTTACTCCTATTGGGGCCAGACGGTCGATGACCGGGTGCCGCAGGACCCGGCTCTGGTCGCGAAAGCCACCCGGCCGGACTATGCGCTGGGCGGGCATACCGCGTCGCTTGGCCTTTGCTGGCTGCCCGCCGGCACGCTTCCCGGCTATCCGGACGGCATGGTGATCGGCCAGCACGGTTCCTGGAACCGCAGCAAGCTGAGCGGCTATCGGGTCATCTTCGTGCCGTTCACGAATGGGCGCCCGTCCGGTCCCCCGAGCGACATCCTGACAGGCTTCCTCGCCCCGGACGAACGTATGTCCTATGGCCGCCCGGTCGGCGTCACGATCGGGCCGGACGGCGCGTTGCTGGTGGCGGACGATGTGGGCAATGTCATCTGGCGCGTGACGGGCGAGCGGCAGGGCTGAGCCCGTGCCACGTCACGCAATGACAAGACCCGCAATGAGGTTCGTCCATTCGGTGAACCGGCCGGCTGAGTCTCGCGCAAGATACCAGGCCTGAAACCCGATCTCGGGGTGACGGAAGGAGAGCGCTCGCTGCAATTCCGCGACGGAATCAATGTGAATCTGCAGCTCTCGCTCGGGATCGTTCGGCACATCTTCGCCGAAGGCGATGCCGCCCGAGCCGCAATTCGAATGGTTCACCGCCACCAGATTTTTGATCCCGTGCAGTTTGATGGTGGTGGCGAAATTGTCCCAGAAGGTCTGCCGCCATGCCTCGGGGAAGAAGGACGCGGTGATGCCGACCGCGCCTCCGGCGATCGTGAACTGGCTGTATTGGCCGCGCAGGCTGATGGCGTGGCTCCCTGGCATGGGTCTGCTCATCCAGGACGCGATGGGCGCCTGGATGCGCGGATCGAAGCAGGAAAGCAGCATGGCCTTGAAAGGCGGCCCCGGTGGTGGCGTCGTCGTCCGGACGCGGGCGATTCGGCGTGCAGGGCGCTCCCCGCTGGTCGTGTCGGCGCCGAGAAAAAGACCGGGTGAAGCCAGAGCGTGATGACCGGAGGTCTCTCTCAGGCGAGAAAACAATGACAGAGAGCAGGATGGGTGAGCGCTGACGATTTCATCCCGCTCTCGGGGCGCGCGGCAGCAGCCGCAGAAAAGGAGGGGCGCGGTCATCGGTCTCTACCCGGCGGAAATAAGCGGGATTTCGGCGATTTCCTCGAGCCCGGTCGCCCGTGCGGCGAGCGGGCGGAGCGCGGCGGCGATGCCGAACGGCCCTGGCAAGGCGCCCCGGGGAAAGAGGCGCGTTACATGCCCCATCTTGCGGCCCGGCCGCGCCTCCTGCTTGCCGTAGAGATGCGGGATCAGCCCGGGCGCGGCGAGAATCTCCGACCAGAGCGCCGTTTCCTCGGGGCCGACGAGATTTTTCATCACCGCGTCCGAATGGCGGGTGGGCAGCGGCAGGGGCAGGCCCGCGACCGCGCGGACGAAGAGCTCGAACTGGCTCACCGGGCAGGCATCGATCGTCCAATGCCCCGAATTGTGCGGCCGCGGCGCGATCTCATTGACCAGGACGCATCCGTCGCGAGTGACGAACATCTCGACCGCGACCAGCCCGACGAGGTCGAGCGCCTCGGCCACGTGGAGCGCGATAGACCGGGCCTCGTCCGCGATATCTTCCCCGATCGGCGCCGGGGCAAGCGTGAGGTCGAGGATGTGATGGCGATGCCGGTTCTCGACCACGTCGAAGGCGACCGCCCGTCCATTCTCCCCACGCGCGGCGATCACGCTGATTTCGCAGGCGAAATCCGCGAAGCCCTCGAGCACGAGCGGCTTCGGCGCAAGGCTTGCGAAAGCCTCATCGAACGCATCCGGACCGGTGACCAGGCTCTGGCCCTTGCCGTCATAGCCGAGCCGCGTCGTCTTCAGCACGGCCGGCAGGCCGATCTCCGCCGCCGCGCGATCGAGATCGGCGCGGCTCATCACGCCTCGCCAAGGCGCGGTCGCCACGCCCGCGCCATTGAGGAAGGATTTTTCCGCGATCCGGTCCTGGCTGACGCGGAGCACGGAGGGGGCCGGCCGCACCGGCTTGAGGGCCGCGAGCAAATCGAGCCCGGCGGCGCTCACATTCTCAAACTCGAAGGTGACGACATCGACGGCGGAAGCGAATTCCGCGAGCGCCGCCGGGTCCTCATAATCGCCCAAAGTGACACTGGCGGAGACCTGACCGGCCGGGCTCTCCGGCTCCGGGGTCAGGATATGGCAGCGATAGCCGAGCCGGGCTGCGGCGAGCGCCGTCATCCTTCCGAGCTGGCCACCGCCGACGATGCCGATCGTCCGGTTGGGCGGCAGGGGAAAGACCGGCGGGCGGGTCATGGCGTGGCCATCCCGTCCGGTTCGTCCTCCTCCCTATCGTCCTCCGGCAGAATCGGCACGGCCTCGGTCTGGGCGGTCCGCCAGGCATCGAGCCGGGCGGCGAGCGCCGGGTCCGCCAGTGCCAAGATCGCGGCGGCGAGCAAGGCCGCGTTCACCGCCCCCGGCTGCCCGATCGCGAGCGTGCCGACCGGCACCCCCGGCGGCATCTGGACGATGGAGAGAAGGCTGTCCATGCCCTTGAGCGCGGCGCTCTCCACCGGCACGCCAAGCACCGGCAGCGTGGTGAAGGCAGCGCACATCCCCGGCAGGTGGGCGGCCCCGCCCGCGCCGGCGATGATCACCCTGATCCCGCGCCCACGCGCCCCCTTGGCATAGGAGGCAAGCCGGTCCGGCGTGCGGTGGGCGGAAACCACCCGTGCCTCGTAGGGCACTGCGAGCGCCGCGAGCGTGGCGGCGGCATGGCGCAGGGTCGGCCAGTCGGAGCGGCTGCCCATGATGATGCCGACGCTCATGCCGTCTCAGGCGATGCTGTCGGGGATGAGCCGGCTCTCCAGCCGGGAGATTTCGTCCTTGAGCAGTAGCTTGCGCTTCTTAAGCCGCTGAAGATGAAGTTGGTCGCAGGCGGCCTCGGCCGAAAGGCGGGCGATGACCGTATCGAGATCCCGATGCTCGCTTCTCAGGTCATGCAGCCTGCGCAAGAGCGCGTCGTGGTCGGTCAACATGGCCGGTCCATACCATGGGCCCGGCGGCAGCGCAGCGATTCCCGTGGCACCTTCAAGGGCCTTTTTGCTAACCTTGCGGGTTCGAGCGGCCGCCTGCACGGCCGGCGGCTGCGGCAGCACGGAAGGGGTGTCCATGAGCCTGCAGTCCCGCCTTTCCGCCTTGAAGGATCGTCATGCCAGTCTTGAGGTGCGGATCGCCGAAGAGGACCAACGTCCGCGTCCGGATGCCGAGACATTGGGCCGGCTCAAGCGCGAGAAGCTGCGGGTGAAGGAAGAAATGGAACGACTGCGGAGCCAGGAAGAAGCAGGCGCCAAATAGCCACTGTCAGGATCTCGGTTTAGGCCGCCTCGTCGGTTTCGGGCGGTGGGGGCTGGGGAACCGCCTGGCCCTCGCGCGCCAGCCGCTCATTGGCGAGCGCGACCGCATCGTTCAGGTCGCCCTGGCTGCAAAGCCCGAGAAAGACGGGATCGCGCGGCTTGATGTTGGCGCTGTTCCAATGTGTGCGGTCGCGCACCTTCTGAATGGTCTCTTTTGTCGTACCAAGCAGCTTGCTGATCTGGGAATCGGAAAGCTGCGGATGATTGCGCAGGAGAAAAGCGATGGCGTCGGGGCGGTCATTGCGCTTGGCAACCGGCGTGTAGTGTGAGCCGGTGGTGCGCCGCGGTAGGGGATTCGCAGGCGCGAGCAGCATGAGCCGGGCCTTCGGATCGGACTCGCAGCGTTTGATCTCGGCGGCGGTCAACTGGCCGTTGGCGATCGGGTCATAGCCAACGATTCCCTGCGCGACCTCGCCATCGGCGATCGCCTGCACTTCGAGCGGATGCATGCCGCAGAATTCGGCAATCTGTTCGAAAGTCAGCGCCGTTTTCTCGATCAGCCAAACGGCGGTGGCCTTCGGCATCAGCGGCAGGACCATGACATTTTCCATTTTGCAGACGAAAACGCGGGAGCGGGCAGGACCGCGCCAGCCGTCGGAGGCAAGGCTCGGGATATGCCCCGCGCCCACCTCGCGGGTCAATATGCACGTCCGGACCGCCGCCCGCGTTGATATAAGCACTCGTGGCCTTGATGGGAGGGGAGAATGACCGATGATGATGAAACGCCGAAAAAACCGCCTTCACGACTGACGCCGCCCCTGCTCGATCCGATGGGACTGGCCGAGCTCACCGCCTATCGCGAGGAGCTCCGGGCCGAGATCACCCGTGTTGAGGTCGAGATGACCCGCAAGCAAGGCCACCGCGATGCCGCCAACGCGTTCTTCCGCCGCGGGCCGGAGGGTTGAGCGAGCCTGCTCTCGACCGCCCGGTCCGAAAGAGCTCTGCCGGTCTTCTCAAACAGTCTCTCAGATCTCTCAGACCACCAGGGCGGCGCGCTGCGAGGCGGCATGCGCCCAGGCGATGGCGGCATCCTCGTCGAACAGCTCGGCAAGCTTCTTCATCATCGTCCCGCCAAGCTCTTCCGCATCCACGATCGTTACCGCGCGACGATAATAGCGGGTAACGTCGTGGCCGATGCCGATCGCGATCAGCTCGATGAGATCGCGGCTCTCGATATCGTGGATGACCTCGCGCAGGTGTTTTTCGAGATAATTGCCGGGATTGACTGAGAGGGTCGAATCATCGACCGGGGCGCCGTCGCTGATCACCATTAGGATCCGCCGGAACTCGGGCCGCGCGAGCAGACGGCGATAGGCCCAGAGCAGTGCCTCGCCGTCGATATTCTCCTTGAGCAGCCCCTCGCGGAGCATGAGACCGAGATTCTTGCGTGAGCGCCGCCAGGGCTGGTCGGCCGATTTATAGATGATGTGGCGCAGATCATTAAGGCGGCCAGGGTTGCGCGGCTTGCCGTCGGCCACCCAGCGCTCGCGGCTCTGTCCGCCCTTCCAGGCGCGAGTGGTGAAGCCGAGAATCTCGACCTTCACCCCGCAGCGTTCGAGGGTACGGGCGAGAATGTCCCCGCACATCGCGGCGACAGTGATCGGCCGCCCGCGCATGCTGCCCGAATTGTCGAGCAGCAGGCAGACCACCGTATCGCGGAAGTCGGTCTCGCGTTCGCGTTTGTAGGACAGCGATTGCAGGGGGTTGACGACGACGCGCGCGAGGCGGCCGGCATCGAGCAGGCCTTCGTCGAGATCGAAGTCCCAGGCGCGCTGCTGCTGGGCAAGCAGGCGGCGCTGGAGACGGTTGGCGAGCTTGGAGACGACCCCATGGAGATGCTGAAGCTGCTGGTCGAGCTGCTGGCGCAACCGCGCGAGCTCCTCGGGGTCGCAGAGTTCCTCGGCGGCGATCTCCTCGTCGAAGATCCGCGTATAGGCGCGGTACGCGCCTTCGTGCCCGCCATGAATCGGCTCCCGCCGCGGTTGAGGCCCGCCTGGCTGCTCATCCCCTTCGGCCGCGGCATCCTCCGACTCCTCGCCCTCGTCGCTGGCTTCACCCTCCGCTTCCTCGGTGGAGGCGCCGAGCAGCGCGTCGGAATCGGAGTCGGGGCGGCTCTTGCCCTCAGTGCTGTCGTCCTGCGCGCCGGATTGCTCGCCCTCCTCGGACTCCTCACCTCCCTCTTCGGCTTCGGCTTCCGTCTCCGCCTCTGCGAGATCGAGGGCTGCGAGCAGCCGGCGCGCCGCGCGGGCGTAGGCCGCCTGGTCATCCTGGGCACCGGCGAGCTCAGCCATCGCCGTCTCGGCCTCGGGGCCGAGCGTGCCGCGCCAGGCATCGAGGATGTGCTCGGCGGCGATGGGCGATGTCTCGCCCGAAAGGCGCTCACGCGCGAGCAGGGCCAGCGCCGCGGAAAGCGGAAGCTGATCCTTCCGCGTCATGCGGTCATAGCCCTCCGCCTCGCATTCCTCGGCGAGGCGGGCGCGCAGATTGGCCGCCACGCCCGCCATGTGGCGGGAGCCGACGACCTCGACGCGTACCTGCTCAAGCGCGTCATAGACTTCCTTCGCATCGCGCCCCATCGGGCTGCGCGAAGCATGCACGCTGTCGTCATGGTGGCGCAGGCGGAGTGCGACGGAATCGGCGGTGCCGCGCAACCGCGAACGCTCGGCCGGCGGCAGCGCCCGTGTCGGCAGGGGCAGGCGCGCCCGCTTGCCGGCGAGCCCGGGCGGGCCCGGCTGGAAGGCGACCTGCACTTCGGGCTCGGCAGCGAGCGCACGCAGCACGCTCGCGGTCGCGCGTTTGAATTCCTCGATCCGCTCGTTGCCCTGCGAGCCGCTCATGGCTCTCGATGATGCTCCTCTAAAGCGTGATGACCGACGGCGGGATCACCGTAGGTCTCTTTCACGCGAGAAAACAATACCGAAAGCGGGATGGGGGAGTGCCGACGACCTCATCCCACTCTCGTGCCCGATCGCAGAGAAAAGTAACTCGCGGAGCGAGCAATTTTCGCTGCGTGAATCGGGCACTTGGACAAAAAATTCCGTGCCGGCTTTCCATGAAAGCCGGCACTAGAGCGGATTGCGTTTGCACGGGCTCACGCAATCCGCTCTATGTGTTTGTTTTGCGAGCATCTTCACGCGATCAGCCGATTCCATCTGATCGCGATCTGCTCTAGTGTCCCGACTCGCAAATATCGTCATCATGCGTCGGGACACTCGCTCTTTGTTTTCAGTGGCCTGCTGGTCCCTGAAATGCGAAGGCATTTCAGGGGCAGGACACTAGGACGCCTTGCGCAGGAAGGCCCCGGTCGAAATCTCCTCGTTGAAGCAGCGCTGATAATATTCGGCGACGATCTGCCGCTCCGCCTCGTCGCACTTGTTGAGAAAGGTGAGCCGGAAGGCGAAGCCGAGATCACCGAAGATGCGCGCATTCTCAGCGAGCGTGATGACCGTACGCGGGCTCATCACCGTCGAGATATCGCCGTTGATGAAGCCGGCGCGAGTGAGATCGGCAAGCGCCACCATGCTCTCGATGCGCCGTTTCGTCGCGGCATCATCGGAATCGACGCCGAGCTTGGCCATCACGATCTCGACCTCCTGCTCATGCGGCAGGTAGTTGAGCGTGGCGACGATGTTCCAGCGATCCATCTGGCCCTGATTGATCTGCTGCGTGCCGTGATAGAGCCCGGTGGTGTCGCCGAGCCCGACCGTATTGGCGGTGGCATAGAGGCGAAACGCGGGGTGCGGGCGGATCACGCGGTTCTGGTCGAGCAGCGTGAGCTTGCCCTCGACCTCGAGCACCCGCTGGATCACGAACATCACGTCCGGCCGGCCGGCATCATACTCGTCGAAGACGAGCGCGCAGGCATGCTGGAGCGCCCACGGCAGGATGCCTTCGCGAAACTCGGTGACCTGCTTGCCCTCCTTCAGAACGATCGCATCCTTGCCGATGAGGTCGATGCGGCTGATGTGGCTGTCGAGATTGATGCGGATGCAGGGCCAGTTGAGCCGCGCCGCCACCTGCTCGATATGGGTGGACTTGCCAGTCCCATGATAGCCCTGGATCAGCACCCGGCGGTTGTGGGCAAAGCCGGCCAGGATCGCGAGAGTCGTCTCGCGGTCGAAGCGATAGGCCTCATCGATATCGGGGACATGCTCGGTGCGGGCCGAGAAGGCGGGCACCGTCATGTCGGTATCGAGCCCGAATGTCTGGCGGGCATTGACAGTGATGTCCGGCAGATCGATGGCCGAAGTCGGCATGATGCGCGAGTCGGTGGAAGCGGCAAGTTGGTTCATCAGCCGGGCAGTCCTGTGGGGAGCGGGGAAACCTATGTAATGCCGCAGGGCGGGCCTGCGAAGGGCGTGGGTTCAGCCGGGCGCGGCAGCCGGGCCATTTCGTTCGGGGGCGCTTCGGCCGACACGGTTGCGCAATGTGGCGTACGCGAGGTTGATGGTCTTGAGGCGTTCCTCCGCGTTGCGGTCCCCCCCATTGGCATCCGGATGGTGGCGCTTGGCCAGTTCCTTGTAGCGCATCTTCAGCGTCTCGAGCGTGAGTGGCCAGGTGAGTTCGAGGGTGGCCAGATGCGGGCGAAGCTCGGCGGGTGCGGCATCTGTGGGCGGTCGTGCCGCCGCCGCTGCCGAAAGGGCGCCGAGCGGGTCCTCGACCCAGGCGGAATGCCGCCAGTCGCCGCTGCCAAGCCGGCCGAGCGGCCAAGTCGGGCGCTGCCAGGAGACATCGGCACGGATTTCGGCCTCGATCTGCCCCGGGCTCATGCCGCGGTAATAGTCCCAGGTGGCGTTGTAGGCGCGCACGTGCTCAAGGCAGAACCAGAACCACTCCCTGAGCGCCCGGCGCGAGCGTGGCGCCCGATATTCGCCGAGGGCCGTGCAGCCTGGCATATCGCAAGTCCGCCCCGGTGAGTCCGGGTCCGGCGCGAAGGCCCGCGGGCGCGAGGGACGGCGAGATGAGTTTGTTTCCACCCTCCGCTTATGGGGTCTCGCCCCCCCTTTTTGCAACGGGATGGAGCGGGCGGGACCCTTGGCGGATGTGGCGAAACCGTGAATATCTGCGCAATGCAGAGTCGCAGCGATCGCATCACCACCGCGCTCCGCGAGGCCTTCGCGCCGAGCGCGCTCGAAATCATCGATCAATCCGCGCGCCACGCCGGGCATGCCGGCGCGCGCCCCGAAGGCGAGACGCATTTCGCCGTCGTTCTCGTCTCTCCGCTCTTCCGCGGGGTGAGCCGGGTGCAACGCTCGCGCGCAGTGCATGAAGTTCTTGCCCGCGAGTTCGGGACGGGGCTGCACGCGCTCTCGCTCACCCTAAGGACACCGGAAGAGGCCGCGAACGACGCATCCACGCCAAGGGCGCAGTAAAATCTTCTCTACCGCTCGCAAAATCGCTCTAAGATCGAACCGTTTTCCCGCCGGGGAAGAAGGAGTTTTCATAAATGCCGGGGACGGAGGAAAAACCTTCACGCGATCTCGACGCCACCGACCGTGCCATTCTGAGGCTGCTTGCCGAGGATGCAAGCCTCGCGCTCAACGAGATCGCACGCCGTGTGTCGCTCACCGCGACCCCCTGCTGGAAGCGGATCCGCCGCCTCGAGGAGACGGGCGTGATCGAACGGCGCATCGCCGTCATCGATGCGGAGAAGGTAGGCCTGCCCGTCAGCGCCTTTGTCTCGGTCGAGACGGCCGATCACTCGGCCACCTGGCTCGAGCGTTTCGCCGCAGTGGTGGCGAAGACGCCCGAGATCGTCGGGGCCTGGCGGATGAGCGGGGACATCGATTACCTACTGCACGTGGTGGTGCCGGATATCGCCGCCTATGACGGATTCTATCGCCGGCTGATCGAGGCGGTGCCACTGCGGAACGTCACCAGCCGTTTCGCGATGGAGCACCTCAAATCAGGACCCTTGCCGATTTGACCGCGCAGAATCTCCGGCGGCCGGCCCAAGGGCAGGCAATTCAGGCGCGGCCTCGGGGGCCGTGTAGAACCGGGGCCAGCGGCGGCGTATCACCGGGCTCGACGCGGCATAGGCATAGCAGCTGTTGAGCAGCGGCGGCTTTGTCTCGGAAGTGGCGAGCGCCGCCTTGCGCTTGCGCACGGGATAGAGCGTCTGGAACGTAACGGTGCCGAGCTGCTGGAGCAGCTCGCGCAGATGCGTGCAACCGGCGACGCCGCCGACGCGCTCGGCTGCTGCCTTGAGAAATCCGTGACCAATCCTGAGGCCGGCGAGACGTGAGAAATTTCCGGCCGCCTCCGGGCAGATGGAATAGGGCCCATGATCCGTTACGGCCTCACAGGACTCGATCACCATCTCCTCATCGACCGTAAGCCGGACCCACATCTCATGCAGCGGCTCCCCGGCGGCGATTTGGCCCCGATCGTCGCTTGGAAAACTGTAGCTCTTCGTATCGATCAGATGCGCCTCGATATCGAAGCGCCCGTCTGTGCGGCGATAGCCGCGCAGCACGATCTCGCGTTCATGCATCAGCTCCCGCTCGATGGGCTTGCTCAGGGCCATGACAATCCTCGCTTTCCCGCGATATTGCGATGCAGCAGGCTCCAGGCAATGCCCTCGGGCAATGCCCCCCCGCGCAAGTCCGTCTCCGTCATGTCATGGTGGCGGTCGATGCCTATGTCCTCAACGCGCCCAGGTGGACGAGACAGGAGCGCTCGCCGATCCGGGACGAGAAGTTTCCTCGCGGCAGAGCGGCAAGCGTTCGCGCGTGTCGCTCACCGCTTGCGCCGGCGGGAATCAGAGCGGCGGTTCGCCGACCACGGGCTCTCCGCCGAGCGCCCGCATGAGTTCCGAAACCTCGGCGATCGCAGCTTCGGCCGCCGCTGCGTCCGTGCCCTTGGCAACCACGGCGACGCCGTTGCCGGCCGCACGATAGAAGGGATAGCTCCCGATCTCGACCGCAGGGCGCCGGGCCTGGATCGCGCCCAGCCCTTCGGCGAGCGTTCCCTCCGGCACCCCGGTGACATGCACCGCGCGTGAAATCACGGGCGGTCCGCCGGCAAGCTGCGGCGCCAGCGTCTCGAACATCGCGCGCATCACCTGCGGCACGCCGGCCATGACGTAGACATTGCCGATCTGGAACCCTGGCGCGACCGAGACCGGATTTGCGATCAGGCGCGCGCCACGCGGCATCGTTGCCATGCGCTGGCGCGCGGCATTGAACCCGCCGGGAGGATAGCGGGCTTCGAGGAGCGCCCAGGCCTCGGGATGCGGCTCCCACGGCACGCCGAAGGCCGCGGCGATGCACTCGCTCGTGATGTCGTCATGGGTCGGGCCGATGCCGCCGGTGGTGAAGACGTAGGTGAAACGCGCCCTCACCTCGTTCACCGTCTCGATGATCGTCCCGGCAATGTCGGGAATGATGCGAACCTCGCGCAAAGGAATGCCGAGTTCACCGAGGCGCGTGGCAAGGAATTTCACGTTCGCGTCCGGGGTGCGGCCGGAGAGCACCTCGTTGCCGATCACCAGGACACAGGCATCGGGAGACGGTTCGGAGATCACCCGCGCCTCACAGGAAATCGCGAAGCAGGGGGATGAGCGGCTTGTCGGCCGGCGGCACGGGATAATCCCCGAGCTTCTCCGGGCGCACCCAGGCAAGGCTCTGACCCTCCCGCGGTGCCGGAATGCCCTGCCAGCGTCGGCACAGGAAGAGGGGCATCAGGAGGTGAAAACTCTCATATTCGTGGGAAGCGAAGGTAAAGGGGGCAAGGCAGGCGGCGGTGACGTCGATCCCGAGCTCTTCCTTGAGCTCGCGGATCAGCGCTGCCTCCGGTGTCTCGCCAGGCCGTATCTTGCCGCCGGGAAACTCCCAAAGTCCGGCCATCGGTTTGCCCTCCGGCCGGCGGGCGAGAAGAACCCGGCCGTCGCGATCGATCAGCGCCGCCGCCGCGACGAGAAGCATGGCGCGGCCCCCCGCTGCCATGGCGGCGTGAGCCAGGGGCTCGACCAAAGGCTCAGGCGGCCCGAAAAGATCGTCCCGCGTCGCCTCGAACAGCGCGACCTCCTGCTCGGAGCCCCAGGAAAGAAACGGCTCCCAGCCCGTGCCGATGCGGCGAAAGCCGATGCGCAGGAGGACGGCGGCGGAAGCGGGATTGTCGGTCGCGGCGCTGGCCGTGATCCGCTCGAGCGGAAGATTGGCAAGCGCCCAGCGCGCCAGCCGGCCGGCCGCCTCGGTGGCGACACCATGGCCCCAATAGCGTCGGCCGACCCAGTAGCCGAGATTGCCCAATGTCCGCGCGGGATCGAGCCTGAGGCCGACCGCGCCCACCAGGATCTCGCGCTCGCCCTCGCGCCCGGTAATGGCGAGATGATAGGCACGGCCCGCCGCAAGCTCAGCGGCCGTCGAGGCAATCCACTCATCGGCAAGCTCCTGCCGATAGGGATACGGCACTTCGGCCAGGCCGCGCGCGACAGCCCAATCATTGATGAGACGGTGCAGCTCTGCCGCATCCTCGGCACGAAAGGGGCGAAGGCTCAGCCGCTCGGTGGCGAGGGGAGCGAACTCCGCCGGGACGAGATTGCTCGCCGCCGGACCCGCGGGTGAGAGCGCGCTCACCGCTGCCGCGGAGGAAAGAAACGAGGAAGCCGGAGGGTCATGCGGCTCGGGGCGGCTGGCGGCATTCCGGAAAGGCCCGATTCGGCCATCCGATGGTGACCCATGGCTCTCACGGAAGCAAGAAGCTGCCCGGCCTTTCTCAATGCGCGAACAGAACCGGGACGGTCATGTGCTGAAGTAGCGAGCGGGTCACCCCGCCGAGCGTGACCTCGCGCAGGCGGGAATGGCCATAACCGCCGACAACGATCAGGTCGGCGCCCATGTCCGAAGCGTGATTGAGCAGTACATCCGCAGGCGAGAGATCGCCGGCGACGGTCTGGGCGGCCTTGGCCGGAACGCCGTGGCGCTTGAGATGCTCGGCCATCCCCGCCGCCGCAGCCTCTTCTTCCTCTGCCTCCTCACCGATCGTGAGTAGGGTGACGGCGCGGGAAGCGGCGAGAATGGGCAACGCATCATGCACGGCGCGTGTGGCCTCGCGGGTTCCGATCCAGCCGACGAGCACCGTTTCCCCGCAGCTTGGGAAGGTGCCGTAGCGCGGCACCACGATGAGGGGCCGGCCAGCGCCGAGAAGGATCTCCTCCACCGGGTTGACGATCGGCCGGTCCGGGCTATCCTCCGGATCGGTCTGGCCGACGATAACGAGATCGGCATGACGGGCTTCCCGGAGGGCGGCCGGAACGGGCGCGCCTTCTTCGAGCATGAAGGCCCCCTGGAGGCCGGCGCGCGTGAGATGGGCCTCAAGCGCCCCCTCGATCGGCGCGAGCTGGCGGTCACGCTCATCCTTGACCTGCTTGATGAAGGCCTGGATTCCGCTGCCGAAAGCATAAGCCTCGGCGCTGAGGACGAGCGGATCGACCGGGCGGATCGCTTCGGCAAGGCAGACGCCCCTGAGATAGGCGCCGTGGCGAGCGGCCAGCACAGCGGCGAGATCCAGCCGCCGCGCACTCTGCTCGCTGGTATCGAGCAGCACCATCAGATCCTTCAACGCCATGGCCATAGTCCTCCCCGGTGCCGCGCCTTTCAGCTTCGGTAGCTGCCGTTGATATCGATGTAGCCGTGGGTGAGATCGCAGGTCCATACGCTGGCGCGGCCAGCGCCGAGCCCGAGATCGACCGTGATCTCGATCTCGCGTCCCTTCATATGGCGAACCACCGGCGCCTCGTCATAGCCCGGCACGACGCTACCCTGACGGGCCATCCATACCCCGCCCACGGCGATCGCGAGCCGGTCGCGGTCGGCGGGCTCCCCGGCCTTGCCCACCGCCATGACGATACGGCCCCAGTTCGCGTCCTCGCCCGCGATCGCGGTCTTGACCAGCGGCGAATTGGCGATGGCGAGCGCGACGCGTCTCGCCGAGCGGCGCGAGGCGGCGCCGATGACATCCACCCGCACCAGTTTCTGCGCACCCTCGCCGTCCCGCACCACCTTGAGCGCGAGATCGGCGAGCAGCTCGAAGAGGGCAGCGCGGAACGCGCGCAGCATCGCCCCGCCCGAAGGCGGCACGCGCGGGTGGCGCGCGGCGCCCGTCGCGAAGAGCAGGAGCGTGTCCGAGGTGGAGGTGTCGGAATCCACGGTGATGGCGTTGAAGCTGTCCTCGACCCCCTGGGAAAGCAGGCGCTGAAGGAGAGGGGCCGGGAGTTTCGCGTCCGTGACGACGAAGGCGAGCATGGTCGCCATGTCGGGCGCGATCATGCCGCTGCCCTTGGCGAAGCCGTTGAGCCGCACCTCTTCGCCGCCGATCCGCGCCGTGCGTGTGGCCGCCTTGGGAAACGTGTCGGTGGTCATGATCGCCCGCGCCGCCGCCTCCCACCCTTGCTCGGAGAGTCCGGCATGCAGCGCGGGCAGGGCCGTGGTCAGCCGCTCGAGGGGCAGAACCTCGCCGATCACGCCGGTCGAGGCGAGGAAGACCTGCCGGGCGGGACAACCGACCAGCCCGGAAGCCGCTGCGGCGGTCGCCTTCACCGCCTCGCGCCCGGCATGCCCGGTGAAGACATTGGCGTTGCCCGAATTGACGATGAGCGCGCGCGCCCGCCCCCCCGAGAGCGCGGCGCGACACCAATCCACCGGCGCGCCCGGGCAACGATTCTGCGTGAAGACTCCCGCCACCGTCGTTCCGGCCGCGAATTCGGCCATCATCAGGTCCGTCCGTCCCCGATAGCGGATGCCCGCCTCGACCGCGCCGAGGCGCACTCCACCGACCGGCGGCAATTCCGGCAGAGGCAGGGCAAGCGGAGAGACGGCGGCGGGCATCTTCGTTCCTTGAACGAGAGGATCATCGCCCCGAACGGGCGCGGGAGGGCAGCGGTCCGCCAATGATGGCGGAGCCCCGGCGCGGCGACAACATCATCCGGGATGACCAGTGTCCCGATTGCGAAGTTCGCGGCATCGCCACGGGGAGGCAATCGGGACACTTGGTCTTTATTTTCAGTGGCCTGCTCATCCCCTTCATTCGTCGCGGAATGCGGCGAACTTTTTGGGCAGGAGACGAGGCCCGGCACGGCCTCGAGGCCGGCAATGCGTTGACCCGGAACGGGGCGAGCCCTATCTCAGCCGCGAGCCTGCATCACCCCGGCCCGCCATCCGCGAAGGGTCTTCATGTTCACCTCCCTTGCCCGCAAGGTCTTCGGCACCAGCAATGATCGCGCGCTCCGTGCCCATCGCCGGCGGGTGCCCGAGATCAACGCGCTCGAGCCAAAGACAACCGCCCTCTCCGATGAGGCGCTGGCCGCCAAGACAGTGGAGTTCCGGGAGCGCCTTGCCGCCGGGGCCACGCTCGACGAGCTTCTGCCGGAGGCCTTCGCCGTGGTGCGTGAGGCCGCGCGCCGGACATTGGGACTCCGCCATTTCGACGTGCAGCTGATCGGCGGGATGGTGCTGCACGAGGGCAAGATCGCCGAGATGAAGACCGGCGAGGGCAAGACACTGGTCGCGACCCTCCCTGTCTATCTCAACGCGCTCGCGGGCAAAGGCGTGCACGTGGTGACGGTGAACGACTATCTGGCCCGCCGCGACGCCGAATGGATGGGCCAGATTTACCGTTTCCTCGGCATGCAGGTCGGGGTCATCATCCATGGGCTCGAGGACATGCAGCGGCGCGCGGCCTATGCCGCCGATGTTACCTACGGCACCAACAACGAGTTCGGGTTCGACTATCTCAGGGACAACATGAAGTTCCGGCTGGAGGACATGGTCCAGCGGGACTTCACCTACGCGATCGTCGACGAGGTGGACAGCATCCTGATCGACGAGGCGCGCACGCCGCTTATCATCTCCGGCCCGGCGGAGGATTCCTCGGACCTTTATCGCCGTGTCGACGCCGTGGTCGAGGCGCTGGTCAAGGACCCCGATACCTACGAGAAGGACGAGAAATTCCGCACCGTGACCCTGACGGAGGAGGGATCGGAGCGGGTCGAGGACATGCTGCGGGAGGCGGGCATCCTCACCGAAGGCAACCTCTACGATTCGTCCAACATCTCGATCCTGCATCATGTGCAGCAATCGCTCCGCGCCCATGCGCTCTTCACCCGCGATGTCGATTACATCGTGCGCAACGACAAGGTCGTGATCATCGACGAATTCACCGGCCGCATGATGGAAGGGCGCCGCTATTCCGAGGGACTGCACCAGGCGCTCGAAGCCAAGGAGAGCGTGACCGTCCAGGCCGAGAACCAGACCCTCGCCTCGATCACCTTCCAGAATTATTTTCGTCTCTACCCCAAGCTCGCGGGCATGACCGGCACGGCCATGACCGAAGCCGACGAGTTCGCTGAGATCTACAAGCTCGACGTGGTCGAGGTGCCGACCAACGTGCCGGTTATCCGCGCCGATGAGGACGACGAGGTCTACCGCACCGCCGAGGAGAAATACAACGCGGTCGTGCAGCTGATCGAGGAATGCCGCGAGCGCGGCCAGCCGCTCCTGGTCGGCACCGTCAGCATCGAGAAGAGCGAGGAGCTGAGCGGCATTCTCAAGAAGAAGAGGATTCCGCATCAGGTTCTGAACGCGCGCTTCCATGAGCAGGAGGCAATCATCATCGCCCAGGCCGGCGCGCCGGCGGGGGTGACGATTGCGACCAACATGGCCGGTCGCGGCACGGATATCCAGCTTGGCGGCAATGTCGCGATGCTGCTCCGCCAGGAACTGGAGGGGATCGAGGATCCGGCCGAGCGCGAGGTCCGTACCGCGCGCATCGGCGAGCGGATCGAGGGGGCGAACGAAGCGGTGAAGAAGGCCGGCGGCCTTTTCGTCATCGGCACCGAGCGGCATGAAAGCCGACGGATCGACAACCAGTTGCGCGGCCGTTCGGGCCGCCAGGGCGACCCCGGGCGCTCGCGCTTCTTCCTCTCCCTCGAGGACGACCTGATGCGCATCTTCGGCTCCGACCGGATGGGCGGGATGCTGCAGAAGCTCGGCCTCAAGGAAGGTGAGGCGATCGTTCATCCCTGGATCAACAAGGCGCTGGAGCGGGCACAGAAGAAGGTCGAGGCGCGCAACTTCGACACCCGCAAGAACGTGCTCAAATACGATGACGTCATGAACGACCAGCGCAAGGAGGTCTATGCCCAGCGTCGTGAATTCATGAAGAGCGACGATGTGTCCGAGACGGTGAGCGAAATGCGCACCGAGGTGATCGTGAACCTCGTCGCCCGGCGCATCCCGGAAAAAGCCTTTGCCGAGCAGTGGGAAACCAAGGACCTCGCCGAGGATGTCCGCCGCATCTTCAATCTTGATCTGCCGATCGAGGAGTGGGGGAACGAAGAGGGCATCGCCGAGACCGAGATCAGTGCCCGCATCCAGCAGGCGGCGGACCAGCTGATGGCGGCCAAGGCGGCGAATTACGGGCCCGGCCTGATGCGCTTCATCGAGAAGTCGCTTTTGATCCAGACGCTCGACCAGGTGTGGAAGGAGCATCTTCTCGCGCTCGACCATCTGCGGCAGGGCATCGGGCTTCGGGCCTATGGCCAGCGCGATCCGCTCAACGAATATAAGAGCGAGGGCTTTTCCCTTTTCAACGCGATGCTGGACGAACTCAAGGAGCGGGTGACGACGCTGCTCTCGCGCGTCGAGATTTCGCCCGAGGCGCCGCCCCAGCCGGATTTCCAGCCGCGCCGGCAGACGATGATCGAAAGCCACCCAGACCCCGCAATGGCCGGCGCCGAGCTCGAGCTCGCTGGCGTGGAGCCCGTGCGGACGAGCGAACTTCCACCCCTTCAAGCCACGCGTGTTATCCCCCAACCGATCCGCGCCGCCGCAGTCGATCCGCGCGACCCGGCGACCTGGGCCGGCACACCGCGCAACGCGCCCTGTCCTTGCGGCTCGGGCAAGAAATACAAGCACTGCCACGGCCGCCTGGCCTGAGCGGCAGGTCGCGGAAGACTTCACGCCGCGCCGCATCCTTCATCCGGCTCTGCTTGAGAAGCGCCTGGCCTCATGCGAAGGGCAGGCCTGGCCTGCGAAATCCGTGTGGTGAATTTCTTCCAATATGGAATTCAATAGCCCGAGGACCTTGCGGCGCATCGGATGCCGGGCGCCGGCATAGCGAACGGAGGTTCGATGATTCCGCGGGCCGGATGGGGCATGACGATTGATGTTCATGCCGGCCTTGCTCAGCCGTCGGAGAGCAAAAGCAAGAGCCGGCTTCGCTCCTGAAGGGAGCGTCCGACCAATCTCGGAGAAACGCACGATGCCCACGGAGGCTGGGCCGAGAGAGGGCAACCGGGTTGCGATCACCGTCTGCGTGATTCTCGCAACCCTCATGCAGGCGCTCGATACCACGATCGCCAACGTGGCACTGCCCTATATGCAAGGCAGCGTCTCGGCGAGCCAGGACCAGATCGATTGGGTTTTGACCTCGTACATCGTCGCCGCGGCGATCATGACGCCACCGACAGGCTTTCTGGCCGGCCGCTTCGGCCTGAAGCGCCTGTTCCTTGTCTCCGTCGCCGGTTTCACCTTCGCTTCGATGCTGTGCGGCCTTGCCCAGTCTCTGGAGCAGATTGTGATCTTCCGCGTCTTGCAAGGCTTGTTCGGCGCGGCGCTCGTCCCGCTTTCGCAGACCGTTCTGCTCGATATCAATCCGCGGGAGCGGCAGGGCGCGGCGATCGGCCTGTGGGGCGTGGCGGTGATGGCCGGCCCCGTTCTCGGGCCGGTGCTCGGGGGCTGGCTCACCGAGCATTACACTTGGCGCTATGTTTTCTACATCAATCTGCCGATCGGCGTGCTCGCCTTCTTCGGCATGGTGACGTTTCTGTCCGAGACCAAACGGAACACGGCGACGAAGCTGGACTGGTTCGGCTTCATAACTTTGAGTCTCACCATCGGCGCCCTGCAGGTGCTGCTGGATCGCGGCGAGCAGCTCGACTGGTTCAGCTCCCGCGAGATCATCATGGAAGGGATCGTCGCCGGCCTCGCGTTTTATCTGTTTCTCGTCCACACCTTCACGGCGGACAAGCCCTTCCTGAGGCCCGCCCTATTCAAGGACCGCAATTTCGCGGCCGGCACGCTCTTCGTCGCCATTGTCGGCCTCACCTATTATGCCTCTCTTGCGTTGCAGCCCCCCTATCTCCAGGAGCTCATGAACTACCCGATCGTCACCGCGGGGTTTGTGATGGGCCCGCGGGGAATCGGCACGATGGGCGCCATGCTGGTCGCCGGCCGCCTGATCGGACGGGTCGATACGCGCGCCCTGCTCGCCTTCGGTCTCGGGCTCACAGCCTGGTCGTTCTATGCGATGACGGGCTGGACGCCCGATGTCTCGCAGGCGACGATCGTCTTTGTCGGGGTCTTCCAGGGCACCGGGCTCGGCTTCCTCTTCGTGCCGCTCAGCGCCGTCGCCCTTTCGACACTGCCGCCAGAGCGAAGGGCGGAAGGCGCAGGCTTCTACAATCTTTCGCGCAATATCGGCTCCAGCGTCGGCATCTCGGTGGTGAACACCTTGCTCACGCGGAACACGCAGGTGAATCACGCCGCCATCGCCCGGCAGGTCTCCTCCTTCAACCGGCAATTGCTGGATCCGGATGTCGCGCGATTCTGGAGCCCTTTCACCGCCGCCGGCCGTGCCGCGCTCAACGCCGTCATCACGCGGCAGGCGCAGATCATTGCGTATATCGACGATTACAAGCTTCTGATGATCGCCACGATCGCGGCCATTCCGCTATTGATCATCTTTAGAAGTCCGGGTCGGGCCAGGGGCACGGATCACGCACTGGTAACGGAATAAAATCCCTGGGGTACGTCTGTTGCATCGTACCACACGCAGCGCGTTTCTGACCGACGCCGGGCTTCGTCTGATCGAACGGCTGCGGCCGGCGATCGATCGGATCACCGACACGCTGGAAAGCCTCAATCAGAAGCAGCGGTGGCGCGATGACTTCAATGCAAGACGTGCCGATCACATCTGCGATTTGTTCGCGCGCGATCTCCGCTATGATTTTCAGGGCCTGCCAGAGCAGACCTATACGCTCCTCTGCAACCGTCTGCATCGCGCGCTCGCTGACCAGGCGCAGTCCTATCATTACGATCTCCGCATCAAGGAAATTCTCGTTTCCGGTGATCTCGCGGTGGTGCGGCTGACATGGACATCCACCTTGACAGGGAAAGGCGGCAGGCAACTTGTCGAAGATGAGCCGGGCCTCGATATGTACGAGCGGCAGAGCGATGGCGGATGGAGATCGTCAGCGACATCTCCTATCCCGAGAATCCCCGGTAGAGATTGCGATCCGGGTCGCGCCGCAGCCGTAATCTGAAGCGTGATCGCCGAAGGTGGAATCACCGAAGGCGCGAATCACGCAATGAAACCCTCGTTCGCGCAGGGCCACGCAAAGCGCTCTGCATATTGCATATTTGTTTTGCCGAGCCTCTTCACGCGATCAGCCAATTCCGGCTCATCGCGATCCGCCCTAGGCTCCCAGATCCCGGCCCATCTGAAGAAACTTCTCCTGCCGCCGTGCCTTCAGCATGGCGGGATCGAGGCCGGCCAGCGGGCCAAGCTCGGCTGCAATCCCCTCCCGCACCGAGGCGATCGTCGTCGCCGGATCGCGATGCGCCCCGCCCAGCGGCTCGCCGATCACGCTATCGATCAGCGCCATCCGCTTGAGATCCTCCGCGGTGAGCCTCAGCGCTTCTGCCGCTTGGGGCGCGGCCGCCGCATCCCGCCATAAGATCGAGGCGCAGCCTTCCGGGGAGATCACGGAATAGATCGCGTGCTCCAGCATCAGCACCCGATCGCCGGCCGCAAGCGCGATGGCGCCACCCGAACCGCCCTCGCCGATGATGGTCGCGATGATCGGAACCGGAGCATCGAGCAAGGCTGCGATCGATCGCGCAATCGCCTCCGCCTGGCCGCGCGCCTCGGCCTCGATGCCCGGGAAAGCCCCGGCGGTATCGACGAAGGTGAGCACCGGCAGACCGAACCGACCGGCCAGCGCCACCAGCCGCTCGGCCTTCCGATACCCCTCCGGCCGCGCCATGCCGAAATTATGGGCGAGCCGGCTTTCGGTATCGGATCCTTTCTCGGTGCCGATCGCCATCACCGAGCGCCCGTTGAACCGTCCCAGCCCGCCGATCACGGCGGCATCGTCGGCGAAGGCCCGGTCGCCGGCGAGCGGCGTGAAATCCGTGATCAGCGCCTCGATATAAGAGCGCGCCTTCGGCCGCTCGGGGTGGCGCGCCACCTGCGCCTTCTGCCAGGGGGTGAGCTTCGCGTACGTGGTGCGCAGCACCCGCTCCACCTTTTCGCTCAGCCGCGCCACCTCCTCGGCGATATTGATCCCCTCCGGGTCGGAAAGGCGGCGCAGTTCCTCGATCTTGCCTTCCAGCTCGGCGATCGGCTTCTCGAACTCGAGATATTGATGCACCACGGCCATGGTCACGCCCGCGCCAGCGGATGGTGCTCGGCCAGCAGGCGGGAAAGCCGCTCGGCCAGCACGTGCGTATAGATCTCGGTGGTGGCGATATCGGCGTGGCCGAGCAGCACCTGAAGGCTGCGCAGATCGGCCCCGCGCGCGAGCAGGTGCGAAGCGAAGGAATGGCGGAGCACGTGCGGCGAGACCCGCGCCGAATCGATCCCGGCCATCCGCGCCACCTGCTTGAGCAGCAGCGCAAATCCTTGGCGCGTCATCGGCCGACGCGGATCGCGCCCGCTGAAGAGAAAGCGGCCGGCATTGGGCGGCCGGCTCGCAAGCCAGGCCTCGGTGGCGGCCCGGGCGGCGGCGGAGAGCGGCACCATCCGCTCCTTGTTGCCCTTGCCGCGCACGAGCAGCACCGGCGAGTCGGTGCGGAAAGCGACGACCGGCAGGGAGAGCATCTCGCTAACGCGCAGCCCGCTCGCATAAAGGATTTCAAGCGCCGCCTTGATCAGCAGGCCCGCGGGCCCGGGCCGGGCACCGGCTGCGACGAGGAGCGCCTCCACCTCGGCCTCGGAGAGGAATTTCGGCAGATGGCCGGGCAGACGCGGCGAATCGAGGGCGCGGGTCGGATCGTCGCCACGCATCCCCTCGGCAAGCAGGAAGCGGTGGAACTGACGCAGGCAGGAAAGCCGGCGTGAAGCTGTCCGCGCGGAAAGCCCCCGCGCCGCCATCCCCTCCATGTATTCGGCCAGCAGCGCTGCATCTCCCGCAGCAGGGTGTGCCCCCTGCGCCCGGGCAAAAGTCCCGAAATCGTCGAGATCCGCGCGATAGGCGGCGATCGTGTTCGGCCGTGCGCCGCGCTCGGCCGACAGCATCTCCAGAAAAGCCTCGACTTCGCGTTCCATCGGGCTCAGTTGCCGCCGCCGACCGCGCTGTTGGGGATGGTCTGCTCCACGGGCCGTGCATGGGGCGGATGCGGCGGGAAAGCCCCAAGCCAGAGAAACCCGGCACCGAGCGCCAGGATGATGAGAATAACGATCGTGGCGAGCACGCGCCCCATGCGAATCCGGGAGGTCCCTTGGCCTCGGCTGACGGGCGTGTGCTAGCGTCCGCCGCGATGACACGCAACACCGTGCTTGCAGAAGCCAGGTCCCTGCCGGCAGCTCTGGATGGCCGCTCGGTCGTCCTGGTGGGCCTGATGGGCGCGGGCAAGACCTCCATCGGCCGGCGCCTCGCCGCCCGGCTCGGCCTCCCCTTCGTCGATGCCGATCATGAGATCGAGGCCGCCGCCGGCTCGACCATCTCCGAGCTCTTCGAGCGCTATGGCGAGCGTGCCTTCCGCGAGGGCGAGCGGCGGGTCGTGCAGCGCGTCCTGGCCGCCGAGCCGGTGGTGCTTGCCACGGGCGGCGGCGCCTTCATGGACCCCGACACGCGGCAGACGATCCGCGCGCAAGCCGTCTCGATCTGGCTCCGCTGCCCGCTCGAGACACTTGTCCACAGGGTCTCCGCCCGCAACAACCGCCCGCTGCTTGCCGGCGGCAACAGCGCCGAAATCCTCTCCCGGCTCATCGAGGCGCGCCATCCCTTCTATGCCGAGGCGGATGTCATCGTCGATTGCAGTGACGAGAGCGCGGACATCACCACCGGCCATGTGCTGGCGGCGCTCCTCGCCTGGCGCCCACCGCGGCGGCTCGCCGTTTCACTCCGGGAGCGGAGCTACGATGTCCTGATCGGACCTGCTCTCCTCGAACGCGCCGGCGCCTGCCTCGCCCCGGTGCTGCCGCAGAAGCGGGCCGTGATCGTGACCGACGAGACCGTGGCACCCCTCCATCTCGAAACCGTGAAGCGCGCGCTTGCCGAAACCGCGATCGAGACCTCGGAAATCATCGTTCCCGCCGGCGAAGGGTCGAAATCGCTCGAAACCTTCGCCACTGTCACCGACCGGCTGCTGGAGCGCAGCGTCGAGCGGCGCACCGCCGTCATTGCGCTCGGCGGCGGTGTCGTCGGCGATCTCGCCGGGTTTGCGGCGGCTGCCACGCTGCGCGGGCTTCCCTTCGTGCAGATGCCGACCACGCTTCTTGCCCAGGTCGATTCCTCGGTTGGCGGCAAGACGGGCATCAACACCGGGCGCGGCAAGAATCTGCTCGGCGCTTTCCATCAGCCGCTGCTCGTGCTCGCCGATGTCGGCTCTCTGGCCACGCTGCCTGTGCGCCAGCTCCGCGCCGGCTACGCCGAGATCGTCAAGGCGGGGCTGATCGGCGATGCCGGCTTCTTCGCCTGGTGCGAATCGAACGGCGCGGCCCTGATCGCCGGGGATCAGGATTTGCAGGCGGAGGCGGTGCTGCGCGCCGCCTCCTTCAAGGCCGCCGTGGTCGGCGATGACGAACGGGAAGAAAAACCGAATGACGGACGGGCGCTCCTCAATCTCGGCCATACCTTCGCCCACGCGCTTGAGCGCGAAACCGGCTACGGCGATGTGCTGCTGCATGGCGAGGCCGTGGCAATCGGGCTCGGCCTCGCCTTCCGCCTTTCGGCGCGCCTCGGGGCCGCCCTGGCAACGGATGCCGAACGGATCCTTCGCCACCTGGACGAGGTCGGTCTGCCGGCGGAGCTTTCCCGCCTCAACCGCCGCTTCTCCGCCGCTTCGCTTCTGCAACATATGCGCCGCGACAAGAAAGTGCGGGACGGGGCGATCACCTTCGTCCTCGCCCGCGGCATCGGCCAGGCCTACACCTCACGCGACGTGCCCGCTGAGGCGGTGATCGACCTCCTGCGCGTGGAAGGCTGCGCTCCCTAATTCAACCCCGCTATGATGTTGCCCTCTCGTAGAGAAGGGGAGGGTTGCATGATTCCGCCGCTGCCCAAACGTCCGGCCTGGGTCGAAGAGTTCCGCGCCTTCATCATGCGCGGCAGCGTGGTCGATCTTGCCGTCGGCATCGTCATCGGCGCCGCTTTCACCGCCGTCGTCAACAGCCTCGTCAAGGATCTCTTCACGCCCATCCTTGGATTGATCGTCGGCGGCATCGATTTCTCGAACATCTTCATCACGCTGCGCGGCCACCCGGAACCGACCCTTGCGGCCGCCCAGCATGCCGGCGCCGTTACCTTGAACGTCGGTGTGTTCCTCAACACCGTGATCCAGTTCCTCATCGTGAGCTTCGCCATCTTCTGGCTGATCAAGGCACTCACGCAACTCCGCCTCCACCAGGACGCCGCCCCGCCAGTGCCGGACCCGACCGAGACATTGCTCGGCGAAATTCGCGACATCCTGAAAAGCAGGAGCTGACAGCAAATCGACCAAGGGAAAAAGGAATTCGTCCAGGGTCCGATCGAGGAGGCTCTGTGCCTAGAGCGGGATGCGTTCGCTCTACGCTCGCGTATCCCGCTCTCGCCGTTTGTTTTCTTCCGTGATTCAGACCTACGGTGATTCCGCCTTCGGTCATCACATTCTCGCCCGCGAGAGGGGCAGGGTGCCAGAACTTTGACGAAGCCGCCTTCATCTCAAATTCGATCTGAATGGCGCCCCGTTCTCAACTTTGTCCCGAGATCTCGTGCAGCAGCACCATGGCGCGACGCAGGCGCACGATGCCGCCGCGAATCTCTCCCATGGCGCAGAGGCGCCGCCCTTCCTCAGCCAGCTGCTCAACCTCGGGCGGGGCCGGACTCACCAGGGATTGCCGCACTTCCTCAACTTCGTCGGAGAGCTCGACGCAATATTGGGGCGTGTCGGTGAGCAGCGGCATCGGCGCGGGCTGCGCGACGGTGTGCGGCGCGAGCATCAGCGTGATGAGCGGCATCGCCGCCGCGGCGCCAAGAATTCTGATCCGATGTGCGCCCCGCATGGTTCCTGCCTATCGGGATCGGTCTGACAAGGCTGTGTGGGCCGGGTGAACAGACGGTCATGCGCTCGCCGCGGCGGCGGGCGGACGATGCACGGCCTCGACCGTGACGGGTAGCCGCAGCACGGCCTTGAGCCCCGGTATATTGTCGGTCAGCGAGAGGCCGCCCGCATGGAGCTGGGCAATCGCCTGCACGAGGGCGAGGCCGAGGCCGGCTCCGGGCGTGTTCCGGGCCGCCTCGCCGCGGAAGAAACGCTCCATGGCACGCGAGCGGTCGTCGGCAGGGATGCCGGGGCCGCGATCGGCGACGCTGATCACGATCGTGCGTCCGGTGTTCTCTGCCGAGAGCCGCACCATCCCCCCGGGGGGAGAGAATTTCAGCGCATTGTCGACCAGATTGGCGATCGCCTGCTGAATGAGCTCGCGGTCGCCGAAGAAGGGAAGCTGCTCCGGCGACTCCAGCAAAAACGAAATCCCCCTTTCTTCGGCGACGGCGCTGTAGAGATCGACGAGGTCGGCGAGCAGCGGCGCGACATCGAAGGCAGCGAAGGCGGAGCGCCGCGCGCCGGCTTCGATCTCGGCAATGCGCAGCAGTGCCTGGAATACGGCGACGATCCCGTCGAGATCGGCGATCGCCCGCTCGATCGCCGCCTGCAGATCGGCCTCGCTCTTCGCATGCAGCGCGGCGTCCTCGAGGCGGGTACGTGCCCGCGTGATCGGTGTGCGCAGGTCATGGGCGATGGCGTTGGAGACCTGCCGCACGCCGTCCATCAGCCGCGAGATTCGCTCGAGCATCTCGTTGATGGTCTCGGAAAGGCGGTCGAACTCGTCGCCACGTCCGGTGATGCGCACGCGCTGCGAGAGATCGCCCGCCGAGATGGCCGCCGCCGTGGTCGAGACATTGGCGAGCGCGCGACGGAACAGCCCGCGGACGATGATCGCCCCGGCGAGCCCGAGAATGACGACGACGAGCAGGGCCCAGAGCAGCGCCGTGGTCAGCAGGTTGCGCAGCTCCGCGCGTACCTGCACGTCCCGCCCGACGAGAAGATGGAGGCCATCGGGGAACGTGTAGCGGCGTACCCGGGCGAGCGAGCGGATGCCGGCGCGCTCGATCGGAAGCTCCGACCATGTCCGGTCGAGCGGAATCGAATCGGGCCAGCTGGCAAGATTGCCGGCAATCCGCTCGAGGGCCGGGTCGACGAGGAGATAGATGGCATTGTCATCGACATTTTCGGCGAGCCGGTTGTCGATGGTGAGGATCAACGCGGGCACGCCACCCTGGTTCCAGCGTTCGATGAGGCTCTGCACATCGGCGGTGATCGTCTGGTCGGTCTCACGGTCGAGCACCCCCGCCGTCTCCCACCAGAGAAAAAGAGCAAGCGCAAGGGCCGAAATGCCGAACACCAGGGCGTAGATCGCGGCGAAGCGCAGCGCCGCCGAGTGCAGGAAGCGCGGATGGACGGGACCGCGCGCAGAAGGCGGAGAAACCTCGGTCCGCGGCGGCGGCCCGGTTGGGCCGAGTTCGGCCGCGTGGCCTTCCATCAGGGTGCGTCCGAGCGGAGCATGTAGCCGGCGTTGCGGACCGTGTGGATCAGCGCGGTCGGGAAGGGCTTGTCCACCTTCTGGCGCAGCCGGGAGACGTGCACGTCGATCACGTTCGTCTGCGGGTCGAAGTGATAGTCCCACACGCCTTCGAGCAGCATGGTCCTTGTCACCACCTGCCCCGCATGCCGCATCAGATACTCGAGCAGCAGGAATTCCCTCGGCTGAAGATCGATCTTCTGTCCGGAGCGGCGGACGCTGCGGGAAAGCAGGTCCATCTCGAGATCGCCGACGATGAGCTTGGTGGCCGGTCCTTCGCCCTTGCCTCGCCGGGTCAGCGCTTCTACCCGCGCAAGCAGCTCGGCAAAGGCAAAAGGCTTGGTGAGGTAGTCGTCCCCGCCTGCCTTCAGCCCCAGCACCCGGTCATCCACCTGACCGAGCGCGGAGAGAAAGAGAACGGGGACGGTGTTGCGCTGCGAGCGGAGCGTTTCGAGGATCCGCAGGCCGTCGATGCCGCCCGGCAGCATTCGGTCGAGGATGATCGCATCGAACGGCTCGCTCGCCGCCAGAAAGAGGCCATCGCGCCCGTTATCGGCGTGCTCGACCACGTGCCCGCTCTCTCGCAGGCCCTTGACCACGAAGCCCGCAACGTCCTTGTCGTCCTCGACCACCAGGATCCGCATTCCCTCACCCTCGATATTCTCGCTCTTTTCGCTCGCTTGCGTCGCTCCGAGCCTCTCATTCCGGCGCATCGGCCGGCCGCTCGCCGATCGTCACGGCCAGCGCCATTCTCGCGCCGTTCCGATTCAAGGTCACGGTGGCATGATTGCCCGGCGGCAAGCCGGCGACGGTGCGGATGAGAGCAAGCGGGCTCGGCACCGCGGTTCCGTTCACCGCGAGCAAGACGTCGCCGGGCCGGATGCCGCTCCGCTCGGCCGGTCCGCCGCCGGTCACTCCGGTCACCAGGACACCCGCGTCCCTTCCGGAATCATCGGGGAGAGATTCGATCGAGACGCCCAGCCAGCCGCGACGGATCGAGCCATTGGCGCGCAGCTGTGCCACGATCGGGGCAAGCGCGTTGCTCGGGATGGCAAAGCCGATCCCGACCGACCCCCCATTCGGAGCCACGATCGCGGTGTTCATGCCGATCACTCCGCCATCGAGATCGAAGAGAGGGCCGCCGGAATTGCCGGGATTGAGGGGCGCGTCAATCTGCAGGAACCGGTCGTACGGCCCTTCGTCGATATTGCGCCCCTCCGCCGAGACGATGCCTGCGGTCACGGTTCCACCGAGGCCGAAGGGGTTGCCGCAGGCCAGCACCCAGTCACCCACCTGGACGACGGAGGAATCACCGAAACCCACGAAGGGCAACGGACCACCGGCATCGACCTTGAGCACGGCGATATCCGTGAGCGCATCGGCGCCGATCACCCGTGCCGAAAGGGTACGGCGATCGCTGAGGGAAACCAGAATGCGGCTTGCGCCGCTCACCACATGGTTGTTGGTGACGATCACCCCGCCCGGATCGATGATGAAGCCCGAGGCCGCGGCGCGCACCTCGCCTTCCTGGTTGAAGTGGCGGAGGAATTGCTGAGCGAAGGGCGTGCCGCGCAGCTCCGGCGGCAGCAGGCTTGCGAAATCGTTGCCGGAGCCGATTTTCTCGGTGACGGCGATGTTCACCACCGCCGGCAGGACCCGCCGCACCACGGGCGCGAAGCTGCGCGGCATCCACTGGGCGGCCGCCATGGGTGCTCCGAGGGTGAAGACGGCCAATACGCCGAGGCCTGCGCGAACAGTGTCGCGGCGATGCATCGGAAGGACGGAGGAGAGCGGCATGGCTGGTCTTTTCCGGCGCAGGCGAGGTTCGGGAAATGGCCTCTCTCTTGCTTCGCCTCAAGATGAACAAGGTTCTGCACAAGGGGTTGATCGACGATCCGGGCCGGGAGGAAGCTTAAATTTTCCCCACGTTCCGAGTCGCCCCACGTTCCGAGTCGCATCGTGAGCCGCCTTCTGCACCGTTCTTTTGAAGCATCCCCGCCGATGGTCGAGAGCGGGCGGGGGATCTGGCTCCGCCTCGCCTCCGGGCAGGAGGTTCTCGATGGCTCGGGAGGGGCGGCGGTCGCTTGTCTCGGCCACGGCCATGAACGGGTGATCGCGGCGATCGAGGCACAGTCGCGGCGCGTCGCTTATGCCCACACCTCGCTCTTTTCCTCTCATCCGGCCGAGGAACTTGCCGATCTCCTGCTCGCGGGAGAGCCTGGCGATCTCACCCATGCCTTCTTCGTCTCCTCTGGCTCGGAGGCAATGGAAGCAGCGCTCAAGCTCGCCCGGCAATATTTCGTCGAGCGCGGCGAGCCCGAGCGGACCCGCTTCATCGCTCGGCGGCAGAGCTATCACGGCAATACGCTGGGGGCGCTTGCCGCCGGCGGCAACAGGGCCCGCCGCACGCTCTATGAGCCCATTCTCTCGTCCGCCTTCAGCCACATCTCGCCATGCTTCGCCTATCGCTTCCGGGGCGCGGGCGAGAGCGACGCCGACTACGTGGCCCGGCTTGCGGTCGAGCTGGAGGCGGAGTTCCAGCGTCTCGGGCCACATCGGGTCATCGCCTTCATCGCCGAGCCGGTGGTCGGCGCGACGACCGGCTGCGTGCCGCCGGTCGCGGGCTATTTCCGGGCCATCGGAGAGATCTGCGAACGCCACGGCGCGCTCCTGATCCTGGACGAGGTGATGTGCGGGATGGGCCGCACCGGCACCCTCCATGCCTGGGAGCAGGAAGAAATTTCGCCCGACATCCAAGTGATCGCGAAAGGGCTCGGCGGCGGCTATCAGCCGATCGGCGGCATCCTGATCGGTCGGCGGGTCGCTGCGGCGCTCGCGCGCGGAACGGGCCGCTTCATCCATGGCCATACCTACCAGGCGCACCCGGTGGCCTGCGCGGCCGCGCTCGCCGTCCAGCAAGTGATCAACGAGGATGATTTGCTCGCCAATGTCCTCGCGATGGGCGCGCGGCTCGAAGCCGGCCTGGTCGAGCGTTTCGGCAATCATCCGCAGGTAGGCGATATCCGTGGCCGCGGCCTTTTCCGGGCCCTCGAGTTCGTTTCCGAACGCAGCACGAAAACCCCGTTCGCGCCCGGGCTCAGGCTCCACGAACGGGTAAAAGATGAAGCGCTTGCCGTCGGTCTTGCGATCTACCCGATGGGCGGCACGATCGATGGCAGGACCGGCGATCACATCATCATCGCCCCCCCGTACACGATCGACGAAAGCGGGATCGACCTCATCGTCACGCGGCTCGGCGCTGCGGTGGATGCCGCGCTCGCCACCCTCTGAAGGGATCTATTCCATTGCGCGACGGGCGGCGGCGATCCGTTCCTCCGCCTCGGCGCGCGAGAGGCAGAGCGCAGCTTGCGCCACCGCGCGCGGGAAGCCGGCGCGCGCGAAGGTCGCAAGCTCCCGGTGCGCAATGTCCGGCCCCGCCGGCGGGACCGCACGGAACGGCCCCATGCGCCGCCGCTTGGCCAGCACCAACGCGGCCAGAAGCTCGGCCGCCCGATCTTCGGGCAGTGCCGCGGCAAGGGCGGCGCCGGCGATCCCGTGGCGGGCGAGATGGGCAGCGATATGCTGGCGGGAGCTTCCGGCGCGCGCCAACCGCCGGGCACGGGCGGCAGCGAAGGCGGCATCGTCGACGGCGCCGGCTGCGACCAGCCGCTGCACCACTTCTTTCGCCGCTCTCCGTGCCATGGTGACGGCGGCCGCAATCGCCTCGCGCTCACCCTCCGCCTGGCGCTCCCAGCGCGCGATGCGGCGGAACAGCACCTTTTCGAGCCCCGTGCTCGTGCTTGCATAGCGGGCGAGATGGGAGAGTGCGGCCTGGCGCAGCGCAGCCTCGTCCGGCGGTGGCACCGATCCGGCCACGAAAATCAGGGCGGCAGCAGGGCCGCGATATAGGGCGGCAGGTGGAAGGCGCCGGCGTGAATCTCGGGCGTCCAATAGCGGGTCTTGCCGAGGATGCCGGCTTCCTTCGCGAGGGCGCGGATTTCGGCGGGTGTGCGCGCTGAGAAAGAAGGCTCCTTCGCCGCCCAGCCAAGCGTCATGAAGCCGCCGACATAGGTCGGCACCGCTGCGACATAGGCGCCAACATGAGGAAAAGACCGGCGCCGGCGCCGGCTCGTCTCCGCCAGCTCGTCACTCTGCATGAAGGGCACGCCGCATTGGTTCACAACCACGCCACGCTCGGAAAGGATGCGCGCGGCCTCGGCATAGAACGCGTCGGTGAAGAGAACCTCGCCCACGCCGATCGGATCGGTCGAATCGACGATCATGACATCGAACGAAGCGTCCGGCGCCTCTCGCACATAGGCGATACCGTCGCCGACGATCACTTCGGCGCGCGGATCATCCCAGGCGGCGCCGCCGATCTCCGGCAGGAACTCGCGGGAGAGGCGGATCACCTCTTCATCGATCTCGACCATCACCGCGCGGCTCACCGTGCGGTGCGCGAGCACGCGGCGCAGCACGCCGCCATCGCCCGCACCGATGATCAGCACCCGTTCCGCCGCGCCGTGGGCGAGCAGCGGCACATGCACGATCATCTCCTGATAGACGAACTCATCCGCTTCCGTGATCTGCACCACGCCATCGAGCATGAGGACGCGGCCATGCGTCTCGCTCTCGAAGATCGCGACGTCCTGGAACGGGCTCTCCTTCCGCGCGAGCCAGCGCTTCACCCGGAAGCGCTGGCCCCACGCGGGATAGAGACTTTCATTGACCCAGGCATCGAGCGCCATCGGCGCGTCAGGCGAGAAGGCCGCGCCGCTGCTCCGAGAGGAGAATCGAACGCGGTCGGAACGCCGCCTTGATGAGCGGCACCGAACGATAGGGATCGCAGGCACCGCACATGAAGATGTCGATCGCGGCGAATTCGCGTTCGGGCCATGTGTGAATCGAGATGTGGCTCTCCGCCAGCACGATCACACCCGACACGCCGCACTCCGTTCCGAAATGATGCAGGTGAGTGTGCAGAATCGTCGCGTTGGCGGCGCGCGCCGCTGCGGCGAGAGCCGTCTCGATCGCTGCAGGATCGGTGAGATTCTCCGCTCCCCAAAGATCGATCAGCAGGTGCGTGCCGGCGAATTGAAGCCCGTCACGCGTGACGAAGTAATCCTTCGCCTCGGGGGCCAAGGTGTTTTCCTGGTTCTCTCGGGAGTGTTCCGAGACCATCCCCAGTTGAGCAAGTGCGTTCATCGCGTACCCCTGCAACCAGCAGACAGCCTCTCGGCACGGAATCATCGTTTCGCGCCGGCGGGCCAAGGCCCCGGCACATAGGCAAAGCGGGCGGGCGACGCAAGAGGAAAGAAAGGGTGAAATCCTCTCCTTCGTCGCATCAGGGGACGAATTTCCTCATCGCGAAGATTCCGTCATCCCTCTCATCGTGAAGCCGCTGCCGGTCGTGATTCCGCGCATGGCCCGCCCATCTGCGCGGACGGCCCCGCCGGAATATTTCATTCCTGCTTCGTTATGCAATAAAAGCGTCACTCATAGTTATTCCATGTTTATGATGCATGGCTGCTGGCAAAAATTGGGCATACTGAACGGTTCAGTCTCTTCCCAACTCCCGGCTGTCGACGAAGCCGCCATGCGCGCCTACCGCCGACAGCAAGAAGCTAGGAGTTATTCCGATGAAGACTTTCCTTGGTGCCGCCTTCGGCGCGCTCATGATCGCAGGCACGGCAATGGCCGCGACCCCGAGCTCTTCGGCCGGCCAGGCGACAACGGGCACCGAGTTCGCCAGCGCGGCCTCGACCCCCTACACCTACGACGGCGCCGCGCCCGCGCCCGCCGTCAACAATGTCAACGATACGGTCAGTGCGTCGGTGAGCGCGAGCTTCCCCGGTGCATTTGGCGGCTATGTCCAGGCGCGGGACAGCACGATGCGTCTGGTCAACGCCACCGGCTCGGGCCACTGAACGTAGGCTGAAGGCCGGGGTTTCCCGGAATTTATCAATGAGCGACGGGGGCCGGAGAAATCCGGCCCTTCGCGATTCCTTGGTTCTTTTTTCTCCGCCATCAGTCCCAGGATTCGATCGCCGATCGCGAGGCACGCCGCTGCACATAGGCGAGCCAGACGAGCTGGGGGATGAGCGGCAGCAGCGAGATCACCGGCTTGAAGGGCGGGCTCGCACGCAGGAACGCTAAGCAGCAAACGCCGCCGAACAGCGCAAACCCCCAATGTGTCGCCGCGATCGCAAGATCCGGGACACCCGATCGCTGGGCCACGTGAAAGATGAAGCCGCGATGCGGGCGTGTCACCGCAAGTCCCGCGGCGATTCGGCGCGCAAGCGTGAATGCCACGTCGAAGAGTGGGCCGGCGAGCAGCATTGGCACCATGACGAAGGAGAGCTCGACCGCCTCGAAGCGGGCCGCGACGACGCCGAGCATCGCCAGCACGAAACCGCAGAACTGGGCGCCGACATCCCCCATGAAGATGCGCGCGGGCGGGAGGTTGAACGGCAGGAAGCCGATCAGGCCTGATGCCAGCAGAAGAGAAGCGAAATAGGCGAACCACGCTCCCTGCGCGGCCGCGATGCCGGAGAGGAAGCCGCAGGCGATCAGCGCCACCCCGCCTGCAAGTCCGTCAAGCCCGTCGATGAAATTCATCGCGTTGGTGGCGAATACAATCCAGAAGAGGGTCGTTGCGGGGCCAAGCCAGCCGATATCGACAGGACCGATATAGGGAATGCGCGGCTCCCGGAGATAGAGCCCGCTGCCCACGGCCGCGGCGGCGGCGGCGAGCTGCGCTGCGAGCTTCACCACGAACGGCCAGTCGAAGATGTCGTCAAGGAAGGAAATGACCGCGATCATCGTCGCCGCGAGGATCACGCCCCGGAAATAGGGGTCGGCAAGCCGCGCGAATTCGGCGAAGCGATAGAGGATGGCGATACCGATCAGGAACGAAACGGCGATCCCGACGCCCCCGCCTTTCGGTGTCGGCGCCGCATGCCCTTTGCGCGCGTCCGGATGATCGATCGGTCCGAACCGCATCATCAGGCGAACCATGGCCGCCGAGAGCACTGCCAGCGCCGCTGCGAACGCCAGGTGACGGCCGATCGCGAGGCTCGTCATCCCGGACGCTCCGGAACCGCTGGCATCACACGCAAATGGATGGTCAGCTGCCTGCCATCGTCATGCCTTCCACGCGCACGCTCGGCGAATCGATGCCGCGACGGAAGAGAAGATCGTCGGCCGGGGCGAGCGTCGCAAACATATCGACGAGATTGCCGGCGATGGTGATCTCCGCCACCGGCTCGGCGATCGCGCCGCGGCGGATCATGAAACCGGCGGCCCCGCGGCTATAGTCGCCGGTGATGCCGTTTACGCCCATGCCGATCAGCTCGCTCACCAGCAAGCCCTCGCCGATATCCGCCATCAGTGCCTCGGGCGAGACGGAACCGGGCGCGAGATAGAGGTTGCTTGGCGCCGGTTGCGGCGGCCCCGAGGTTCCGCGCGCCGCATGCCCATTGGAGGCGAGACCGAGCTGCCGGGCGCTCGCGAGATCCAGGATCCAGCTTCTGAGTGTTCCGTTCTCGACCAGCGCCTGCTCGGCGGTCGCGATTCCCTCTCCGTCGAAGGGGCGCGAACGCAGGCCGCGCGGGCGGGTCGGATCATCGCGGATGGTGATGCTCTGCCCGAAGACCGCGCTCCCCATCCGGTCCTTGAGGAAGCTGGTGCCGCGGGCGACGGTCGCGCCATTGATGGCAGCGGCGAAGTGACCGAGCAGGCTGCCGGCGACCCGGGCCTCATAGATCACGGGCAACCGTGCCGTCGGCGGCCGACGCGGATTGAGCCGGGCCACCGCGCGGCGCCCTGCGTTGGCCCCGATCACGGCGGGATCCTCGAGATCGGCGAGATGCACGCCGCTCGAATAATCGTAGTCCCGCTGCATGTCCGTCCCGGAGCCGGCGAGCGCGACCGCGCTCAGCGAATGGCTGGTGCGCACATAGAAGCCGGCAAATCCCGCCGACGTCGCGAGCGCCACCTCCGCGCGTCCCCAGCCTGCCTCGGCGCCTTCGCTGTTCGTCACGCCGGGCACGGCGAGCGCTGCGTCCTCCGCGGCGGCGGCACGGGCGATCAGCATGGCGACGGATGGCTCTTCGGGATCGACGAGATCGAGCGGGGCAGCATCCGGAGGCATCGCGGGCAGGCCGAGCCCGAGATGAGGATCTTCCGGCACCACCCGTGCCATCGCCACCGCCTTCGCAGCGAGTGCCGCGAATTCTGCGGGCTCGGCCCGCCCGGTCGAGACGATCGCGGCGCGCTTTCCGACGAAGACCCGAAGTCCGAGATCTCGGCTTTCCGCCCGCTCCAGATGCTCCACGCGGCCAAGACGGCGCGCAAGCGAGAGCGAGGCATTGCCGACCAGCACCGCATCGGCTTCGTCCGCGCCTGCAGCCTTGGCCTTGGCCAAAAGATCCGTCAGCAAATCGAGCGCAACGGCGCCGCTCATGCGGCGAGCCGTTCGGCGATCGCCGCAAGCTCCGGCACACGCGCCGCCGGGCCGAGCACGGCGAGCGTGGGTGGCGCGCGGAAGAGCCGCGCGGCGGCCCGGCAAATATCCTCCGGCGTCACCGCGTTGATCTTCGTCACCGTCTCGGCGACCGGGATGACACGGCCGAACACCTGCCATTGCCGGGCGAGCTGCTCGCAACGGCTGCCGGTGCTTTCGAGCGACATCAGAAGCGAGGCCTTCACCTGCGCCCGTGCCCGCGCGAGCTCCGCCTCCGTCACGTCCTTCTGGACCTTGCGCAGCTCCTCGAGCACCACTGGCATCAGCTCTTCCACTTCGCGTTCGCCGGTGCCGCCATAGACGCCGAAGAGGCCGCCATCCCGATAAGGCTCGGTAAAGCTGTAGATCGAATAGACGAGCCCGCGTTTCTCACGCACCTCCTGGAAGAGGCGAGAGGACATGCCGCCGCCGAGCAGAGTCGCCAGCAGCAGCACGGGGTAGAAATCGGGATCGACATAGGCGGCCGATGGGAAGCCGAGCACCACATGCACCTGATCGAGCTCGCGGGTCTCCCGATACTCCCCGCCGCGATATCGCGCCGGCGCTGCGGGCGGCGGCACGCGCTCGGCAAGGTTGGCGAAATGAAGCTCGGCAAGCGAAACGACGTCTTCGTGCTTGAGCGCGCCCGCCGCCGCCAGCACCACATTCCCTGCCGCATAATGCGCTTGCATGTAGGAAAGCAGGCTGCCGCGTTTGATCCGCTCGATCACATCGGAGGTGCCGAGCACCGGCCGCCCGATCGGCTGCTCCGGATAAGCCGCCTCATGGAAGTGATCGAAGATGATGTCGTCGGGCGTGTCGTTCGCCTGGCCGATCTCCTGAAGAATCACCGCCCGCTCGCGTTCCAGCTCCTCCGGCTCGAAGGTGCTGTGGGCAAGGATATCGCCGATGATGTCGGCGCCGAGCGCGAGGTCCTCCTTGAGCAGCTTGACGTAATAAGCGGTCTGCTCGCGCGCGGTATAGGCATTGATGTGGCCGCCGACGGATTCGATCTCCTCGGCGATTGCCGCCGCCGTGCGCCGCTCGGTCCCCTTGAAGGCCATATGCTCGAGGAAATGCGAGACCCCGTTCTCCTCGGCGGTCTCGAAGCGCGCGCCCGCGGCGACATAGGCGCCGAGCGAGACGCTCTCCACCCGTCTCATCTCCTCGGTGATCACGGTGAGGCCGGAGGCGAGACGAGTCACGCGGACATTTTCATCGTTCATGCGGCAATCCCCAAACCGGCGGTCCGCTCGGCGAGGGCGCGCACCAGTCCCTCGACGGCAACAAGGTCGTTTCCGGCCACGGCGCAGTGCTCGGGCCGTTGATAAAGCTCGGCAAGCCGGACGGGAAGGGCGGGCCGCACGCCGCTCGCCCGCTCGACCGCCGGAGCGAACTTGGCTGGATGTGCCGTGGCCGCAGCGATGATCGGCACGGCAGGAGCGAGCGTGCCTGCCGCTGCCCGTGCCCCCGCAATCCCGATCGCGCTGTGCGGGTCGGCGAGATAGCCCGAAACTCTGTGGAGCCGCCCGATCTCCGCTTCGGTTCCCGCATCGTCGAGCGCGAATCCGGCGAAGAGCGTCCGCATCCGCGTCCAGGCCCGGGGAGGCACCGCCATTCGTCCCTCCCGGCGGAAGCCGAGCATGATCCGCTCGACCGCCTGAGGATCACGATCGAGGAGTTCGAAGAGCAGGCGCTCGAAATTCGAACTCACCTGGATATCCATCGACGGCGCTAGAGACGGCATGACGGGACGGACGGACATATCGTTCGCCGCAAGGAAACGCGCCAGGATATCGTTCTGGTTGCAGGCCACGATGAGCCGGGCGACGGGCAGCCCCATCCGCGCCGCCGCCCAGGCCGCCAGCACATTGCCGAAATTGCCGGTCGGCACGCTGAACGCCACTTCCCGCTCGGGCGCGCCGAGAGCGAGGCCGGCGGCGAAATAATAGGGAATCTGCGCGGCGATCCGTGCCCAGTTGATCGAATTGACCGCGGAAAGGCGCATCTCGCGGCGGAACCCCTCATCGGCGAACATCGCCTTCACGAGGTCCTGGCAGTCATCGAAGCTGCCCTTGATGGCGATATTGGCCACATTGGCCGAAACAGCCGTCGTCATCTGCCGCCGCTGCGCCTCGCTCACCCGTCCCTCGGGGTGGAGGATGGCGATCGCGATGCCGCTTCGGTTCTTGAGCGCCTCGATCGCCGCCGCGCCCGTGTCGCCCGATGTCGCGCCGACGATGGTGAGACGTTCGCCGCCCAGGACCTCCTCGAACATCCGACCGACGAGTTGCAGCGCGAGATCCTTGAAGGCAAGCGTCGGCCCATGGAACAGCTCCTGGATCCAGAGTCCGCTTTCGATCTGCACGAGCGGCACCACCGCGGGGTGGTCGAAGCCGGCGTAAGCCTCTTCGCAGAGCCGGGAGAGCCGCGGCATCGCATTGCCCACGAATGGGGCGATTATCCTCGTCGCCAACTCGGCATAGGGAAGGCCCCGCAGGGCACGAATCTCGGCCGCCGAGAAGCTGGGCCAGACCTCCGGAACATAGAGGCCCCCATCCTCGGCAAGCCCGGCCAACAGAACCCCTGGGAAATCGAGCACGGGCGCCCGCCCGCGTGTGGAAACGTAACGCATCAAGAACTCCGAACCCCGGGACGGTGGCGCCCATGGCGGGTACCCCAGCGGGCAAGGAAGAGAGACAATATGGGCTCCTAGGGCCGATCCGCAAAATCCGCGCGTTCAGGCGGCCCGCGCCTCCACCTTGGCGCAGGCGCCGGTGATTGCCTGGCGGAGCTGCGCCTCGTCGAAGGGTTTTTCCAGCCATATCACGCCCGGATCGTCCAGCACGTGCGCCTCACGCCCGGAGACGACGATGGTCGGCAGGTTCGGCCGCTCCTTAAGGAATTCCGCAACAAGCCGCGCCCCGTCCGCATCCGGAAGCCCGGCATCGGCGATCACCAGGTCGGCATCGCTTGCCGCGAGCCGCGCCTCGGCCGCCGATCCGGTGGCGCGCACGCTGTGGCCCATGGCCGCAAGCAGCTCCGCCGTGGTCTCGCGCACCAGCGGCTCATCCTCGACCAGCAGCACCCTGAGCCTTGGTGCCGGCGATTGGCGCGTGCGCTCGGCCAGCGCTGCCCGCAGGGCCTGGCGGATGGCTTCGGCGAGGACGGAGCGCGTCCAGGGCTTGCGCAGGAGCCTCGCCCCAGGCTCGAGCAGCTCGGTGGAGAAGCTCGGATTGTCCGTGTAGCCGCTCGTGAACAGCACGGCGATGCCGGGCAGCATGGTGCGGGCGGCGCGCGCGAGCTCGGTTGCGCCGACGCTCCCCGGCATCACCACGTCCGTGAACAGCACATCTGGCTTGGCGCCGGTGCGGAGGAGCTCGAGGGCTGTGTCTGCATTCTCGGCCTCGAGGGTGCGGTAGCCGAGATCGCGCAGGCTGCTGACCGCAGCCGCGCGCACCGCTCGGTCATCCTCCACCACCAGCACGAGCTCGTTGGCGGCGAGGGTTGGCTGCTGCGGGCGGACTGGCGTCGTGAGCGGGATGTGCGTGCGCGGGATATAGAGCCGGACAGTGGTTCCCTCACCCGGGGCGCTGTCGATGTGCAGATGGCCGCCGCTCTGGCGGACCAGCCCGTAGACCATGGAGAGGCCGAGGCCGGTGCCGTGGCCCGTGCCTTTGGTGGTGTAGAACGGCTCCACGGCCCGCACGATCTGCTCCGCGCTCATGCCCTTGCCGGTATCCGCCACCGCGATCATCACGTACTGGCCCGGGGTCACCTCGGCATGATGGGCGGCATAGGTCTCGTCGAGCACCCGGTTGGTGACGATGATCACCAGCCGTCCGCCTTCCGGCATGGCATCCCGCGCATTGAGGGCGAGGTTGAGGACCGCATTCTCGAGCTGCTGCGGGTCCGTGCGGATGGTCCACAAGGCCTCGCGCTCGTCGAGCGCGAGGCGGACTTCGTACATCTCTCCGAGCGTCCGGCGGAGGAGCTCTGCGGTTCCTTCCAGGAGCTCGCCCGGCACGATCACTTCGCTTGCGAGCGGCTGGCGTCGGGCGAAGGCGAGCAGGTGTCGTGTCAGATTGGCGCCGCGGGCCACCCCGGCCATCGCAGAATCGAGCCGCGTGCGCAAACCTCCCTCTGCCGGCAGCCCGCCCGCGAGCTGCTCAAGATTGGCCGAGATGACCTGCAGCAGATTGTTCATGTCGTGGGCGATGCCGCCGGTGAGCTGGCCGAGCGCGTCCATCTTCTGCGCCTGGCGGGCCATCTGCTCGGCCTCGACCCGCTTGGAGATATCGGCCACGGCGAGGATCTGGCCGCCATCCGGCAATGCGCTGCGCCAGACCTCGAGCACCCGCCCCTGCCGGTGCATCTCCGCCACGACCGGCTCGGCCCGCGGGCGCGGCTCGTCGAGCAGCGGGGGGAACCAGTCGGCCGCGGCGGCGGCGAAGCGGGCAAAGCTCGCGCCTCTTCTGCCGAGCTCGGGCGGAAGGCCTGTTGTCGGGAAGAAAGTGGTGTTCCAGAGAACCAGCCGGTCCTGCGGATCGAAGACCGCAACGCCATCGCGGATATGATTGACCATGGCGGCGAGCCGCTCGCCCTCCCGGCGCAGGCTGTCCTGCGCAGCGAGCCTGCGGCGGCGGCTGAGCAGAACGCCGAAGGTGGCAACGCCGACCAGCAGCGCCCCCGCCACCGCTGCGACCGTGAGGCCAAGCACGACCTGTTCGCGGCCCCGTTCCAGGGCAACGGTGTCGCCTTGGCGGCGCACTGTCGCCTCCTGGCTGATCTCCGCGATCGCAGCCCGGATCGCTGCCGCATCGGTCTGGCCTGCCACGATGACGTCTCGGGTCAGCGGCAGCGCCGCGCGGGGACCGGCGATGCGTGCCCGGGCCACTGTTTCGAGCGCGGAAAGATGGGTCTGGGCCAGGAGCGAAAGGATCTCAAGCCGCGGGCCGAGCCAGGCATTCTGCGGCACCTCGGCAGCAAGCCGGCCGAGCGCGGCCCGTGCCCGAGCCGCGGCGCTCTCGAAGCGCGAGAAATCGGCGTCGTTGCCGGTGAGCAGAAGCTCCCGCTGGTTGAGTTCGGCCTCCATCATCGCGCGAGCGAAGCCCTCAGTCCCATCATCGACGTCGCGCGCCTGCTGAGCCTCAGCAAGCGCGGATTTCAGCTGCTCGGCCGAGACCACGACGAACCCGGCGCAAACGCCGAGCGTCACGACGATGGCGAGCCCGACCAGCGCTGCGATAGGGCGCACGGACCGGCGAAACGGCCAGATCCTCAATCTTTCTGCCATAGCGGCGCCTTGAAGCGCGCGAGGAACGCAGCGTGCCGTGCGGCTTCGTCGGGCGCTGGAACAATGCGGCGCGGGACCCGCTCACGCCGGGCGGCAAGCACCGCGCGGGGTGCGCCTGCTGCGTGTTCGAGCGCGAGGCCACGTTGCCGCCCGCCGGTGAGCTCGACATAGACCGCAGCAAGCAGTCGGCAATCGAGCAGGGCGTTATGACTGCTGCGTTCCGAGAGATCGATCGCAAAGCGCCGGCAGAGCGCGTCGAGCGAGTTCGTCATGCCTGGGAAGAGGGACTTCGCAAGAACGAGCGTGTCGATCATCCGCTGGCGATCGAGCGTGGGGTGTCGGCAGAGCGCAAGCTCGGCATCGAGGAAGGCGAAGTCGAACGGCGCGTTGTGCGCAATGATCGGATCGCTGCCGAGGAAGGCGAGCAGTTCCTGCGCCACTTCCGAAAAGCGCGGCTTGCCGGCGAGATCCGCGTCGGTGAAGCCATGGATCGCGGTCGCCTCCGCCGGAACCGGGCGTTCGGGATCGAGCAGGCGGTGGAAGAATTTCCCGGTCGGCAGATCGTTGCCGAGCTCGATCGCCGCGATCTCGATCACCCGGTGCCCGAGCGCGGGATCGAGGCCGGTTGTTTCGGTATCGAGCAATACCGATCGCGTCACGCGACGAGCTCCCCGATCAGGCGACGCAGCACGCGCTGCCCGTGATAGCGGGAGAGCCCCGTCGGCACCACCCGATCAGCCCGACGCCTCTTTTCCCGATCCGGCATTTGCCGGGCGAGTATGGCGGAAAGCTCACTCGGTTGCATCTTTCCTCGCCGTCCAAGCCGGGCCCGCTGCACGGCGGCGGGTGCGGAAACCACCACCACCGCGTCCACGCGCCGCTCGCCGCCGGTCTCGAGGAGGAGCGGAATGTCGAGCACGACAAGGCGCCTTCGTTCGCGCCGCGCCCGGGCGAGGAAGGCCCGCTCCTCGGCACGCACGAGCGGATGGAGGATGGACTCAAGCCGGGTAAGCGCTGCCACATCCGCAACCACCCGCGCGCGCAGGCGCGCACGGTCCACGACGCCGTCCGTAACGACCTCGGGAAATGCGCTGGCAATCGGCCTGACTGCCCGGCCGCCAGGTCCCTCGAGATCATGAACGGTGCGGTCGGCGTCGAACACCGGGATGCGGGCGCGGCGGAAGATTCCCGCCGCCGTCGATTTGCCCATTCCCATCCCCCCGGTCAGCCCGACCACCCGCATCCGGCGCTCCTGGTCAGTCTCCGCCCCTGGTCAGTCCGCCTTGGGCGGGACGAGATCCTGGGCAACGAATTCGAAAAGCTCCCGGTCCACCGCAGGAACGATGCCGAACCAGGCTGCGAAGCCCTCAACTGCCTGGTGCAGCAGCATGCCGAGACCGCCAATCGTGGCGAGGCCCTGGGCACGCGCGGCGGCAAGAAGCGGTGTCACTAGCGGAACATAGACGATGTCCGCAACGACGAGCGAAGAAGGTGCGCGGGAAAGCGCAATCTCGAGCGGAGGCCGATCCGCCATGCCGGCCGAGGTGGCGTTCACGAGCAGCGCCTGATCGGCGAGCGCCGCCTCGCGATCGCTCCAGGCGACGAGGGCAAGCCCGGGAAGCAGGCGCGCCAGGGCCTCTGCGCGCTCGGGGGTGCGATTGGTCACGGAAACCTTCGCGCCTTCATCCAGCAGGGCGGCGGCAATGTCGCGCGCAGCGCCGCCGGCGCCGATCAGCAGCGCCGGGCCGGCGGCAGGATTCACCTCGTGGCTGCGGAGATTGGCGATGAAACCGGCGCCATCCGTGCTGTTGCCGTGAATTCGGCCATCCTGGAAAAGGAGCGTGTTCACCGCATGCACGCGCCGCGCTGATTCGGTGAGCGTGTCGCAAAGCGCGTAGGCGGCCTCCTTGTGCGGGAGTGTCACGTTGCAGCCGCGAAAGCCGCAGGCCAGCAACCCGCGCACGCCAAGGCCGAGCTGTTCCGGCGGGACGGCGAGCGGAACATAGGCGCCGTCGATCCGATGGCGCTCGAGCCAGAACCCATGCAACCGGGGCGAGCGGGAATGGGCAACCGGCCAGCCGAGAATCCCGGCAAGCCGTGCCCGACCGGAAAGGGTCGGCATGTGTGAAACGAAACATACCCGGCGCATTCCTGACAACCATGGGGCGGTGTCGGCGCTGGAGCGGATGCGTTCGCTCCCGTTCACGTATCCCGCTCCAGTCATTTGTTTTCCCGCGTGATTCAGACCTACGGCAAGTCCACCTCGGTCATCACGTTCTAAGAGACCGTTTGAGAATGCGCTGTGGTGAGTCGGTTCGTTCCAAGTTGGGGGCGCCGCAGGCGCCGGCCGGCACGGCTTTCGAGAACCGGAGCGGAGCGGCCTTGAGATCAATATGGCTTCTGGCGGAGAAGCGCAGCGATCCGCCAAAGCCCAAGGGGAAGTCATGAAATTGATCGCCAAAACAAAAGGGCCGTGAGCACCGGAAGCGCAGAAAGACGCGTCGGACGACCACCACAGTCGCATTCTCAAACAGTCTCTAAAGGCATGAACATGGGTTTCTGATCTTTGGAAAAGGAAGATCGGGTCAGGGCTGCAGCCCCGGACCTCACCCGGCCTTCATCGAAATTCGTTTTCGCTCAAAAAATCAACAGTTTATACGAAGGTCCGGCTAGAGACTCTCTTGCTGCTGCGAAACGAACGCGACATCGCGGTGGACCTGCACCGAGAGCAGCACGCCGAAGGCGGCCATCGTCGTCAAGAGGGCGGAGCCGCCATAGGAGACCAGCGGCAGCGGCACGCCGCCAACAGGGATGACGCCCATCACCATGGCGATGTTGACGAAGGCATAGAGAAAAAAATTCACTCCGATCCCGAAAGCCACGAGGCGGCCGAACTGGTGCCGCGAGCCGAGGCCGATCGCGATGGCGGTGAAAACGATCAGGGCGATCAGCGAGAGCAGAGCGAGGCTGCCCACGAAGCCGAACTGCTCGGCGAAGAGCGTGAAGATGAAATCGGTTTGCTTCTCCGGCAGGAAATCGAGACTGCCCTGCGAAGCATGCATGAATCCCTGGCCCCAGAGCCCGCCGGAGCCGAGCGCGATCTTCGCCTGGAGGATATTGTAGCCGGCGCCGAGCGGATCACGGGCCGGGTCGAGAAAGGTAAGGATGCGGGCCTTCTGATAGGCATGAAGGTGCGCATAGGCGATCGGCGCCGCAACCCCGAGCAGCACGGCGGCAAGCCCGAAATTCCATAGCCGGACGCCCGCGGCAAAGAGGATCGCGGCCCCGATCGCGAGCACGATCACGGCGGTGCCGAGATTGGGTTCCTTGAGGATCAGCGCGACCGGAGCGAGGATGGCGAGCAGTGGCGGGACGAGGAAGGCTGGATTTCCCATCCGTTCCCAAGAAGCGCGATGGAACCAATGCGCCAGCGCCAGCACGAGGGCGAGCTTCATCAGCTCGCTCGGTTGCAGTGCGATGCCGCCGACCGAGAGCCAGCGCTCGGCCCCGAGCCCGACCGAGCCGAAGCGCAGGACGAGGGCGAGCATTGCCAGCGCCACGAAATAGAGCGGCCAGGCGGCACGGGCGATCAGACGGATATCGACGAGCGCGATCGTCAGCATGACGGCCAAGCCGGCAATGAAGCGGATGAGCTGGGGCCTCGCATAGGGCGCGAAGGAACCGGCCGCGGCATAAAGCGTGAGAGCGCCGACGGCGGCGAGAAGCGAGATCAGCAGCACCAGGAACCAGTTGATGCCGGCAAGCTTGCGCGTGAGATCGAAGGCCGCGGCGCGCAGCAGCCTTCCTTCGGCAGTAATCATGTCGGAGGCTCGTCCGATGGATTGCTTGCAGGGGAATCGCCTGTCGCGATCTTCCGGTTCGCCGGATCCCGGGCGAGCACGGCTTCCATCAAATCGCGCGCGATCGGCGCGGCGGCATCCGCGCCTTCATTGCCATGCTCGACCACCACCGAGAGCGCATAGCGCGGCGCGGCTGCGGGAGCGAAGGCAATGAAAAGCGCGTTCGGGCGGAATTTCCATGGCAGCGACGCCGTGTCCACCCCCTGCGGGCCATCGAACACTTGTGCGGTGCCGGTCTTGCCGGCCATCTGCACGTTCGGATCGAAAAGACGGGAAGCATAGGCAGTGCCTAGGGGATTGTTCACCACCTCGCGCATGCCCCGGCGAACCAGGGCAAGAAAGGGCTCGGGGATTCCGAGATCGGGCGTGGGTTCGGGCGGCAATGTCTCGGCCCCGACGGCGGCGGTGACGCGCGGCGAGATCGCCCGGCCGGTTGCCACCCGTGCGGCCATCAGTGCCAGGGTGAAAGGTGTTGCCTGAACAAAACCCTGGCCGATGCCCTGGATCACGGTTTCGCCGAGCGTCCACGGCTTGCCGCTTGCTTCCCGCCATTCCCGGGTCGGCACGAACCCGGCGCGGAAGCCGGGCAGATCGATCGGCGGCGGAGCACCGATGCCGAGACGGCGCGCCATCGCGGCGATCTGGTCGATCCCGGTCGCAAGGGCGGTGTGATAGAAGAAGACATCGCAGCTCTGGCAGATGGCGCTGGTGACATCGAGGAAACCGTGGCCGCCATGGTTCCAGCACCAGAACCGATGATGGCCAAGCTCGAAATAGCCGGGACAGAAGAAGCGCGTGCCGCCAGTGATCGCACCCGAAGAGAGGGCGGCCAGCGCCACCACCGGCTTGAAGGTCGAGCCGGGCGCGTAAAGCCCTGTGCCCGCCTTGTCGAGCAGAGGCGCCCGTTGGTTCGTGATCCATGCCTTCCATTGATGCGCCGGCACGCCTGTATCGAAGAGGGTGGGGTCGAAGGAGGGCGTGCTCCCCATCGCCATCACCGCCCCGTTACGGAGATCGAGCACCACGGCGCTCGCGCTTTGCTCCTTGCCGAGTCGTGCAGCCATCAACCGCTGCAGCCCCGCATCCACATGCAGACGCACGGTCTCCCCCGGCATGCCGGGATCGCGGGAAAGATCGCGGATCACCCGTCCGAGTGCGTCCACTTCGAATCGCATCACGCCCGGCAGGCCGGTGAGCGGCTGATTCCGTTCGAGCTCCACCCCGCTCTTGCCGACCCGCATGCCCGGAAGGCTCAGCACCGGCGCATTGGCAAGCTGGCTGCGCGCCGGCGGCCCGACATAGCCGACGAGATGGGCGAAATCCGGCCCGAAGGGATAGAAGCGGGTCGTTCCGACATCGACGACGATGCCAGGCAGCTCCGGCGCATTGACGGCAAGCTGGGCCATCTCCTCCCAGCTCAGATAATCGCGCAGGAGAACCGGAATGAAGGGCTGACGGATCTGGATCGCATGCGCGATGCGCTCCCGCTCGGCCGGATCGAGGGGGATCAGCCGGGCGAAGGCAGCAAGGCTGGCCTTCGTATCCGCCGTTTCCTCGACCATCAGGAGCGCCCGCCAATGCGGCTTGTTGCCGGCAAGCAGTGTCCCGTTGCGGTCATGGATCTCACCGCGCGGGGGTGCCATCAGCCGCGCGCTTACCCGATTGTCTTTGGCAAGCGTTGCGTAGCGCGCGCCGTCGATCACCTGCATCCGGTAGAGGCGGGAGCCGAGCAGGCCGAAGAGGCTAGCCTGTCCGACCGCGGCAACAAGCGCCCGGCGGGTAAAAACACTGAGCCGCTTCCTCTCCCGCCGCATGTTCAGGCGCGCTCCCAGGCGGCGATGCCGCGATGCGCCCGGGTGAGCAGCGCCGCGAGCGGCGGATAGAGCCCGGCCGTCAGCACGAACTCGAAAATTGCGGGTGCCAGCGGAAGCGGTCGCAGCATCAGCAGCGAGTCGCAGGCCCATTCGAGGAATGCCGCGCCCGCTGCCAGCGCCACGAACAGCAGCCAGACGAGCAGGAAGGGTTGGCTCGCAAGTCGCCGCCGCCAGCCGACCGCGATCCCGTACGTGAGCAGCAGGATGAGCACCCGCACGCCGAGCGGGGCGAAACCAAGCAAGTCGGCAAGCAGCCCGAGCGCGAAGACAACTCCGGGTGGCATGGCGGCCGGACGGAACAAAGACCAGAAGAAGACCGAGGCAAGCGCGAAGCCGGGCAGCAATTCGGCCTGGCCCGGCAGACCGAGGGGGGCAGCTGCGAGCAGCATGCCGACCGCCGTGCCGAGGGCGGGGAAACTCTGCCGGCCGAGCGCATCCATCTGACGCCAAAGGCTGGGTCGGGGCCGGACGCCCGGCGTGCGGTCAACTTCCACGGCCGCGCCCCTCTGCCTCCGGGCTTTCGGGCGAGATGATGCCGTGCAGCCCGTAATCGAAGAGGCGCAGCACACCGAGCTGGCCGAGTTCCGCGGCGGGCACCACCTCCGGCATGCCACCCCGAACATAGTGCACGGTCCCGACCGGCAGGCCGGGCGGAAAGGCGCCGGCGACGCCGCTCGTCACCACCTGTTCGCCCTCGGCGGGCGTCGTGCCCGGCGGCCAATAGAGTAGCTCAGGATCCGGACCATTGGTGCCGGCCACGATGGCGCGCGCGCCGCTGGCCACGAGCCTGACCGGAATACGGCTGTTGAGATCGGTGATGAGCAGCACGCGGGCGCTCTCTCTGCCTACCTCGGTTACCCGCCCAACCAGGCCGTGCGCATCGAGCGCAATCTCGCCCCCATGCATGACGACGCCGGGAGCGAGTGCCACGAGTACCGCACGATCATAGAGACCACCGGCATCCGCGACCGCGCGCGCGGTGACGAAAGGCACGGCCGGGTCCGGGATCCAATGCAGCTCGGATTTGAGCCGCGCATTCTCGGCCTCCAGCGCCAGCGCCACGCTCTGCCAGCGCCGAAGCTCGGCATTTTCTGCCCGGAGCCGCGCATTCTCGGAAGCGAGATCCCAAAGATATTGCAGCCTGCCGAAGGCCTCCGTCACCTGCGCGTAGGGACGCGAAAGTCCGGAATAAATCGGCGTCAGCGCGTCGGCGAGCGCCATGCGCGCGCGATCCGCCAGCCCGCCATCGATCCGCCCGGCCAGCATCAATCCGATCGCCGCCGCCATCAGGAATGGCAGGCTGAGCTTCTCAAGCGCCTCGCGCATCGGGATGGAAAGCCGGATCACACCCCGTTCTCTCCTCGGCTAGAGCCCCCGATCGGCCGTCGACGATCTTACCTGGAAGACCGGCCAACGAACCGTTAACCAGAACCGGAGATCAGCGACCCATTGGCCGGTGCGCTCTCCGGCCCATGACCCCCGGCGGAGAATAGCGCCACTCAGTACATCGTGGTGAGGACGTTTCGAAGCCGTTTCATCTCCTCGAGCGCCCGTCCGGTGCCGAGCGCGACACATTGCAACGGATCCTCGGCAACCACGACGGAAAGCCCGGTCGCCTCGCGCAGCACGTGATCGAGCCTGTGGAGCAGCGCGCCGCCACCGGTCAGCACGATACCCTTGTCGACAATGTCCGCGGCGAGCTCGGGCGGCGTGTTCTCCAGCGCCACCTTCACCGCTTCGACAATGGCGCCCACCGGTTCGGCAAGGCTCTCGGAGATCTGGCGCTGACTGACGATGACCTCGCGCGGCACGCCGTTCATCAAATCCCGCCCGCGCACTTCACGCAACGGGCCTTCCTCGTTCTCGTCGGGCGGCATCGCGGCGCCGATATCGATCTTGATCCGCTCGGACGAGCCTTCGCCGATCAGGAGGTTATGGTTGCGCCGGATATAGCTGATGATCGCCTCGTCCATCTTATCGCCACCGACCCGGACGCTGCGCGAATAGACGATGCCGCCGAGCGAGATGACGGCAACCTCCGTCGTGCCGCCACCGACATCGATCACCATGCTCCCGGCCGGCTCGGTGACCGGCAGGCCGGCGCCGATCGCCGCGGCCATCGGCTCCTCGATGAGGAGGACCCGGCGGGCGCCGGCGCTCTCGGCGCTTTCCTGAATGGCGCGGCGTTCGACGGCGGTCGATCCGGAAGGAACACATACGATGATCAACGGGCTCGCGAGGATTCGACGATTGTGTACCTTACGGATGAAATGCTTGATCATTTCTTCCGCCACCTCGAAATCGGCGATGACGCCGTCGCGCAGCGGCCGGATGGCGGAGATGTTTCCCGGCGTGCGGCCGAGCATTTGCTTGGCCTCGTCGCCCACGGCCAGCACCTGCTTGCGGCCCCGCACATCGGCGATCGCGACCACTGAGGGCTCGGCAAGGACGATGCCGCGCCCTTTGACATAGACAAGCGTGTTCGCGGTGCCGAGGTCGATGGCCATATCGGCGGACATGAACCCGAGCAGCCGTGAGAACATCGAGAAGCCTTATGTGAGAAACGGTGGTGCGGATTAGCGGCAGCGCCGGCCCGCCACAAGGGGGTCGATGCGACCCGTTTCGTGAAGGCCACAGAGAATTCCGGTATTGGTTGACAACGCGTTACCGCGTGCCGGGCCGATGGATCGAAGCGGCAAAATCTTCAGGATCTTAAGGGCAAGTCTTCAAGGAAGAAGGCAGATCGAAGACTGGTTTCGACTCTCGACAGGCACCCTCAGGCGGCACGCCGAGACCGGAAAACGCGCCCGCAGACAGGGGAGACATCGCGACGGAGCCGGCCAAAGGCGGCAAGTCCGGCCAGCTTCCGATCGAGAAATGCGAGCGTCGCCTCGTCCTCCTCGCTCTGATCGGCGAGCCAATAGAAGAGCGTGGCGGTGTGGATCGCGGCCAGAGTCACGCGTTTGGTGTACCAGCTGAAATCGGTCGCCCGCTCGCCCGCCGCGTGCCAGATGCTGTCCACGGTGCGGGCCGTGATGCGCGCCGCCGTGGCGAACTGGCCGGTGGCGGCAAGGAGCGCCAATCCCCGTCTCAGCGCCTCCCGGTGGGGGCGGAGAAGGCGAAGCCTGAGCGCCACCAAGGCACGCACACGGCCGCCGAGACCAAGACCCTCGCCAAGACCTTCCGGACCGGAGGAAGCCTGTTCCATTTCGCGGTCGGTAAGATCGCACCAGGCCTCGAACAGGCCGAGAGGCCCGTCCGGGAAGAGATTGCGCGCGGTCTCCGGTGGCTCGCCGAGTGCGGCAAGGCCGGCGCGAAGCGCCCGCGTGGTCCAGCCGTCCAGGGGCACATGGGGCAGCGTGGCCTGGATTGCCGCGTCCCGCTCCGGGCTACGCTCCAGCATCATCGCCTGCCCCCTGAGAGTCCGCCCTCGCCAGCTCCTCGGCAAAGCCGAAAAGCGAAAAATCCTTCATCCGCATCGGATAGAGGATCCCGTCCAGGTGGTCATATTCGTGCTGAACGACATTGGCGTGAAAGCCGCTCGCGAACGCCTCTATCGGCTTTCCCTCGCCGTCGAGACCGGCATAGCGGATGCGCGGGGCACGAGGAACCGCCCCGCGAAGGCCGGGGATCGAGAGGCATCCTTCCCAGCGCAGCTCTCGCTCCTCGCTCAGAAGCGCGAGCTCAGGATTGATCACCACGGTGACCGGCATGGGGCTGTCCTCGGGCCCGCCGCTTGCCCGCTCCGGCGAGACGCGGAAAACGAAGAGGCGGAGCGGCACATGGACCTGTGGAGCCGCGAGCCCGGCCCCGCCTGCATCGAGCATGGTCTCGATCATGTCGGCGATCAGTCGCCGTGTCTCGCCGGATCGGGGATCGGCGACCGGCTCGGCCCGGCGGGTGAGGATCGGGTGGCCCATGCGGGCAATCTTGAGGATGGCCATGACGGAACCAAGATTGTTCAATGGCAGGGGTTTTGCGAGACCGGGTGGGGGTGTTATAGGGCCCGCCTTTCCGGTGCTCGCGCCGGAAAGGCGGCGCCCCGGATCGGCCGGGGCGCGGTGGTGGAAAGGAGAAGGCGGCCAAGTGCAAGTATTGGTGCGTGACAACAATGTCGATCAGGCGCTGAAGGCGCTCAAGAAAAAGATGCAGCGGGAGGGAATATTCCGCGAGATGAAGCTGCGGCGGCACTATGAGAAGCCGTCCGAGCGGCGGGCCCGTGAGGCCGCAGAGGCCGTGCGCCGGGCCCGCAAGCTCGAGCGCAAGCGGCTCGAGCGCGAGGGTTTCTGACCCGATTTCCCGCCACCGCGCCGCTTCGCGGCCGCTGGCGGGGGGCCTGAAAGATCGCGAGGCTTTCGGCGGGAAGGGAGCAACCCGCCAAAGCCATCGGCCGGAATTGTGACGGTTCTCACCCTAGCAAGCCAGCCCTCCAGCGGCGTCGGCCTGGCTTAAAAAAAGCCTTGGCTCGAGCCTTTCGGGCTGGCTCGCTCCCGGGAAGCTCGCGAAGGCGGCAGCCTCCGCGAGTTCTTGTGCGATCCGGTAAAGCCCGGTCTTACTTGACCAGGGCCAGCTTCTCGCGGCGAACCTCGACGGCGAGTTCATCCAGCGCATGGCCGATGCGGGTCAGCATTTCGTCCACCTCCGCCTCGGTGATGATGAGCGGCGGGCTCAACCCCATCACGTCCCCGGCCATGAGGCGGCCGATCACGCCGTACTTTTCGAGCAGTTTCGAGCAGCGTGGCCCGATTTTCCGGGACGGATCGAAATTCTTGCGGGTTTCCTTGTCTTCCACCAGCTCAAGAGCCGCGATCAGCCCCACGCCGCGCACCTCGCCCACCAGCTCGTGCCCGGCGAAGCGGCGCCGCAACTCTTGCTGCAGGTGCGGGCCGACTCGGCGCACATGGCCGATGATATCCGTCTCGTCGTAGATCTTGAGCGTCTCGATCCCGACCGCCGCCGAGACCGGATGGCCCGAATAGGTGAAGCCGTGACCGAAAGTGCCGATCTTGTGCGATTCCTCGGCAAGCGCCTGGAACACAAGCTCATTCACCATCACGGCGCTGATCGGCAGGAACGATGAGGAAAGGGCTTTCGCGCAGGTGAGAATGTCGGGCCGGATATCGAGAGTCTGGCTGCCCCAGTAATTCCCGGTCCGGCCGAACCCGCAGATCACCTCATCGGCGACAAGCAGGACATCATACTTGGAGAGAATCGCCTGGATCTTCGGGAAATATCCGCGCGGGGGCACGATCACGCCGCCCGCGCCCATGACCGGCTCGGCGAACATCGCCGCGACCGTCTCGGGGCCTTCGGCAAGGATCAGCTTCTCCAGCTCCTCGGCGCAGCGCGTGGCGAACTCATCCTCGGACTCGCCCGGCTTGGCGCCATGATAGAAGTGGGGCGTCATCGTATGCACGAAGCCGGGCAGCGGCACATCGAACGAGCGATGGTTGGCCGGCAGACCGGTGAGCGACGCGGCCGCAAGCGTGATGCCGTGATACCCCTTGAGCCGGCCGATGATCTTTTTCTTCTTGGGCCGGTTCAGTGCATTGTTGAAATACCAGATCATTTTGATCGCTGAATCGTTCGCCTCCGAGCCGGAGTTCGCGAAGAACACCTTGCTCATCGGCACCGGAGCCCGCTCGATCAGCATTTCCGAGAGGTCGATCAGCGGCTCGTGCGATTTGGCGGTGAACCCGTGATAGAAGGGCAGCTTGCGCATCTGCCGCGCCGCCGCCTCGACCAGCCGCTCATTGTCGAAGCCAAGCGAGGCGCACCAGAGCCCGGCCACGCTCTCGATATATTCCTTGCCGCTCTCGTCCCACACCCGCACGCCCTTGCCGCGGGTGATGACGAGCGGGCCGGTCTCGAGATGCGCCTTGAGATCGGTGTAGGGATGGATTGCGTTGGCGATATCGCGGGCGGCGGCCGAGTTCGCGCGAGGCGGGGTCATTCGATCTCTCCATCGGGTCGTCCAGGCGGACGGACGGTCGCGCCGGTCGTTCCGTATTTCATCATACTCTACTCCCCCCTCCTTCGGAGGTGAACCCCGCGCCATTCCGGCCTGCAGCCGGGCTGAAGTTGCCCCGGTTTGGTGGACAGCGGACTATTTGGGTTCGAGGAGTCCACGATGGGCAAGACGAGGTCAGCCTACCCGCCTGAGTTCCGTCGCCAGCTGGTGGAACTGGTGCGCGCGGGTCGTTCGCCGGAGGAGC
>DATJLS010000011.1:0-58956 GCA_035509315.1 Acetobacteraceae bacterium | reverse complement strand
CCGGCCACTGAAAACAAAGAGCGTGTGTCCCGACGCATGATGACGATATTTACGAGTCGGGACACTCGCTGTCTTGCCGAGCGGATTCACGCGCCCCTGGATCGCTTCGCGCCAAGCACCCAGTAAGGGGCGCCCCGATTTCAGTCAGGCGCGATCCGCTCCGGACAAAATATCCCTCCATCGGTCGGCATGGTCAGCGCCCCCAGCGCAAGACAACGGGATCGAGCCGGCGGGCAATCTCCAGAAGGCCCTTGCGTGCTTCCGGATGCAGCGGAGCGATCGGATGGCGTGGAGCATCGCACATGATGACGCCGCCCGCCTGCATCAGTGCCTTCGCGGCGAGAAGGCCGCATTGCCGGTTCTCGTGGTTGATCAGAGGCAGCCAGCGTTCATAGCCCGCCACCGCCTCGTCCCGCCGGCCGGCAAGATAAGCGTGCACGATCGGGCGCAGCCCGTCCGGATAGCCGCCGCCGGTCATGCTGCCCGTCGCGCCTGCATCGAGGTCCGCCAACAGAGTGATCGCTTCCTCTCCGTCCCAGGGCCCTTCCACGCCATTTCCGCCAAGCCGGATCAGCTCGCGCAGCTTCGCCGCGGCACCCGGCACTTCAATCTTGAAATAGGCGATGTTTGCGATCTCGCGTGCCATCCGGGCCAGGAAAGCGGCGGAGAGAGGCGTTCCCGCGACTGGAGCATCCTGAATCATGATCGGGATGCTGATGGCATCCGAGAGGCGTTGAAAGAAATCGAACAGCCCGCTCTCCGGCACGCGGATGGTCGCGCCGTGATAAGGGGGCATCACCATGACCATCGCCGCGCCAGCCGCCTCGGCGCGCCGGCTTCGCCCGGCGCAGACATGGGTGGAAAAGTGCGTCGTCGTCACGATCACCGGCACGCGCCCGGCGACATGGCTCAGGATCACGTCCGTCAGCACCTCGCGCTCCTCGTCCGACAGCACGAACTGCTCCGAGAAATTGGCGAGGATGCTGAGACCGTCCGACCCCGCATCGATCAGGAAGTCAACAGAGCGCCTCTGCCCGTCGAGATCGAGCGCGCCATCCTCGGTGAAGATGGTCGGCACCACGGGAAACACACCGCGATAGGGCGGCCTGATGGTCATCACATTGCTCCGGTCGCGTTCAATGATCCTTCCGCCGCACGGAAGATCCGGCAAGCCAGGCTCCCACCCCGGAAGATGGAGGCTCGTGCTCTCTCAATGCTGCGCCTCGTCGCGCACGCGTTGCTGCCACACCGCGATATTGTGCTCCTGGCCCGAGAGCGTGCGGGCGAAGGAATGCCCGCCCAGCCCGTCGGCGACGAAATAGAGGTCCGAGCTCGGCACCGGGTGCAGCACGGCGGTGATCGCCGCGACGCCGGGCGCATCGATCGGGCCCGGCGGCAGTCCCTCGACGCGATAGGTATTGTAAGGGCTGGCGATCGCGAGGTCGGCCGGCCGGAGCGGTCGGTTCAGCGTGCCCGCCCCCTCGCTCGCGGCATAGATGACCGTCGGATCGGCCTGCAGCCTCATGCCGAGTTTCAGACGATTGAGAAAAACGGCTGCAATCCGCGGCCGTTCGGAGGGGATCGCGGTCTCACGCTCGACGATGCTCGCCAGGGTGAGCGCGTCTTCCGCGGTCGCGAGCGGCAGACGGGCGTCCCGCTCGTCCCAGAGCGCGGCGAGCGTGTGGAGGAGCGCGGCATGGGCGCGGGCGATGATCCCCGCGCGCGCCGCGCCATAAAGATAATTGTAGGTCGCGGGCAGCACCCATCCCTCTTCCGGGAGATCGGCCGGCCCCTTCAGCGCTGGGGCGCGCGCGAGCAGGGCTTCGATCTCTTTCGCCGTCAGACCTTCGGGGATCGTCACCCGGTGCTCGATGGGCGGCGCCGTCCGCAGCACGGCAAGCACCGTCGAGAAGCTCGCATGGGCGGGAAAGCGGAGCTCGGCGGCATGGAGCGGACCTTCTCGGGCAGTGGCAAGCGCCGCGAGGACGAAGAACCTTGGCCCGCGGATGACCCCGGCGTCAGCGAGCGTCCGCGCCACCGCGAGCGTTGTGCCCGCCGGAATGACGACCGCCCGTGCCTCGGGCAGCGGGCCCGGAGCGCGATAGCGCCAGAAGGCGAAGCCGCAAGCCACGCCGACGAGGAGAAGGGCAAGCAGAGGGGCCGCCCACACGGCTCGACGCCGCCGGTGCGGCGACGGACCGGCCGGGCCTTCAGGCAGCTTCGCTGACGATGAGGGAGGCATTGGTGCCGCCGAAGCCGAAGCTGTTCGACAGCGCCATCCGGATCGGCCGCTGCTGGGCGGTGTGCGCGACGCGGTCGATCACGCTCTCACGGCTCGGGTGATCGAGATTGAGGGTGGGCGGAGCGATGCCATCCCGCACGGCAAGGATCGAGAACACGGCCTCGGCCGCACCCGCCGCGCCGAGCATGTGCCCGACCGCCGACTTGGTGGAGGACATGGCAAGCCCCTTCGCCGCCGGGCCGAACAGGCGCTCGACCGCTTCGAGCTCGAGATCGTCGGCAAAGGTCGAGGTGCCATGGGCATTGACGTACTGAATCTCGTTCTGGGTGACGCGGCCATTGCGCAGCGCCGCCTGCATGGCCCGGAACGCCCCCTCATGGCCGGGCGGCGGGGCGGTGATGTGGTGAGCATCGCCGGAAAGCCCGTAGCCCACGATCTCGCCATAGATGCGCGCGCCACGCCGGGTTGCGTGCTCGTATTCCTCGAGCACCACCACCGCGGCGCCCTCGCCCATCACGAATCCGTCCCGGTCCTTGTCCCAGGGCCGTGAGGCGCGGGCAGGCGAATCGTTGAAGTTGGTGGAAAGGGCCCTGGCGGCGCAGAATCCGGCGATGCCGAGCTGGCAGATCGGGGCCTCGGCGCCACCGGCGAGCATCACGTCGGCGTCTCCGAAGGAGATCAGGCGGGCTGCGTCGCCGATCGCATGCACACCCGTCGCGCAGGCGGTGACGACGGCATGATTCGGCCCCTTGAAGCCGTATTTGATGGAGATATGGCCGGAGGCGAGATTGATCAGCGCGGCGGGGATGAAGAAGGGCGAAATGCGGCGCGCCTTTCCCTCATGCACCAGAACCGCGCTCTCGGCGATCGTCTGCAGCCCGCCGATGCCGGAGCCGATCATCACCCCGGTTGCGCAGAGATCGGGCTCCTCCGTCGGCCGCCAGCCGGAATCCTCCACCGCCTCCTCCGCCGCGACGAGCGCGAGCTGGATGAAACGGTCCATCTTCCGCTGGTCCTTGGGGGGGATCCATTCCCCGAGATCGAGCCCGCCATCCGCCCTTGTCCCGGGCGGCACCTGGCCGGCGATCTTGGCGGGAAGATCGGAAACATCGAAGGACTGGATCGCGGTGATGCCCGACTGGCCGTTGATTAGCCGCTGCCAGACCGTCTCGACCCCCACGCCCAGCGGGCAGACGATGCCCATTCCGGTGACGACCACCCGGCGCATCGCGGCCCCGTTTCCGCCCATCCCTGTCAGGCCATCCCTGCCGGAGCGGGCCTCAGGCGGCCTTCTGCTTCTCGATATACTCCACCGCGTCCTTCACGGTGCTGATCTTCTCGGCCGCATCCTCCGGGATCTCCACCCCGAAAGCCTCCTCGAAGGCCATCACCAGCTCGACGGTATCGAGGCTGTCGGCTCCCAGATCGTCGATGAAGGAGGCCTCGGACGTCACCTTGGACTCCTCCACCCCCAGGTGCTCCACCACGATCTTCTTCACCTTGTCGGCGATCTCGCTCATCAGCTCTCCCGCTCCTTCATGCCGGCGCCTGTGGGCCGGCCCTCATTCCCTGCCCGACGGGACAGCCCCAATCGGCGCCGCAATCCTGTTTGCGGACGGCGCAAGCCGGCCGCTTAGCATGGTTTCATTGCAGCCGCCAACACGGACCGTCGCCGTAGCAGTCATGGCATCGCCATTCCGCCATTGACATGCAACGTGGCACCGGTGATCCAGCCGGCCTCCGGCGAGGCAAGATAGACCACGGAAGCCGCGACGTCCTCCGGCGTGCCGAATCGGCCGAGCGGAATGCGCTCGGCAAGGCGCGCGCGCTGCGCCTCGGGCAGGCCCGCGGTCATCGCGGTGCCGATGAAGCCGGGCGCGACGACATTCACCGTGATCCCCCGCGATCCGACCTCCTGGGCCAGCGCCTTGGTCAGGCCGACGAGACCGGCCTTGGCGGCTGCATAGTTCGCCTGGCCGGCATTGCCGGTGGTGCCGACGATGCTGCCGATATTGACGATGCGCCCCGCCCGCCGCCGCAGCATGCCCTTGAGCGCCGCCCGGGCCAGGCGAAAGGGCGCGGAAAGATCGACCTCCAGCACGGCCTGCCAATCCGCCTCGCCCATCCTGAGCGCGAGTCCGTCCCGGGCGAAGCCGGCATTGTTGACGAGGATGCCGAGCGGCCCGGCGAGCGACTCCGCGGCCGCAACCAATGTCTCCGCCGCATCCGGCTGGCTCAGGTCGGCGGCGGAGACGAAAGCGCCTTCTCCCAGTGTCTCGGCAAGCTCGGCGAGAATGCTGGTGCGCGTGCCGGAGAGCACCACCCGCGCCCCCTGGCCGTGCAGGGCGCGGGCGATCGCCGCCCCGATGCCGCCCGAGGCGCCGGTGACGAGCGCTGTCTGACCGTCGAGTCGGAACATCGCGACCTCTCCCCGCCCCTAAATCGCCTTGACCAGGGCCTCGATCTCGGCGGGCGTGCCGGCGGCCTGCACCGTGACATCCGGCACGATGCGATGCACCAGTCCCGAGAGCACCTTGCCCGCGCCGAGCTCGACGAAATTCTCCGCCCCCATGCCGAGCATCGTCATCACGCTCTCCCGCCAGCGCACCAGCCCCGTCACCTGCTGCACGAGAAGAGCGCGAATCTCCGCGGGGTCGCTCGTCTGCTGGGCGGTCACATTGGCGACGATCGGCACGGCAGGCGCTCTGAACTCGGTCTCGGCGAGCGCTTCGGCAAGCGCACCCGCCGCCGGCTCCATCAAGGGGCAGTGAAAGGGGGCGGAAACCGGCAGCATCATCGCCCGCCTGACACCGCGTTCCTTCGCAAGCGCGGCAGCACGGACGACCGCCTCGCGCGCGCCGGAGATCACCACTTGCCCGCCGCCATTGTCGTTGGCGACGGCGACGACCTCCCGCCCCTCCGGCCCCGCCTCGGCCTCGACGCAGATCGCATTCGCCTGCTCGAGTTCGGCGCCGATCAGCGCGGCCATCGCGCCCTCGCCCGGCGGGACCGCGCGCTGCATCGCCTCTCCGCGCCGGCGAAGCAGGCGCGCCGCCGCCGGGATGGTCAGGCTGCCCGTGGCGGCAAGCGCGCTGAACTCGCCGAGCGAATGGCCGGCGACGACCAGCACCCGGTCCTTGAGCGCGATCCCTACCTCCCGCTCGAGCACGCGGAGCACGGCGAGCGAGACGGCCATCAGCGCGGGCTGGGCATTCTCGGTCAGCGTCAGCTCCTCGGCCGGCCCTTCGAACATCAGCGTCGAGAGCTTCTGGTGAAGCGTTTCGTCCACCTCCTCGAAGACCTCTCGGGCCGTGAGGAAAGCAGCCGCGAGCTCGCTTCCCATGCCCACGGACTGGCTTCCCTGGCCGGGGAAGAGGAAGGCGTTCACGGACATCGAGGTTCCCAAGGGAGTTCCAAAGGAGTTCCAGGGGGAGGTTCCCAGCGGAAGGGCCGGCACAGCGTGGCGTGATGCCGAGGAAAGCGGCGCGGGGGGTTACTCCGCGAATCTTGCCCCTGTCAACCGGCCGCGCCGCCGAAGGCCGGGAAGGGGCCGCTTGAGAAAGGTCCAGAGCCGCAAAAGAATGGCGCGTGGCCAATGGCGCCGCGCGCGAGAAAAGGAGAACGCGATGATTGCGCTCGAGGACGCTGCGAAAGATGCGCTGCCAGCAGATGAAGCCGACGCGGCGCTGGCCGCGCGCGTCTGGCGGCCGGAGATTGGCGGGCCGTCGATCGCTTCCGTGCGTGCCGGCCATCTCTACGACATCTCCACTGCCTTCCCGACGATGCGAGACCTGTGCGAAGCGCCGGATCCGGCCACCGCGCTCCGCAAAGCCGCGGGCGAGCCGATCGGCTCCGTCGCTTCGGTGCTCGCAAACACGCCGCCCGAGCACCGCGAGCGGGAGAAGCCCTGGCTGCTCGCGCCCATCGATCTCCAGGCGATCAAGGCGGCGGGGGTGACCTTCGTCGTCTCCCTGCTCGAGCGGGTGATCGAGGAGCGAGCGCGCGGCGATCTCGCCGCGGCCGCCTCCATCCGGGCGGAGGTGACGCGCCTGGTGGGCGCCGACCTCGCCAAGCTCCGCCCAGGCTCCGCCGAGGCTGCTTCGCTCAAGGCGGTGCTGCTTCGGGAAGGCGCCTGGAGCCAGTATCTGGAGGTCGGGATCGGGCCGGATGCGGAGATCTTCACCAAGGCGCAACCGATGTCCGCCGTGGGCACGGCCATGGAGGCGGGGCTGCATCCGAAATCCTCCTGGAACAATCCCGAGCCGGAAGTCGTGCTCGCCGTCGCCTCGAGCGGGCGGATCGTCGGGGCGACCCTCGGCAACGATGTCAATCTGCGCGATTTCGAGGGACGTTCGGCCCTGCTTCTCAGCAAGGCCAAGGACAACAATGCCTCCTGCGCGATCGGGCCGTTCCTCCGCCTCTTCGACGATCGCTTCGACCTCGATGAGATCCGCCGGACATCCGTCTCGCTCACGGTCGAAGGCCCGGACGGATTCCGGCTCGAAGATGTCTCCTCCATCACGAAGATCAGCCGCGATCCCGCCGATCTCGCGGCGCAGCTCTTTTCATCCGAGCATCAATACCCTGACGGGGCCGTGCTTTTCCTCGGCACGATGTTCGCGCCGACCGCCGACCGCGGCGAGGCCGGCAAGGGTTTTACCCATGTGATGGGCGATATCGTCACAATCGCCACACCGAAGCTCGGGCGGCTCGTCAACCGCATGGCGCCGGCCAACGCCTGCGAGCCCTGGCGCTTCGGGACGGCGGCACTGATGCGCAATCTCGCGGGGCGCGGCCTGCTCCCCTAGAGCGCGATGACCGGAGACGGACTTGTCGCAGGTCTGAATCACGCGAGAAAACAAACGAGTAGAGCGGGAATACGTGAGCGCGCCCCTCTGCAAAAGACCAGCGAAGCGTTCAAGTCTCCGGCCCCGGAACGAAGCAGAGAAGACCGGATTCGGGAGACCAGCAGGCTACCGGCTGGCCGGCATCGTTCGGCACGTGCAGGACGATATTGTCCGGGACCTGCATCCATTTGTTCGGGCCGGCGGTGAACTGCCTGCCGACGAAAACCCAGTAATGATCCTTGCCGAGCCGCATCTCCACCGGCCGGCAATCGGCGAGCGAGCAGCAGCTGATTCCGTCCTGCGGCTGGCGCAGGGAATTGTACCATTGGCCGATCGGGCTGTTCGGATCGGCGCCCGCCGGCGGCCGCGCCTGGGCTGCGGAGATGAGCAGGACGGGGAGGAAAAAAGCCGCGACGGCTGATTTCATTTTCCTGCAATCCTTGAGACCTGCCGGATTATCCCACCGCCGAATGTGGCAAGAAATCGGCGGGCGAAAATTCTCCTGACGGAAAATGCAAAAAGGAAAAATATCCCGCGGTCAACGACAGCCGGATCGCGCTTTCGTCGCCGTCATCTCCGTCCCGAAGCGGACGTTCAGTGATGCCACCAGCCGCCGTGGCTTCCGCCGCCATGCCAGCTCGACGCGTTCCAGCCCCCGTGCCATCCATTGTGCCATCCGTTGTACCAGCCGCCACGCCAGGCCGACCCACCCCACCATCCTCCTCCCCAGCCGCCAATACCGATCGCGACGCCGCCAACATAGGGTCCGCCATAGCCGTAATAGGCATAGGCGGGGTACGGTCCGTAAGCGTACCAAGGATTGTAATAGGGATAATAAGGATAAGCGTAGGCATAGGTGGGAGCAGGCGGCGGCTGGATGACATTGCCTTTGGCGATCATGCATTGAGCGTAACCGTTATCGTAGCGTTGCTGCGCGCCTCCGCCTGAGGCAGCGGCGGTGCCGGCGCCGACGACGGAGCCAAGCACGAGGCCGCTCCCTGCGCCAATCGCCGCGCCCGCCGCAGGATTGCCTGCCGCCGCGCCAATCGCCGCACCGGCGGCGGCGCCAAGAACGGTACCGACCACGGCACTCCCGACTGCGCTCTGCGTCGCTGCCTGGGCGGGTGAGCCATACCCGATCTGAGCCAGCGCATATTGGCGGCAGGTGGCGTCATCCTGCTGGAATGCCGCAAAATCCTTGCCCCTTCCGGGCAACGCAAGGATGCTCGGTCCGGCAGGCGGCGGCACGGCGCAGGCGCCGAGCGCGATGGTTGCCGCGATCGGAAAGAAAAAGAAAGCACGAGAAGCCGCGTGCAGCATGGCATGCCTTCAGGACCAGCCTTTGTTTTTTCCATATTAGATCAAGATGAGTTGCGACGGAAAACAAAGGCGAGGACGTGACGATCACATCATCTTGGCGCGGCGGGCGGTAATCATCTGCTCACGAGCGCTCTCGCATCGTCGGGGGAAGGGAACAGGGCCCTGGTCTCGCCGATGCGCACATTTCCTTGATTGTCACGCTTTCGCCTTTGTTTCGTGATCAATCCCACGGCCTCGGCGGAGCCGCTCGGCGATCGCGCCGGATGCCGTGAGTGATCGAGACGGACGGTTGGGGCCTTGTCCTCGCGGCGTCTCAACTTATAGGATTATATTCCTGGCATGATCTTCGGCCCATGATCTGACGCCCGAGACGGAAATGCTGAGGAGGGCGATCAATGAAGGGAGCGACTCAAAGGGGCAGCCAGAAAGTCTATCACCGCCGCGCGACATGACCGGACCAACAATAAAATCATGGATGGAGGGGGGAGGAAGGTCGAACGGATTGCGATCCGAAGCCCGGTTCGCAGCAGAACGTGAGGCCGGAAGGTTTCACCTCGGCGCCAAGGACCCCTTCGGCATCGGCCATGGGGCCGGCAGTGATGAGGGGACATGCCGCGAGAAGCGCGTGCGGAAAGATTGGAAGATCGCGGCACGTGCCTCGATCTTCACTGTGGCGCTCTCTCTCCCCCCGATCCTGACATCCTGTGCCGGGCATTCAGCCTCGGACACAGCCGAACGCGTGATCCCGCTGCCGCCTCCTCCGCCGCCCATCGCGCCGGCGGCCCCCGCCGTCCGGACGCCGGCCGTCGCAGCGAAGCCGCCGGCCAGGCCGCCAGCCACGCCCCAAGCCGCGTCCCCGGCTGCTCCGAAGAAGGCCGCTTCCGTTGCCCCTCAGGCGATCGCCCCGGCGACGGTCGCCAAAGCCCGCCTGGCCATGCAGGACATCACGAAACTCAACCAGCTCTTCACCGAGGAAATGGCCACCACCAACGACCCGAAAGTTCAGGGAGCGATCTACGCGGACTTCGAGAAGAAATACATGGCCGCGCTCGGTTCCCAGGGGCTAAGCCTGAATACGTATCTTCATGTGCTGGCCGTCGCCGCCAAGGATCCGGGCACCGCCAAGCAGCTCTACGCGCCCGACACACCCAATCCGCCCAAAGCTCCCAAGGTTCCGGATGCGCCGAAATAACGGCCGCTCGCACCGGCTCGCAGCCCGCGGCCCGGCGCCGACATCGATTGCGACGCCGGGGGTAGCCTTTACATCCTCATGAGTCCCGATCCGCGCGCTCCTGCCCCCGCCGGCTTCGCGGGGCGGCAGGCCCGGAGGCTTGGGCCCATCCTGTTGCCGGCATCTTCCCTTCTGCTTCTCCTGCTCGCGCGCCTGCCCGTCTTCCCGCGCAGCTCGCTCGACTGGGATGAGAGTCTCTATGCCGTGATGGCCGAGGCCTGGCGTCACGGACATCCCCCCTACACGACCATCTGGGACAACAAGCCTCCGGGCATCTACGCGATCTTCGCGCTGGCGGAGAGCGCGGCCGGCGATCCGGTGCTGGCCATTCGTCTCGCCGCGCTGCTCGCCGCCGGCTGTGGTGCCTGGATCGCGCACGGGCTCGTGCGCGATCTCGGCGGAGATGACGGCGCCGCCTGGATCGGCAGCTTCGCTTATATCATCGCCTCGGCGACGAGCGACGGCCTCTCCTCCAACACCGAGCTCTTCATGGTGGTCTTCACCGCCGCTTCCATGCGCGCCGCCCTGCATGGGCGCGCGGGCCTGGCGGGGCCACTCTTCGGGGCGGCGATCCTCATCAAATACGTCGCCATTTTCGAGGCCCCTGCCCTGGTTTTCGCCCTCATTCTCGCATCCCGGGATGAGAGGCCGGGCGTGCTCCGGCGCCGCGTCGCGCTGGCCATCGGCGGCACTGCGGCCATGGGCGCGCTCACTCTTGCCTGGTTTGCCGGTCAGGGCTCGGTAACCCCTTTCCTCGTAGACACGGTGCTCGCGAATTTCCGCCGCGCGACCCTGGGCGCCGCGCCGGGCGCGCTCGCCACGGCGCTGACGCTTCAGCTCATTCGCTGGGGGCCGCTCTATCTCGCTGCGGCGGTCGGGATCGTCCGGAGAAAGCCGGGGAGCCCGCTCCTGCGCCTCTGGCTTCCCTGCGCCTTCATCGGCGCCATCTCGGCACGGCTCTTCTACGACCATTATTTCCTTCAGATGCTGCCGCCCCTCTGCGTGGGCGCCGCCCTTTCTCTGCCGCCAAGCCGCCTGCGCCCCGCGCTCGCGGCACTCATTCTCATCCTGCCGGCGATTGCCGCCGGCCGGGCCGTGGCAGATGGAATGGGGCCCATCCTCCATTGCGGGCCGGGCGGTTGCGTGCTGCACCCGGACACGCCGCGCCTCATCGCGGCGCGCGTGCCCCGCGGGGCCAGCCTCTATGTCTTCGATTCCGAACCGATCCTTTATGCCCTCACGGCCAGCACGCCGCCGACGCCCTATGTCCTCCCCTCGGTCCTCACGCGCGGGCGCCTGGCTCCGGTGGCGGGAGTCAATGCGGGAAAGGAGGTCGCGCGGATCCTGGCCGGGAGGCCCGAATTCATCGTCGTCCGGACCCGGACGGGCGATCCCGAGGCCAGGGTGCCTCCCGGTGGTGATCCGGCGGTGTATGCCGAGCTCGACACCGCGCTTGCCGCCGCCTACCACCTCGAGGCCGCATTCCCGGACGCGCTGCTTTACCGGCGCCGCTGAATGGACCCGGGCCGCAGGCAACTGAAAACAAAGTGCTCTTGTCTCGGCGCTGGTCGCGTTTCGCGGCAAGGTGTTTCGGAACCGGGACATTCGGTTGTCCTCACAGGAAAAGTTCGGGAAAAGGTGGAAAGACGGAGGGCTTGCATGAATCCTCGGCAACTGGGTTTGAGACCGGCGTGAGCGCGCTGCAGGCGCTGGTGCTCGCCGCGCTGCAGGGCGCCACCGAGCTTTTCCCGGTGAGCAGCCTCGGCCACGCGGTGCTTCTGCCGGCGCTCGCCGGATGGCATCTCGATCAGGCGGCGCCGATCTTCCTGCCGTTCCTGGTGATGCTGCATCTCGGCACCGCTGCGGCGCTCCTGATCTATTTCTTCAAGGAATGGTGGCTGATCGCGCTCGGCGTGCTCGGCCTCGCCGATACGCACCAGAAGCAGGAGAGCCGGCGCGTCTTCCTGCTCATCGTGGTGGCGACGGTTCCGGCGGTGATTATCGGCGTGGCACTCCAGCATTTCATCGCCCGGCTCTTCGGCACGCCTTCCGCCGCCGCGCTCTTTCTCATCGCCAACGGGGCGTTGCTCCTGGTTGGTGAGCGGCTGCGCGGAAGCGGGCGGCGCTCTCTCGACATGCTCACGATCCGGGATGCCTTCACGATCGGGCTCTGGCAGTGCCTCGCCTTCCTGCCGGGCGTCTCCCGCTCGGGTGCGACGATGGTGGGGGGCCTGATCTGCGGCATCGACCATGAGGATTCCGCGCATTTCTCCTTCCTGATCGCAACGCCGGTGATCCTTGGCGCGGGCGTGCTGGAAGTGCCGAAGCTGCTGCACGCGGGGGTGCCGCAGGGCGCTTTCGGGATCTCGGTGATGGCCGCGGTGGCCGCCGGCATCACCGCCTTTGCCAGCACCGCCTTCCTGATGCGCTATTTCCGCCGCCACGATGCCTGGGCGCTGGCGCCCTTCGCCTGGTACTGCGTGGCGCTCGGGCTCGGCAGCCTGGTCATGCTGCTCGGCTGAAGCACTCCCCCCCAAGGGATCATGTCAGGGATCATGGGAAGGATCGTGGCAAGGATAGGGGCCAGGAGATGGATCCGGGGAGCCGCGCTGCTCGCGCTTTTTCTGCTCGGCGGTTCGGGGGGCGGGCATGCGGGGGATGTCAATCTCGCGATGGCGCCGATCTCGCGGATGGACCTGCCCTGGTGGCGCCAGCGCTTCGAGGAGAAGGAAACGGAGCTGCGAACCCGCAAGGCGGCGCTGGTCTGGTACGGCGATTCCATCACCGAGAACTGGGAGCGGGAGGGCCCGCCCGCCTGGCGGAACTTCGCCCCGGTCTGGCAGCGTTTCTATGGCGGGCGGGATGCCATCAATCTCGGCTTCATCGGCGATTCCACAGCCAACCTGATCTGGCGAATCATGAATGGCGAGGCGGACGGCATCGCCCCGAAAGTTGCGATAGTGGAGATCGGCGCCAACAATTTCGGGCTGCCGCACTGGCCGGCGAGCGAGACGGTGCCCGGCATCGAGTCGGTGGTGCGGCTTCTCCGTGAACACCTGCCCGGGACCGGGATCGTGCTGCTGAGCGTGCTGCCGAGCGAGCGTTCGGAGTGGGTGAGCGACAACACAGTACTGACGAACGACGCGCTGGCCCGCATCTACGCGGGCAACCGCACGGTGCATTTCATCGATCTCACCGGCCTCTTCATGAAGGATGGGAAGCTCGACCGGAGCCTCTTCCTCGATCAGTATCTCTCGCCGCCCGAACCGCTGTTGCACCCGACCGCGGAGGGGATGGAGAAGATCGCCGCCGCGATCGAGCCGACCATCGCCGAGCTGATGGAAGACCGCGACCGCGATCTTTCCGCGGGGCTGCCTCTGGCGCGGGTTCAAACCTCGCCCTGAGGGAAAGACCGCGCGGCGCCGTCCCTTACCTCGGCACAATCCCTTTATCGGTTCTCGGCACGAGCCAGACCCCAGACCAGGCCGGCCGCGCCGACGATCCCTACGGCGAAGCCGGCGATCAGCCCGACCAGCCCCGCATGACTGCCACCCACCGCAGCGCCGATCAGGGCACCGACGATCATCAGCGCGAAAGGAAGCAGACAGCCGAGCCCGATCATCGCGCCCGAACTCGTGGCACGGGCGGAAAGCCGGGGTCAATACCGGTTTCGATACGATCCCCGGAAGCGCGATCCTCAGGGGTGCTTGTGGATCGGATCAATCCAGGCCACCGCCTCGGGCTTCTCCACCGGCTCGATATCGAGATTGACGACCACGGCTTCGTTGTCGCTTCGGACCAGGACGCATTCGAGCGGTTCGTCCGTGCTCGCATTGATCTCCTGGTGTGGGACATAGGGCGGGACGAAGATGAAATCCCCCGGATCGGCCTCGGCCACGAACTCGAGCTTCTCCCCCCAGCGCATGCGCGCCTTGCCCCGCACGACATAGATCACGCTCTCGAGCGCCCCATGGTGGTGCGCGCCCGTCTTCGCGTTCGGGTGGATCGTCACCGTCCCGGCCCAGAGCTTCTGTGCGCCTACCCGCGCGGCATTGATGGCCGCTTCCCGGTTCATGCCGGGCGTCTGCGCGGTGTTGGGATCGAGCTGGTTGGCCTTGATGACGCGCACGCCGTTCAGCCGCCAATCCACCGGAGCGCCCGTGGAAGCATGTTGGGAAGGATGCGCGGAAACGTCGCTGTGGGCCTGGCTCATTTGCCGCTCCTTGAGAACGCGATGAACTCCTTACGCTCCCATTTTCTGTTTGGGTGATCCCTTTCAAGGCCCCGGCGGATCACGTTGCGCGGGCAGAGCCGGATCCCACGGAAAGCCTTAGCCTCTTCGGGACGCCAAATGATTATGACGTCTAGTGTCCTGCCCCTGAAATGCCTTCGCATTTCAGGGGCAGGACACTGAAAACAAAGAGCGAGTGTCCCGACGCATGATGACGATATTTACGAATCGGGACACTAGTGAATCGGGGCGTCCCGGTGCGGAGCGATCGGCACATCTCCTCGGGGGGCGGCGTGAAGCGCGTCTCGGGCCGGATCGGCTTCGCCAAAACCGCGACACCGCTACGCCCTGTTGCGCTTGAGAAAATCGAGCGTCTTCTCGTTGAACTCGGCAACGCTCTCATAGATGGGCGCATGAGCGCAGCTTTCGAAGACCACCATTTCGCTGCGAGCGATGCCGCTCTTCATCGCCTGCGCGAAGCGGGTCGAGGTGGCCATGTCGTGGCGGCCGAAGGTGATCTGGGTCGGCGCCCCGATCGCCGCGAGGGCGGAGACCGCATCGTGAGCGATCACCGCGTCGGATTGGCGCAGGAACGCATCGAGCGGTTGCGCCGGCCGGCCGCGCACAAAGGCAGCAAGCGTCTCGATATAGTCCGGCTTTGCCGCATAAAGCTCGGGCGTGAAGCACCAGGGGAATATGCCCTGGATGATCATTTCGGTGACGCTGCCGAGACCCTTGGCCATGATCTGCCAGCCCTGCACCACGGTCTTGAGAAACGGGTCGGTCTTCGCCCAGCTGCTGTGCAGCGAGAGCGACCGAACCTTCTCCGGATGCCGAGCAGCGAGCCATAGCCCGGTCGCTGCGCCCAAGGAGAGCCCGGAAATATGCGCCCGATCGACGCCAATGGCCTGCATGAAGGCGGCGATGTCATCGGCGAACACTTGCGTCGTGTAGGGCCCTGGGGGCTTGTCGGTTTCGCCTGCGCCGCGCGGATCCACTGATATGCAGGTGAAATGCTTGGCATAGTCCGCGACTTGAAACGCGTAGCACGCATTGTCCGCCGCCAGATAGGGAATGAGAACGAGCGGCTCTCCACTGCCCTGCTGCTCGTAATTCATGGTGATGTCGTCGACCTTGATCTTGGGCATCTTTTCCTCCCTGCGGCCGGCATGGCGTGAGATCGATCTGGAATGCCGTGGCACCCACCGGCATCCTAGAGCAGGATGGGATCGCTCGTGCTCACCCGTCCTGTTTTCGGTCCTTATTCTTCCCGCGTGATTCAGATCTGCGGTTAGCCCGGCTCCGGTCGTCACGCTCTCGGCGACCCGGTCCGGCCGAACGTTTCGCCAGTATGGAACCGCTCTCGAAATGTCCCAAGAGTGTGGTTCGGAACCGCGCCGGCATCTTCTCCGGAGCGGCGATGGCCGGGCCGCCCAAGGGTTTTCTGCGCATATCCCGACGATTTCGCGGTTGAAGGGTTTGCGGTTCGGCGCCTAACGTGCCGCAGGGCAGGCCGTTAGAGGCCGTCCGCTGGAGGAAACGCGGCCGAAATGAAGAAGCCCGCCAATCTCGTCTATGGCAGCGACGAAGAGCCGCCGATCGCGATCACCATCATCAGTGCGGTGCAGCATGTGGGCGTGATCGCCATCTTCATGATCTATCCGCTGATCATCGCGCGCCAGGCCGGCGTGCCGCCGCAAGAGATCGTGGCCATCCTGCGCAGAGCGATGCTCGTCCTCGGGGTTGCCGTCGTCCTCCAGGCTCTTCCCCGCGGACCCGTCGGCAGCCGGTTTCTGGCGCCTTCGATTTTCACCGGCGTCTATCTCGCGCCTTCGCTGCTGGCGGCGAAGCTCGGCGGCATGCCGCTCGTCTGGGGCATGACCATCTTCGCCGGCTTGGTCGAGATCGGCCTCTCCCGGATATGGTCCCGGCTGCGCGTGTTCGTCCCGCCGGAGATCGCGGGCATGGTGATCCTGCTGGTGGGCGTGATCATCGGGCTCGCCGCGCTCGGGCTCCTTCTGAGGGATGCCGGCGGCCGCATGGTTTCGGGCGGGGATGCGCTGATCGCAGGCGTGAGCATCGGCACGATGATCGCGCTCAACATCTGGAACAAGGGCAGGCTCCGGCTGTTCTGCATTCTGGTCGGCATGGTGGTCGGCTATGCGCTTTCGGGTCTGACGGGCCATATCACCGGCGCCCAGGTCCACGCGGTGCTGAGCCAGCCGGTCCTGGCGCTCCCCTCCCTCTCTCATCTCCGCTGGGCGTTCGATGCGTCCATGATCATTCCGTTCGCCGTCACCGGTCTCGCGGCCGCGATGAGCGCGACCGCTGTCGTGACCACCTATCAGCGCATCAACGACGCCGAATGGGTGCGGCCGGAAATCCGTTCCATCGGCGGTGGTATTTTCGGTGATGGGATCTCCGCGGTCGTGGCGGGCCTGCTTGGAACCTACGGCCTCACCATCTCCACCGCCAATGTCGGCCTCGTCGCCGCGACGGGGGTGGCAAGCCGGCGGATCGCGTTCCTTATCGCCGCCCTGCTGGCCGTGGCCGCGTTCCAACCGACGTTCGTCGGCGTGCTGACCATCATGCCCCCGCCCGTGATGGCCTCGGCGCTTCTCTTCACCTCCGTCTTCATCATGATCAGCGGCATCCAGATCATCTCCACCCGCATCCTCGATGCGCGCCGCACGCTGGTGATCGGGGCCGGCATCATGGGATTCCTGATGGACTCCGTATCCCCCTCCGCCTTCGCCGGCGTGCCGCACTGGCTCGCGCCCGTGCTGACCTCGCCTTTGGTGCTGGCGACGATGGTCGCCCTGTTGCTCAATCTCCTCTTCCGCCTCGGCATCCGCCGGACCGTCGGCATGCCGGTCGATCCTCATTCCTTCTCGCTCCAGGATATCGGCAACTTCATCGAGCGCGCCGCCGGCGCCTGGGGCGCGCGGCGCGACGTGACCGCGCGCGTCGGGTTCGCGGTGCAGCAGGCGGTGGAGGCGATCATCGAATTTTGCCACCCCTCCGGCCCGATCGAACTCGCCGTGAGCTATGACGAGTTCGATATCGACGCCAAGCTGACCTATGACGGTGTCGCCCTGGAGCTGCCGGAATGGCCGCCTTCCCATGAAGAGGTGCTGGAGGCGGAGGATGGCGCCCGGCGCCTCTCGGGTTTCCTGGTGCGCCAGCAGGCCAACCGCGCGCAAAGCGGAACCGAACGCGGCGCCATGGTCCTCAGGCTGCATTTCGAACATTGACGCTGGATGCTTTGGGATCATCGCGCTGACGACGAGATTCGAACTCGCGACTCTGGGCCTGAAGGGCTACGGAAGCGAAGGACGCTTTCCTCAAGGCCCTCGGAGAGTGCGATTCCATTGCCGCGGCTGCCCGGGCCCGTGATCGGCCGACCTGCAGCCACAGAGTTCGGATCGTGGCAAGGCCCGAGCTTCTCCATTCCATGAAAGGCCTCCCGGAGTCGCCAAATCCGGGCTGCACCACCACGACCGCATAACCCCGAGACATGAACGACCTTGCGGGCTGGTTTTACGCCAGCTGCCGGGGTCGTCTTTCTGCAGGTGTTGCCGGCATGCCAAGGTTGATCACAATCAGCGGAAATGGCGCGCTTTCTGGTGACCGGTACACGCGCGCGGCAAGACCGTATGTGGTGTTGTTCAGTACAATGATCAGCCTCAGCTCATGAAATGGGCTATTGGTCTGGACGGAAACAGTCAGGGCATCGGCGATGGGCCGATCAGGCCGGCTACAGCCGATTGGCGTCGATAATGCGAATGCCGTCACGACAACTGCGATAGACCTGCGTCGCACGTTTGGGTCCGGATCGGCTGGCAAGATCGGTTCCTGCTGCACGAGGCTATCAGTTCCATGCAGAGTTCGCGATTCACCTCGGCGCGCCCATCTCCGGCTTGCCGCCATGTGCGGCACTGTCTTGTTCCTTCCTGCTTACCTGTTAGACAAATCTTGTCTCCATCGCGCTTCCAGATCGCAAACCATTTGCCACTCTTGACAGCGAAGGACCAATCGGCCTCCAGCGTTCCATTTTGGTTGTAGACCGAATTTGCGGTCATGGCAGGATTCATGTCGACCGACACAAAATGCAGATTCTTGCCGACAATCATTAGGATTGAACTGGGCTGCGGTTGGGTCGGAACCAGCCGGCGCCGGCTGGCTGGCGCAAGCGCCCATCAAGAGCGCGACCAGCCCGAGATCGGCGATCTCGCGACGCGGAGCGGATCAACTGCGCCAATGATCCTACATCCGATCGGTAGGAAGCTTGGTCGCGGAAGAAGGCGGCGAATGGTATCGAATACGGAATGGACAGGATTCCGCTCCAATACGTTTCAAATGGAGAAGAAAATGAATATGAGTGACGCGCGAGGTATTCAGCCGGTCGATCTGCCGGATGGGGAGATGGATTGCGTCTCGGCGGGCGCCATGCGGGAAACCTCCCCGATCGCCGAGCCTATCGCCGAGATCAAGCAATTCGACGAGACGCCTCTCGCGGATCTCGGCCTCGGGCGCCTAGAGGACGCCGCTTCGAGCGGCGCGAGCCGTGCGAGGCTGGCAGGCGGCTGCCCTCTGTGGTCGTGCAATAAAACCCATGCCCAATGATCGGTATCAATGCCGCCCACGGGAAGGCTAGGAAATTGGCTCCATGGCGAGTGAGGTGCGCGGTGCCGTTTGATTGTTCCGGTGAGTTGCCGCCCGGCGACGAGAGGCCAAAGAGGGAGCCGAGCGACAAGATCGAAAAAGCGGCCGCGGCCGTGATGCTGGGGATTTTCTTCGCAATCTTGGGCGCGTCGGTGGTGATGGGGGCGATGCTGCCGCTGGTGGAGAGGATCTGGGCCTATCCCCTACCCTGGGCGCCATGACTGGCCGGGGCGAGCTTTGGCTGCCGACACCCCGGACAAAGCCCCCCGCGCGACCTGGGCGCGACCGACGCGGCGGCTTGATTCTGCCTCGCCCACCTGACCGAGGCGCCCTGCGTTCAATGACCAGGACAGGTCGCCGCCGATTTTTCCCGAAGGGCGAGAAGCCGAGCCCCGAAACGTGGCAAAGGGCCAAGCCAGGCACTTGACCGCGCCGTACGCGCCTGGATTGCTGGACAGCGCCGAACCGGCGGCCGAACCGGCGCAAGCACGAGGCAGGGACGTCCGGGGAGGGATGGGATTGCCGGCGCGCTCCCATTCCCCGCTCGATCATTGTTTCATCGCGCGATTTGGACGTTCGGCGATCCCACCTCCGGTCATCACGCTCCAGCGATGCTCGCCAAGGGTTCGGCGCCCCCGGCCGATGGCCGTTCCTGCGCCGCCGTGACTATAGTGCCCGTCGCATCTGGCACGGGTAGGACAACACCATGAGCAGCAAGCACCCTGAGACGCTCGCCCTTCACGCCGGCTGGCGGCGCGACAGCGCCACGCACGCCGTCGCCGTGCCGATCTACCAGACCACGTCCTACCAGTTCGACAGCACCGAGAACGCGGCAGACCTGTTCGCGCTGAAAGAACTCGGCAACATCTACACCCGCATCATGAACCCGACCAACGATGTGTTGGAGCAGCGGCTGGCGGCCATGGAAGGCGGTGTGGCCGCCCTGGCGCTCGCCTCCGGACAGGCCGCTTCGGCCTTTGCAGTGCAGAACCTCGCCCGTGCCGGCGACAACATCGTCAGTTCCACCGACCTCTACGGCGGCACCTGGAACTTGTTTGCCAACACGCTGAAGGATCAGGGGATCGAAACCCGCTTCGTCGACCCGACCGATCCCGACGCGTTCGCCCGCGCCACCGATGACCGCACTCGCGCCTACTATGCCGAAACGTTGCCCAACCCGAAGCTAATCCCATTCCCGATTGCCGAGGTCGCTGCGATCGGCCGCTCATTCGGCATTCCGCTGATCGTGGACAATACCGCGGCGCCGCTGCTGGTACGCCCCTTCGACCATGGCGCGGCCGTGGTGATGTATTCGACGACGAAATATATCGGCGGTCACGGCACATCGATCGGCGGGATTGTCATCGATGGCGGCAATTTCGACTGGGAAGCCCACCCGGCGCGCCAGCCCGCGATGAACACGCCCGACCCATCCTACCATGGCGCCGTCTGGTCGCAGGCGGTCAAACCGCTGGGGCCGGTCGCCTACATCATCAAACTTCGCGTCACCATGCTGCGCGACCTCGGCGCGGCCATGGCGCCGTTCAACGCCTTTCTGTTCATCCAAGGCGTGGAAACCCTGGCGTTGCGCATGCGCGAGCATAGCCGCAACGCTCTTGCGGTCGCCAACTTCCTGGCGGAACGCAAGGACGTGACCCGGGTGATCCATCCGGCGCATCACAAAGGGATCGGCGCGGAACGCACTGCGAAATACTTGCCGCACGGGCAGGGCGGCCTGGTCGGGTTCGAGCTCGCGGCCGGCGCGGATGCCGGGCGACGCTTCATCGACGCCCTGCAGCTCTTCTACCACGTGGCGAATATCGGTGACGCCCGTAGCCTGGCGATCCACCCGGCCAGCACGACGCATTCGCAACTGAGCGATTCCGAGCAAGCGGCGACGGGCGTGACGCCAGGCTATGTCCGCCTGTCGGTCGGCCTGGAGCATATCGACGATATCTTGGCCGACCTGTCCCAGGCTCTCGATGCGGCGAAGAACTGAAGATCCGCTCGATGAGCAACCGGCCCCGGTCCGGTAACACTGATCCGGCAATCCTGGTCCGGCAACATGGCCGGACCGACGCAGCGACGATCTGGAGGGGGACGATCTGGAGGGGCTTGCCGCCGGACGTCTGGGCGTGTCCGTCCATCAGTACCCACGGCGCGTCAGGATGGCAAAATCCCGGCGCGGGCCTTCCCTCTCGGGCCACGCTTGATGCCCCGCCCCATTCGGGAAGCATTCAACCTCGGCCACGCATGCTCGCAAGTTCGAGGAGGGGGCACGCATCACCGCAAGAGAGGACGCCCGCGCCGCCAGGCGTCGCCGCGAGGGCCACGCTCACGGCACGTTGTGGAGCCTGGGCTCAATCCTCCCTCGCCCCATCAACTCCATCGAGGAATGGTGAGCAGGGCGGAATGCTCAGGCCCGCATCCGCGTGATATCCAGGAGCACGCTGGCCTCGAGCTCTTTTTCGTCCAGCCGATGCTTCACGAGATCACCGATGCTGACAATGCCGGAGAGCCGCTTCTCATCAATCACCGGCACATGGCGAATCCTGGCCAAGGTCATCATCGCCAGCACCGCATCCGTGTGATCCGATGACTTGCAGCTGATGATGGGTGCGCTCATCAAGTCACGCACCGGAAGATCCATCACCGCAATGCCGCGAGCGGCGACGGCATTGATGAAGTCCCGTTCGGAGAACACGCCGACCGGCTGCATCCACTGGTCCTCGACCACGAGAGCGCCGATGCGATGTTTCGCAAGTTTCTGAACTGCGGCCCGTACACGATCGGTGTCCGCCACCTTCACGACATCACGACCTTTGACAAGGAGCACTTCGGAAATCAGCATGAGAGTTCCCCGATTGTCCCGCGGGCGGCTGCTCGCTTTTCTGCGCTACAGGTAGGTATCGGAGGGACGATGGCCAAGCATGGCGGGATGGAAGGAAACGCGCCAACAGGCTGAATTTGCGACTGGCGGGAGCGAGCCATGCCAATCCTGCATGAGCCGTCGGGAACTGCCTTTGCGCGCGCAGCCCGAGAGATGCATATCCTTGATCGATCATGCTGGCCTGGATCGATCATGCTGGCCTGCGAGCGATCGGCGCGGCCGAGGCGAGGAAGAGGGAGGAACGATGCCGCCGCGGCGTCATGCGCTGCGCACGGCTCGGCTGTGCCCGGAGGCAGCGCGATCGCCTTCTGGCTCAAGAAGACACGGCGAGGGCTCGCCTGTGGCTGCTGGCGGCACGGTGCATCGAGGCGCGGGCTCCGGACGACAAACCGGGCGCATGACATCTGGAAGTCGCCTGCCCGATCACGCCACCTGATAGAACTCTCGGTGCCGAGCCAAGCGGCTTTTTCCTCCACGCCTGGTGGAATGTTGCGCGCCGACGTTCGAACGCGGCAAAGGATCGAGCCGCATTTTTAGATGATGATTTGGAAAGACGATCGGCGCCAAAAATCGCAATGAAGCCCTCCAAACGTTGGTCGTTTGCCCGAAGCGCGCCCGTCATCGTCGCGTCCGGCGTGCTGAACGGCAGGAGCCTGTGTCGGGCTTCCCGAACCGGCAAACCGCGGCGGCTACCGGACGAACCGCTGGCGCCGGTCGATACCGCCATGATGCGACGCGAGCATATGTGCCGGGTGCGGTGGTCCCGCGAGACGAAGGAGCGGTTTCGCAAGCGCGTCACCGCGTTCCAGGTTGCTCGTGCCGGGGTTCGTTTCCATTTCTTTGGCGGACGCGGAGGAGCAGGCCCCCCTCCATGCGCCCGGCGCCACGAGCATTATCCGTGATCTTGAATCCGGGCATCCGTACGCATGGGCTTTTCGTATTTACGGGAGAAGTGGTTTGCGTGTTTCCGAGATGATCCCTCGCAGAAGTTGCCTGGCGTTGGTTGCCGCCGCGGCCGCATCCTCGCAAGCGAGTGCCGCCACAGGCGGCGACGATATCTTTCACGTCGCGATCTTTCGCTTCGCGAAGGAGAACGTCCGGGACGCTATGGCGGCGTTTCGCGTGCTTGCCGCTGCGTCCCGGCGAGACCCGGGAAATCTTGGTTACGACATCTACCGCGGTATCGACGACGATCAGGAGTTCTATATCGTGGAGCGTTGGGCTTCACTGGAGGCTCTCGCCGCGCACGAACGTACTGAGGCATTCATCCACTACGGTCAGGGCGTGCTGACGAAACTCGCGACGCTTCATGATACGGTGACGGCGCGGCCATTTGCGTAGCCGTCAGCCAAAGGCCCGTGGCGCGCCGGTGTCGCCCGCAGGTTTCTCGTTCTATCCGTCCCAAGAACGGGATGTGATCAAGATCATAAGCCAGCCCATCGAGATGTGCTGCTATCCCATCGTTGCCCCCTGGGCGTCGCCGACACCAAGCAACCTCAGCTCCGGGCCGATCCCCAGGGCAGCACGGCCCGCTCCGAAAGGGGCGGGCTTTTTTCTTGAAGGTGACGCCGCCAAGGGAGGCTGAGCCAGGACGATGGAGCAATCTCAGTCCATCGCCATCATCTCCCGCATCATTGCCAGAGTCTCGGAACGCTCGGCGACGACGCCTTCGCGGAAGCCTGCCTTCCGCCCCTTTCCCACGGCTGGGTGCCTCCCAGTCGAGCCCCGGGCATTGGATTGGGCGCTAAACTCTTGAATTGTTGGAGCGGACGACGAGATTCGAACTCGCGACCCTGAGCTTGGAAGGCTCATGCTCTACCAGCTGAGCTACGTCCGCGCCGCTATTTCTGGTATCGCAGCCGCCCGCCGGGGGCAAGGTGGTGTTGTCCTGCCCCGCAAGCCGCCCTTACAGCAGCTCGCAGGCCTCCTCGAAGCCGAGGCGCGGCGAACGCGGAAAAAGGCCTGCCGGATCACCGTAGCCGAGGCTGCAGATGAAATTCGACTTCCAGCCGCGATAGGCGAAGAACTCGTCGTCCACCTTGGCCTTGTCGAAACCGGACATCGGCCCGCAATCGAGCCCCAGTGCGCGCGCCGCGAGAATGAGATAGCCGCCTTGCAGCGATCCGTTGCGGAAGGCCGTCTCCTGCGCGAAGGCCTCGTTGGTGGCGAACCAGGAACGCGCATCCTGATTGTGGGGAAAGATCCGCGGCAGAAAATCGTAAAATTTCGGATCATAGGCGACGATGACGGTCACCGGCGCCTGCATCGTCTTCTCGACATTGCCGGGTGAGAGCGCGGGCCTCAGTCTCTCCTTGGCCTCCTGGGTGCGCAGAAAAAGAAAGCGCGCCGGCGAGGAATTGGCGGAGGTCGGTCCCCATTTCAAAAGATCATAGAGCGCGCGCAGCGTCTCGTCGGAGACCGGCTCGTCACGCCATTTGTTCTGCGTGCGGGCGTTGCGGAAGAGCGTGTCCAGGGCAGCGTCGTCGATCACCATGCGGCGTCCTTCCCTTCCTCCCGGCCCTGCATCCGGTGCCGGATCATCGCGCCGCACAATCGAGTCGGAGGCCGGATGCGTCAAGCCGGCGGAATCTGGCCGAAGCCGAGGTTCAGAGATCGACCTGCTCGACCGCGGTCACCTCGGGCACGTAATGGCGCAGCATGTTCTCGATGCCGTGCTTGAGCGTCGCGCGCGAAGAGGGGCAACCGCTGCAGGCCCCCTGGAGATAGAGCCGCACGACACCCTCGCGATAGCCGCGGAAGATGATGTCCCCGCCATCACCGGCCACCGCGGGGCGGACGCGGGTGTCCAAAAGCTCCTTGATCTGAGCGACAACCTCCTCGTCCTCGGGCGCGATCTCGTCCTCGGCCAGCACCTCGGCGCCGCCCTCGAGCGTCGGTCGGCCGGAGAGGTAATGCTCCATGATCGCGCCGAGTACCTGTGGCTTCAGCGCCTGCCAGGAAATATCGTCGGTCTTGGTGACGGTGATGAAGTCCGAGCCCAGGAAAGTGCGCGCGACACCCGGCAGCTGGAACAGGCTCGCGGCAAGAGGGCTCCGCACCGCCGCCTCGCTCGACGCGAAGTCGGCCGTCGCGCTTCCAAGCACCTCTCGCCCTGGCAGGAATTTCAGCGTGGCAGGGTTCGGCGTGCTTTCGGTCTCGATGAACATGGGCTTTCCCAAGCTTAGACGGAATGCTGCGAAATCGCGTCGTGGCGGGGAGATAGATCGGTCGGACCCGGACCGAGGGCAAGGGCCGCACGGACGGAATCCTCTCGCTCTCCCTCGGATCCCCTTTGGGATGCCGGGGCGCGGCGGTGCGCCGCGCGGCTCTCGGTGCGGAGCTGGCCGCAGGCGGCGAGAATATCCGCCCCGCGCGGCGTGCGCACCGGGGCGGCAAAGCCGGCGGCACGGACGATCGCGGCGAAGCGCGCGATCCGCGCCGCCGGGCTCGGCGCGAAACGGCTGCCGGGCCAGGGATTGAAGGGGATCAGATTGACCTTCGCGGGAATGCCAGCGATCAGCCGGACGAGCGCGCGGGCCTCCGCGTCCGAATCGTTCACCCCATCCAGCATCACATACTCGAAGGTGATGCGCCGCGCATTCGAGGCCCCGGGATAGCGTCGGCAGGCCGCGATCAGCTCGGCGATCGGGTATTTGCGGTTGAGCGGCACCAGCTCGTCCCGGAGCGCATCCGTCACCGCGTGCAGGCTGACGGCGAGATTGACCCCGAGCTCCGCGCCGCAGCGATCCATCATCGGCACCACCCCCGAGGTCGACAGGGTGATGCGCCGGCGCGAGAGCGCGATTCCCTCGCCATCCATCAGGATGGCGAGCGCCGTGGCCACCGCTTCGTAATTGTAGAGCGGCTCGCCCATCCCCATCAGCACGATGTTGGAGAGAAGCCGTGGCGTGCGCGCGGTCGGCCATTCTCCGAACGTATCGAGCAGGGCGAGGAACTGGCCGACGATCTCGGTCGGGGAGAGATTGCGCGCGAGAAGCTGGGTGCCGGTATGGCAGAACCGGCAGGAAAGCGTGCAGCCCACCTGGGTCGAGACGCAGACGGCGCCCCGCTCTTCCTCCGGATCGGGAATATAGACGGTCTCCACCTCCGCGCCGTCGCGGAATCGGAGGAGGAATTTTCGCGTCGCGTCGGCGCCGCTCCGGTCGGCCGCGACCTCCGGCCGGCCGATCACAAAATGCTGAGCAAGCCGCTCGCGCAGCGTCCGGGCGAGCGTGCTCATGCACGCGAAGTCTCCCGCTCCGCGATGATAGATCCAGTGCCAGAGCTGGCGGGCGCGGAAGGCGGGCTCGCCAAGCTCGGCAAGCACGGTGGCAAGCTCGGCACGGGAGAGCCCGACGAGATCGCGCCTGCCATCGGCAAGCCGGTTCGAAGGCGGGGAAAAGAGTGCCGACTTGGCGAGAATCCGCGCCCGCTCTTCGCCTTCTGAAAGGGCGGCCACAGCCTTTGTCATTTTGCCGGGCACGCCTTGGTGATCGCGGCATAGGCATCGGAGAAGCCGCGCAGGCTGAAGCTGTCGGTCACTGTCCGCCCACCCGGGCCCGGCGAATGCGCAACCGCCGTATAGCCAAGCTTGAAAGCCTGCACCGCCGCCTCGCCATCCCGCGCGAAGGCCGCATTTCCGGCGGTGTAGAAGGCAAGATTGGTCCCACCGACGGCAACCAAGACATTGGCGCCCTTGGCGTAGGTGAAGCCGGTGCTGAGGGCAGCCTCGTCGCGCGCGCCGGGGCGCTCCGTCAGGCTCAGCAGAACCTCCCCGCGCCCGGAAAGCGTGGGCGTGGAGCTGGTCGGCCGGGTGAAGGCATAGCAGATGGTCTGTCCGCCCTGCACATAGGTAGCGGCGGTCCATTCGGCGAAGACGCCGAGCGGACTCGGTCCGTTCGTTGCGGCCTGGGCCAGAGCCTGGGGAGCGAACCCGAGGGCAACGGAGAGCAGCGAAGCCCCAAGGCGGACGGAGAGATGAGATGCGCGCATGTTCGGGGAATATCGCCCCCGGCTGAGCACGGCAAGCCGCTCTTCACGCGCCGGACGGGGCGCGATATGGCCCGTCTGATGGCCGCAAGCTTCGCCGATCCGCTCGATGCCGGGCTGGCCGCCCAGTACGAAGCCTATCCCTATCCGCGCCGTGATCCGTCGGATGAGCGAAAGCGGCTGATCATCGGCAGCCCCAGTCATCTGCGCGAGATCGATTACTGGCTGTTCCGCGCCGCGCGGCCGCTGAGCCGGCCGCTCCGGGCGCTCATCGCCGGCGGCGGCACGGGCGATGGCACCATCATGCTGGCGCAGCAGCTCGCCACCGCCGGCAGGCCCGGCAGCGTCACCTATCTCGACCGTTCCCAGGCTTCGATGGCGATCGCCCAGGCGCGGGCGAAGATGCGCGGTCTCGAGAACATCGTCTGGCGAAACGATTCGCTGCTCGATCTCCCCGCCTCCGGCCTCGGCCCCTTCGACTACATCGATTGCTGCGGCGTGCTGCACCATCTGCCCGATCCGGATGCCGGGCTCGCCGCACTTCTCTCCGTGCTGGCGCCGGATGGCGGAATCGGGCTCATGGTCTATGCCCCGCATGGGCGCACCGGGGTGGGCATGCTCCAGCAGGCGCTCACTCTGCTCACGCCCCCGACCGAGCCGCCGGCTGCGCGGCTCGCGGTCGCGAAGCGGCTGTTGAAGCATTTGCCGCAATCGGCCTGGCTGCGGCGCAATCCCTATATCGGCGATCATCTCGAAGGTGGGGATGCGGGGATCTACGATCTCCTGCTCAATCCGCGTGAGCGGACCTACACGGTCGCCGAGCTTGCCGCCCTGCTCGGCCGGGCAGGACTCGCGATCGCCACGTTGATGGAGCCGATGCGCTACGACCCGGCGACCTGGCTCCCCGATCCCAGGCTGCGCGCCTTTGCCGAGCCGCTCGATCCGGCAGGCAAGGCCGCGCTCGCCGAAGCGATCACCGGCAATATGGGCACGCACATCGCCTACTGTGTCCGCGCCGGCAGCCTACCGCCCCTGCCCGATCCGGCGTCCCCGGAAGCGGTGCCGCTGATGCGCGAGATCTCCGGGCCGGATCTCGCCAGGCACGTCGGCGCGGACGGAACGATGTCCTTCCTCTTCGACGGGCTGCGCGCGCTCGTCCCGGTCCCGCGCCTTGCTCGGCCGATCCTCAATCTGATCGACGGCGAAAAGACCGTCGCGGAGATCGCCGCCGCGCTCGTCGGCCGCGGCATCGTGGAGGCCGAGTTCCGGCGCGACTGGCCGGAACTCTTCGCGAGACTTTCCGGCCTCAACAGGCTCCTGCTCGCGTCTCCACCTTGATCCGCTGCTCTCTGGCCTGATCAGTTTTCCTGATCGTCGGATCCCGGTCCCACCTCGATATCGCTGCCGAGCGCGTCAGGATCATCTCCGAGATCGGACGTATCCTCGATCACGTCCTCGTCGGTCGTCTCGGCCGCTTCCTCCATCTCGAGACCCTCTTCCTCGGGTACCGGCTGGGGCTTCTTGATCCGCCGGTCATCCGCGGGCGGGCTCGGCGGGCGGCGCAGACGCGGCTGCTCGGCCGGCTGTTCGGTATGGCATTTGGGGCAAACGGCCGGGGTCCGGCCGAGATCATAAAAGCGCGTGCCACAGGCTACACAGATGCGCTTGCTGCCGAGTTCCGGCTTCATCATCGGTCGCGGTCCCGTCCTTGGAGCGGAGCGGCGCCTTGCCACCGCGCGGGCGCCCTGTCAAACCTCGTGCGCGAATTTCTCGTATAAAAATGGAATTCCGCCCCGCCACCATGGATACCGCTCTCGCAAGCCCGCCGGGCATGAAATCCTTGCGGGCTTCCCGCCCTGCCGGGCCGCTCTCCGGCAGCCTCCGCGTCCCCGGCGACAAGTCGATCAGCCATCGGGCGCTGATGTTCGGGGCGCTCGCCGTCGGCGAGACAAGCATCCGGGGCCTTCTCGAAGGCGAGGATGTGCTGGCGACGGCGGCGGCAATGCGCGCTCTCGGCGCCGAAGTGACACGCGAATCGGATGGAACCTGGCGCGTCGCGGGGCGCGGCGTGGGCGGCCTCGCCGAGCCCGCGAATGTGCTGGACATGGGCAATTCCGGCACCTCGGCGCGCCTCATTACCGGCATCCTCGCCACCCATCCGATCTTCTCGGTGCTGACCGGCGATGCAAGCCTGCGTGCCCGGCCGATGCGGCGGGTCATCACGCCGCTCTCGGCGACCGGCGCGCGTTTTTCCGCCCGCGCGGGCGGATTCCTGCCGATGGCGATCGAGGGAACGGGAGAGGCGCTGCCGCTCCGCTACCGTTTGCCGGTGGCCTCGGCGCAGGTGAAATCGGCCGTGCTGCTAGCGGGGCTGAATGCACGCGGCGAGACCATGGTCGAGGAGCCGGCGCCGACCCGCGACCATACCGAGAATCTGCTCCGTCATTTCGGCGCCGAAGTGAGCGTCGAGGCGGAGGGAACAGGCCGGCGCATTCGCCTTGCCGGGCAGCCGGAGCTTCGCGCCGCCGATATCGTCGTGCCGGCGGACCCTTCCTCGGCCGCGTTTCCGCTCGTGGCGGCACTGCTCGTGCCGGGATCCATGCTCAGGCTCGCAGGCGTGGGGCTCAATCCGCTGCGCACCGGGCTTCTCGCCACGCTCGCCGAGATGGGGGCCACGATCACCATCGAGGCTCCGCGGACGGAGGCTGGCGAGCCGATCGGCGATCTCGTCGTGAGGCAGAGCGCGCTCCGTGGCATCGATGTGCCGCCCGACCGCGCACCGACGATGATCGACGAATACCCGATCCTCGCCGTGGCTTCCGCCTGCGCCACGGGTGTTACGCGGATGCGCGGGCTTGCCGAGCTTCGGGTGAAGGAAAGCGACCGGCTCGCGGCGACCGCGGCGATGCTCGCCGCCAACGGGGTGAAGGCCGAGATCGAGGGTGATGATCTTCTCGTGCACGGCACCGGCCGCCCCCCCGCCGGGGGCGGGCTCGTCGCGACCACGATGGACCATCGGATCGCGATGAGCGCGCTCGTCCTCGGCCTCGCGAGCGCCGCGCCGGTGACGGTGGACGACACCGGCTTCATCGACACGAGCTTTCCGGGCTTCGCCGCCCTCATGACAGAGGCGGGCGCCCGCTTCTCTGCCGCGTGAAATCCAAGCTGATCATCGCGATCGACGGCCCGGCGGCCGCCGGCAAGGGCACGCTCGCGCGCCGGCTCGCGCATCATTTCGGCCTGCCGCACCTCGACACCGGTCTGCTTTACCGGGCCGTTGCGCGGCGGATGCTGGACGAAGGCGCCGACCCCATGGACGGCGCGGCGGCCGAGGCGGCGGCGCGCGCGCTCGACCCCGCGGAGACGGAGCGGGGCGATCTCAGGACGCCGGAGGTCGATCGCGCGGCGAGCCTGGTCGCGGCCGAGCCGCGGGTCCGGGCCGCGCTCCGAGCCTTTCAGCGCCAATTCGCAAGCGCCCGCGGCGCGGTGATGGACGGGCGGGACATCGGCACCGTGATCTTCCCCGATGCGCCGGTGAAGCTCTTCGTGACCGCCCGGCCCGAGGCCCGGGCCGAGCGCCGCTTTCGCGAGCTTGCCGGACGCGGCATCGCGGCCGATGAAGAAGCGGTCGCCGCCGAGATCGCCGAGCGCGACGCGCAGGACGAGAACCGCCCGGTCGGACCACTGCGCCGGGCCGAGGACGCGTTGCTGATCGACACCACCGGGCTCGATCCGGACCAGGTCTTCGCCGCGGCTCTTGAGAAGATCGCGGCCCGTTTCGCCTCGCACGCGTAAGGGTTTCTCTTGACTTGATCCGCCGCGCGCGTATCTCTCCGCATATCCGCGCGGCCGCTTCCGCGCTGGGAAGAGGCTGGGGATCGCCTCCCGGCATCCTTTATCGTCAATCCGGCCTTGATCCGTGCGTCAGCCGGCAGAGGCAAGCCGTGTTCCGCCGACCCGTGGAACGCGCAAACTCCTGGGGCCCCACGCGGGCACCAAAGCAACGAGGACCATACCCGCGCAATGTCATCCGCCACCGTGACTGTCCCCCATGATCGCTCGAGCCAGGGGACCATGAATCCGGCGAAGGAGAGCTTCGCCGACCTGCTCGACGAAACCCTGGGACGGGACAGCGGCTTCGACGGCTCGGTCGTCACCGGCCGCGTGCTCCGGCTGACCGACGAGTATGCCATCGTCGATGTCGGGCTCAAGAGCGAGGGGCGGGTGCCGCTCAAGGAATTCGCTTCCCCGGGCATGAAGCCCGAGGTGAAGCCGGGCGACGTGATCGAGCTTTATATCGAGCGCTACGAGGACCGCGACGGATCGATCGTGCTCTCGCGCGAGAAGGCGCGGCGCGAGGAGGCCTGGACCAATCTCGAGAAGGCGTTTGAAGGCAATCAGCGCGTCAGCGGCACGATCTATGGCCGCGTCAAGGGCGGCTTCACGGTCGATCTCGGCGGCGCGGTCGCCTTCCTGCCCGGAAGCCAGGTCGATATCCGCCCGGTGCGCGACGTCACGCCGCTGATGAACACCCCTCAGCCCTTCCAGATCCTCAAGATGGACCGCGCGCGGGGCAATATCGTCGTCTCGCGCCGCGCCGTGCTGGAGGAGACGCGGGCGGAGCAACGGAGCGAGCTGATCCAAGGCCTGAAGGAAGGCCAGATCCTGGACGGGGTGGTGAAGAACATCACCGACTATGGTGCCTTCGTCGATCTCGGCGGCGTCGATGGCCTTCTCCATGTGACGGACATCGCCTGGCGGCGCATCAACCATCCGTCCGAGGCGCTGACGATCGGCCAGCCGGTCAAGGTGCAGGTGATCCGCTTCAACCCCGAGACGCAGCGCATCAGCCTCGGGATGAAGCAGCTCGAGGCCGATCCGTGGGAAGGGGTCGCCGCGAAATATCCGCCCGGCGCGAAATTCACCGGGCGCGTGACCAACATCACCGACTATGGCGCCTTCGTCGAGTTGGAGCCGGGGGTCGAGGGGCTCGTCCACGTCTCCGAGATGTCGTGGACCAAGAAGAACGTGCATCCCGGCAAGATCGTCTCCACCAGCCAGGAGGTGGAGGTGATGGTGCTCGATGTCGATGCGGCCAAGCGGCGCATCTCGCTCGGCCTCAAGCAGGTGAGCCAGAACCCGTGGGAGGCCTTTCTCGAAGCCCATCCGGTCGGCTCGACGGTCGAGGGCGAGGTGCGGAACATCACCGAGTTCGGCCTCTTCATCGGCGTTGACGTGGAGCTCGACGGGATGGTGCATCTCTCCGATCTCTCCTGGGACGATTCGGGAGAGAACGCGATCACGCGCTACAACAAGGGCGACATCGTCAAGGCAAAGGTGCTCGATGTCGATGTCGAGAAGGAGCGGATCAGCCTCGGCATCAAGCAGCTCAGCGACGATCCCGGCGCCGCCGCGCTCGATCGCGTCCACAAGGGCGATGTCGTGACCGGCGTCGTCACCGCGGTGCAGTCGAACGGCATCGAGGTGAAGGTGGACGATGCGCTGACCGGCTTCATCCGCCGCGCCGAGCTCGCCCGCGACAAGGCGGACAACCGACCCGACCGCTTCGCGGTGGGCGAGAAGGTGGACGCCAAGGTCGTCTCGGTCGATCGCGCGGCTCGGCGCCTCACCCTCACCATCAAGGGCAAGGAGCTCGACGAGGAGAAGCAGGCGATGGCCGATTACGGGTCGTCCGATTCCGGGGCCTCGCTCGGTGACATCCTCGGCGCCGCCATACGCCGGCGCAACCAGCAGGCGGAGCAGGAGAACAAGTAAGAGTCTGTTTGGGAATGCCGCTTCGGTGGTCGTCCGGCTCACCACAGTGCATTCTCAAACGGACTCCAGGCCCGCAGATGCGTCCATAGCCCGGAAGGTGGCGGGGTGAGCCTGGAGACCGACCTTCTGCTCGATCGCCGGCACCTCAAGCGCGGGCTCGTGTTCTGGCGGGTGGTGGCCGTCCTGGCGGTGGTGGCTGCCGTGCTCGCCGGCCTGCGCAGCGGAGGGATACCGCTTTTCGCGGGCGGCGCTCACGTCGCGGTGCTCAAGATCGACGGCATCATCACCGATGACCCGGCACGCGACGCGGCGGTGGAGAACCTCGCACGCGACCCTGAGGCGAAAGCCCTCGTCATCGCGATCGACAGCCCGGGCGGCAGCGTTGCCGGCGGGGAGGCGCTGCACGATGCGATCGCCAAGGTGGCGGCGAAAAAGCCGGTGGTCACGGTGATGGGACCGCTCGCCGCCTCGGCGGCCTACATGATCTCGGTCGCAAGCGACCGCATCTATGCCCGCGAGGGCACGCTCACCGGCTCGATCGGCGTTCTTCTGGAAACGGGCGAGGTCTCCGGCCTGCTCAGCAAGCTCGGCATCACGGCGGAGACGATCGTTTCCGGCCCGCTCAAGGATCAGCCGAGCCTGACCGCGCCGATCTCCCCGGAAGGGCGGCAGGTTCTCCAGGGGCTCGTCAACAACCTCTTCGAGCAGTTTGTTTCGATGGTTGCCGCAGGTCGGCATATGAGCATCGACGCGGTGAAGGCGCTCGCCGATGGTCGTGCCTATACCGGGCAGCAGGCCCTCAAGCTCGGCCTGATCGATGCGATCGGCGGCATGGACTCCGCGCGCGCCTGGCTCGCCAGAGCAAAAGGCGTGCCAGAGAGCCTGCCGGCCAAGCCCCTCGAGGAATCCGGTCTTTTCGGGAATGGAATAGAAGGCGGCGTCGGGGGACTCCTAAAAATCTTTCTATCACAACAGGTTAATCTTGACGGCGCGTGGGCGATCTGGCAGCCTGCGGAACAATTGCGCTAAGCAGAGGGATTATGCGCAATTGGGGGAGCTGATGACCAAGTCGGAGCTGATCGCCGACCTCGCCGCGGCGAACCCGCACCTGTTGGCACGTGACGCCGAGCAGATCGTGCAGACCGTGTTCGACCAGATCGTGGCCGCGCTCGCCAATGGGGATCGCGTGGAGCTGCGTGGCTTCGGTGCCTTCACAGTCAAGCGGCGCAGCGCGCGAACGGGGCGCAACCCGCGCACCGGCGAGGCCGTCGCGGTCAAGGAAAAATTTGTCCCCTTCTTCAAGGCCGGCAAGGAGCTCCGGGAGCGTGTGAATCACGGCAAGCCCAACGCTCCCTCCCGGCCCAGCCCGAGGCGCGCCTCGGCCTGACCGGGCGCCCCGCGCCCCCATTGCCGTGTGACCGCCATGCGCCTCGTGATCTCGGCCCCATTCCTGCTGCTGCTCGTTCTCTTCGCGCTCTCGAACACTGCGCCGGTGGCGCTTGGCCTCTGGCCGACCAGCCTGGCGGTCCGGCTGCCGCTCTCGCTCGCCGTCCTTGCCGGCATGGCGATCGCCTTCCTCGCCGGCGCCCTGCTCGTCTGGGGCGAGACGCTCCGCCAGCGTCGGCGCGCGCGGCGGGCCGAGGCGCGGGTGCGGCTGCTTGAGGCCCGGCTTTCCGCCGGGGTGCCCCAAGGGACGTTCCAGGGAACAGCATTGCCCATCGCCCCGCCGGAGTGAGAGATACAGGGGCAAATGAAGAACAGACAAATCAAGAACGGGCGAATCAAGGTGTGCGGCATCAATAGCGAAGCCGCCTTCGACGAGGCGGTCGCCGCTGGGGTGGACTGGATCGGTTTCGTCTTCTTTCCGCCCTCCCCGCGCTTCGTCACACCCGCGCGTGCGGCGGCACTCTCAGCGCGGCGGCGAGGCGGGCCGCCGCGCGTCGGCCTCTTCGTCGATCCGGACGAGGCGATGATCGGCGCGGCGCTTGCCGCGCTGCCGCTCGATATCCTCCAGCTCTATGCGGCGCCAGAGCGGGCGGCAGCACTTGGGCAGCACTTCGGGCGGCCGGTCTGGCGGGCCGTCGGCGTGGCCGATCGTTCCGACCTGCCAAGCGATGCAGCCGGAGCGGACACGCTGCTCATCGAGCCGAAGGCACCGCCCGAGGCCACGCGGCCGGGCGGCAACGCCATGCGCTTCGACTGGTCGCTTCTTGCAGGCTGGACCGCGCCAGCCCCTTGGGTGCTGGCGGGCGGGCTCAATCCGGAAAATGTCGGCGCCGCGATCGCCGCCAGCCGCGCGACCGCGGTCGATGTCTCCTCGGGTGTGGAGCGGATGCCGGGCGTGAAGGATCCGGCCCTGATCCGCGCCTTCATCGAATCCGCGCGTGCCGCGTGGCGATCGCGGGACGGCGAAGAGGCTGCTCGACCGCGCCCAGAAGCCGTTCGGGGTGGCTGAAGACCTCGAACCCGTCGCGCCGCGCGATCGCGATGAGCGTCAGCCCCGCCTCGTCGGCGAGCCGGACGGCAAGCGCGCTCGGCGCAGACATCGCGGCGAGGATCGGCGCACCTGCGCGCACGGTCTTCTGCACGAGCTCGAGCGAGACGCGGCTCGTCATCACCACCATGCCGTTCGGCGCTGCGATCCCAGCCCGGCCAAGCGCGCCGATCAGCTTGTCGAGCGCATTGTGCCGCCCGATATCCTCGCGCACCGCGAGAAGTCCCCGCCCCCGATCCCAGAAGCCGGCGCCGTGCACGCCGTGCGTTTCCGCGTTGATGCGCTGGGCTTGGTCGAGCGCTGCGAGCGCGGCGAGCACATCCGCAGGCGCGAGCGAGAATTCTTCCGCAACGCGGCCGAGCGGGCGCATCACCGACTCCAGGCTTTCCGCGCCGCAGAGGCCGCAGCCGGCCGGTCCGGCCATCATCCGCCGCCGCCGGACATAATGTTCGGCGCGGCCCGGCACGAGATCGATGCGCAGCTCCACACCCTGAGAGAGCGGCACGATCTCGATGCGCTCGATCTCGTCAGGGTGGGAGATCACCTGCTCGGAAAGGCTGAAGCCAACGGCGAAATCCTCGAGATCCGAAGGTGTCGCGAGCATCACGGCATGGGTTGCGCGGCCATAGGTGATGGCGACGGCGCATTCACCGGCCAGCGCCCGCTCCTCGGGGCGGAACGTGCCGGCTCGCCATGCCAGCGCCCGAGCGGCTTCGGAGGGATGGAGCGACATGCAGGCCGAGTTTAGAGGAAAACAGGCGATCGCGCATATCGATCCGGAATCTTTTACTTTCACTATATTGATCGGCGCTCTTACGGCATTGCCCTCACTTGCCATCGATATGAGCCTGCCCGCCCTCGGCGGCATTGCCCGCGACCTTCATACCGCCCAAGGCACCGCCGCCCTCACCTTGAGCCTTTTTCTGGTCGGCTATGCCGTCGCTCCGATCGCCTTCGGGCCGCTCTCGGACGAGTACGGGCGGCGGCCGATCGTCATCGCGGGATGCCTTCTGTTCGCATTCTCCGCGACCCTCGGCACCTTCACCGGTTCGATCGGGATGCTCCTCTTGTGGCGGTTGCTCCAGGGTGCCGGAGCCGGGGCGGGCGGCGTGATCTCATTCGCCGTGGTGCGGGATCTCTTCAACGGCGCCGGGCTGCGCCGGCGGCTTGCGCAGATCAGCGTCGTCCGGGTGATCGCCCCGATGATCGGGCCGAGCCTCGGCGCCTTCATCATGCCGCTGGGCGGCTGGCGGGCGATCTATGGGCTGACCGCGATCCTCGCCTGCCTCCTCCTCGCGCTCGCGGTGATCGGGCTGCCGGAGAGCGCGCCGCGCTTTTCCGGCGCGCCGCACGTGCCGGTCAGACTGATCACCGGCTATGCGCGGGCGCTCCGCAACCGCGCGATCCTCGGCTATTCGCTCGTCAATGCCTGCGCTTTCGGCTGCCTCTTCGGCTATGTCACCGGTTCCTCGCTGGTGATGATCGAAGTGCTCGGTGTCTCGCCGCGGATCTTCGGCCTGCTTTTCGCGCTGGTGGATGCCGGATTGATGGCGGGGTTCTTCATCAACGGAAAGCTCAACGCGCGCGGCGCGGGACGGCACGGGCCGCTCCTGGCCGGTCTCGTGCTCGGCTCCGTCGCCTCGGCGGTGCTGCTGGCGCTGGCGCTCGCCGGGCTGACCCGCCTTCAGAGCCTGGTACCGCTGCTCCTGCTCGGCGCCATCGGCTACGGGCTCATCACGCCGAACGCGACGCAGGGCGCGCTCCAGCCGCTGCCCGAGATCGCCGGAATCGCCTCAGCGGTGCTCAGCCTGCTGATGATGCTGATGGGTGCGCTCTCGGGCGCGGTCGTCTCCACCTTCTTCGACGGGCGGACGGCTCTCGCCATGACCGGGACCATGGCCGGGTTCGCCGCCTCCGCCCTCCTTCTCTACCTCGCCTACGTCCGATCGGCCGAGCCGCGCGAAGCGCGAAGGGCGAGGAAATGAAATGGAGACGCGCGGTCGCGGGGCAGCGGAGCAAAGCGCGCGGATGACCACGACAAACAAATCATCGTCATAATCCCGCGCCACAAGAGAGGGCCGATTGATCGGCCCGCCGATTGGTTCCATGAAGCGGCCGAACGCGGTCGGCGCCGGAGCGGTCCCGGTCTCGTTCGACCGCACGGGCAGTGTCGATGGCAGTTTCCTCAGACCAGGCGGAGCCGGCGACAAGGGTCGAACGGCAGACGCAGTCTGCCCGCGGCACCGACCGCAGCACCTCCGGTCCGCTTCGGCATCTCGGCGAGATCGTCGTTCACGCGCCGCAGACGCTCCGCGCGCTTGTGCGCGCCGACGAGCTTTGGCTGGTGGGGCTCGCGGCGGTGGTCGGCGCGCTCGCCGGCTGCACCGTCGTGCTGATGGAGACGATCGCCCAGTTTCTTCATCGGCTCCTCTTCCGCCTGCCTCCCGGTGTGCGCCTTTCCGCGATGGGCTCCATCCCTCTCGCCAGCGCCCTGCTCGTCCCCACCCTCGGGGGCCTTGTCTTCGGCCTCGTCGGCCTCGTCATCGCGCGCTACCGGCCCAACCGCGTGATCGACCCGATCGAGGCGAACGCCCTCTATGGCGGGCGGATGTCCTCGACCGACAGCACGATCCTCGCCGGGCAGACCATCCTCTCCAACGGGGTCGGCGCCTCGGTCGGGATGGAGTCGGGCTATTCGCAGATCGGCGCGGCCATCGGCTCGCGGCTCGGCCGGATCTTCCGGGTGCGGCGGGGCGATCTCCGCCTCCTCGTCGGCTGCGGCGCGGGCGCGGCGATCGGGGGCGCCTTCAATGCCCCGCTCACCGGCGCCTTTTACGGCTTCGAGCTGATCATCGGTACCTACTCCATCCCCACCCTGGCGCCGGTGATGGTGGCCTCGGTGATCGGCGTGCTCGTCGAACGCGGGCTCACCGGCGGGCAGGAGCCGCTCAATATCGTGGTGCCCGCGGAGATTCCGGCGATCGACTACCTGCCGATCCTGGGGCTCGGCATGCTCTGCGCGCTGATCGGAATCCTGGTCATGCGCGGCGCGACATTGACCGAGGCGCTGTTCCGCCGCAGCGGCGTGCCAGGCTGGCTGCGCCCGACCATCGGCGGGCTGATCGTCGGCGGCTGCGGCATCGTCACCCCGCACGTGATCTCGTCGGGCCATGCGGCGTTGCCGCTCGTCTTCAGCGTGCCTTTCACCCTCTCCTTCCTCGGGTTGATGGTGTTCCTCAAGGCGCTCGCGACCTCGGTCTCAATCGGCGCCGGCTTTCGCGGCGGCCTCTTCTTCGCATCCCTCTTTCTCGGCGCGATTCTCGGCCGCGTGTTCGCCGGCGCGCTCGCGCTGATCACCCCGCACAATGTCATGCCGGACGTGGTGGGAACGGTGGTCGGCATGAGCGCGCTCGCGACGACGATCGTCGGCGGGCCGCTCACCATGTCCTTTCTGGCGCTCGAGACCACTGGCAGCCTGCCGATGACGGCCGCGGTGCTCGCCGCCTCGGTGATCGCGGCGCTGACCACGCGGCGGACCTTCGGCTACAATTTCGCGACCTGGCGCTTCCATCTGCGCGGCGAGGCGATCCGCAGCGCCGTCGATATCGGCTGGATGCGCAACCTGACCGTCGGGCGGATGATGCGGCGGGATGTCCGCACCGTGCGCGCGGAAATGACCCTTGCCGCCTTCCGCCGGGATTTTCCGCTCGGCACGGCGCAGAGCGTGGTGGCGGTGGATAGTGCGGACCACTATGCCGGCATCGTGCTTCTGGCCGAGGCGCATGCGGCGCCGGAGGAGGTCGAGCGGCTTTCCGAGATCCTTCATGCGCCGCAGACGGCCCTGCTGCCGCAGATGACGGTGAAGGAAGCGGCGAGCATCTTCGAGCAGGCGGAGAGCGACGTGCTCGCGGTGGTGGACAGCCTGGAGAACCGCAAGGTGATCGGCACGCTCACCGAGCAATATGCACTGCGCCGCTACAGCGAGGAGCTGGACCGCAGGCGGCGCGAAATCTCGGGCGAGTGAGGCGCCTGACGTTTCGCCTTGCCGGACTCGCCAGCAAAGAGCGCGAGATGCGCCTCGACCACGCTTTCAACCGATGGCGCGCCTGGGCTCGCGGCGCTGAGCCGCTCCCATAGCCCCTCCTGCGTGATGGCACGATGGAGAGAATCCGCGAGTGCGCTCGCATCGCCGGGATCGAAAAGAAGCCCGTCCCGCTCATGGCACACGCGCTCGGCGAGGCCGCCGATGCGGCTCGCGATCGGCGGGCGGCGGAACATGAAGGCCTCCGAGAGGACGAGGCCGAAACTCTCTCCCCAGATCGAGGGCACCAGCACCCAGTCGATCCGCGCCATGCGCGCAGGAAGGTCGGTCACCGCGTAGCCGCCATTGTCGATGATTTCGATGCGCGCCGGCATCCCATGCCGGCCGGCCACGAAATCCTCAAACCGGTTGCGGAATTTTTCCGAGGCGAATGTCAGGTTCGTGCCGTTGATCTCGAAGATCAGCGCCTCTTCACAGCGTTTGGCGAAGATCGCGAGGGCCTCGAAGACGATATCGAGCCCCTTCACATCGAGGAGCTGGCCGAAGAAACCGAAACGATTGCGCGCGCGCACGCGCCCCGCTTCCGCCGATGCGCGCTCTTTCCATGAGTCGAGCCCGGCATGATCGCGCTCGGCATTCGGGATGACATGAATGCGTTGCGGCTCGAGTCCCCAGGAACCATAGCGCGCGCGCACGAATCGGGTGGGAGCGATGAATCCGTCGAAGACCGCGAGCGCCTGCTTGATCCATTCCTCGCGGAGGCGGAACAGCTCGGGCGCCATGTCAGGGAAACATTGATGGCAGCGCACGGGCGAGGATGCGGTGCAGAGGGTCTTGTCGAAGGTGCGGATCATGTGCCCGTCGGCGCGGCAGATCGCCAGGAACTCGTGCAGCGTAAGGAAGAGCCGTGCTTTCGGCAGCGTCCGCCGGGCGATGAGGAAGAACTCCAGGCCGAAGGTGAGGAAATGATGGAAATGCACGACATCCGGCGCACGGTCGCGCAGGAACGCCGCAAACGCCTTGAGGGCGCGGAGATCGAGATTGCGCATCCAGACAGGGTCGAAAGCGCGCGAGAGAAAGAGGAACTCTTTTGCGCGGCCGTCGAAACCGGTGATGACGGCCCCCGGCTTGAAGAGCGATCCGGGTCCCGAAAGATCGGCGGAGGCGAGCAGCGCCACATCGCACCCTGCCTGAAGGAGGCCGAGGAACAGCTCATAGGCCGCCTGCTGGGCGCCGCCGCGGATTAGCTCCGGATGGAAGAGGCTGATCTCGAGGATCTTCATCGTTCGGAGAGGAAATCCCGCCATTTGCGCGAGAACCGCCAACGATTGACGGGAAGCGCGCCTTCGTGCTCCTCCCGCCGGATCGACCCGCATCCTTCGTAATGCCAGAAGGCGAGCGCGGGGTCGCAGAGCACATCCCAGCCTTTGTCCGCGAAGCGCAGGCAGAGATCGGCATCCTCGTAATGGCCGTAGAGAAAGCGCTCGTCGAAGCCGCCGATTTCTTCGAAATCGGCACGGTCCAGCACCATCAGCGCCCCGCTCACCGCCGGCACCTTCACGGTCTTCCTCTCGCCGCGATCCGGAAAACCCTTGCGCGGATGCTCGACGGTCCAGACCGGGCTCCGGGCGAGCGCGGAGAGACGAAGATCGGGAACGAACGTCATCCCTTCGTGCATCACTGTGCCGTCCGCATAGAAGAGCTTGCCGCCGGTGATGGCGTGCCCTGCCTTGCCGGAGGCAAGGCGGACGAGCGCGTCGAGACTCGTCGCTTCGCGGGGGAAGACATCCGGGTTGATGAGGGCGATCGTCCGCCCCCGGGCACGGGTGATGCCGACATTGTTGGCATATGAAAAACCCGTGTTCTGATCGAAGGAGATCACGCGCACCGAAGTCTCGAACAGCATTGCGGCAAGCTCGGCGTCGCGATGCAGGACCTCCTCCAGCGCGGGCGTGTTGTTCACATAGATGAACTCGAACCGCTCGAGGTTCGCGTGATGGGCGAAGCGGGCGATCTGAAGGAACAGGAAATCGGGAATGCCGTAGAGGCAGCAGACGAAGGAGAGGAGCGGCTTCGCCGGGCGGGTGCCATAGTGACCTTCGCTCGATGCCTGGTAGGTCGCGCGGACCACGGCATGCATGCGCGCGATCGTCTCTCCGAGTCCGGCTTCGAGCTCGGCGAAGGCGCGCGCCACACGGTTGCCGATGAGGGAGCGCCGTCCATAGAAGCCGAGAAAGCTTTCGAGATGTTCGCGGACCGCGAGCCGAACGGGATTGGCGGGAGAGACGGAAATGGACTCGCCTGAAGCGAGTTCGAGGCGAAGCGCGATCGGACGCCCCGCCATCTCCGGCGGGATTTCGAAGAGCTGCCAGAACCCCGCCTCGAACGGAGAAGAGAGCGCGAGATGCCGCTCAACATCCTCGCGGCGATGGCGATGGGGGTTTGCCGCAAGCAGGGTCTCTCCCCCGGCGGGACCGGTCGCGACGCCGGCAAGGCGATCGAACCGATCGTCGATCCAGCCCTCGACGAAGAGAAACCCCCGGCTGAGCAGGGTCGCGTCGCAATGGTGCGGAACCGAGGGAAATGCCGACGCCGGCGGGACAGAGGACACCCCCGGCCAGACTCGCCCTTCGAAACGTCCGTAATTGAGGAAATGCTCGAGCGCGGAGGTGACGGTTCCTGCCTCGACCGCCCCGGCGACATCCGGATAGCAGGCGAGATAGGCGCGCTCGGGATCCGGGAGCGCATCCATCTTCATCCGTTCATCGTCATAGGACGGATATTCCGTGAAATGTTTCCTTTACATTTGTGAACGTATCGTCCCGTATCGGGCGGATGTCGAGGGATCGCTTCCCTCCCACGATGGCCCAGGAATCATCCTCCAAACCATCCTCCGAACCCTTCTCTGGCCCGGCGAGGCCGTCGAATGTAACGTCCGGCCGCACCGAAGAGGGATTCCCGTGGCCTACGCGCACCGCCACCTGCTCGCGATCGAAGGTCTCGAGCCGCAGGAGATCGCGCATCTGCTCGATCTGGCCGAGAGCTATGTGCTGCTCAACCGCTCCGGCAAGACCGCCCGGGACATGCTGCGCGGAAAAACCCTGATCAACCTCTTCTTCGAGGATTCGACCCGCACCCGCACCAGCTTCGAGCTCGCCGGCAAGCGGCTCGGCGCGGATGTGATCAACATGTCCGTCGGCTCCTCGAGCGTGAACAAGGGCGAGACGCTGCTCGACACCGCCGCGACCCTGAACGCCATGCAGTGCGACCTCCTGGTGGTGCGGCACGACCAGTCCGGCGCCCCAAGCCTGCTCGCCCAGAAGGTGGATGCTGCCGTGATCAATGCCGGGGACGGGATGCATGAGCACCCAACCCAGGCGCTGCTCGATGCGCTGACCATCCGCCGGCGCAAGGGGCGGCTTGCCGGGCTCACGGTCGCGATCTGCGGCGATATCGCCCATTCGCGCGTCGCGCGCTCCAATGTCCACCTGCTCACCGCCATGGGCAGCCGTGTGCGCGTGGTGGGCCCGCCGACCCTCATCCCCGCCGCGATCGAGGCGCTGGGGGTGGAGGTCTTCTTCGACATGAAGGAGGGGCTGGCGGGCGCGGATATCGTCATGATGCTGCGGCTGCAGAAGGAGCGCATGGCGGCCGGGCAGATCCCGAGCACGCGCGAGTTCTTCCGTTTCTATGGGCTCGATGTCGAAAAGCTCGGCGCGGCCAAGCCGAATGCGCTGGTGATGCATCCCGGGCCGATGAATCGCGGCGTCGAGATCGAGAGCCGCGTCGCCGACGATCCGGCACGCAGCGTCATCCGCGAGCAGGTGGAGATGGGGGTCGCGGTCCGGATGGCGGTGCTGGACACCCTTGCGCACGGGCCGCGGCGCAATGACTGAGGATTATGCCCGGGACATCCTCTTCCGGGAGATCCGCCTGGTCGATCCGGCGAGCGGCCTCGACCAGCCGGGCGAGCTTCTCGTCCAGGCCGGGCGGATTGCCGATCTCGGCAAGAGCCTTGGGATGGCGGAAGGAGTCCCGGAAGGAACCCGGGTGATCGACGGGGCGGGCGCGGTGCTTTGCCCCGGCCTCGTCGATATGCGGGCGAGCCTGGGCGAGCCCGGCTTCGAATATCGCGAGACCATCGCCACCGCCGCCGAAGCCGCCGCCGCGGGCGGCATCACCACGCTCGCCGCCCTGCCGGACAGCGAGCCCGCGATCGATGACCCGGCACTCGTTTCGCTTCTCTCCGCCCGCGGGGTCGAGACCGGGAGCCTCACGATCCTGCCCTACGGGGCAGTGACGCGCGGCTGCCGGGGCGAGATGCTGGCCGAGCTCGGCCTGTTGCGCGAGGCCGGCGCGGTCGGCTTCAGCGACGGGGCACGGGCGATCGGCACGGCCTCGCTGATGCGCCGCGCGCTCGCCTATGCGCGGGGCTTCGGGGCCATCGTCGTGCAGCACCCGGAGGAACCGACCCTCGCGGCGGGCGGGGCGGCAACCGAGGGGCCACTCGCCACCAGGCTCGGGCTGGAGGCGATCCCGGCGGCGGCCGAGGCGATCCAGGTCGCGCGCGATATCCGCCTCGCCCGTCTCACCGGCGGGGCGGTGCATTTCGCCCATGTCTCGACGGCGGAGGCGCTTGCGCTGATCCGCGCCGCCAAGGAGGAAGGGCTCGCGGTAACCTGCGATACCGCGCCTCCGTATTTCGACCTCAATGAGACGGCGATCGGGGATTTCCGCACCTATGCCAAGCTCTCCCCGCCGCTCAGGCCCGAAGAGGACCGGCTCGCGGTCTGCGCGGCGCTGGCGGACGGGACGATCGATGCCATCGCCTCCGACCACCAGCCGCGCGACGCCGATGACAAGCGCCTGCCCTTCGCCCAGGCCGCGCCGGGCGGGGCTGGGCTCGCCACGCTGCTCGCGGTGACGCTCGTGCTCGTCCACAACGAAACCCTGCCGCTCGGCCGGGCAATCGGCCTGCTCACCGAGCGGCCGGCCCGTCTCCTCGGTCAGACCGCCGGCCGGCTCGCCGTAGGCGCGCCGGCGGATCTCTGCCTCTTCCACCTCGAGCGGATCTGGCGGGTGGAGGCCGGAAGGTTGCCGGGCAAGGCACAGAACACGCCCTTCGATGGCCGCGCGCTCGAAGGAACCGTGCTCGGCACCTGGAAGGCAGGCAGGCGGGTTTTCGGTTGATCGGCGCCCTTATCCTTGGCTCTCTGATCGGCGGCTATCTGATCGGCTCGGTGCCGTTCGGGCTGCTGCTCACGCGGGCGGCGGGGCTCGGTGATATCCGCAGGATCGGCTCCGGCAATATCGGCGCCACCAACGTGCTGCGCACGGGACACAAGGGGCTGGCGGCGGCGACGCTCATTCTGGACGCCGCCAAGGGCGCCGTTTCCGTCCTTCTTGCCGCTCACCTGTTCGGTTCCCTGCCCTCGCTCGTGGCAGGGTTCGGCGCGCTTCTCGGACATGTCGCGCCGGTCTGGCTCCGTTTTCGCGGCGGCAAGGGCGTGGCCAGCGGACTTGGCGTGCTGCTCGCCGCGTCCTGGCCCATCGGGCTCATCGCCTGCGCCGCGTGGGTTCTGGCGGCGGCGGCAGGGCGGATTTCATCGCTCTCGGCGCTCTCAGCCTTCGTCGTGGCACCGATCGCCGCCTTTTTGCTCGGTGAGCGGCCTGTCGCGTTGCTCGCGCTCGCGCTCGCCGTGGTGGTCTTCCTCCGTCACCATGAGAATATCCGCCGTCTTCTCGCCGGCACCGAGCCAAGGATCGGCGCCGGCAAGTGACGCGGGAGGAAGCGCTCGACCGGCTGCGCCTCGCGCGCGCCGAGGGGATCGGCCCGATCACATTCCAGCGGCTCGTCGATCGCTTCGGCTCGGCCACCGAGGCGATCGCCGCGCTGCCCGGGCTCGCGCGGGCGGGTGGCCGAAGCCGGCCGCTCGCAGTGCCTGGCCGCGCGGAGGCCGAGGCCGAGCTTGCGCGGCTCGCAAGACTCGGCGGGCGGATGCTGGTGCTGGGGGAGCCGGACTATCCGATCCAGCTCGCCCATCTTGCCGACCCCCCGCCAGCGCTTGCCGTGCTCGGCTCCGTGGAATTCCTTGCGGCGCGGGCGGTGGCGATCGTCGGTGGGCGCAACGCCTCGGCCAATGGCCAGCGGATCGCCGAGGGGCTGGCTGCCGCGCTGGCGGAAGCCGGTCTGCCGGTGGTCTCGGGGCTGGCGCGCGGCATCGATGCGGCGGCGCATGAAGGGGCGCTTTCCTCCGGCCGGACCATCGCGGCGGTCGCGGGCGGGCTCGACGTTCCCTATCCGCCGGAGCACCGGGACCTGCAGGCACGGATCGCCGCTTGCGGCGCGGTGGTGGCCGAGGCGCCGCTCGGCACCGCGCCGCAGGCGCGGCACTTTCCGAGGCGCAACCGGATCATCGCCGGACTCGCGCTCGGGGTCGTGGTGGTCGAGGCGGCGCCGCGCTCGGGCAGCCTGATCACCGCCCGGCTCGCGCTGGAGGCGGGGCGCGAGCTCTACGCGGTGCCCGGCTCGCCGCTCGATCCCCGTGCCCGCGGCTCGAATGACCTTATCCGCCAGGGTGCCCATCTCGTCGAGACGGCATCCGACGTGCTCGAGCATCTGCCGCCCGGTCCGTTGGCCCGAACGGCCGATTTGTCCCCGGTCCGGGTGGCGGAACCGGCGGCAATCCCGCCCCGCGCAGCCCCAAAAGCCCGCGAAGACCCCAGGGAGCTTCCCCGGGTACGAAAGCAAGTGATTGATCTGCTTGATTCTTCTCCGACAACGGTTGACGATCTGGTGCGCCGCTGCCAGTTCTCTGCGGCCGCCGTGAACGCGGTCCTGCTGGAACTCGAGATCGCCGGACGGGTGGTCCTGCTGCCCGGAGACCGGGTGATGCGCACCAGCGGCGGGGACGAACCCGGCAATTTCATTGGCATCCCCACGCCATAGCGGAGCAGCTTCAGGATCCCATGACCGACGTCGTCGTTGTCGAATCGCCCGCCAAGGCACGGACAATCAATAAATATCTCGGCAAGGGCTACACCGTCCTCGCAAGCCTCGGCCATGTGCGCGACCTGCCGCCCAAGGATGGCAGCGTCCGGCCGGGTGAGGATTTCGCCATGGACTGGCAGTCCGAAGCGCGGGGCACCGCCCAGGTCGCGGCCATTGCCAAGGCGCTGAAGGGCGCCCACACGCTTTTCCTCGCGACCGACCCGGACCGCGAGGGCGAGGCGATCGCCTGGCATGTGCGGGCGATGCTCGAGGAGAAGCACGCGCTCAAGGGTGTTGCGGTGCAGCGCGTCACTTTCAACGAGATCACCCGCAGCGCGGTGCAGACGGCAATGGCCGCCCCGCGCGATCTCGATCAGCTCCTGATCGAGGCCTATCTCGCCCGCCGCGCGCTTGATTATCTGGTCGGGTTCACGCTCTCCCCGGTGCTGTGGCGGAAGCTGCCAGGGAGCCGCAGCGCGGGGCGCGTGCAGTCCGTGGCGCTCCGGCTGATCTGCGAGCGCGAGGCCGAGATCGAGGCTTTTCGCGCGCGCGAATACTGGACCGTCGAGGCCGCGCTCACCACACCCAGGGGCGAGCGCTTCACCGCCCGGCTCAGCCATCTCGACGGCAGGAAGCTCGAAGCCTTCTCGCTTGCCAATGAAGATGCAGCGATGCGGGCGAAGGCGGCCGTCGAAGCGGGCCGCTTCCAGGTCGCATCGATCGAGAGAAAACGCACGCGGCGCAACCCGCCGCCGCCCTTCACCACCTCGACGCTGCAGCAGGAAGCGAGCCGCAAGCTCGGCTTCCGCGCGCAATCGACGATGCGGCTCGCCCAGCAGCTCTATGAGGGCGTGGATCTCGATGGTGAGACGGTCGGCCTCATCACCTACATGCGGACCGATGGCGTGCAGATGGCGCGCGAGGCCTTGCTTGCCATTCGCGAGCATGTCCGAGACGGGTTCGGTCCCGATTATCTGCCGCCCACCCCACGAGAGTATACCGCGCGGGCGAAGAACGCGCAGGAGGCGCACGAGGCGATCCGGCCGACCGATGTCGCGCGCACGCCCGCCTCGGTCGCGAAATATCTCTCCCAAGAGCAGCGCGACCTCTACGAGCTGATCTGGAAGCGCGCCGTCGCCTCGCAAATGGCCTCGGCGGAGCTCGACCAGGTCGCGGTCGATATCGCCGACGCGACCGGAAAGACACGGCTCCGCGCCACCGGCTCGACCATCGCCTTCGACGGGTTCTACCGGCTCTATCATGAGGATCGCGACGAGGCGGCGGAAGATGACGAGAACCGCGCGCTGCCGGCGATGGCGGAGAAGGACCCGCTCGAGCGCGGCGCGGTTTCCGCGACTCAGCATTTCACCGAGCCGCCGCCCCGCTATTCCGAGGCCTCTCTGGTCAAGAAGCTGGAAGAGCTCGGGATCGGCCGGCCTTCGACCTATGCGGCGATTCTCTCCGTCCTGCAGGATCGGAATTATGTGCGGCTCGATAAGAGACGTTTCGTGCCGGAGGATCGCGGCCGTCTCGTCACCGCCTTCCTGGTGAGCTTCTTCAACCGCTACGTCGATACCGGCTTCACCGCCACGCTCGAGGAGCAACTCGACGATATCTCGGGCGGGCGGGCGGATTGGCGGGCAGTGATGCGCGCCTTCTGGGAGGCTTTCTCGCACGCGGTCGATCAGACCAAGGATCTCAAGATCTCGGACGTAATCGCCGCCCTCGACCGCGATCTCGGCCCACATTTCTTTCCGCCCCGCGCCGACGGTTCCGACCCGCGGCTTTGCCCGGCCTGCGGCAACGGGCGGCTCGGGCTGAAGCTTGGACGGTTCGGCGCCTTCATCGGCTGCTCCAACTATCCCGAGTGCCCCTACACGCGGCGGCTGGCGATCGCGAGCGACGAGGAGACCGACGGGGAGACGCTGAAGGACGGCATTCGCATCCTTGGCAATGACCCGGAGACCGGCGAGCCAATCACCGTCCGCCGCGGGCCTTACGGGCTCTATGTGCAGCGGGGCGAAGGCACCGAGAAGGAGAAGAAGCCGAAGCGGGTCGCGCTGCCGCGCGGGCTCACCGGTGAATCGCTCTCTCTTGAACAGGCGCTCGGGCTGCTCGCGTTGCCACGCACGATTGGCCTCCATCCGGAGACCGGCGAGCCGATCACCGCCGGGCTCGGCCGATTCGGCCCCTTCGTGCGCATGGACAATGTCTATGCCTCGCTCGATGCTGACGACGATGTGCTTTCGGTGGGGCTCAACCGCGCGGTGGATGTGCTGGCCAAGAAGCTCGCCGGAATCCGCACGCTCGGGCCACACCCGAAGGATGGCGAGAGTGTTGCCGTGCGGCGCGGACGTTTCGGGCCCTATGTGCAGCATGGGCGAACGGTCGCCACCTTGCCCAGGGGAATGGCGGCGGAATCGGTGACGATCGATGAGGCCGTTGCCCTGCTTGCCGAGAAGGGCCGTCCTCTCGGTGCGCGCAAGGGCACGGCCAAAGCCAAAGCTGCGTCTTCGGCCAAGGGGGCCACCAAGGGGGCATCGACGCCCAAAGCCGCATCCAAGGCGACGCGGTCCCGCGCAGCGAAGACGGTTTCCAAGGCGGCCTCGGCGCAAGGCGCCGCGGTCCCGGCCGAGAAGCGGCGAAAGAAGGCGGCGGGCTAAGGGTGGCCAACCGGAAGATCCGCCCTGGCGCGGACCCCACCGCGCACCCGCGCAGCGTCCTTGCCTAAGCTTCGCGCGCGCAAGCCGTTTCGCAGCCGTCCCCATCCGGGAAAAGCCCCGCGTGAAACCGAGACGGTGCTCGGCGTCTATCGGCCGGCTTCCTTGCGTCAGGGACGTGGCGAGGCCGGCCATATCCTGCCGGCGGACCGGCGCGTGCGCGAGCCGTGGCGGGTGCCGGCCGGTGCGTCCGGCGGCGCGGAGGCGGGGGAGATCGTGCGCGCCGAATTGCTGCCCGGCCCGCAACGCGGGGCGCGCCGGGCGCGAGTGACGGAGCGGCTCGGCCGTTTCGATGGCGTCTCGTCTTTCGCGCGCATCGCGATCGGCAATCTCGGAATCCCCGAGGCATTTCCCGCCGAGGCGCTGGCCGAGGCGGCTTCCGCGCACGCCGTGGGGCCAGAGGGGCGGGAGGATCTACGCGCGCTGCCGCTCGTCACGATCGACGGGGCGGATGCGCGTGATTTCGACGATGCCGTCTTCGCAGCACCCTCGGGCGGAGGGTTCCGCATCATCGTCGCGATCGCCGATGTCGCGCATTATGTCCGGCCGGGAAGCGCGCTTGATGCGGCGGCACGAGAGCGCGGGAACAGTGTCTATTTCCCCGGCCGCGTGGTGCCGATGCTGCCCCCCGCCCTTTCCGAGCATTGGTGCAGCCTCGCCCCGCACGCCGAGCGCGGCGTCGTTTTCGTCGAGATCGAGATCGATGCGAATGGGGAAAAGCGCCGCCATCGTTTCGGGCGCGGCCTGATGCGGAGCGCCGCGCGCCTCACTTACGAGGCGGTGCAGCGCGCGGCGGAGAGTGGGGAGGAACTCGGGCTGTCCGCAGGCTTGCCCCCTGGCACGCTCGCCAATCTCTATGCCGCCTGGAGGGCGCTCTCTTCGGCGCGGCGCGCGCGCGGGCCGCTCGATCTCGAGCTGCCGGAACGAAGGGTCGTGCTCGATACGGCGGGAGAACTTGCCGCGGTGGTGAGCACGCCGCGCCTCGACAGCCACCGGCTGATCGAGGATTTCATGATTCTCGCCAATGTCGCGGCGGCCGAGGAAATTCTGCGCCGGGATCTGCCCGGGCTCTTCCGCGCCCATGCCGAGCCCGTGCCGGAGAAGATCGCGAGCCTCGCCGCTTTCCTGCGCGAGCTCGGCTTGCGTCTGCCGGCACGCGGGCGGATCGCGCCCCGTGATCTCACCGCCGCCCTCGCCCCGCTCGCCGGCACCGAAGCCGCTTGCATCGCCGCCGAGCGGACTCTGCAAAGCCTGCCACAGGCCGGCTATTCGCCCGAAAATGGCGGTCATTTCGGGCTGGCGCTCGCGGCCTATGCACATTTCACCAGCCCGATCCGCCGCTATGCCGATCTCGTCGTGCATCGCGCGCTGATCGGCGGCCTTGGCCTCGGCGCGGGCGGCAGCACGAGGGAGAGTGCAAAAGATACAGACACCGCCTCGCTTGCGGTGCTCGCGCGCGATCTCGGCACGGCTGAGCGGCGCGCGGTGGAAGCGGAGCGCGCGGTGCTCGCGCGCGCTCAGGCGGCCTTGCTCGCCAAGCGTATCGGCGGCATAGAAGAAGCGCGAGTTTCCGGCGTGACGCGTTCGTTGCTTTTCGTCACTCTGATCGCAAGCGGCGCCGAGGGAATCGTCCCCGTGTCCACCTTGCCTGCGGATTCCTGGCGTTTCGAGGAGGCAACCACGAGTCTCCGGGCTGTGCGCAGCGGACGGCGCCTTGGATTGGGCGAACGGCTGAGCGTGCGGCTCGCCGAGGCTGATCCGGTGAGCGGCCGCATCGTCATGCGCGTGGCCGCGCTGCCGCCCGGGCCTATGCTGCCGGCGCGCGGCGGAGGGCGAAACCGCTTGCGGTGATTCCGGCCCGGGCCCTTCTGTTCCTGCTACTGATCGTCCCTGCCGAAGCGCAGACGCTGCCGGGGACAGTTCCTTCATTTCCAACAGCGCTGAGTGACGCGGTCTTCACCCAGGCTCTCGCGTTCATGCAGCCCCGCACGCTTGCTCCTTATTCGCTGCCGACGCTCGCGCTCTGGGGTCTGCCGGGCCTGACCGCGCTCGATCCATCGTTCACGACGGATCTTTCGGCGGGCACGCTCCGCCTTTCCCTGCCGGACAGGATCCTGGCGGTCCAGCCGGAGCCCCCGGCCAATGATGTGGCGGGATGGGGCGCGGCGATCGCCGCGCTCGCCGCGGCGGCATGGCAGGAATCCCTTTCGGTGCGCGCGGTCGGGCCGAACGGCGTCACCGAGGCTTTCTTCGACGAGCTCTTCAATCATTTCGATCCCTATTCACGCTACGTGGCGCCCGCCGAGGCGGCGAGCGAGCGGGCGCGCCGCTCGGGCTGGATGGGCACGGGGCTCACGGTCGCGCTGGAGAGCGGCGTGATCGTCGTTGTCAGCGTTGTTGCCGGGAGCCCGGCAGGCGATGCGCATATCCTGCCCGGTGATCGGATCCTGTCCGTGGACGGCGCGACGACGCGCGGCAGAACGGCGCGCTGGGCGGAGGACGAGATGGCGGGGCCGGAGGGCTCGCCGGTGGTGCTGACGTTCGCCGACCCGGTGGCCGGCGTGCGGACGGTAAGGCTCGCACGCCACGAGCCCGCGCCGGAAACAGTCTTCGCAAGCCGCGTGCATGAGATGCTGGTGCTGCGCATCAGCGCCTTCGATGCCAGCACGGGACAGCATCTCGCCAACGAGATCGCCGCCGGACTCTCTGTCCCCAACCCGCCGCAGGGCATCGTCCTCGATCTGCGTGGCAATCGCGGAGGATTGCTCGACCAGGCGGTCTTTGCCGCGGACGTGCTGCTGCATCGAGGGATCATCGCGACCACGGCCGGGCGCGATCCTGCCGCGCGGCACGTTTGGGCCGCCTCCGGGGCGGACATGGCGGGGGATCTGCCGGTGGTGGTGGTGGTGGATGGGCTGACGGCGTCGGCCGCCGAGATCCTGACCGCTTCGCTCGCCGATAACGGGCGGGCGGTCGTGGTCGGAAGTGCGACGCTCGGCAAGGGCCTGGTGCAGACGATCGATCAGCTCCCCGATGGGGGCGAGCTCTTTGTCACCTGGAGCCAGGTGCTGGCACCGCGCGGCTGGCCGATCCAGAGCCTCGGCATCCTGCCTCAGGTCTGCACGAGCCTGGGCCAGCCGGCGCTCGACAGGCAGCTTGCGCTGCTTGCCGGAGGATCCCAACCGATGGCGCGCGCGATCTATCAGCATGAGACGGCCCGCGTGCCGCTGCCGCTCGCTCAAATCCTGGCGATCCGCGCGGCCTGTCCGGCTGCGGTGGGGAGCGAGGCGGACATGGCGGCGGCACGCGTGCTGATCGACAATCCGGCGGCTTACGCGGCCGCGCTGCTGCCGCCGGCCGGCCGGGCGCTCTTTCCACCCGAGTGAGGCGACGAAAGAGCCAAGGCGGCTTGACCTTCCGCGGGCGGGTGCGCATTTTCCGCGCGCAAAGGATCCCGTGCCATGGCCAAGAGCAACACCATCCAGATCAAGCTCAATTCGTCCGCCGATACCGGTGTGTTCTACGTGACGAAGAAGAACACGCGCACCCAGACCGGCAAGCTCGAGTTCCGCAAATACGATCCGAAGCTGCGCAAGCACGTCGCCTTCAAGGAAGGCAAGATCAAGTAGCCAAATTCACGTGATACGGGTCCGGCGGAAAGCCGGCCGCGGCGTCGCGCACACCACACGATCGAAATTGGGAGCATGAGCACGCTGCCGGGCTCGAAACGCATCTCGGTTCCCGAGATCGCGGGGCGCAAGGGGGGCACACCGCTCGTCTGCCTCACTGCCTATACGGCGCCAATGGCGCGCCTGCTCGACCCGCATGTCGATCTCCTGCTGGTGGGCGATTCGCTCGGCATGGTGGTGTACGGCTTCCCGACCACGCTGCCGGTGACGCTCCCGATGATGATCGCCCATGGGGCGGCGGTGGTGCGTGGAACCAGCCGGGCGGCCGTGATCGTCGATCTGCCTTTCGGCAGCTATCAGGAAAGTCCTGAGCGTGCCTGGCGTGCCGCGGCCAAGGTGATGGCGGAGACCGGCGCGAGCGGCGTCAAGCTCGAAGGTGGGGCGGAGATGGCGCCGACCGTCCGGTTCCTCGTCCGCCGCGGCATTCCGGTCTGCGGCCATGTCGGGCTGATGCCGCAGGCGGTGCAGAGCGCGGGCGGCTTTCGTGCCACCGGGAGGACAGCGGCGGAGGCGGAACGGGTTGCCGCGGATGCCGCCGCAGTGGCCGCGGCCGGCGCCTTCGCGGTGGTGATCGAGGGCACCCTGGAGCCGGTGGCGCGGGCGATCACCGCCTCTCTGCCGGTTCCGACCATCGGGATCGGCGCCTCGGCGGGCTGCGATGGGCAGATCCTGGTCACCGAGGACCTGCTCGGCCTCGCCGGGTCCTTCGCCCCGCGCTTCGTCAAGCGCTACGCGGATCTCGGCGCCGCCGTGACCACGGCGGTGGATGCCTATGCGGCGGAGGTTCGCGCCCGGCGCTTCCCTGGGCCCGAGCATTGCTACCTGCCAAGGCAGGGCCCGGGGGTGGCCCCCAAAGCGGCCGAATGAACGGGCAGAATCCGCGTCCCGGCCGATGACGGGCGGGGACGCGGAGACGAGTCTCGCGGCCGAGCTCATCGCCGTCCTGTCCGCAGCCAATGAGATGGCGCCGCGCATTTTGACCGTCGAGAATGGACGGGCATTGCCGTCGGGCCCGTTCGAATCGGGCCACCGCTCCCTGCAATCGGGGCTGCGCGCCTGGGTCGAGGAGCGGACGCGGCATCCGCTCGGCTTCGTCGAGCAGCTCTATACCTTCGCCGACCGCGACAGGATGGTGGGCGGAGGGCGGCGGCGGACGATCTCGATCAGCTATCTCGGCCTCACACGCGAGGCGCCGGCCGCGCCCGAGACCGGGGCAAGCTGGCAGGACTGGTACCGCTATTTCCCGTGGGAGGACCGGCGGGAGGGCGAGCCGGCTTCGATCCGCGCGGTGATCGCCCCCGCGCTCGGCGCCTGGGCCAAGGCGGGCGCGGCGGCGTCACTTCGGCGCGAGCGGGCCGAGCGCGCGGCGATTGCCTTCGGGCTCGGCGGCCAGGCCTGGAACGAGGAGCTTTCGCTGCAACGCTATGAGCTTCTCTACGAAGCGGGCGTCGTGCCGGAGGCGGGCGAGGCAGCAGGGCCGAGAGGCGCGGCGGGGATCCCCATGCTGCACGATCACCGGCGGATCCTCGCAACCGGGATCGCGAGGCTGCGCGCGAAGATCAAATACCGTCCGGTGGTGTTCGAGCTGATGCCGCCCGCCTTCACGCTGCTCGCCCTGCAGCGCGTGGTGGAGGCGCTCGCCGGCGTGCGGCTGCACAAGCAGAATTTCCGCCGCCTCATCGCGCGGCAGGATCTGGTCGAGGAGACGGGGGGAATGATCGCCGAAACCGGCGGACGGCCGGCGCGGCTCTTCCATTTCCGTCGTGCGGTGCTGCGCGAGCGCGCGGTCGCCGGCACCAAGCTGCCGCTCGCGCCAGCGCGTTGAAAAAAAGGGCGCGTGAAAACCGCGCGCGTTGCAGCCTGGAAGGATACGCATGGCAGGGCCGCGCTCCCCCTGTTGACAGGCTTATGCTCACGGGAAGCATAATGGCGGTGTCGTCTCCGGACTTGCTCCGGCCCCAATATGCTCTATTTGAGCATTATGGAGGAAGCCATGTCCCATGCCGCAACGATTGCCCGCACCGCTCCGCTCTATGAGCGTGTCCGCTCGGTGATCCCGCCTCTCGAATGGGGCGCGTTTGCCGGCGATATCGAAGCGATCCTCGATCTCAAGACCGAGCGCAACGCGGTGATCCTCGCGCACAATTATCAGACGCCCGAGATTTTTCATTGCGTTTCCGATATCACAGGCGACAGCCTCGCCCTTGCCCGCCAGGCGATGGAGGTGAATGCGGATGTGATCGTGCTCGCCGGGGTTCGGTTCATGGCCGAGACGGCGAAGCTCATGAATCCGGAGAAGACGGTGCTGATCCCCGATCTCAGGGCCGGCTGCTCGCTCGCCGCCTCGATCACGCCGGAGGATGTGCGGCTGATGCGCGCGCGCTATCCGGATGCGCCGGTGGTCGCTTATGTCAATACCTCGGCCGCGGTGAAGGCGGAGGCCGATATCTGCTGCACCTCGGGCAATGCGCGGAAGATCGTGGAATCGCTCGGCGCCGGGCGCGTCATCATGCTGCCGGACGAGTATCTGGCGAGGAATGTCGCCGCCGAGACCGGCGTCCAGATCATCGCCTGGGCCGGCCATTGCGAGGTGCATGAACGCTTCACCGCCGCCGAGATTCGCGCGCTTCGGACGGCCCATCCGGGCGTGGTCGTGCTCGCTCATCCCGAATGCCCGCCGGAGGTGGTGGCGGAGGCCGATTATGCGGGCTCGACCGCCGGCATGGCTTCCTATGTCGAGCGGAACCGGCCCGGGCGCGTCGTGCTGATCACCGAATGCTCGATGAGCGACAATGTCGCGGTGCAATATCCGGGACTCGAGTTCATCCGCCCCTGCAATCTCTGCCCGCACATGAAGCGCATCACGCTCGGCAAGATCCGCCATGCGCTCGAGACGATGACGCATGAAGTGACGATCGACCCCGCCATCGCCGTGCGAGCAAGGCGGGCGGTCGAGCGAATGCTCGCGGTAAAATGATCGCGAATGCTCGCGGTGAAATAGCTATGGACGTTCAGAGCGACAGCGTTGCGGAGGATCGCGGTGGGGCGATCACGCCTCTCCCCGCCTTCCTGGTCGAGCCCATCGTGCGCGCCGCGCTGGCCGAGGATCTCGGGCGCGCCGGCGATCTCACCTCGAACGCCATCGTGCCCGCGGGAGCACACGCGGAGACCGCGCTCGTCGCGCGCCAGCCGGGCGTGATCGCCGGTCTCGATTTCGCGACCACGGCTTTCCTTCTGCTCGATCCGGCGATCGCGCTCACGCGCGCGCGGAACGACGGTGATGCGGTCGGCGCCGGCGCGGTGATCGCGCGCGTGAGCGGCCCGGCACGCGCGATGCTCTCGGCGGAGCGCACCGCGCTCAATTTCCTCTGCCATCTCTCCGGCATCGCGACCGCGACCGCTGCCGTGGTCGCCGCGGTGCAGCCCTTCGGCACGCGCGTGACCGACACGCGCAAGACCATTCCGGGCCTGAGGGCAGCGCAGAAATACGCGGTGCGCGCGGGCGGCGGAAGCAATCATCGCTTCGGCCTCGATGATGCCGTGCTGATCAAGGACAATCATGTGGCGGCGGCGGGCGGCATCCGTGAGGCGATCGCGCGCGCGCGCGGCGCGATCGGCCATCTCGTCCGGATCGAAGTTGAAGTCGATACGCTCTCGCAACTTGAAGAAGCGCTCGCGGCCGGAACGGATGCGGTGCTGCTCGACAATATGGCGCCGACGACGCTGCGCGCGGCGGTCGCGATGGTCGGCGGGCGGGCAATCACCGAGGCCTCGGGCCGGATCACGCCGGAGACGGCGCCCGAAATCGCCGCCACGGGCGTCGATCTCATCTCGCTCGGCTGGCTCACCCACAGCAGCCGGGCGCTCGATATCGGCCTCGATTATCTGGCCTGAGAGAGCAACGATCCTCGCCGTTCGGCGAAGCTCGCGCGGGCGCGCGCTTGCCCGCGCCCGTCCGATGGAAGACATTTCTTCCGGTTCCGCGCCATCCGGGCAAAGAGGACAAAGAGCACGAGGAGAGATGAGAATGGCGGAGATTGGCTGGATCGGGCTCGGCCGGATGGGCGAAGCGATGGTGCGGCGGCTTCTCAAGGCCGGCCACGAAGTCGCGGTCTGGAACCGCACATCCGCCAAGGCCGAGAAGTTGCGCGAAGCGGGCGCGCGCGTGGTCGCGGACAAGCGCGACCTCACATCCTGCGGCGCCGTTTTCACCTCGGTCTCGACGACGGAGGATCTCAAGGAGGTTCTGTTCGGGCCCGCGGGCCTCGCAAGCGGAACCGCGCTGCCCACGCTCGTCATCGATTGCTCCTCCATCTCGCAGGAAGGGTCCGCCGAGATCCGCGCGAAGCTGGAGGGGATGGGGATCGGCTATCTCTGCGCGCCGGTCTCGGGCAACCCGAAGGTCTGCCGGGCGGGCAAGCTCTCGGTGGTCGCCTCGGGACCGAAGCCGCTCTACGAACGGGCGCTCCCCTGGCTCGGCGCGCTCGGGCGGAGCACGCTCTGGGTTGGCGAGGGCGAGCTCGCCCGGATCTGGAAGATCGCCCATAATACGTTCTTCGGTGTCATCATCCAGAGCCTCTGCGAGATCACGGTGCTGGCGGAGAAAGCCGGCATTCCCCGCCACGTGTTTCTGCAATCGATCAATGAGAGCGTGGTCGGCTCGATGTACACGAAATACAAGACGCCGATGCTGGTGAACCTGACCTTCGATCAGGTGACGTTCACGTCGAGGCTGCTGCTCAAGGACATGGATCTTGGCCTCGGCGCGGCGCACGCGCATGGCGTTGCGACACCCTGCGCGGCGGTGAGCCGCGAATCGATCGCGGCGATCGCGGGCCGCGGGCACGAGAATGTCGATTTCGCCGTGCTGCTCATGGAAGTCGCGCGCAATTCCGGGCTCGAACCCAAGCCCGAGAATGTGAGCGTGAGTGACGGGCTGGAGGTTTAGCACTCTGCCGAAAAACTTCGTGAATTCCGTCTCTGCTCGGTGGTTTTTCTGGGTGTTCGCGTCCGATTTGCGGTTGATTGCCGCCTGGATGGCCGGCCAGCATGCAATTTTCACCCTCTCAGCAGAGATTCGCGGGTTGGCCGACGGAAGCGGCATACGCTCTTGGTTGAGCGCCCTCGCGGCTTGGTAGATGGCCCACTCGAGCTGGGTGGGATCGGCGAAGGTCTGATGGGCGAGATGATGCGCCTTGAGGTCCCGCCAGACGCCTTCGATGTCATTGAGTTCGAGAGTATATTTTGGAAGCCACTCGATGGTGAGCCAATGGGCGCGAACGGCGAGCGCTGCCAGGGACAGTTTGCGGGTGTGGATTGGACCATTGTCCTCGACCAGGACCACCGGCTTGGCGGGCTGTCCGGGCTTGGGGCCATAGAGCGGGTCCCGTTGTTCGAGATGGGTGACGAAGTCGCTGCTGCGCTTGGTCGAGCTGGTATGCACGATGAACCGACACGTAACGTGGCCGAACGACCCCAGCATTGCGACCTTCTTGGCTTGTCCTGGTGCCGGAACACGTAAATCCGCTCCTGCCTTTGCCCAGACCCGGGCGAGGTAAGGAGCTCGCGAGCGCGCTGATCAATCCGCCCGGGACGCAACTCGGAACAGCGGTAACCAATCCGCGCGTCAGATCAGGTGAACCGACTTCCAGCAGCTCCGTCTCCTGCCTTGCATGGCTCCATCACCTTTTTGGCCAGCCAAACCCCACGAAGAGCAGAATAACTGCAAGCTCAACTCCTGAACGCAGACATCGGGGCGGCAATGTGACACTGGCGCAGAAGGTCTCGGCAAAACCGGGCCAGCTATGGTGAACGCGTCAGTAGTTTGGCCGGGAGCTGCATGTTCCGGATTTCGCGCGATGAAACCTACCAGGCGAATAGCCCGTCAGGCGAGAAGGCCTTTTCTGGTGCCGCTCCGATCAGCGCTTTGACTTCATTGATCATGTGTCCCTGATCAGCAAAGCCGCAGGCGTAAGCGGCGTCTGCCCAAGCAGCACCCCTATTCCGCATTAGTGCTAACCTTTCCACACGTGCCGCGCGGGCAAAGTGTTTCGGATCCATGCCAAACATCAATTTAAATCGTCGAGACAAATGACGCTCGCTCACGCCAAGTTCGGCAGCAAGGTTCCGGACGCGCAAGGAGGGAGAGCGGCGCAATCGCGCGGCTGCACGGCTGGCGATTGGGTCAGGCTCTCGTTCACCCAGGCGTTCCAGCAAAAATCGCTGGGTTAAAGAGATCCGCTCGTGACTACTGGTAGACTCCGACACCATTTCAGCCAACAAGGAAACGTCACTCGTTTTGAAGACATCGTCAAGCGCGATCTTGGCGTCTGCCAAATTTCGTACGCACGAACCGAGAAGACGAGCCGCGCCTTCTGGTCTCAGCCGCACGATGACCAAGCCAACGGGCCCGGAACCGCGCACCACGTTGATGCCATTGTGGACTGTGGTCACAACGTTCAAGTATGGCGAGTAATGATGCTCTACACCACCGAACTTCCAAATCGTACTGATCGGCGTTCGATATTGAATGATGACATAGGGCGTCGTCCGGGGCAGAACCTTGACCACCAAATTTCGCCCGCTCCCCGCTTCGGGAAAGTCCCAGTCGATCACCTCTTCCACGACACCAGAAAGGCCGCGCGATCGACTGTCGAGATCGGGCACAATCCATTTTCCGATAAGCGGTCGCTGAAGTTGCCCCGGTTTGGTGGACAGCGGACTATTTGGGTTCGAGGAGTCCACGATGGGCAAGACGAGGTCAGCCTACCCGCCTGAGTTCCGTCGCCAGCTGGTGGAACTGGTGCGCGCGGGTCGTTCGCCGGAGGAGC